>CALWIP010000029.1 GCA_944380775.1 uncultured Clostridia bacterium | reverse complement strand
CAGGGCAAACAATCTGAAAAGGAAAAACCCCGAAAACCGCATGGTTTCGGGGTTTTTGAGCTGTTTTGAACTAAAATTATCGCTTGCTGAACTGCGGAGCGCGACGGGCAGCCTTGAGGCCGTATTTCTTGCGTTCCTTCATCCTCGGGTCACGGGTGAGGAAGCCGGCCTTCTTCAGCGGGGCGCGGAGGTTCTCTGCGTCGTACTGGAGCAGTGCGCGGGCAACGCCGTGGCGGATGGCGCCGGCCTGGCCGGTTACACCGCCGCCGGCAACGCGGCACACCACGTCGAACTTATCGCCGGTGTTGGTCAGCTCCAGCGGCTGGCGGACAATCAGCTTGAGCGTCTCCAGGCCGAAATAGTCATCGATGTCACGGTCGTTAATGGTGACCTTGCCGGTCCCCTGATACAGCCTTACGCGGGCGACGGAGCTCTTCCGGCGGCCGGTGCCGTAAAAATAAGGCGCTTTCTCATACAAAGACATGGTTCGGTTCCCCCTTCCTTACAGTTCCCAGGCTTCGGGCTTCTGGGCGGCGTGCTTGTGTTCCGGGCCGGCAAACAGGCGCAGGCGGGTGAGCGCCTCGCGGCCAATGGTCGAATCCGGCACCATGCCCTTCACCGCAAGCTGCATTGCCTTCACGGGATTGGTGCGCATCAGCGTGTCGTAACGCACCTCTTTGAGATGGCCAATGTAGCCGGTGTGGCGGTAATAGATCTTCTGCTGGAGCTTCTTCCCGGTGAGCACCGCCTGCGCGCAGTTGACAATGACGACATGGTCGCCGCAGTCGACATGCGGAGCGAAGGTGGGCTTATGCTTGCCGCGGAGCAGCACGGCGGCCTGGGCGGCTACGCGGCCCAGCGGTTTGCCGGCAGCGTCGATGACATACCATTTACGCTCGACCTGCCCGGCTTTCGGCATCGTAGTAGACATAGCGTGTACCTCCTGCAACGTTTCATTCCGATTCCTTGACCGAATTCCTTATCATCAAAAGGCCCTGCCTCTGGGCAGGGATTTCCTCAGGAATTTGCGTATATGATATTACCATATTACCGGGCCGGTGTCAAGGGAAAATCCTGATTTATTTTATATTTTCTTTGCAGCCTCCGGTTTGCTCCCGTTTTCGGGCGCATACTCCCTCATGCTAACACGCCATTTCACTTTTTTCTCAGGGCCTACAGGAACCCAAAAACCGCATGCGGCCGCCAAAAAACAGCCCGGGAAAGGCCGTTGGGCCCCTCCCGGGCTGCGTTGCGTTTTTGCGCGTTTTCTGCCAACGGCAGGGCGGCCTCAGCCAATCGGCTCAAAGTCCGCCGCGCCGTGTTTGCACAGCGGGCAGATGAAATCCTCGGGCAGCTCGTCGCCCTCGTAGATATAGCCGCACACTTTGCAGACAAACCCCTTCTTGCCCTCCGTCTGCGGCTTCGGCTTGACGTGCTCCTGGTAATAAGTGTACGTCATGGTCGGCTTGTCGCTCATGACGCGCGCCTCGGTGATGCTGCAAATGAACATGCCGTGGCTGCCCAGGTCGACGTACTGCTCCACTTCCAGAGAAAGCAGCGCGTTGATATACTCCGGCAGGAAAGCCAAGCCGTTGTCAGAATGCAGCGGCTGGATGGTGTCGAATTTCTCTTCCGTACGGCCGCTGCGGAAGCCAAAGCACTGGAACACGCTGAACGGCGCTTCCACCGAGAGGCAGTTGACGTTCATCTTCCCCGTCTGCCGGATGACATGGTGGGAATAGTTTGCCTTGTTGATGGTGACGGCCACGCGGTTCGGGCTGTCGGTCACCTGGGTCACGGCGTTGACAATGAGGCCGTTGTCCCGCTTGCCGTCGTTGGAGGTGACGACATACAGGCCGTAGCCAATCTTGAACAGCGCGGTGAGGTCGTTCTTATTCGCGAGGGCGTCGTCCTGCGCGATATAATTCTGGCAAAGGGCTTTCGCCATTTCGTCAAGCTGGGCGCGGCTGTCGGCGTTGAGCGCCGAGCGGATGCGCACCACCGGCTCCACCCAAGTGATGTTCCGGCAGCCGCAGAGCTTCTGCTTCATAACCTTTGCAGCGAGCGGCGCCCAGGAGCCGTTTTCCATCAGCGCGACCGTGCGGTTTTGGAAATTCCGCTCCGCGAGATGGTCGAGGAATTCCCGCATAAACGGGAAGATATCCGCGTTATACGTCGTAGTGGCCAGCACCAGCTTGCCGTAGCGGAACGCTGCGGCCACGGCGGCGGACATGTCGTCGCGCGCCAGGTCAAACACTTCGATGCGCGGGCAGCCGTTCGCCTTGAGCTTGTCCACCAGCTGCTCTACCGCATAGCGCGTGTGCCCGTAGACGGACGTATACGCAACCACGATGCCCTCCGTCTCCACTTCGTAGGAGGCCCAGGTCTTGTAAAGGCCGAGGACGTGGCCAAGGTTTTCTTTGAGGACGGGCCCGTGCAGCGGGCAAATCGTCTGGATTTCGAGGCCCGCGGCCTTTTGCAGCACCGGCGTCACCTGGCCGCCGTATTTGCCGACGATGCCGATATAATAGCGGCGGGCTTCGTCGTCCCACGGCTCGTCCACGTCCAGCGCGCCGAACTTGCCGAACGCGTCGGCCGAGAAGAGCAGCTTCTCCGTGGCGTCGTAGGTGATCATCACCTCCGGCCAGTGGACCATCGGGGCAAAGACGAACGTGAGCTCGTGCCGGCCGAGCGAGAGCGTGCCGCCGTTTTCCACCTCGTGCTTGCGGCCCTCAAGGTCGATGCTGAAGAAATTTTCCATCATCGCAAACGCCTTGCGGTTCGAGACAATCACCGCGTCCGGGTAGGCCTTTGCGAAATTCGCAATATTAGCCGAGTGATCCGGCTCCATGTGCTGCACGATCAAATAATCCGGCTTGCGCCCCGCCAGGGCGGCCTCCAGGTTATCGAGCCATTCGTGCGTAAAGCGCGCGTCTACCGTGTCCATCACGGCGACCTTTTCGTCGAGGATCACATAGGAATTGTACGCCATGCCGTTCGGCACGCGGTACTGCCCTTCGAACAGATCCACGGAATGGTCGTTGACGCCCACATAAACAATGTCTTTGCTGATCTCCATGCGGGAAACCTCCTTTTTTCTCAAACCTTTTTGCTTTCCTGGTGCGGGCAGCAGGACTCGAACCTGTACGCCTTGCGGCACTGGAACCTAAATCCAGCGCGTCTGCCAATTCCGCCATGCCCGCAAAATACCGCCGCAGCCTGCGCCGCGGCCTGTTGTTTATTATAACAGATTGCCCGGCTTTCTGCAACACACCGGGCAATTCCTTATTTTTTCAGGTGCTCTTCCACATGATAACGCGGCCGCGCCTTGACTTCGCTGTAAATTTTCCCCACATAGCCGCCCACAACGCCGAGGCAAAGCATTTGCAGGCCGCCGAGCAGCCAGATGGACGAGACAATGGCCGTCCAGCCCGCCACCGTCCGGCCGAGCGCATGGGAAATGAGCGCGTAGAGCAGGCCCGCTACGCTGAGCAGCGAGACCAGCACGCCCAGCGCCGCAATCATGCGCAGCGGCTTCACGCTGAACGACGTCACGCCGTCGAGCGCAAAGGAGATCATTTTTTTCAGCGGGTATTTCGATTCCCCGGCAAAGCGCTCGTGCCGCTCGTAATAGACGCAGCCGCTGCGGAAGCCGAGCTGCGGCACCAGGCCGCGCAAAAAGAGGTTTTCCTCACGGTATTCCGCCAGCGCTTCCAGCGCGCGGCGGCTCATCAGGCGGTAGTCTGCGTGGTTGTACACCATCTCTACGCCGAGCAGGCCCATCAGGCGGTAAAACGCCTGCGCGCTGCCGCGCTTAAAGGCGGTGTCCGTCTCGCGGCTGCTGCGCACGCCGTAGACAATATCGCAGCCGCCGTGGAATTTTGCGACGAATTGGTCGAGCGCGTCCACGTCGTCCTGCAAGTCCGCGTCCAGGCTCACGGCGCAGTCGCAGCAGTCTTTCGCAGCCATCAGGCCGGCCAGCAGCGCATTCTGGTGGCCGCGGTTGTGCGCCAGCTTGAGGCCGGTGACGTACGGCGACTCTTCAAAGAAGCGGGAGATGAGTTCCCAGGTGCGGTCGCGGCTGCCGTCGTCCACATACAGGATGCGGCTCTCTGGGCCGATGAGGCCGGCATCCTCCATCTCCCCCAGCTTTTGGGTCAGGCGGGCGGTCGTCTCCGGCAGCACGGCTTCTTCGTTGTAACAAGGGACGACCAGGTAGAGCGTTGTCACGGTTTTGGTTCCTCCTTTTGCGGCGGGGGATCTTTGCGGCGCAGGCCGCCCGGCGCGGGCAGCGGCTGCACCACACGGTACTTCCGGCGGCGTGTCTCGTTGCGCCAGATGCGGTCCCAGCGGCGCACAGCCGGCAGGTAAGCGGCGAAGAGCAGCGCCGCCGCGCCAGAGGCGAGCAGCCCCGGGACGAGGCCCGGCGTCCGGTAGGTAAAGCGGATGACGCTCTCCCCTTCCGGCGCCGCTACGGCCATGAAGCCGACGCTCACGCGTTCCACCTCCACCGGGCGGCCGTTCACGGTGGCGCTCCAGCCGCTCTCGTACGGCACGCTGAAGAACACCAAGCCCGGCTCCTGGGCCGTATATTCCGCGGTAAACCCGGTGTTGTCGTAGGAAAAAGAGGAACACGCCATGCTGCGGCGGTCCAGGCAGTCTTGGAAATATTCCTCCTGCGTGTAGTCCGGCACGCCGGGCAGCGGCGAAAGCATGCCGCCGTATTCCGCAGCCTGCTCCTCGGTGAGCACCAGCGCTTTGAGCAGCAGCAAATTCCGTTCGCCCACCGGCGTGGCCTCGTATTCCTCCTCCGTCACATAATAGTCGTAGGAAAATCCCATCGGGATGTAGTATTCGTTTTCCCAGATATCAAACCCGTTCTGCGTGCCGTAATACGTCCAACCCGGCATTTTCGGGGAGTCGTAGCGGCCCTCCCAGCCAAAGGTCTCGTTGTCGCCCACCTCGTCGAACAGCCAGCGGCAGGAGGTGAGGCCGCGCAGGCCGTAGGTGGAGGTGTCCGGCCGGGAGCCGACGTCCCGCGTGACGCCGATGGACGGGTAGAACTCCATCACGGAGCCCGGCACAATGCTGTGGAACGCCTGGATGGCCGGCATCTGCCAGAACATGCCCTGGTTGTCGGAACACTCGTAAAAATCGGCGCGGGCAAAGCCGCCTTCCGGCAGGGAGATCTGGTCCCCGCCGTTGATGGAATGCGGGATCAGCACGCGGCGCGGGTCCTCGGTCTGCGTTTTACCCAGCGCGAGGAAGAACGCGGCGTACAGCACCGAGACGGCGGCCACGCAGGCCGTGGCGGAGCGCACAAAGCGGCGGCGGTCCCGGCGCACGTTGCGCAGCAGTACCGCGAGCAGCAGCAGGCAGAGCAGCGCAATGGCCACATAGGCCCAAAACCGTGTGGGGTACGCTTCCAAGCCAAAGGTGACGCTCTCTGTGCCGCCGGCGGCCTCTTCCGTTTCCGGCATGAGGCCAATGGGCAGCGCGATGCCGAGCGTAAAGCCCAGCGACCACTTCACCGCGCGTTTCCAGTCGGTCTGCGCCGACTGCAGCGCGATGAGCGTCGCAAGCGCGAGCATCAGCGTGAGCATATAGAACCAGCGCGCGTAATAGGAGGAATTAAAGAGCTGGAACGCCGAATTGAGCACCGGGATAAACGCGCAGAGCGCAAGCAGGAAGAGCAGCTTTTTCAGCCAGCTCTTGCGGCGGATCTGCAAAAAGCCGATGGCGCCCGTCATGCCGAAGAGCGGCAGCCATGCGCCGAGCGACGCCCATTTGGACTCGGAATCCGGCGTGAAATTTGGCCGTGCCGGGATATCCGGCGGGAAAAAGAAGCACTCGAGGATGTGCACATACCGCTGGTTCCAGCCGTAGAGCAGCGCACCCCAGCCGTCCGGCGGGTTGTCGACGCGGGGGTTTTGCAGCACGGCGAGCACCGTGGGCAGCAGCAGGCCGGACGTGAGCAGCACGCCGAGCGCCGACTCCAGCGCCAGCAGGCCGAAGTCCCGCAGGCGGATGCGCCAGTTGCCGGAGCAGACCCGCACGAGGAAATAAAGCAGGCAGAAGACCACCTGCCCAACAAAGAAATAGTAGTTGACAAAGCAGCACGCCGCCACCATCAGGCAGAACAGGCCGCGGCGGCGCTCCATGACGAATTCGTCGAGCGCGAACAGCAGGAGAGGAAAAAAGACGATGGCCTCGTGGAAGTGGTTAAAAAAGATATTGTAAACCGAAAACCCGGAAAACGCGTACAAAAGCCCGCCGAGCACGGCGTAATCCGCGTTTGCGGCGTAGCGCCGCAGGTAAACGTAGCCGGTGAGCGACGCGCAGGCAAATTTAAGGATGAGCAGCGGGCCCATTAAATATGGCACCGCCTCGCTGGGGAACGGGATGGTCGCCCAAAAAAACGGGCTGCCCAGCAAGTAAAACGAATAAGAGCCGATGAAATTTGCGCCGAGGTCCGTCGTCCAGCTCCAGAAAATATTCCCGCTGCGCACGGCGTCGTGGCACATTTGGTAAAACGGGATCTGCTGTACGTTGAAGTCGCCGTAAAACAGGAATAATCCCTGGTCAAACGCGATGAATGGCAGGAAAAACGCCGCCGCAATGGCAAGGCCCAGCAAAAACGCCCGGCCCGCGCGGCCCTTTTCCACTCCGATGCGCAATCCTTCCATTTCGGGTCCCTCCTCCGGCCGCCACGGCCGGGCGCCGCCGGGCTTTCTCTCCCGCGTTGCGGCCTTCCTGCTGGTATTATAGCACACCTGCGGTGGGCGCGCCGCGCGCCACGGCCGGGTGCCGCCGCCGGGCTTTTCCTCCCGCGTTGCGGCCTTCCTGCTGGCATTATAGCACACCTGCGCGCGATAGGCCAGCCCCAAACGTCCGGGCAGGGGGATTTTCCGCCGCGCCCTCCTGGAAATTTTTTATAAAATATTCATCCTTTCCCGCCGCAAAGCGGGTATAATGAAAAAAGGCGGAAAACGCCGGTCTGGAAAAACGCGCGCGGACGCCGCGCGCTTTTCCCCAAAAGGAGGGAACCCGCTATGGCTGCGGAAAAAATCTTAGTGGTCGACGACGACCAGAATATCTGCGAATTGCTGCGCCTTTATATTGAAAAGGAAGGCTTCACCGTCGTCATTGCCAACGACGGCCGCAAGGCGCTGGAACTTTTCGACGCGGAAAACCCGGACCTCATCATGCTGGACATCATGCTCCCCGAGCTGGACGGCTGGCAGGTCTGCCGCGAGATCCGCAAGAAATCCCAGTGCCCCATCATCATGCTCACCGCCAAGGGCGAGGTGTTCGACAAAGTGCTCGGCCTCGAACTCGGCGCGGACGACTACGTTGTCAAGCCGTTTGAGGCCAAGGAGGTTGTCGCGCGCATCAAGGCCGTGCTGCGCCGCGCCGGCAAGACCAACACCGACACGGTCAAAGAGGTCAAATACGACAAGCTCTCCATCAACCTGACGAATTATGAGCTCAAGGTCAACGGCGTGCAGGTGGACACCCCGCCGAAGGAGATGGAGCTCATCTACCACCTGGCCAGCAACCCCAACCGCGTCTTTACGCGGGACCAGCTGCTCGACGAGGTGTGGGGCTTCGACTACTACGGCGATTCCCGCACGGTAGACGTCCATGTCAAGCGCCTGCGTGAAAAGCTGGAGGGCGTCTCCGACAAATGGTCCCTGAAAACCGTGTGGGGCGTCGGGTATAAGTTTGAGGTCAAGGAATAAGGGGCCCGTATGGATTTCTCAGGGAAATTACGCAGGGGCGCCTCCCCGCAGGGAAACGAAGCCCTGCCGGACAGGAGGGCGGGGCGGCAGCGGACCCTGTTCCGGAAATATTTGAGCATCACGTCGTTTATCATCGTCATCAGCTTCTGTTTCCTGGGCCTGGTGATGATTGTCTTCGTCTCGCAGTACTGGACAAGCGAAAAGCGCGAGGTGCTCAGCAAAAACGCATACAGCGTGGCGGATGTCGCCGGAAACAGTGTGCTCCAAACGGACGCAAATTACACCATTGACGGCACGCGGATGCAGATTTTCATGACGGCGTTCGCCAACAACATCGGCGCGGACATCTTTTTGACGGACCGCTCCGGCGTGCGGCTCGTCTCCTGTTACGGCAGCGCGAGCGAAAGCGACGCGACCATCCCCATCGCCAGCGACGTCATGGAGCGGGCGCTCTCCGACGGCTACACCGGCCAGGGCACGCTCGGCGGCGTGTACCGCTCGCCGCACTACGTCGTCGGCGCGCCCATTGTCACGGTCAACCGGCTCACCGGGGACGAGATCGTCATTGGCGCGGTGTTCGCCGCGGCCGATATGAGCTTCATCGGCGACTACCGGATGGACGTGTTCCGCATTTTCCTATTTGCCGCGCTCGCCGCATTTTTGCTGGCGTTCTGCGTGGCGTGGCTCTTCTCTTACAGCGTGGTCAAGCCGCTGCGGGAGATGGCCGTGGCGGCCCGGCGCTTCGGCGCGGGCGATTTTTCCATGCGCGTGCCGGTCCACTCTCGGGACGAGATTGGCGAGCTGGCGCTCGCGTTCAACAATATGGCGAGTTCGCTCTCTTCCGGCGAATATGTGCGGCGCAATTTTATTGCGAACGTCTCGCACGAATTGAAGACCCCGATGACGACCATCGCCGGGTTCATCGACGGCATCCTCGACGGGACCATCCCGCCGGAGCGGCAGGATTATTATTTGACGATTGTCTCGCAGGAGGTCAAGCGCCTCTCCCGCCTGGTGCGCACCATGCTCGACCTCTCGCGCATCGACAACGGCGAGCTCAAGCTGCGCCCCGCGCGCTTTGACCTGAGCGCGACGCTTGTCAACGCGCTGCTCACGTTCGAAAAGAACATCGACGACAAGCGCATCGAGATCCGCGGCCTGGAGGACCTGCCGGCCACGATGGTGGACGGCGACCCGGATATGATCCACCAGGTGGTCTATAATTTAATTGAAAATGCGGTCAAATTCACAAACCCGGGCGGCTACATTGAATTCCGCGTCGGGAACCTGCCGGACCGCACGGAAGTCGCCATCCGCAACAGCGGCGCGGGCATCGCCCCGGAAGATCTCGCTTTGATCTTCGACCGCTTTTATAAAACGGATAAATCCCGCAGCCAGGACAAAAACGGCATGGGCCTGGGCCTGTACATCGTCAAGACGATTGTGCAGCTGCACGGCGGGGAAATCACCGTGAGCAGCGTGGAAAACGAATACACGGAATTCCGCTTCTACCTGCCGCGGCAGCCGGAGTCCCAGCGCGCCAAGGAAAATTCCCGCGAATTTCCAAAGCTCAAAGAGCCGAAAACGCGGGCGCGCGGCTCCAACAAAAACGAATGAGGTGAACGGAGGACATGAACGACGAAAAGAAACCCTGGGAAGGGAAAATCCCGGACCTCGAGGAACCTACGCCGCCCCCGGCGCAGGAGGCGGCGGAGGACACGCCGGAGGCAGAGGCCGCCGCGCCGGAGACCCCGGCGGCGGAACCGGACGCCCCAGAGCAGGCCGCAGAACCGGAGCAGCCCACGGAAACCGCCGGGGCAACCGCCCCGGCGGAGGCCCCCGCCGCCCCGGAAGCGCCGCCTGCGCCCACGCCCAGCTACGGCTGGCAGCCGCCTGCCGGCCAGGCGGGCCAAGCGCCGTCCGGCCAGCCTAACCAGCCGCCCGCCGGCTGGAACGGCGGCCAAGGCTACGGGCAACAGCCGCCCGCCGGGCGCCCGCCTTACGGCCAAACCCCGCCCGCAGGCGCACAGGGCGCGCCGCAGCAGCCCTATGCGCCGGTCCCGCCCTACGCGCCCTACGGACAGCCGCGTTACCCTTACGCCCCCTATGGCCAGCCGCAGAACGCAGGCTACGGCTATGGGCAGCAGCCGCCGGCCCCGCCGCAGAACGGGGCGCCCGGCGCGCCGCAGGGCCCGCAAAGACGGGGCGGCGGCGGGAAATTGTTCGCCATTTTACTCCTCTCGCTCGCGGCGGTCCTGTTCGTCGCGTTCGTCTCCTACGCGCTGTGGGAAATTTCTCTCGGCAGGCCGGAAGAAACAGGCCCGGACAGCAGCGCGCCCACCAGCAGCGAATCCTCCCTCCCTGCGCCGGAACAGAGCGAAATCCCGCTGCCGGACGACGGCTCCGCCGTCCCTGCGCCGGACGGGGATCTCACGGACCCGGACGGCTCCGGCATTGTGCTACGCAGCCAGCCCGCCGGGCAGACGCTCAGCGCCACCGAGGTCTACGAGCGCGTCGCGCCGTCCATCGTGTGCATCATCGCGTCGTATGACGGCGGCACCGGCATCGGCTCGGGCATCATCGCGACGGAGGACGGCGCCATTGTCACAAATTCCCATGTGCTCGGCGACAGCCGGGACACGCAGGTGCGCGTGCTGCTGCACAACGGGGACCAATATGACGCGACCATCGTCGGCCTGGACAAGGTCACGGACCTCGCGGTGATCCAGATTGACGCGGACGGCCTGACGGCGGCGGAATTCGGCGACTCGGCGGATCTCTCGGTCGGGCAGGACGTCGTTGCCATCGGCAACCCGAGCAGCGTCGCCTACCAGAGCTCGATGACGCGCGGGATCATTTCCGGCCTGGACCGCACGGTGAGCTACAGCGACGAGAATAACATGACCTACATCCAGACCGACGTGGCCATCAGCCCTGGCAATTCGGGCGGCGCGCTGGTGAACCTCTACGGCCAGGTGGTGGGCATCACGTCGTCGAAAATCTCCGGCGTCTCCTATGAGGGCATTAATTTCGCCATCCCGAGCGCAAAAGCAGAGCCGATTTTGGACCAGCTTATGGCGAACGGCTACGTCGCAAACCGCGCGCGCCTCGGCATCACCTGCACCACGGCGGCAGGCTTCGGCGTCACCGGCGTAGAGATCATCTCGATCAACTCCGGCGGGTCGTTCGACGGCACGCAGGTGCAGCCCGGCGACATCATCACAGAATTCGGCGGGCGGACCATTGCGAGCACAGACGAGCTCTACCAGGTGCTGGCGCTGTACCGGCCCGGCGACACGGTAACGGTCACGCTGCTGCGCATGGACCCGCAGACCAACCGCGGCGTCTTCTTTGAGGAACAAATCGTCCTTTTGGAGGACACGGGGGAAAACCAGGAGAAAATCCCGATCCCCGTACAGTAACGCCGCCAAAAAAGCCCTTCGGCCCCCGGCCTCTGCCGGGGGCTTTTCCTGTAAATTGTGAACCCCGCACGTCCGCTGCGGCGCTTGCTTCCGCCCGCGCGGGATGGTACAATTGAGAAAAAGAAAGCCGCCGCGCAGGAGAACCGGCGGTAAGGAGGTCTTTGAGATGAGTTTTCAATGTTATATGCCGGTGCGCGTGCTGGGCGGCGAAGACGCCGTTGCGCGCAACGCCAAGCTGCTCGCCGGCCTGGGCGGTTCCTGCCTCATCGTCACCGGGGCGCGTTCCGCGCGGCTCTGCGGCGCGTGGGACGACGTAACCCGCGCGCTGGAGCAGAACGGCATTTCATACCGCGCGTACCAGGAGATTGGCGAAAACCCGAGCTATGAAAGCTGTGAGAGGGGCGCGGCGCTCGCGCGGGAAATGGGCGCGGCCTTCATTCTGGGCATCGGCGGCGGTTCCCCGCTCGACGCGGCTAAGGCCATTGCGGCGCTGGCCGCAAACCCCGGCATGCCATGGCAGGATCTTTTTGCGCTGGCCTGGAAAAACCGCCCGCTGCCCACCGCCCTTGTGGGCACCACCAGCGGCACCGGCAGCGAGGTGACGCCCACGGCGGTCATCACGGACCCCACGGGCCGCAAGCGCGGCGTCTCCCACCCGGACCTCTATGCGGCGCTTTCGTTCGCGGACCCGCGCTACACCTATCTGCTGCCCCGCGCGGTGACCGTTTCCACCGGTTTGGACGCGCTTTCCCACGCCACCGAAGGATTTTTGTCCCCCCTCTGCGGAGAGACGCCCGCGGCGTACGCGCGCCAGGCGCTGCCTGTGCTCTGCCGGGAACTGTCTGCGCTCGCGCACGGCGCGGAATTGACCCCGCGCGCCCACGCCGCGCTGTATGAGGCGTCGCTTTGGGCCGGGCTCGTGCTCAACGAAACCGGCACGGCCTACCCGCACCCCTACGGCTATGTGCTCACCGAGGAGTACGGCGTCCCGCACGGGCGCGCATGCGCCGCATTTCTCCCCGCCCTGCTGGAGCGTGCCGAAAAGTATACGCCCGAGCGTGCTCAAGCGTACCTTGATGCGGCAGGCCTTTCCCGCGAAGAATGGATGAGCATGCTCAGTGTTCTCAACCGGCCCCTGCCGAAGATCCCGGCGGAGCGCATCGACGCGCTGCTCCCCCGGTTTGAGAACCTCAAGCACTACCGCAACGTGCCGGGCGGCTGCTCCGCCCAGGAGGGGGTCCGGCTGTTCCGCGCCCTGTTTCTGTGAGCGCGCCGCTCTTTGAGGCGCTGCTGCGCCACGCGGCGGCCGGGCGCGCGCCGTTCCACACGCCGGGGCACAAGGGCAACCCACAGGCCCTCCCGCCGGAATTGTTCCGGCTCGACTTCACGGAACTGCCGGACACCGACAGCTTGTATGAAGCTTCGGGGCCGATCCTCGCGGCGGAGCAGGAGGCCGCACGGCTCTTCGGGGCGGCGCGCACGCTTTTCTCAGCGGGCGGCTGCACGCTGTGCATCCAGGCCATGCTGCGGCTCGCCGCGCCGCGCGGCGGGGAGGTAATCGCCGGGCGGACTGTCCACCGCAGCGCCGTCAACGCGATGGCGCTGCTCGGTTTGACGCCGGTCTGGGTCCTCCCGGACGGCAGCGCGGGGCCGGGCCTGCCTGGGCGCATCCCTGCCGCCGGGGTGGAACAGGCGCTGCGGGAGCATCCGCACGCGGCGTGCGTGTACCTCACCAGCCCGGATTACTCCGGCGTGCTCAGCGACATCCCCGCCATCGCGGCGGTATGCCGCGCCGCCGGCGTCCCGCTGCTGGTGGACAACGCGCACGGCACGCACCTGCGCTTTACCCGGCGGGACCTGCACCCCCTTTCGCTCGGCGCGTCCATGACGGCCTGCTCCGCGCACAAGACGCTACCCGTGCTCACGGGCGGCGCTTGGCTGCAAATTGCGGACCCCGCGTTTGCGGGCTGGGTAAAATCCGCCATGGCGCTGTTTGGCTCTACAAGCCCCTCTTACCTGACGATGGCGTCGCTCGACCTTGCGCGCGAGTGGCTCGCCCAACACGGGAAAGCCGCTTTCGCCGCGCTGGAGGACCGCGCCGCGTCCCTTGCGCAGCTGGCGGCGCAGCGCGGGTTCCCGCAGCCGCGCGGCCTGCGCGATCCCACCCGGCTGACGCTGGTCACGGCGGAAAACGGCCTTTCTGGCGAGGAAGCCGCCGCCCACCTGCGCCGGTGCGGCGTAGAACCGGAGCACGCGGACGCGAGCGCCGTCATCCTGCTGCCGTCGCCGTGGAACCGCGAGGAGGATTTCGCCCGCCTGGCGCGCGCCATTGCAACGCTGCCTGCGGGGAACGCCCCGCCGCCCGCGCCCAGCCTGCCGCCGCTGCCGCCCGCCGCCTGCTCCCCGCGCGAGGCGCTGCTCGCCCCGCAGGAGGCCGTCCCCCCGCTGGAAGCGGTGGGGCGCGTCGCCGGAGAAGCCGCCTGCCCGTGCCCGCCGGGCGTCCCGCTTGTGATGCCGGGAGAAAAAATTACGGCAGAATGTGCAGAGTTCCTTTCCAGGTCTGGCTTTTTGTCCATAAAAGTGCTACAATAAATAAAATTGGGAGGCCGGACGGTCCCCCTCATCTCTATATTCCAAAATTCCATTTCATTAGGAGGGAAATCCCATGAAACTGGTATTCGCCATTGTCAACAACGACGACAGCTCCGCGGTCTCCGCGGCAATGACCAAAAAAGGATATTCCACCACGAAGCTCGCGACCACCGGCGGATTTTTGAAGGCCGGCAACACCACGTTCATCACCGGCGTGGCGGACGACAAGGTGGACGACGTCATCCAAATCATCGCGGCGAACAGCAGCCGCCGCACGCAGCTCATCCCCGGCACGATGGACGTGGGGATGTACTCCTCGTTCCCGGTGGAGGTCACCGTGGGCGGCGCGACGATCTTTGTTTTGAACGTCGACCGGTTTGAAAAGGTCTAATCCGCATGCTGCGCTTCTCTGACTTTGCGGGGAACCAGGCGGCCGCCGGCGCGCTGCAAGAGGCGCTGCGGGCCGGCCGGCTGCCGCATGCCCTGGTGCTGGAAGGCCCCGCGGGCAGCGGGAAGCGCACGCTTGCGCGCATCTTCGCGGCCGCCGCGTTGTGCCTGGGCGAGGGCGAAAAGCCCTGCGGAACCTGCGCGGCCTGCCGGAAGGTAGAAGCCGGTTCCCACCCGGACCTGTTCACGGCCAGCGGCGGCGCGGCGGCGCGGTAGTTCCACGTGGAGACCATCCGTTTTTTGCGCCGGGACGCATATATCCGCCCCAACGAGGGCGCTTGGAAGCTCTACCTGCTCTTCCGCGCGGAAAGCATGTCCGAGCAGGCGCAGAACGCGCTGCTCAAAATCCTGGAGGAGCCGCCGCCGCGCGTCTGCTTCGTGCTCACCTGCGCTTCCGCAGCGGCGCTGCTGCCGACGGTGCGCTCGCGGGCGCGGATCCTTCGGCTTGCGCCGCCCCCGCTTGAAGACGCGGCGCGCGTTTTGCGGGAGCGCCTCCCGGACCGCCCGGAAGAGGCCCTGCGGGCCGCCGCCGCGGAATGGGGCGGGAACGTCGGCCGCGCGCTGGAGGCCCTGGAAGGCACGGCGGACGCCGGCCGGCCGGAGGCTGCGCTGCTCGCGCCGCAGATGCTGCGCGCGGCGCTGGAGCCGGGGGAGTTCCCGCTTGTGAAAACTGCCGCGCCCCTTGCGCAGGACCGGGAATTGCTGCGCGCAGTGCTGGACCGCCTCTGCCGCCTGCTGCGGGACGCCTGCGTGCTGCGGGCGGGCGGGGAAGCGCTGCTGCCCGGCTCTGACGCGGCGGAATTCGCCGCCGCGCTGACCCGCGAACGGCTGATGCGGGCCTATGAGGCGGTTTCCGGCGCGCGCCGCGCGGTGGACCGCAACGCGAACACGGCGCTGCTCGCCACCTGCGTCTGCATTTCCCTGCGCCGGGCGGCGGGCCGGTAATCTCCGGGGGAAGCAACCGGAAATGCGCGGAATCAAGAAAAAACAAGAAAGCCCAGGGTGATGATAAGGAAACCGGCGTCATAAAAAAATCCACTCTGGGTTAGAAACAAAAAAAGCTCATCCATCCGAATCGGAAAATCCCAATAAAACGGAAAAACCGGATCCGAGGGAGCGCAGCGATTCAAAATCACAAGAGACAGGAGGAAGATATGGCCGAAGTAGTAGGCGTGCGGTTCAAGAACGTCGGGAAGGTCTATTATTTTGACCCCGCCGGAGAAGCGTTGAAAAAGGGGAACATGGTCGTCGTTGAGACGGCGCGCGGGATTGAATGCGGCGAGGTCGCGATGGAAAACCGCGAGGTGTCCGACGCGTCGATTGTGCAGCCGCTCAAGAAATTGATCCGGCGCGCAACCAAAGAAGATCTGAAAAAAGTCGCGGAAAACCGCCTGCGCGAAAAGAACGCGTTTGAGATTTGCAACAAGAAAATAGCGGCCCACAAGCTGGAAATGAAGCTCGTGGACGTGGAATATACGTTTGACAACAGCAAAATCCTGTTTTATTTCACCGCCGACGGGCGCGTGGATTTCCGCGAACTGGTGAAAGACCTGGCGTCGGTTTTCCGCACGCGCATCGAGCTGCGGCAGATCGGCGTGCGCGACGAGGCGAAGATGCTCGGCGGTTTGGGGATTTGCGGGCGGCCGTTCTGCTGCTCGACGTTTCTGGGCGGGTTCCAGCCGGTGTCGATCAAGATGGCGAAGGAGCAGAACCTCTCGCTCAACCCGGTGAAGATCTCCGGGGCGTGCGGGCGGCTGATGTGCTGCCTGAAATATGAGCACGATGCGTATGTCGATTTGCTGCGCCGGACGCCAAAGGTCAACGCCGCGGTCATGACGCCGGACGGCCGCGGGGTCGTGGTGGAGCAGAGCCTGCTCACGGGCATGCTCAAGGTCCGGCTCGACAAAGCGCCGGACGCCGCGCCGTCTGTTTACCATGTCCGCGACGTCAGCCGCGTGAGGAACCAGCAAAGCTGAGCGTGCCCTCCGCAGGAGCGGACACCCAGGCCATGTGTGTTGCACAGCCAGTTCGGCCGCGGGCGCAAGAAGAACCGTTCCGCACCGCGGGAAGGCCGGCGTCAGGAGGCCGAAGGCGCGATTTAAAAATAGTTGCATTTTTTGAAAACTATGATATAATAAGGCCAGGAAAGGCCGCCGGCGCGGTTTTTCCGGCGTCCGTTTGCGGGCGTTTGCAAAAGGAGAAGTCAAAGGGTTCATCCTTTGATGAAATGATTTGGAGGTGTTTGTAACATGGCATATGTAATCAGCGACGAGTGCATTTCCTGCGGCGCGTGCGCGGCGGAGTGCCCGGTGGAAGCGATCTCCGAGGGCGACAGCAAGTACGTCATCAATCCTGATCTCTGCACCGAGTGCGGTTCTTGCGCGAATGTTTGCCCGGTAGGCGCTCCGGTTCAGGGGTAAGACACATTCCAGTTTTTTCTTTTAAGGCGGGGCTGCTTCGGCTCCGCCTTAAATTTTTCCGGAGGGGGCGATCCTTTGCATCCCGCAGAAGAACGCTGGGAACCGCTCGGTCCCGCGGGCGTGTTCACCACGCCGGCATACCGCTTTACAACCGACACGCTCCTCCTGGCCTGGTTTTCCCAACCCAAAGACGGCGAATGCTGCGCGGAGTTCGGCTCCGGCTGCGGCGCCATCCCCGTGCTTTGGTGCGTGCGCGGCGCGCCCGCCCGCGTCTTTGCCATTGAGCAGCAAGCGGACGCCTGCCGCCTGCTGGAACAATCCGTGCGGAAAAGCGGCCTTTGGCAAATTGAAATTTGGCCGGGAGACCTGCGCGATTTTCCCGCTGCGGACCGCCGCGGCCGCTTTGACCGCATTGCCTGCAACCCGCCGTATTTCCCCGCCGGTTCCGGGCCGCAGAGCCCCCTCCTGCCGCGCCGCCTCGCCCGGCAGGAAGCCTGCCCTTTCCCGGAGATTGCCCGGGCAGCCGCTGCGTCCCTGCGCTGGGGCGGCCGTTTTTTCCTCTGCCAGCGCCCGGACCGCCTTTGCGGTATTTTGACCGCCCTGCATGAATCCGGGTTAGAACCCAAACGCCTGCGGTTTGTCCAAAAGGACGCCGCCAGCGCGCCGCGCCTTTTCCTGCTGGAATCCCTGCGCGGCGGGAAACCCGGCCTGCGCGTGGAACCGCCGCTGCTCCTGCCGCAGGGCGGGGCCGATTCCCCCGAATGGGAGGAAATCTATCAAGGATATCAAAAGGAGGAGCCCTCATGCCCGGAACGTTGACCGTCGTCGGCACGCCGCTCGGCAACCTCGGCGACCTCTCTCCCCGCGCCGCCGAAGCCCTCGCGCAGGCCGATTTCATCGCCGCCGAGGACACCCGCGTCACCGGGAAGCTGCTCAACCACCTCGGACTGCATAAGCCGATGGTCAGCTATTTTGAACACAATAAACGCGAACGCGGCGAGGTCATTTGCGCCCGGCTCGCCGCCGGGGAAAACGCCGCGCTTGTCACCGACGCCGGCATGCCCGCCATCTCGGACCCCGGCGAGGACCTCGTCGCGCTCTGCGCCGCGCGCGGCATCCCCGTCACCTGCGTGCCGGGCCCCAGCGCGGCCGTCACCGCGCTCGCGCTCTCCGGCCTGCCCTCCGGCCGCTTTACGTTCGAAGGTTTTTTGAGCGTCAACCGCAAAAACCGCCGCGAACATTTGGACCAGCTTTTAGGCGAGCGCCGCACAATGATCTTCTATGAAGCGCCGCATAAACTCGCGCAGACGCTGGAAGATCTCGCCGCCGCGTTCGGCGCGGACCGGCGCGTCGCGCTTGCACGCGAGCTCACCAAACTCCACGAGGAGGTGTGGCGCACCACGCTCGGCGAAGCGTGCGGCCGCTACCGGGACGGCGGCGCGCGGGGGGAATTCGTCCTCGTGGTGGAGGGCGCGCCGCCGGAACCGGACCGCCCCGCCATGACGCTGGAGGAAGCCGCCGCCCTCGCCCGCGAACGCATGCAGCAGGGCGAACCCGCGTCCCGCGCCGCACGCTGGGCCGCGCAGCTTTCCGGCCACCGCAAGGCGGAACTTTACCCGCTGCTTATATCCCGCGGGGACGGCTGAAGCGCGCAAAAACGGGCCGGGAACCCCCGGCCCGCCGCTCACTGCGCCAGATACATCAGCGCGAGGATCAGCCCCGCATCCGCCTTTTCCGCCGAAAGGATCAGCACCAGCATGAGGATCATCGTGCGCTCGCGGTCCTGGAGCAGCGCGTCCCACACCGCAGGCGCAGGCTTTGGCGGCTCCGGCGGCCGGCTTGGGGCGGGCGGGCCCGGGGGCGCTTCTGGGGCTGCGGCCTTCTCCTCCTTTTCCCTGGGGGCGGGCGGCTTCCCCGGCTCCGGCGGCTTTTTGCCGTCCAGGCCCGCCGCGCGCCGCGCCCGGGCCTGCATCTCCTGCACGCGCCGCGCCGCTTCCTGCTGCAGCTGGTCCATGCTCGGCTGTTCGTTTCCCGGCATTGCTTCTCCCCCCTAGAGCAGGCTCTCCAGCGCGCCGCTCCCCTTGAGCAGCGGCAGGATGCGCAGCAGCTTCATCATCTTGACCGCTTCATCCAGCTTTTTCTGGCGGCTTTCCCCCAGCAGCGGGCGCAGCGCATACAAGAAACGGGTTGCGTCGTCGTCCTGCTGCGCGCGCGCCAAGATGGGCGCGAGCCGCGCCACCATTTGCACCATGCCCGGGTCCGCCGCGGGCTGCGGCGCGCCCCCGCCCAAAAGGGAAGCCAGCCCCGCCGCGCCGCCCTGCGAGAGCAGCGACGCGAGGCCCCCGCCCTCCGGCTGGGCGGCCGGGGCAGCCTGCGCAGGCGCGTTGGCCTGCGCCCCGCCCAGCAGCCCGGCCGCCGCCTGCCGCAGCTGTTCCACAACCTGCGGGTCCTGCAACAGCTCGCCCAGGCGGTCCAGGCCCTCCGCCCCGGCCACGGCTTATTCCCCCCGCAGGCGGCGCAAAAGCTGCTGCGCCTGCGGCGAAGCGAGCAGTTTCTGCGCCGCGTCCCGGTCGGCGAGCACTTTGCGCACCCGCGCGGCTTCTTCCGGCGGCAGGCCCGCCAGCACCTGCGAAAAATCCCCGCTGCGCGCGCTTTGCTCCAGCGCGCCGGGCTCCGCGCCCAGCCGCTGTGCCAGCGTTTCCCACAGCGCCCGCGCCGCGTTTTGTTCTTGCATCGTCATCACCACCTTTCCTATCCATATGTTATGCAGCGCCTGCTTATGAGACCACAGGAGGGATCTTTATGCGGATTGTAGTCGTCTCCGATACCCACGGCGATATCTGGGCCTTGCGCGAGGCCGTCTCCCGCCAGAAACACGCCGAGGCTGTCATCCACCTCGGCGACGGCGCGGATGAACTGGAAACCGTCCAGCGCGAATTCCCTGAAAAAGCGTTTTTCGGCGTGCGCGGCAACAATGATTGGAGCTGCCCGCTGCCGTATTCCAACGTCATTTCCCTGGCGGGGAACACTATTTTTTATACGCACGGGCACTATTATCATGTAAAATACGGCTTGTATGATTTTTTATCCGCCGCCCGTGGCAACGGCGCGCAAATTGCGCTTTACGGCCACACGCACGAGCCGATGACGGATTACCAGGACGGCCTTTATGTGATGAACCCGGGCGCGCTCGGCGGCGCGCGCGGCAGTTACGGCATCATTGACCTCACGCCGGCGGGCATCGTGACAAATATCATCTTTCTTTTTTGATATTTTTTGTCGCTTTTATTGACACAGGCGGGCCGGCGTGGTACTCTAAAAGAAGAGCAGGCGCCGGGGGACCGGGGCCGAATCCATGCAGGGAAAGGAACGAAGTGGAATGACGGAATATGAGAGATGGTTGGCGCAGGATCTGGACGACCCGGATCTCAAGCCGGAACTGCTTGCCATCCAAGGCAAAGAAGACGAGATTAACGACCGGTTTTACCGCAACCTGGAATTCGGCACGGCGGGCTTGCGCGGGGTGATCGGCGCGGGCACGAACCGCATGAACGTTTACACCGTGCGCAAAGCGACGCAGGGCCTGGCGAACTGCCTGAAAAAGCACGGCGGCACGTCGGTTGCCATTGCGTATGACAGCCGCATCAAGTCGGACCTGTTTGCAAAGGAATCCGCCGCGGTGCTCGCCGCCAACGGCATCACCGCGCACCTGTACCCCGAACTGATGCCGACGCCGGCGCTTTCGTTCGCGGTGCGCTACCTGCACTGCGACGCGGGCATCTGCGTCACGGCGAGCCACAACCCCTCCAAGTACAACGGCTACAAGGCCTACGGCAGCGACGGCTGCCAGATTGCGCTGGAAATGGCCGACGAGGTCCTCGGCGAGATCAACCAGCTCGATATTTTCAGCGATATCCAGCGCATGGATTTTGACGAGGGCGTCCAATCCGGCAAAATCGTCTACATCACCGACGAAGTCGTGGACGCGTTCCTCGACGCCGTGTTCTCCCAGCGCGTGCTCGACGTGGCCGACGGCGGCCTGAAGGTCGTTTACACGCCGCTCAACGGCACCGGCCGCCGCTGCGTGACAAAGATCCTCGAGCGCATCGGCATCCATGACGTGACCATCGTCCCTGAGCAGGAATACCCCGACGGGAATTTCCCGACCTGCCCGTTCCCGAACCCGGAGATCCGCGAAGCGCTGCAAAAAGGCCTGGAACTCTGCGAAAAGGTGCAGCCGGACCTGCTTTTGGCCACGGACCCCGACGCGGACCGCTGTGGCATCGCCGTGCGCCAGGGCGGCGAATACGTGCTGCTCAGCGGCAACGAGGTCGGCGTGCTGCTGATGGATTTCATCGCCCGCAAGCGCCGGGAAAACGGCACCCTGCCGCAGAACCCGGTGGCCGTGACGACCATTGTGAGCACGGACATGACCGAATGCGTCGCCGCGGAATATGGCCTCGAGCTGCGCAAAGTGCTCACGGGCTTTAAGTACATTGGCGACCAGATTGCCTCGCTGGAACAGGCCGGCGAAGCGGAACGCTACATCTTTGGCTTTGAAGAGAGCTACGGCTACCTCTCCGGCGGCTATGTGCGCGACAAGGACGCCGTCGACGCGAGCATGCTCATTTGCCAGATGGCGCTGGACTATAAGCGCCACGGCAAGACGCTGGTGGAAGCGATGCAGGACCTGTATGAAAAGCACGGCTACTACGCCAACGGCCTGTTGAACTTCGTTTTCGAAGGCGAGGACGGCATGAAGAAGATGAGCGGCCTGATGGACGCGCTGCGCGCCAACGCCCCGAAGGAGATTGCGGGGCGCGCCGTGGTGGGCTGGAGCGACTACGAGACCTCCGAACGGCACGACGGCGATGCGGTGACGCCGATTACGCTGCCGAAGTCGAACGTGCTCGAGTACCGCCTTGAGGGCGGCAGCAAGCTGATGGTCCGCCCGTCCGGCACGGAGCCGAAGATCAAGGTCTACCTCTCTTCGAAGGGCAAGACCCGCGCGGACGCCGATGCGATGATGGAAAAACTCAAGATTGCCGGCAAAGAGGTCCTCGGCCTCTAAACCGCAGACCGGCAGGCCCGGCAGACCGCTCCCGCGAGCGGCCCGCCGGGCCTGTTTTTCTTTTGATTCTTTCTCTTTTCAAGGCTGCCCTCAGAACGCCAGACGGAACGGGTCCCGCCGGTTACCAGCCGGAGAGGTGGGCGCGCTCCATCGCGCCGGCGACGCGGTCCCGCAGGCCGGGGTAGGTTTTTTCCATCCCCGCCGCCCATTCCTTGACGGCTTGCCGGCTGCTCGCGCCGTCCGCAGGGCAGCGGCTCTTCACCACCGGGAGGTTTTCCCGCGCTGCGGCCGCGCGCACCTCCCGCTCGGTGCAAAACGCCATCGGGCGGATGACCGTGAGGTCCTTGCGCGAAAGGTAGGTTTTCGGCGAAAAACAGGCGAGCTGCCCGCCGTAGAGCAGGTTCATCCAGAACGTCTCCACGGCGTCGTCCAGGTGGTGCCCCA
Organism: uncultured Clostridia bacterium; assembly: GCA_944380775.1. Taxonomy (GTDB): domain Bacteria; phylum Bacillota; class Clostridia; order Oscillospirales; family Acutalibacteraceae; genus CALWKP01. The sequence goes on along the minus strand of CALWIP010000029.1, from coordinate 43,524 downwards.
GCGCCAGCTTGTTGCAGCCCAGCGCTTTGGCTTCGTCGTGCAGCATGCCGCGGCGCATGCGCGCGCACAGGCTGCACGGGTTCTTTTCCTTGCGTTCTTCAAAAATGAGCGTGCCCAACGAAGAGCGCCGGATGCGGTACGGCACGCCCAGCGACGCGCACAGCGCTTCCACCGCGCGGTAGTCGCCCGGCTCGCCGGAAAAGGCGGGGTCCACCGTCACCGCCGCGAGGGTAAAGCGCTGCGGCAAAAAGCGCTGCAGCTTCGCCAGCGCGCAGAGCAGCGCCAGGGAATCCTTCCCGCCGGAGACGCCCACGGCGATCCGGTCCCCCGGTTCAATGAGCGCATAGCGCTCGATAGCGGCCCGCATGGGGCCGATTAATTGTTGCATGGCACACCTCAAACGAATCCATAAAGGAGGAATTTTGCATGATGATCCGCGCCTACCGGCCTTCCGATTGCCAGGAACTGGCCCAATTGTTTTACGAAACCGTCCACGCGGTCAATGCGCGGGACTACACGCCCGAGCAGCTCGACGCCTGGGCGCCCGCGCCGCCGGACCCCGCTGTTTGGGACGCCTCGCTGCGCGCGCACTGCACGCTGGTGGCGGTCGTAGACGGGAAGCTCGCCGGCTTTGCGGACCTGGACCCTGCGGCGGGCTACCTGGACCGCCTCTACGTCCACAAGGACTACCAGCGGCGCGGCGTGGCCACGGCCCTCTGCGCCCGCCTGGAAGAGCTGGCGCGCGGCCCCGTCGTCACCCACGCATCGCGCACCGCGCGGCCTTTTTTTGAGCGCCGCGGCTACCGCGTGCTGCGGGCGCAAGAGGTGGAGCGCCGCGGCGTCCTGCTGGAGAATTTTGTGATGGAAAAGCCCTAAACCGGCTGCTTTTTGAATTCGCCCGGGGTTTTGCCGGTCTGGCGCTTAAACAGGCGGGAGAAATAGAACGTATTCGGGTAGCCGACCATTTCGCTAATCTCGTAGATCTTGTGGTTCGTGCTGCGGATGAGCGCCTTCGCCTTTTCAATGCGCAGGTCGATCAGATATTCCGAGTAGCTCTTCCCGGTCTCCTTTTTCAAAAGGTTCGAGAGGTACGACGGCGTCAGGCCGACTTTGTTCGCCACGTCCGTCAGGCTGATCTCCTCGGAAAAATGCTCGTTGATGTACTGCTTTGCCACGGCCAGGCTGCCGCCGCTGCCGCCCGCGTCGTTTTTTAGGTACTGCTCGAGGTCCGCCTTCAGGCTGAGCACGCGGTCCCGCGCGGCGGCCACGTTTTCAATGTGGATCAGGTCGTCGTAGCCCCACGGGCGGCTGCGGAGCACGTCTTTGACGTCGGCGCCGTTCTGCTCAAAATATTCGCTCACCATGTAGTACAGCTTGAGCACCACGTTGCACACCTCTCCGCGCGAGAGGCCCATGGTTTGCAGGTCGTTCGCGACATTCTCGAGCATGGAGCCAACCCGCTTGGCGTCGCGGAAATTCAGCGCCTCAAAGAGCTCGTCTTTCATGCCGAACACCGGCAGGTACTCCTTGCTCTGGTGCGGCACAAACGTGTTGTTCCACAAAAAGACCGTCTCGTCGCTCTTGAAAAAGCGGTTGAAGAAGGAATTGTCTGCGTTGCGGTGCGCCTCTTGCATGCCCTTGAGGCCGCTGCCGCCCTCGCCGACGCCCACCTGCGCCGGCAGGTTGAGGTATTCCCTGAGCATGTCCACCAGGCGGGAACCGTAGGTGGTGAGCTCCTCCACCGGGATGCGCGCGTGCGGGTCCTCCGGCGCGGCGATGACGCAGAATTCCCCGATGTTCCACTCCATGCAGTAGCTGTGCAGCGTGCCGCTGACAATCTCCTCCGCAATGTTCACCACCGCGTAGCTGAGCACGGGCACATTCTCGTTGTGCTCGCCGTCCATGACGCGCAGCTTATCCGCCTTGATGAGGAAGCAATAGAGGTAGTCGCTCTCCAGGCGGATGTCCAAAAATTTCATCGACTGGGCCATCTCCGCCTCGGACGAATAAAATTTATTGATGGCGTTATAGAAGAAATTCCTGCGCAGGATATGGATATTCTTTTGCACCTGCTGGCTGAATTGCTCCGACTCCTTTTTCTGCCTGCGGGAGTCGAGGATGTCGTTTGCCAGCTTTTCCATAACCTCCAGGATATTGCCGAAATCGCTGTCCAGCTTGAGCAGGTAGTCGTCCGCCCCCAGCTTAATGGCCTCTTTGACCAGCTCAAAGTCGTCATAGCTGCTCAGCACCAGCGTGCGGGGACGGTCCTCCATCGCGCTGAGACGCTTGAGCACGCCGATGCCGTCGAGCTTCGGCATTTTGATGTCCAGCATGACGATATCGGGGTGCAGCCGCTCGATCATCTCCAGGCCTTTTTCGCCGTCTTCCGCTTCCCCGGCGAGCTCGAACCCGTGCTCTTCCCAATTCACCAGCGTTTTCAGCGCAATGCGGACCAAAGGATCGTCGTCAATGATCAGGATTTTCATGGGTCTCCCCTCCGTACTCAAGATTCAGCAAAAAGGTCACGCAGGTCCCTTTCCCCGCGCCGCCGCTCTCCACGCGCAGGCCGTACGCCTCGCCGTACAGCAGCCGGATGCGGTGGTGGACGTTCGCCATCCCCAGGCCGCCCGTGGTGCTGCCGGTCTTCCCGGCGGGCGGGCGGGCCAGCGCCTCGCGCAGGGCCGCAAGCTTTTCCGGCTCAATGCCGGCGCCGTTGTCCCGGAGTTCCATGCGCAGCATCCCGCCGTCCGCTTCCGCGCGGAACGTCAAGATCCCCTGGCCGGGGATGCCGCTCAGGCCGTGGCTGATGGCGTTTTCCGCCACCGGCTGTAAGATAAAGCGCGGCACAAGGCAGCGCAGGACCCGCTCGTCCGGGATCTCCCGGCGGAACTCGATGCGCCCTTTGTAGCGCACCTTTTGGATATGGATGAATTCCTGGAGGACGCCAAGCTCGTCCTCCAGCGTGACCTTTTCCCGCGTTTCGCCGAGCGCGTACCGCAGGATGCGCCCAAGCGAAACCAGCATGTTTTCAATGCCGGCGGCGCCCTGGAACTTGGCCATCAACTTCACCGTATTCAACGTATTGTAGAGGAAATGCGGGTTAATCTGGCTTTGCAGCATCTGCATCTCAAAGAGGCGCTTTTCGCGCTCTTTGCTCACGTTTTCCTTCATCAGGCGCTCGATGTCGCGCTGCATGCGGTCGATGCTCGCGTCCAAAACGCCGAGCTCGTTGCGCGGGCGCAGCGTGGCCTCCGCGCCCTCCGGCGGGTTGAACTGCCCGCGGCCGATGGCGCGCACTTTGGCGAGCATCCCCTGCACGGGCCTCGTCAAATGCTCTGAGAGGAAGAACGAGAGCACCAGCACGCCCGCCACCGCCGCCAGCACCAGCACGCCCACCACCGAGGCGAACAGGCGCTCCTGCTCGCGCACCGCGGCCATCGGCAGCAGCTCCACCACCGTGCGGCCGGTAAAGCTTGAGCGGCTCCAGGTCACCACCTGCGGCGTCCCCGTGGGGGAGTCCTCCATGTACCATACGCCGTTCGGTTCGTCTGCCGAGCGCGCCTGCACGGCGGCCACCACCCCGGCTTCGCCCGGCTCCGGCTCCCCGGCGAGCACCAGCGGCGCTTCGCCGTCCCGCGCCAGGTAAGCGCGCACGCCGGAGGACGCGATGTCCGTTCCCTCGTAGCAGTCGCGGAACAGGCCGGGGTCAAAAAAGAACAGGATGGTCCCGAGCGCGCGGCCGGTCTGCGGGTCGTCCAGGTGGACATAGAGCGGGATAACCTCTTCCACCACGGAGTACGGGTCGCTGTTCTGCACCGGCGGGCCCCAGTAGCTGAAGCTCGCCTCGCTGCCGGCGCGGTACCACTCCGTCCCGCGCACCTGCTCCAGGTCCACCGGGGCGGCGTCCTGGCCAAAACGCAGGTCCGCGCCGTTGTAGCCCTCAATGACCACCGCGCGCACATACGGGGAAACCGGGCTGTACTGGTACTGCGCCGCAACCGCCTCCATGACGGCGTTGACCTCCCCGTCGAAGCGATTGGCCGCCTCCGGCGTGCGCTCCAGCACGGAAACGACGCCCGTGTCCAGGATGATCTGGTTCGCGATGTTCATCACCCACTCCCCCTGGATGCCCACCGCATTGGCGGCGCGCTGCACAATGCGGCTGCGCGTCTCGCCGTAGTTCTGCTGGATGCCCTCGCGCGCGTTATTCAGGAAGAACATCCCCAGCACGAAGGTCGGCACCAGCGCCACCAGCAGGAACGAGAGGATCAGTCGGGATTTCAACGTGTGAAGCCGCAGCCGGATGAACCGACGCATGGGACCCTCCTTTCCGCCGTTGTGGCTCAGAACTAAAAATTAAGGGATAGTGCAAGTATTTTTTAGAAAAAATAATACTAATCCGCGTTTCCACGTGCTATAATAAAAAACAAGGAGCGTTGCGGGCGCAACCGGCTGGTCCGCGCAGCCCGCCGTGGCAGCGGCCCCGCGCAAAGCGGCTTTACCCCGGCAACAAAGCCGGTTTCCGTGCGTTTTGCACGGGCAACAGCCCCCTTGCTTCCACGATCTTTATCTATTATATACGAAAATCGCAGGATTTTCAATCACCGGCTGCGGCGCCGGGCCGGGGCGTTTCTGTTCGAGTCTGCCGTTTTACGATCATTTATTCGTTAATATTCCGATTTTACGAGCGGATTATCATAAAATTTGCATTAGCCCTTGATTTTTCCGGGAAACCGGTGTACTATATGGTTGAAAACAATCATAAATTACTTTGCAGGCCAAAGGGAACTTTTGAAAATAAGGAGGAAAAAGTATGAGCGCAATCGACAAGATCACCCGCGAATCCTGGATCCTGAACACGTTCCCCGAGTGGGGGACCTGGCTCAACGAGGAGATTGAGGATGAAAAGGTAGAGCCCGGCACGTTTGCCATGTGGTGGCTGGGCTGCACCGGCGTTTGGGTCAAGTCTGAGGGCGGCACCAACATCAGCATCGATTTTTGGTGCGGCAGCGGCAAGAAGACCCACGCGAACCCGTGGATGGACCCGCAGCACCAGATGTCCCGCATGTGCGGCGGCAAGAAATTGCAGCCGAACCTGCGCGTAGCGCCGTTCGTTCTCGACCCGTTCGGCATTAAGAACATTGACGCGGTGCTCGCGACGCACGACCACAATGACCACATGGACGTCAACGTGGCTGCTTCCGTGCTGCGCAACTGCAAGGACACCGTGCCGTTCATCGGCCCGCAAGCCTGCGTGGACAAGTGGGTCGACTGGGGCGTCCCGGCGGACCGCTGCATCGTCGTCAAGCCCGGCGACACCGTCAAGGTTGGCGACATTGAGATCCTCGCGCTGGAGTCCTTCGACCGCACCGCGCTGATTACCAAGCCGCCGGAGGGCGATATCCGCGGCCAGATGCCGGTCAACATGGACATCAAGGCCGTGAACTACCTCATCAAGACCCCGGGCGGCTCGCTGTACCACAGCGGCGACTCCCATTACTCGAACTACTACGCCAAGCACGGCAACGACCACAAGATCGACGTGGCGCTCGGCTCTTACGGCGAGAACCCGCGCGGCATCACCGACAAGATGACCGCCGTGGATATCCTGCGCATGGCCGAATGCCTGCGCTGCCAGGTCGTCATCCCGGTCCACCACGACATTTGGTCCAACTTCCAGGCGGACACGCGTGAGATCGAGGTGCTCTATGAGATGAAGAAAGACCGCCTGCAGTACACCTTCAAGCCGTACATCTGGCAGGTCGGCGGCAAATTCATTTTCCCGAACGACAAGGACAAGAGGCAGTACCATTATCCGCGCGGATTCGACGACTGCTTCGCCAAGGAGATCAACACGCCGTTCCTCTCCTTCCTTTAATCGGCAAGCTGCGGCGGCCGTTTTTATGGTACCGCGCGGCAGGCACAAAATTTGGCGAACGGCGCGCGGAGCCCGCGTAATGCGGCCGCGCGCGAGATACCCCTGGGCGTGCCGGATCCGTCGGGGCATTCCGCTGGACGGATGCCCCCGGCGGGCCGGCGCGCCCTTTTTATTCTGACCATGCGTCAAGGAGGGAACCACCATGAAATTTGAAAAAAAGGTTTTGGACGAGCTGGACCACTGCTACGCGGTGGGCAGCACTTGGTTTGACGGCGAGCGCTGGCTGCTTTTCGCTGCGGAGAACGACGGCCCCTGCTATGCCTATGAGGAAAAGACCGGCCGCCGCGTCACTGTGTGGGAACACCCGGGCGGCACCATGTCGATGATCCCGCTGGAAGGCACCAACGGCGAATTTTTGGCGGTACAGGGCTTCCGCAGCGGCTTTATGGCGCAAAACACCAGCCTTGCCTGGGTTGTGCCGCAGAAGGACGGCCCCTGGAAGGTAAAAACCGTGCTCAAGCACCCGTTCATCCACCGCTTTGACATTTTCCACCTCAACGGCGTGAACTATGTGCTCATCTGCACGCTGGCTACCAGCAAAAAGGACAAGGACGACTGGTCAGACCCCGGCAAACTCTGGGTCGGCACGCTGCCGGAGGACCTGGAAAACGGCGAAATCCAGCTGGAAATCCTCGAAGAGGGCATGCTCAAGAATCACGGCTACTGCCGTGTGGAGTGGGAAGGCAAGGCCGCCGGCCTCACCACCTGCGCGGGCGGGCTCTTCCTCGTCATCCCGCCGCAGGAAAAAGGCGCCTCTTGGACGGTGGAAAAGCTCATCGACCGGCCGATCAGCGACGTGGCCGCGGTGGACATCGACGGCGACGGCCAGCTTGAACTCGCGACCATCGAGCCGTTCCACGGCAATGAATTCGTCATCAACAAAAAGGGTGAAAACGGATACGAGATTGTCTACCGCTACCCGAACGTGATGAACTTTGGGCACGTGGTGTGGGGCGGCACGCTCGCCGGCGAGCCGTGCTTCATCGGCGGCAACCGCCGCGAGAACAAGGAGCTCTTCCTCGTGCGCGGCGTCAAGGCGGAAAAGCCCTGCTTCACCACCGAGATGATCGACGTGGGCCAGGGCCCGAGCAACATCGCCGTCATCCACGAGGACGGCCTCGACCGCATCCTCGCCGCGAACCGAGAGATTGCCCAGGCCGCCATTTACGACGTAACGAAGTGAGGTCTGCCGCATGAAACGCTATCAGCTGGGCCTTTATGAAAAGGCCATGCCGAATTCGCTCAGCCTGGAGGAAAAACTCCTCTGCGCCAAGAGCTACGGCTACGACTTTATGGAGCTGAGCGTCGACGAGAGCGACGAAAAGCTCGCCCGCTTGGACTGGACCGCCAAAGAGCGCGCCGGCGCCGTGGCCGCCATGTTCCGCGCGGGCGTGCCGGCCCGCTCCATGTGCCTGAGCGGCCACCGCAAATACCCGCTGGGCAGCGAAAACGACACCACCCGCGCGCGCGGGATGGAGATCATGCAGAAGGCGGTTTTGCTCTCATATGACCTCGGCATCCGCATCATCCAGATTGCGGGCTACGACGTCTATTATGAGGAATCCAACCAGCGCACGCGCGCCCTGTTCCTCGAAAACCTCAAGCGCTCCGTCGACTTCGCCGCGCAGTACGGCGTCATCCTCGCGTTTGAAACGATGGAAACGCCGTTCCTCAACAACTGCAAAAAGGCGATGCGCTACATCTCCGAGATCCAGTCGCCGTATTTGCAGGTCTACCCGGACATCGGCAACTGCACGAACGCCGCGGCGGACTACCACGAAGACGTCATCGAGGACCTGCTCTGCGCGCGCGGGCACATCGCCGCCATGCACCTGAAAGAGACGGTGCCGGGCAAATTCCGCGAAATTGAATTCGGCACGGGGCATGTGGATTTCGACCGGGCTGTGCGCACGGCGCTGGAAAACGGCGTGACGCGTTTTGTCACGGAATTCTGGGATGTGCCGGACCACGAATATCACGAGCACATCGGCTACTCGAAGGATTTTATCGACAAGGTGTTCGACCGGGTCCTTCACAACGCCTGATTTGGGGAAAGGGATGGCAACATGGAATATAAAAACGCCTATATCAAGCGGCTGATCTCGCGCATGACGCTGGACCAGAAAGTCGGCCAGATGATGACGCTGGGCTTCGCCGGCGTCGTCGCCAAGCCGAACGTGTACGAGTACATCACCAAATACCACTGCGGCGGCCTGCGCCTTTCCCCGGAAGTGCGCACGTTCGGCGCTTATGTCAACCCGCTCACCGGCAAGCAGATTATGGACTTCGGCAACACCTCCGGCGTCAAGCACGGCAAGCAGGCGCCCTACTGCGCGATGTCTGACTACAAGGCCGTCCTCGACGGCCTGCAGCGCGCCGCGCGCAGCCGCCCGCTGGGCCTGCCGCTGCACCTGACCACCGACATGGAGGGCGGCACCAGCACCGACCCGTACTGGGACGAGCTGAGCAAGTTCCCGCGGCCGATGGGCCTGCGCGCCACCGACGACCCGCAGCTCGCCTATGAGGCGGCCCGCGCCTCCGCGCGGCAGCTCGCCTCGCTGGGCATGAACTGGATCCATTCGCCGGTGCTGGACGTGAACAGCGACCCGCGCAACCCGGAGATCTACATCCGCTCTTACTCGGAAAAAGCGGAAGAAGTGGTGGAATACAGCGAGCAGACCTGCCGCGGGTTCCGCGACGGCGGCATTGTGGCCACCGGCAAGCATTTCCCGGGGCGCGGCCATTCGTCCATCGACGCGCACTTCCAGGTGCCGACCATCGACGTCGACGCCGGCACCATGCGCTCCCGCGAGCTGCTGCCCTACAAGAATTTGATTGCGAAGGGCCTGCTGCCGTGCATCATGATTGCGCACAGCATCTTCCCCGCCTTTGACCCGGACAACATCGCCACCGTTTCCCGCAAGGTCATCACCGGCCTGCTGCGCGAGGAGCTGGGCTTTGAGGGCGTCATCACCACCGACAGCATGACGATGGGCGGCATCGTGAGCCGTTACGGCGTGGCGAACGCCTGCGCCATGGCGCTGGAAGCCGGCGCGGACCTGGTGCTGATGAAGGCGGAAAACAACCTGGTGGAAGAGACGTTCCAGGCCATCAAACAGGCTGTGCTGGATGGGCGCATCACCGAGCAGGAGCTCAACGACAAGATGTACCGCATCCTCAACACGAAGTACGAATACGGCCTGTTCCAGGAGAGCCACAACAACGGCGAATCCCCGGAGGAGGTCGCGGCCAGCCGCGAGATCATCGACCTTTCCAAGCAGATTGCGCGGCGCTCCGTCGTCATTGCGCGCGACAAGCAGGGCCTGCTGCCGGTGCAGGGCTCCGTGCTCATTGCCGAGCAGAAGGTCAAGGACTACAACGGCATGCGCTGGCACTCCGGCATCCTGCATGAGGACTGCCTGAAATACGACCCGAAGGCGGCGTACCTCGAGACCGAATACACCTACGACGACGCGGACAAGGCGTCCATTGAGGCGCGCATCGGCCAGTATGACACCATTGTTTTGACAAATTACTACCTGCGCGGCAACCTCAACAACCGCGACTACATCGACGGCCTCTGCCAGGCGCACCCGGAGCAGAAATTCGTTGTGGTGACGAACACGCCGTACGAGGAGATCTCCATCCCGCAGCACGCGGGCACGGTGATCGTCTCGTTCACGAGCGCGCCGAACAACGTGGAGGTTGTGGCGGGCGTGCTGTACGGCAAAATGACGCCGGAAGGCGTGTGGCCGGTCGCGAAGCGGCTGGACGGCTGAGAAAGGCGGGCATGGCATGGATAAAACAAAGATTGAAAATTTCCAGAGGAAAAAGGATTTCCTGCTCTGCGTGGATTCCGACGGCTGCGCGATGAACACGATGGAGATTAAGCACCGCCGCAGCTTCGGGCCGAAGATCATTGAGGTCTGGGGCCTGGAGGCAAACCGCGGCGAAATCCTCGAGATGTGGAACCACCTGAACCTCTACGCCAGCACGCGCGGCATCAACCGTTTTAAGGGCTTGGCGGCGCTGCTGGAGCTGCTCTCGGAAAAGGGCATTGCGGAAATCCCCGGCTGGAAGGATTTGAAGGCCTGGGCCGACGCGACGCCCGCGCTCTCGAACGCGGCGCTCAAGGCGGAGCTGGACCGCACCGGCGCGGAGATTTTCCGCCAGGCGTACGACTGGTCGCTGCGCGTAAACGAGAGCATCGCGCAGATCCCGATGGAAGACGGCGGCCCGTTCGCCGGCGTGAAAGAAACCCTCGCAATGGCCTCGGAAAAAGCCGACATCTCCATTGTCTCTTCGGCAAACGGCCAGGCCATCGGCGACGAATGGGGCCATTTCGGCCTCGACCAATACACCGACGCGATGCTCGGCCAGGAGGCCGGCACGAAGTCGATCTGCATTGAAAAGCTCAAGGCGATGGGCGGCTACGCGCCCGACCAGATCCTGATGGCGGGCGACGCGCTCGGCGACATGAAAGCCGCGCAGGACAACGGCGTGCTGTTCTACCCCATCCTCGCCGGGCACGAAGACGCATCCTGGAAGAAGCTGCACGACGAGGCGTTCGGCCGCTTCCTCGCCGGCTCCTACGCCGGGGAATATCAGGACGCGCTGCTGGAGGAATTCCGCGCGAGCCTGAAGTAACCCCCAACCGGACCCACCAAAAAAGCCCTGCCGCCCGTCGGGCGGCAGGGCTTTTTGCTTTCCGCTTACAAAACCCCCGCCCCGGAGTTTTCCGGGGCGGGGGGGCGGGGCGTTCCCTTTTTCTTTTAACGCCGGCCGGGGCGCTTTTTACCGCCGGTTTGCCAGGCGCAAAAAGGCGTCCACGCGCGCGCACACCGCGTCCGTCCAGAATTCCGGCCCGCCGTGGTCCGCGCCGCCGAGCAAGAGCAGCTCCGCCTGCTTGCCGCAGGCGCGCAGCGTTTCGTACAGCTCCACGCTCTGCCGGACGTTCACCGTGCGGTCTTTCGTCCCGTGGATCAGCAGCATGGGCGGCAGATCCTTTTGCGGCGTGATGTAAGAAATCGCGCTGCCGCGCGCCGCAACCTCCGGGTGAAGGTTCAGGTCCACGCCGCCCATCAGCGCGCCCTCGTGGCTTTCCGGAAGGCCGTTATTCGGCGAGGAGGGATAGCCGTCCGGCATGCCGAGGTTGACGGCGCCGTAGTAGTCCACCACGGCGTTAATCTTGGCAGAGACGCCGGGGAACAGGTTCCGGTCCAGCGGGCCGCCGTCCTCCGCCAAGGCGCAGAACACCGCCGTGTGCCCGCCGGAGGAACAGCCGCCCACACAGATTTCATCCGGAAGGACATGGTACTGCGCGGCGTTCGCCCGCAAAAAACGGATGGCGTTCTTGGCGTCCTGAATCTGCGCCGGGAAGGGCGCTTGGCCGGAATGCCGGTATTCGGCAATGGCGACCGTATAGCCGCGCTTTGCGAGCGACGCCACCAGCGGCAATTCGTCATAGACATCCTGTTTGCGCCACGCCGAGCCCTGCACATACACCAGGCAGGGCCAAGCCGCGCCGCGGCGGTTGCGGCAGTCCGGCGTCAGCACCTGCAAGTGGAGCGGAATGCCGTCCGGCTGGGCGTAGACCACGTTGGGCAGGTAGCTCACGCCCATTTCTCCGCCGTCCGTTTCCCAACGCTCCGCGCCCTCCGGCACGCCCGGGTAATCCGGGAACTCCGCATAACGCCAAGCCTTGTGTTCCATTTATTCCCCTTCTTTCCGCACGGCCGCGTTCAGGTCCGCGACCAGTTTTTCCAGGTCCTCGCTGCGCAGGCTGTAAAAGCTCCGCATCGCGCGCAGCGGGATGGACGAGATCCAGCGGCGCTCGCCCGCCTGGCGGCCCTCCGGCAGATGCAGCGTTTCCCAAAGGTTGCGGAAAAACGGTTCCAGCACCGGGGCCATTTTTTCCAGGTCCGGGCGGTCGTTGAGCACGGTGTTCTGCGTCACGGGCCCCGCCGGCAGCGGCTCCGCCCGGACCAGCACGCGCTGCGCAAGGCGGATGTCGCGGGACGACGCGCCGATTTCGACGGTATAGGCGCCGGGGGCCACGGCCCAATCCTGCATGCGCTCGCTGTAATAGGCAAATGCGCGGCGGCCCAGCGTGAACGAGACCGTTTTTTCCTCGCCGGGCGCGAGCGCGACCTTTTCAAAGCCGCGCAGCTCCTTTTCCGGGCGCGGGACGCCGCACGCCGGCGGCGCGACATAGAGCTGGACGGCCTCTTCGCCCGCCACGGCGCCCGTATTTTTCACTTGCAGCGTCACGGTGAGCGTCCCGTCCTCCGGGATTTCCGCCGCGCTCAGGCGCAGGCCGGAATATTCAAACGTGGTGTAGGAAAGGCCGTGGCCAAACGGGAACTGCACCGCCATTTTCTTTGTATCATAGTAGCGGTAGCCGACGAAAACGCCCTCGCGGTACTCGACCTTGCGGTCGTCCCCCGGGAAGTTGAGGTAGGAGGGGTTGTCCTCCAGGCGCAGCGGGAGGGTCTCCGCCAGCTTGCCGCTCGGGTTTGCGTCGCCGTAGAGCAGGCGGGCCGCCGCCTCGCCCACCGCCTCGCCGCCGAGGTAGAGCTCCAAGATACCCTTGACCTGCCCGGCCCATGGCATCTCCACCGGGGAACCGTTGTGCAGCACCACCACGGTATTCGGCTGGGCCTGCGCCACGCGGCGGATCAATTCGTTCTGGTTTTCCGGCAGGCGCATGTGCGCGCGGTCGCGCCCCTCCGATTCATACGGCTCCGGGAGGCCCGCAAAGACCACCGCAACCTCGCAGCCCTGCGCCAGCGCGACCGCTTCCGCAATGCGCGCCTCGTCGAGCGAATCGTCGAGCGTGTAGCCCTGCGCGTAGGGCAGTTCCGGCATCCATTCCGCCGCGCCGGCGACGCGGTACGGGTGGATGTGCGAGCTGCCGCCGCCCTGGTAGCGCGGCTCCTTGGCAAAGAGGCCGATGAGCGCCGCTTTGGCCCCGCGGCGCAGCGGCAAGACGCCGCCCTCGTTTTTAAGCAGCACCGCGCAGCGCTCCGCAATCTCCCGCGAGACGGCGTGGTGCGCCTCGTGCTGCTTTTCTCCGCCCCGGCGGTTTTCCCAATATTCAAACACGCGCCGCAGGATGCGCTCCACCGCCCCGTCGAGCACGCGCTCCTCCAGCCTGCCGGAACGCACCGCTTCCACAATCTCGCGGTCCGTGTCGCCGGTTCCGGCCGGCATTTCCAGGTCGAGGCCGGCGCGCAGGCCCTCCACGCGGTCGTCCGTGGCAGCCCAGTCGGAGACGACGTAGCCGTCAAAGCCCCATTCGCCGCGCAGGATATCAGTCAATAATTTTTTATTTTCGGAAGAATAGACCCCGTTGATGCGGTTGTAGGAACACATGACCGTCCAGGGCTGCGCCTTCTTGACCGCCGTCTCGAACCCGGCGAGGTAAATCTCGCGCAGGGTGCGCTCGTCGATCTCCGCAGAGACGGACATGCGGCGCGTCTCCTGGTTATTCGCGGCAAAATGCTTGATGGACGTGCCGACATGGCGGGATTGCACGCCCTGGATGTAGGCGGCGGCGAGTTCGCCGGTGAGACACGGGTCCTCGGAGAAATATTCAAAATTGCGCCCGCAGAGCGGCGAACGCTTGATGTTCACGGCCGGGCCGAGAAGGACGGAAACCCCCTCCGCCTGGCACTCGTCGCCCAGCGTTTCGCCGAGGCGGCGCAGCAGCGCGCGGTCAAACGAGCAGGCCGTGGCGCACGCAGCCGGGAAGCACACCGCCACATTGCTGTCTTCTTCGCCGAGGTGGTCGACGTCCTCCTCCTGCTTGCGCAGGCCGTGCGGGCCGTCGCTCATCATCACCTCCGGGACGCCGAGGCGCTCCACGGTCTTCAGCCGCCAGAAATCACGGCCGGAGCACATGCCGGCCTTTTCCTCCAGCGTCATTTGGGACACGATCGTTTTCAGGTCCATGAATCCATCTCCTTCCAAAATGGTCAAATCAATTCCTGCCAGGCGCATCCGAGGAACTGCGCGGCCCGGCGGTAAAATCCGGTGGTAGCCTCCCGCTCGCCGGCCTCGATTTCATACAATTCCTTTTGCGTCATGCCGAGCATGGCGGACAGCTCCGCGCGGGAGAGGCCCGCCTCCTCCCGGCGGTTTTGCAGCTTGCGCTCCCACTCCAACAAAATCGCCTGGCGGCGGACGCGGTCCACCAGCACCGGCGCGCCGTTGTACCACTGCACCTCGCACGCGCGGCCCTCCGCGTCCGTCACCAGCGGCGCGCCGCCCTCCTCCGTCAGGCCGTAGCCGGCAGGCAGCAGGTAATCGCGCCCGCCGTCGTCTTCCCCTTCCCCGCCGCCGTCCCACGGCAGAAGGGAATACTGTTCCTCCGCCCCGCCCGGCAGGTACCGGGTGATGCGGTACAGGGTGATGCGTTCCACTGCGTCCCCTCCTCAGCGCGGGCGGCCGCCCGCTTCATACAAAATCGCGTTGCAGATGGCCGCGGCCACGTTGCTGCCGCCCTTGCGCCCGCGCGCGACAATCTGCGGCACGGGGCATTCCAGCAGCATTTCCTTTGACTCCACCACGTTGACAAAGCCCACCGGCACGCCGATGACCAGTTCCGGCGCAACGCGGCCCTCTTCGATCAACTCGCAAAGCCGGACCAGCGCGGTCGGCGCGTTGCCAATGGCGAAGATCAACGGGCCGGGCAGGGACGCGGCCTTTTCCATGCTCTGCACCGCGCGGGTGGTCCCTTCGCGGCGCGCGGCCTCCGCGACGTCCGGGTCCCCCATGAAGCACACGGCGCGCCCGCCGAAGCGCTCGAGCGCCGCCTTGTTGACGCCCGCCCGCGCCATCTGCGTGTCCGTTACGATGGTCGCGCCGCGGCGCGCCGCTTCGATGGCGCGCGGCACCGCGCCGGGAGAAAAGAACAGGTTTTCCGCATAGTCAAAATCGGCCGTCGTGTGGATGACCCGCAGCGCCACCGGCTCGTTTTCCGGCGCAAAGGTCCGCCCGCCGAGTTCCCGCCGGATGGTTTCCATGCTCAATTTCTCAATTTCCCCCGGCAGCACGGCTTTCAATGGATGCTTCATGCGTTCCTTCCCCCTCTTCCCCGCTCCAGGATGCGGTAGATCATTCCCATATCAAGATGCTCCTCCAAGACGTCCGCAAGGCGGTCGTACTGCTGTTCCACATACTGCCCGCGGTCCAGCGCCGGGGCTGCGGACGGCGCAAGGCCCTTGGCGCGCAGCAGCAAATTGACCAGCCGGGCCGCTGTTTCGCCGCGGTCGAACACGCCGTGGACGTAGGTCCCGGCGCAGTTCCCGGCGGCGGCGCCGTCGTCTTTTTCCCCGCCGCCCGCGTCGATGCGCAGCAGCGGCGCGCCCGAGGCTACGGTGCGCCCCATGTGGATTTCATACCCTTCCACCGGCGCGCCCGCCATCCCCGCGAAAAAGCCTTCTTTCCCGGTGAATCCGCCCTCCACGCGCGTGCGGGTCTTTTGCGGCGTGAACACCGTGCGCACAGGCAAAAGGCCCATCCCGGCGAGCTCGCCGCCGTCTTCTACGCCTTCCGGGTCGCTGAGCCATTCCCCCATCATCTGGTAGCCGCCGCAGATGCCGAACACCGGCCCTCCCGCCGCGGCGTATTGCAGCACCTTCGCCTCCAGGCCGTTTTGGCGCATCCAGCGCAGGTCCGCCATCGTATTTTTCGTCCCGGGCAGCAGCACGAGGTCCGGCTGCCCGAGCTCCCCCGGCGCGGAGACATAGCGCAGCGACACGTCCTCCTGCATCTCCAGCGCGTTGCAGTCCGTAAAATTCGAGATGCGCGGCAGGCGGACTACGGCGATCTCCACGCGCCCGGCGCGCCCTTTCTTGCGGAACCGCTCGCTCAGGCTGTCTTCGTCGTCGAGGTCGAGGCGGGCGTAGGGCACCACGCCCGCCACCGGTTTCCCGGTCAGCTCTTCGATCTGCACAAGGCCCGGCTCCAGCAGCTTTTTATCCCCGCGGAATTTATTGATTACCAACGCCTTGACGAGATCCCGCTCCCAGGGCTGGAGCAGCGCCAGGGTGCCGTACAGCGCCGCGAACACGCCGCCGCGGTCGATATCGCCCACCAGCAGCACCGGCGCGCCCGCGAGATCCGCCATGCCCATGTTGACGATGTCGTTTTCGCGCAGGTTGATCTCCGCGGGGCTGCCCGCGCCCTCGAGGACGATGACATCAAATTCCTCTTCCAGGGAGCGGTACGCCTTTTCAATTTCCGGCAATAGTTCCTTTTTCCTCCGGTAATATTCCATCGCAGGCATCACGCCCAGCACTTCTCCATTGACAATGACCTGCGAGCCGGCGTCGTTTGTCGGCTTGAGCAGGATGGGGTTCATGCGCACGGACGGCTCTACCCCGGCCGCCTGCGCCTGCATCACCTGGGCGCGGCCCATTTCGAGGCCTTCGCGCGTGATGAACGAATTGAGCGCCATGTTCTGGGATTTGAACGGGGCCACCCGGTAGCCCGCCCGCCGGAACACCCGGCAGAGGCCCGCCGCCAGCAGGCTCTTGCCCGCGTTGGACATGGTGCCCTGGATCATGATGGATTTTGCTTTCGGCATGTTTCCCTCTCCTTCCGGCGGGGTTCGGAGCCCCGCAGCAAAAGTTCCACGGCCGCCCCGCCCGGCAGGACGCCGCGCGCGGCCGGCGGCGCGCCGTAGAGCAAAAACGGCTGCGGCGCAGCGCGGTGCCCGCCGCTCTCCGGCAGCGTCATGTGGTCGGCGCACACCAGCAAGCGCCCGGGCAGGCGCAGCAGCGGGCGCAGCAATTCTTCCCCTACACGGCGCAGGAACGCCTCTTTCTCCGCGCGGTTGCGCCGGTGCGCGGCTTCGTCCGCCCCGTTGACGTGGACGAACACAAACGGGAAGCGCCCCGCCAGCTGCGCGGCGGCCTGCGCCTTTTCCGTAAGGCTGGTGTCGGTGTCGGCGGTGGCGTGCGGGAGCGGCGGCGTCTCCAGGCCCATGGCGCGGGCCAGGCCCACGGCAACGCCGGTGCGGCACACAGCCCCGCCCGCGCAGCCGTGCAGCGCGGAAAAAGCCGGCAGCGGGCGGTACGCGCTCTGCCCCCAGGGGAGCAACGCGTATTCCCCGCCGGAGCGCGCAAACGTCTCTTGCGCAAAGCGGCGCAGCAGGCCGGCGGCTTCGCCGCGCGGCAGCAGCGCCTCCCACGGCGCGCCCGGGCGCTCGTGCGGCGGGACCGTTTCCACCCGGCCCTCCAGCGGCGCGGCCCCCCGCAGCACCAGCAGGTTTTTGTAGCCGCCGAGCGGGAAAAATTGCCCGAAGCCCTCCGGCAGGCCGCGGGCAAGCCCCTCGGCTCTCGCGCGGGCTTCCCCGCGCGAGAGGCCCTGCGCCCCGGCCGAAACCAGCTTCCCGTCCCGGAAACGGGCCAAATTGCACCGCAGAACCAGGTCCTCCGGGCGCACCGGGATCCCCGCGGCGCAGGCTTCCCAGTAGGCGCGGCCTGTGCGGGGAACCTCCCCCGCCGGGACGCCGAGCAGCGTGAGCAGGCAGGGCATGCTCTCCGGCGCAAAACCGGGCGGGCAGGTGGAAAGGTAGCCGCCCGCGCCGGCCGGCGCGCCGAGCGCCGCGGCGGCCTGCTCCGGCGTGGCGCAGCGGAGGTCCGTCATCCCGTCCACCACCAACAAAACGCTCATGGCAGCACCTCGCGCAACGCGGCGAGCAGCACCGCGTTTTCCTCCGGGGCGCGCACCGCCACACGGTAATATTCGCCGGAAAGGCCGGGGTAATCGCCGCATTGCCGGATCAAAAGATCCCGCCGGAGCAGGGCTTCGCGCAAATCTTCCCGTCCCGGCGCGCGGAAAAAGATATAATTCGCCTCAGGTGGGAACACCCGCAGCGGCAGCGCCTCCAGGCCCGCGCGCAGCGCTTCCCGCGCCGGGGGCAGCAGGCGCAGCGTCTCCGCGAGGTAGGCGTTTTCCCGCACGGCGGCGCATCCCGCCGCCTGCGCCGGGGCCGAGACGGACCAGGGCTGTCCGCAACGGCGCATGCCCCGCAGGAGGGATTCCCCCGCGCAAAGGGCGTACCCAAGCCGCAGGCCCGGCATGGCGAAAATCTTCGTAAAGGCTTTCAAAATCAAAAGATGCGGGAAGCGCCCCAGCGCGCCCGTCAGGCTGCGCGCCGCGGCGCCGGCGGTAAAGGGCAGAAAGCACTCGTCCAGCGCGAGGACCGCGCCCACCTCGCCGCAGCGGGCCGCAATGCGCTCGAGCAGCGCGCGCGGCGCGGTGCAGCCCGTTGGATTATTCGGGTTGCAGAGGAACACGAGGTCCACGCCGGGGCGCACGGCCTCAAGGAACGCCTCCCCCAGCCGGAACCCGTTTTCCTCGCGCAGCGGGAAGAGGACCGTCTCGCAGCCCACCGCCTCCAACGCGCGCGCATATTCCGAGAACGTTGGCGCGGGCAGCAGCGCCCGCTGCGGCCGCAGCGCCAGCGCCAGCCGGAAGATCAGGTCCGCCGCGCCGTTCCCGCAGAGGATCCACTCCGGCGGCACGCCTTCCCAGCCGGCGAGCGCCGCCGTAAGCGCCCGGCAGTCCGGGTCCGGGTAGCGGACGCAGTCCCGCACCGCCGCCTCCGCCGCGCGCCGCACGCCGTCCGGCAGGCCGAGAAAATTTGCGTTTGCCGAAAAGTCCAATATCGGCCTGCCCAGGCCGTAGATATCGCCGCCATGCGCCATCCGTTTCCCTCGCTTTCTTTTCCGATCCGCCGCCGCGCGGGCAGCCCCCCGGCCGGTCCCCTACCTCCCGGCCCTTACCATCCGAAAAACGCCGGGAGGAACCGGAGGTACAAGCCCAGCAAAAATAAAATGCACGCGGTCACGGTCATCAGCCGGTTCGCCTTGGGGATATCCTCCGGGAAGACGCGGCGCTTCGGGTCCCCGATGGTCTTTTTCTTCACCAATTTGCCGAAATAATACGCGTCGCCCGCGAGCTGCACGCCCAGCGCCCCGGCGCACACCGACTCCGTCTGCGCGCTGTTCGGGCTGCTGTGGTTTTTGCGGTCCCGCCGGAAAATCTGCGCCGCGCCGCGCGCGTCCATCCCCAAAAACGCCGCCGCGAGGATCATCACGCCCGCGCACACGCGCGAGGGGATGAAATTCAGCGCGTCGTCCAATTTTGCCGCCGCGCGGCCGAAATAGAGGTATTGCTCGTTGCGGTAGCCGACCATGGAATCCATCGTATTGACAGCCTTGTAAAAAAAGCCGAACACCGGGCCGCCCAGCGCCAAAAAGAGCATCGGCGCGGCGACGCCGTCGCTCGCGTTTTCCGCCACGGTCTCCACGGCGGCTTTGGCCACCTGCTCCCCCGTGAGGTTTTCCGTGTCGCGCCCCACGATCATCGACACCGCGCGGCGCGCGCCGGGCAGATCCCCCTCCTTGAGGCGGCGGTAAACCTGCATGCTCTCCACGCGCAGCGACTTGACCGCCAGCAGCTGGTAGGTCATCACGGCCTCCAGCGCCGTGCCGAGCCACGGGTGGACGCGCCAGGCGAGCGCCAGCACGGCGAGCGGGAGCAGCGCCGAACATGCGCAAACCAGGACAACCAGCCAGACGCCGGCGGCGAGCTCTCCGCCGGGCGTCTGGGGGAATCGCCGCCGGAGCGCGCGTTCCAGCCGCGTAATCAGCCAGCCGATGCCGCGCACCGGGTGCGGCAGCCAGTGCGGGTCCCCGAGCAGGAGATCCAGGAAAAAGCCCAGCGCAAACGCAACTCCATGTCCCACGGCGCTCACCCCTTCAGCCGCTGCGGCAGGCCGCAGGCCACGCGGTCCACGCGCTGGGCGTCCTGCGCCAGGCGGCAGCAGACGCGCCCCACGGCCTCGCGCCAGACGCGCTCTTCCCTCTCCAGCGGCACCACGCCGCAGCCGACCTCGTCGCAGAGAATGACGGCGTCCGGCGCGGTTTCCCGCAGGGAAGCCGCCCAGCGCAGGAGCGAATTTTCCGTTTCTCCGGCCTGCAGCGCGCGGCGCACCAGCAGGTGCAAATGGTCGAGCACCTGCGCGCGCGACGCCTCCGCCAGCGTGCAGGTTTCCCCGTCCGTCACCTGCGCGCCGGGGGTTTCCGCCAGCGCAAGGGCCAATTTCCCCTGCGCCTGCCCTCCTATGATCAGCCTCATCCGAGCATCCCCTTCCCGAGCTGCACGAGCACCACGGCGGCCAGCACCGCCAGCTCGCAGATCTGTAAAAAATATCCGGCCAGGTCGCCGGTGATCCCACCGAATTGGCGGGACGACATCACGCGGTAATAGGCAAAAACCAGCGCGGCCGCCAGCAGCGCGGCGGCGCCCTCCCATCCGCTGCAGGCGAGCATGCCCGCGGCGCAGAGCAGCCAGAAAACGGCCATGCAGGCCTTGACGGCGTTCTTTTGCGCCGCGCCGGAAAACGCCGCCGCCAGGCCGCTGTTTTTGGCGCACGGGAACGCGGCGACAGAAAACCCGCTTAGGCTGCGGGAAAAGACGAAACCAATGGCGACGACGCCCGCGCTGCGCGGCGAGAAGGAAAATTCCGTCCAAAGGCCGAATTGCAGCAGCAGATAGACCGCGCAGGAGAGCACGGCGAACGCCCCGGCGTGCGGGTCCTTGAGGATTTCGAGCTTGCGCTCGCGCGTCTGGTGGGAAGAGAGCGCGTCGGCGGTGTCGCAGAAGCCGTCGAGGTGGATGCCCCCGTTGACGCCCACCGGCAGCGCGACGGCCAGCGCCGCCGTGAGGCCGGCCCCCACGCCCAGCGCGCTGCAAAGCCAGAGCAGCAGCCAGAGCAGGCCGCCCGTCACCGCGCCAACCAGCGGGAAAAAGCAGAGCGCATAGCGCATGCTGCGGCCGTCCCATTCGACGCGCGGCATCGGGATGCGGGAATAGAGTGAAAAAGCGATGGCCAGCGGCCGCAGGAATTTCATGGCTCCACCCCCCGCAGGACCACCGGCAGCGAGCAGACGACCTCCGCCGCGAAATCCGCGCGCGCGGCCCAAATCTGGTCGAGCGCCGCGAGGTCCCGCAAATAAGCCTGCGTCCCGGCGGCGTAGGCGCGGCCGTCCGCGTCGATGCGGTTCGTCACCACCACCAGGTCCCCGGCGCGGCGCACGAGGCGCCCCAGCGCGCCGGAAATCGCATCCACAGCCCCTTCCCCGCTGCCCTGCGGCTCAAAGCGCTCGTTCGCCAGCAGGTTGGAGAGGCACTCCAGCAGCAGCGTGCCGCCCGCCGGGACCTCGTCCAGGCTGCGCGCAAACGGGCATTCCCTCGTAGAAAACCCTTTCCCCGCGCGCAGCGCCCGGTGGCGGCGGATACGTTCCTCCGCCTCCGCGCCGGTGGGCAGCATCGCCGCCAGGTAACACAGCGGCCCGCCGCCGCGCCGGTGCAGGGAAACGGCGAGCCGTTCGGCGTATTCCGATTTCCCGCTCGCGGCCCCGCCCGTGATCCATGCCAGCATCCCATTCCCCCCCTTTTCCAGCGCATCACGCCTGCGGCGTGTACGCTTCAATCTGCGTTTCCGCAAACGTCGGCATCCCGTCGTAGACCGCAAACGCCATATCCAAAAGCGGCATGGCGGCCACCGCGCCGGTGCCTTCGCCGAGGTGCATCCCCGCCGCGATGAGCGGCCCGGCCCCGCACGCTTCGAGCACAAGCCGCGCCGCCGGTTCTTTGGAGACATGGGAGCCGAGGAAATACCCCGCCGCCGCCGGGCAGAGCCGCTTGGCGGCCAGCGCCGCCACGGACGAGATGAAGCCGTCCACCAGCACGGGTAGGTGCGCCGCCGCGCCGCCGAGGAAAACCCCAGCCATGCCCGCGATGTCCAGGCCGCCGACCTTGGCGAGCGTGTCGAGCGCGTCGCCCGGGTCCGGCCGGTTGCGGGCAATCGCCGTTTCAACGGCGCGCACCTTGCGGGCCAGGCCCTCGCTGGAAAGGCCCGCGCCGCGGCCCGTCATTTCGGCGGGCGGGCGGCCGAGCAGCACCGAAGCTACCGCGCTGCCGGTGGTCGTGTTGCCAATGCCCATTTCACCCGTGGCGAGCAGCCGGTAGCCGGCCTCTTTCAGCTCAAAAGCGAGCGCAATGCCCACCTCCAGCGCGGCGCGCGCCTGCTCCCGCGTCATGGCGGGGCCCTGCGTCATGTCCTGCGTCCCCCAGGCGACCTTGCACTGCCGCAGGCCCGGGCCGGAGACCGCCCGCGCTACGCCGATGTCTACGGGGATGACGTCGGCGCGGGCCAGCTTTGCCATTTTGCACACGCTCGTCGCGCCGCGCGTGAGGTTCTCCGTCACCACGGCGGTCACTTCGCTGCCGGTCTGCGTCACGCCCTGGGCCACGACGCCGTTGTCCGCGCAAAACACCGTCACCGCGCGCTTGTCCGGCCGAGCGGAAACGTCCCACGACGCGCCCGCAAAGCGCGTCACGGCGTCTTCCAGCGCGCCGAGGCCGCCGAGCGGCTTTGCCAGCGCATCCCAGCGGCGGCGCGCCGCCTCCATCGCCCCGCCGTCCGGCGGGAGGATGCGTCCGAGGGTCTCCTGAAGGTCAATTCCAGCCATGAAGGGCCTCCTTTTTGGGTTCAAATGCCGCGCAAGCGCGCAGAAACCGCGCCGCCATCTCCGGCTTTGCACAAAAATGGAAATGCGGGAACCCCGCGTACTGCGTGGGCGAGGCGAACGCGCAGTCCCAGCGGCGGCCGCCCGGCTTTTCCGCCGCAAACGCGCCGCCCGGGCAGCTGCTCTCCCAGTAGTGGAACTCGTGCGCGGGGAAGCTCTCGCCCGCGCGGCAGAGCAGGTTCCCCTGCTTCGCCGTGAGCCTCACATAGCCGAAGCGCCGCAGGCCGCCCGCCGGGAACGCGTCCCCCGGCAGGGCCGCGGCCATCGGATAGGCGGGGCCTTCCGCGCCGCGGAGCGTGCGGTGCAGGTATAAAAACCCGCCGCACTCCGCGACGCAAGGCATCCCCCCGGTTACGGCGCGCCGC
The DNA here is from genome assembly GCA_944380775.1 of uncultured Clostridia bacterium. GTDB lineage: Bacteria > Bacillota > Clostridia > Oscillospirales > Acutalibacteraceae > CALWKP01. The sequence continues at coordinate 20,611 of CALWIP010000029.1, read as the reverse complement.
ACCGCCTCGCGCATCGGTTCCTTTTCGCTCAATTCCCGCACGGATAATTCCGGATACCCGCCGCCGAGCAGCAACCCGGCGCAGCCCTCCGGCAGCGCGCGGTCCCGCAGTGGGGAAAATTCGAGCAATTCCGCGCCGAGCGCCCGCAAAAGGGAGAGCGCATCCTCGTAGTAAAAGCAGAAGGCGCGGTCCCGCGCCACGGCCACGCGCACACGCGCGCCCTCGAGGCGCTCCGTCCCCGGCAGGCAGGCTGGCGCGGGCAAAGCGGGCGCGCTCCGCGCCAGCGCAAGCAGGCCGTCGAGGTCCACCGTCTCCTCCGCCTGCGCGGCGAGACGGTCCAGCTTTTCCTGCAAGGCGGGGACTTCCTGCGCCGTGACGAGGCCGAGATGGCGGCTCTCCAGCGCCGCTTCCGGCAGCGGCGGCAGATAGCCGTAGACCCGCAGGCCCGTTTCCCGCTCGATGAGGCCGCGGTAAAACGGGAACATCGCGGGCTTCACGCCGTTGAGCAGCACGCCGCGCACGCCGCTTTCCGGGCGGAAATCCCGCAGGCCGCGCAGCTCCGCCGCCAGCGTGAGCGCTTTGCCGCGGCAGCCCGCCACCAACACCACCGGCGTCCCCGTTTCGCGGGCCAATTCATAACTGCTCGCCCGGCTGCTATCGCCCACGCCGTCGTAAAAGCCCATCACGCCCTCCAGCAGCGCGAGCGCGCCGGGCGGCGTATTCCTTTTCAATAAATACCGCGCGGTATCCGCGGAAAAGAAGAAGAGGTCCAGGTTCCGCGCGCGCACGCCGGTGACTTCTGTGTGGAACATCGGGTCGATGTAATCCGGCCCGCATTTGAACGCCGAAACCGCCTCGCCGCGGTTTTTCAGCGCGCGCAGCACGGCGCAGGCAGCGGTGGTCTTCCCGCTGCCGCTACCCGGCGCGGCGAGCATGAGGCGGGGGGTGTTATCCATGCCCGGGTCCCTCCCCGCTGAGGACGTACACCGGGTTCTGCCCGAGCATCATCCGGTAGCCGGCCACCGGCTTGGCGCGCGCCACGCCGAGCTGGACAATCTCCACGTTTTGTAGGCCGAAGCGTTCAAACGCCCGCAGCGCCGCCGTGAGCGATTCCAGCGCGATGACGTTCGCCACCAGGCGCACGGACGGGTTTTTCTCCAGCAGCGCCGCCAAAATGGCCTCCATCTGCCCTCCGGCGCCGCCGACGAACGCCGCAGCCGGCGGCGGCAGCGGCCCGAGCGCGCCGGGGGCTTCCCCAGGCACGAGGGACACATTGTGCAGGCCGAAGCGCGCCACATTTCCACGCAGCACATCCAGCGCGCGGGGCGAGCGCTCCACCGCGTAGACCCGGCCCCAGCGGCAGAGCCGCGCGGCCTCGATGGCGACGGAGCCGGTTCCCGCGCCCACGTCGTAGACGGTGTCGTCCGCCCGCAGGCGCAGGCGCGAGACGGAGACGGCGCGCACCTCCGCTTTGGTCATCGGGACGGCGGGGCCGTCCTGCGCGCGCAGGAATTCGCCGTCGCCAAGCCCGTGGGAAACGGGGTCCGGGCAAAACGGCGCAGGGTTTTCCACCAGCAGCACGCTCAGCGGGGAGAAATCCCGCCCGGCGGCCGCGGCGGCGTCCGTTTCCGTGATGCGCTCGTCTGGGTAAGAGAGCTGCTCGCCCACAAACACGCGCAGCGCCCCGAACCCGTTTTCCGCCAGCTCAGCGCAGATGGCCCGCGCCGTCCAGCGCCCGCCGGTGAGGAAAAACGTCTGCGCGTGGTTCCACACCTCGGCCGCCGGCCGGCAGTCGCGGCCGTGGGCGCTCACCAGGCGCACCCCCTCCCACGGGCGGCGCAGGCGCGCGCAGAAATAGCTCAGGCTGCCCACGCCGGGCAGGACCTCCACTTCCCCCAGGCCCTCCAGCAGCGGCAGAAGGCGCTTGGCCCCGCTGTAAAAGCCGGGGTCCCCGGAAAAAAGTACGCACGCCTGCGCGCTGCCGTCTGACGCCAGCGCCCGGGCAATCTCCTGCGGGTCCACGGCGCAGGCGCGCCGCGCGGGGACCTCCGGGAACTGTTCGAGCATGCGGCGCGCGCCGGCAAGCAGGCCGCTTTTGCGGATGCGCTCCCATGCGCCGAGCGTGAGGAATTCCCTCCCGCCCGGGCCGATGCCAATCAACGAGATCCGTCTTTCCATGCTGCCCCCTTCCCCGCCAAAACCGGGGGTTCCCCCGCAGATTTGCGGCCGAATGATTTACAATTAGGAATCATTTGATAAAATATAACAAAATAAGCAAAGATCAAAGGATTTCCCGCTCCAGCGCAGCGCAGAGCGCGGGGAAATCCATGCCGTCCGGGTCCGGCGGGCGGCGGATCACCACCGCCTGCGCGCCCGCCTCGCGCGCCGCCTCGATCTTCTCGGAAAAGCCGCCCGCTTTGCCGGATTCCTTTGTCACCAGCAGCCGGATGTCCCATTCGCGCAGCAGCGCCAGGTTCATTTCGCGGCTGAACGGCCCCTGCATGCAGCAGATGCGCGCGGCCGGGATACCCGCGTCCAGGCAGGCCCGCAGCGCGTCCGGCAGCGGCAGCATGCGCAAAAAAAGCCGCCCGCGCAGCGCCGCCTCCCGTGCAAAGAGAGGGGCTTCCTTGCTGCCGGTGGTCAAGAGGACGTTCCCGGGGCGCGCGGCGGCGTAGCGCGCGGCCGCAGCGGCGTCCGGCACGGGGACGCAGCCCGGCGGCATCGGGATTTCCTCCCGCCGCAGGCGGAAGTACGGCACACCGGCCCGGCCGCAGGCGGCGCGCAGGTTCTGCGAAGCCAGCGCGGCGTAGGGGTGCGTCGCGTCCACGGCGCAGGAAAACCCCGTTTGCAGCAGGGAAACCATGCCCCCCTCGTCCAAGCGGCCCTCCCGCACGGCGGCAGGCAGGTCCGGCGGCAGGCATTCCCGGCCGTATTCCGTCGCAACGCAGACCGTCAGCCGTGCGCGCGGCGCAAGCCATTCCGCCAGGCGGCGGCCCTCCGCCGTGCCCGCGAAGAGCAGAACCCCGGCGCGCGCGTTCACGGCTCCGCCTTTCCCGCGGCGCGGTAGCCGCGCGGCGTCACCATGCGCCCGCCGGTCTGCCGGGTGGCGCTGCTGCCGACAAACACCGTGGTGAACATGTCCACTTGCTCGCCGCGCAGCTGTGCGAGCGAAAGCACGCGCTTTTCTTCGCCTTCCCTCCCGATGTTCCGCACCCAGCCGCAAACCGTGTCCGGGCTTTTGCTGCGCAGCAGGATGTCGCAGGCGCGGCGCAGGTAATCCGGGCGCGCGTGGCTGCTCGGGTTGTAAAGGCAGAGGGCAAAGTCGGCCTGCGCGGCCAGGTCCAGCCGTTTTTCGATGGTTTCCCACGGCGTGAGCAGGTCGCTCAGGCTCACTACGGCGAAGTCGTGGCCCAGCGGCGCGCCGAGCACCGCGGCCCCGCTGCACGCAGCCGTCACGCCCGGCACAATTTCAATCTCGAGCGGCGGGTATTCTTCCGCCAATTCCAGCAACAGGCCGGCCATGCCGTAGACCCCGGCGTCGCCGCTGCACACGAGCGAGACGGTCTTGCCGCCCAGCGCCGCTTCCAACGCGGCGCGGCAGCGCTCCGCCTCCTTTTTCATGCCGGTCTCTAGGAATTCCTTCCCCGGCAGCCAATCCCGCACCAGCGCGAGATAGGTGCGGTAGCCCGCCACCACGCTGCTCTCCTCCAGCGCGGCGCGCGCGCGGGCCGTCATCTGCTCCGGCGCGCCGGGGCCCAATCCTACGACATACAGCTTCATCCAGCCTCTCCTCCCTCGCAGTCCCAGGCGGCGGCCAGCGTCACGCCGTCCTCCGCGCGCTTGCGGACCAGCAGCGCGCCGCCCCCGCCGCGCACCGCCGCGCGCTCGCACACATTCCCCACGCCGACGGTGCGGGCGACAAAATCAGAATCAGAAAATTCGCCCGGCAGCTGCCGGAGCTCCTCCGCCGGGTACGTGGAAAACGGCAGGCCGTATTTCCGGCAAAAGGCGAGCAGCGCGGGTTCTTCCGCTTTGACGCTGATGCTGCATACCCGGCGCACCGCGCAGAGCGGCAGGCGCGCCGCGCCCATCAGGGAAAGCACGGCCCGCTCCAGCCGGGCTGGTTCGATGCCGCGGCGGCAGCCGATGCCGAGCGCCGCCCGGCGGGGGACCAGGCGCAGCGTCGTTTCATAGGGCTGGTCCTCCGCGTCAAGCGTTACGCAGAAGCCGAGCGGGCCGCCCTCCCGCGCCTCCAGGCCCGCAGGCAGCGGCTCCGGCAGCGGATATTCCTTTGGAAAGCGCGTACACGCGCCCACGGTTTCGCCGCCGAGCAGCGCCGCGGAGATCCGCTTGGCCGCCGCTTTTTCGAGGATCTGCAATCCGTGCGCCACGGCCCAGGAATCCACCGCGAAGCAGCCGTTGCCGTCCGTCGCGGTGGTGATAACCGGCACGGCGCCGCAGATGCGCGCGCAGCGCTCCGCCAGGCGGTTTGCGCCGCCCACATGCCCAGAGAGCAGCGAAACGCAGAAGCGCGCGCGGTCGTCCAACACCACGACGGCCGGGTCTGTGAATTTATCGCGCAGGAACGGCGCGCACGCCCGCACCGCGATGCCGCACGCGCCGAAAAAGACGACGCCCTCCGCCTCGCGGAAGGCGCGGCCGGTCCACGCGGAGAGCGGTCCGCTCTGCGGCAGGCCGCAATGCCCCCGGAAAGACCAGCAGCGGCACGCGAAGCCCTCCGCCCCCAAGCCTTCCTGCAAGCGCAGGGATTCCGCCGCGCCGCGCGCTGTGAACGAAAGGACCCAGATCACGGCTTTGCCTCCCGGTACCCGTGGGAAAAGCCGGGGTCGTACAGGCGGGAGCGCTCGTACGCGCCCCCGAGGAACTCCCCGACCAGCACCAGCGCGGTCTTGCGGATGCCGTGGCGCGCCGCCATCTCGGGCAGCGTGCCGACGGTGCCGCGCACCACCCGCTCGTCGGGCCAGCTGGCCTTGTAGACCAGCGCGGCGGGGGTGTCCGCTGTGTAGGCGCCACCCGCGAGCAGCCGCTCGCGCAGCTGCTCGAGCATCCCCGCGCTGAGGAATACGGCCATGGTCGCGCCGTGGGAGGCGAGGCGGGCAATCTCTTCGCGCTCCGGCACGGGCGTGCGCCCCGCCATGCGCGTGAGGATGACCGTCTGCGACACGCCGGGGACCGTGTATTCCGCCGGCAGCGCAGCCGCCGCGCCGCAGAACGAGCTGACGCCCGGCACCACGGCGAACGGGATGCCGCGCGCTTCCAAGGCGTCCATCTGCTCGCGGATGGCGCCATAAAGGCTCGGGTCGCCCGTGTGCAGGCGCACCGCCATCTTCCCCGCGCGGTGGACGCGCTCAAGCACCGCGAGCACCTCTTCCAACGTCATGGACGCGCTGTCGTAGATCTCGCAGCCCGGCTTCGCCAGGCGGAGCAGCTCTGGGTTCACCAGCGAACCCGCATAGACAATGGCGTCCGCCTCGCCGAGCAGGCGCGCGCCGCGCACGGTGATGAGGTCCGGCGCGCCGCAGCCCGCCCCAACCAGATAGATCATTTTCCTTTCCCCTTTCCCGCGCCGCAGCGCTCCAGCAGGGCAGCAGCGCCCGGCGTTTGGCCTAAAATCCCGTACCGGTTTGAGAACATGACCGCTTCCGCGCGCATGGAACCGGCGCGCGCCTGCAAATGGAACGCGATTTTCCCCATCACAGAGGAAAGCACCGCCCCGCGCAGGCCGGCTTCGTCCAGCAGGCGGACGGCCTCGTCCGTGGTGGGGGCGGCCATCAGCGCGCGGGCCAGCGGGGCCGGCGCGCCGCAGAGCGCCGCGTGCGCAGTGAGCACCTCCGCGCGGGCGTCCGCTACATGGGAGTGGGTGTTCATCACGCCGGCGGCCACCTTGACGAGCTTCCCCGCATGGGCCACCAGCAGGAAGCCGGAAAAACCCAGCTCCGCGGCGAAATCGACCGTCTCGCCGATGAAATTGCTGCATTTCACCGCAGCCGCCGGGTCAATCCCCCACGCGGCGGCGGCAAAATCCGCGCCGTAATTGCCGGGGACAGCGAGCGCTGTTTCGCGCCCTGCGCGCCGGGCCATCGAGAGTTCCAGCCGGATGGAGTCGAGCAGGGCGGCCTCGCTCATCGGCTCGACCACGCCGGTGGTGCCGAGGATGGACAGGCCGCCCACAATACCCAGCCGCGGGTTATAGGTGCGCCGGGCGAGTTCTTCCCCGCCGGGGACGGAGATTTCGACGCGCGCGCCCGCCGCCGGGCCGAGCACCCCGGCCACCGCCTCGATGATCATACGGCGCGGCACGGGGTTGATGGCTGCTTCTCCGGGCGGGCAGGCCAGCCCGGGCTTGGTGACGCGCCCCACGCCGGGCCCGCCCTCCACGGCGACGCCGGACCCCTCTGCGTGGGAAACCGCGGCGAACACCTGCACGCCGTCCGTCACGTCGGGGTCGTCTCCGGCGTCTTTGCGCACCGCGCAGCGCGCGCAGCCGCCTTGCAGGGAAGCGGACTCCACCGGAAGGGTGAGTTCCGCCCCGGCGGGGATGCGCAGCGTAACCTGCCGCGGCGCTTCCCCGGTGGCAAGCAGCAGCGCGGCCGCTTTCGCGGCGGCGGCGGCGCAGGTCCCCGTGGTAACGCCGCGGCGCAGCGCTTTTTGGTTTTTATGAACGGTCCATTCCATGCCCGCGCGGCCCGCCTTTCCCGCCGGCCCGCTCAGGGCCGGGCTTTGTATTCCTGTTCGCAGTAGACGCAGCGGTAACGCCGCTTTTCGCGGTCGCAGAGGCGGAAGATGTGGTCCACGCCTTCTTCAATGCTCGTGATGCAGCGCGGGTTCTTGCACTTGACCACGTTAGTGATGGTCTCCGGCAAAACCAGCTTCTTTTTCTCCACAATGCGGCCGTCGTCGATCACGTCCACCGTGATATTCGGGTCGATAAAGCCGAGGACCTCGAAATTGATCTCGATATCGCCCTCAATCTTGATGATATCTTTTTTCCCGAACTTCGTGCTGCGCGCGTTCTTGATCAGCGCCACGCAGCAATCCAAATCATCCAGGCCCAAAAGGTCGTAGATGCGCATCCCCATCCCGGCTTCAATATGGTCGATCACCACGCCTTTTTGCAGGCTGTCGATGTTCAGCATGCCTTCACCCCCAGCAAAGTCATCATCAGCGCCATGCGCACATAAACGCCGTTCTGCACCTGTTCAAAATAGGCCGCGCGCGGGTCGTCGTCCACTTCCAGCGCAATCTCGTTGACGCGCGGCAGCGGGTGCAGCACCGCCATATCCGGCTTGGCCTTGCGCAGCTTCGCGCCGGTGAGGATATAGCTGTCCTTCAGGCGGATGTAGTCCGCTTCGTTGAAGAAGCGCTCCTTCTGCACGCGCGTCATGTAGAGGATGTCCAGGTCCGCAATGACAGATTCCAAGTCTTCCACCTCGCGGTACGGCAGGTTTTTCGCCTTGAGCTCTTCCTCAATGACATACTCCGGCACGCGGAGCTCCTCCGGCGAAATGAGCACAAAGCGCACGCCGCCGTAGCGCGCCAGCGAGCGGATGAGCGAATGGACGGTGCGGCCGAATTTCAGGTCGCCGCAAAGGCCGATGGTCAGGCCCTGGAAGCCGCCCTTGCGCCGCCGGATGGTCATCAGGTCCGTGAGCGTCTGGGTCGGGTGCTGGTGGCCGCCGTCCCCCGCGTTGATCACCGGGATGCGCGAATACCGTGCCGCGCGCGCGGGCGCGCCCTCTTTCGGGTGGCGCATCGCGCAGATATCTGCGTAACACGAGATCACGCGGATGGTGTCCGCCACGCTCTCGCCCTTGGCGGCGGAGCTGTTGTCGGCGGACGAGAACCCAATCACCGTGCCGCCCATGTTCATCATCGCCGCCTCAAAGCTCAGCCGCGTGCGCGTGCTCGGCTCGTAGAACAGCGTCGCCAGCCGCTTCCCCGCGCAAACGGACGCATATTTCGCCGGGTTCTCCGCCATGTCTCCGGCCAGATCCAGCAGCGCTTCGGTCTCCTCAACCGAAAGGTCCAACGGGTCAATTACATGCTTCATCGCTTACCTCCGCATCCCCGGAAAAAGGGCGCGCACCGGCCGCGCCGGGCACGCCCGCCCCGTTTTGGTCTTTTGCCGATTATTATACACGAATCCGCGCGGATTGTCCAGTGCCGCCGCCCGCCGGGGGCGCCCTGCCCCGGACGGAAGACGCGCCCTGTTTTTTGTAGTGAACGCACAAATATTTGTTTTTCTTCGTTTCTTTCCTGTGGTTTATTGACATTTTACAAAAAATGCGCTACAGTAAAAACAGGAGCTCTTGCATCGTAGGCAGGCAAAGAGAAATTGGAGAGAAATGGGGTGTTCTTATGGTGGAAAATATTATTACCATCGCCAGGCAGTATGGAAGCGGCGGGCACGAGATTGGGGAAAAGGTCTCCCAGGCGCTGGGGATCCCGTTTTACGACCGGGAATTGATTGTGATGGCCGCCAAGCAGAGCGGGTACAGCGAAGAGGTGTTTTCCAAGGCAGACGAACGCGCCACCAACAGCCTGCTCTACTCGCTGCTGATGGGGTATTCGATGGGCGGGCACGCGGTTGCCCCCAACGAGATGCCGATTAACGACAAGCTCTTTCTCATCCAGTCCGACATCATCAAGCAGGCGGCGCTGCGCGGGCCGTGCGTCATCGTGGGGCGCTGCGGCGACTATGTCCTGCGGGAATTCCCCAACGTGCTGCACGTGTTCATCTACGCCGACAAGGAAGCCCGCGTGGAGCGCGCCATCCGGCAGTACGGCCTCGACCCAAACAAAGCGCCGGACCTCCTGAACAAAAAGGATAAACAGCGCGCAAACTACTACAATTTCTACACCAACCGCCGCTGGGGCGACGCGGACAACTACGACCTCGCCTTCAGCAGCTCCGTGTTCGGCATCGAGCACTCGGTGAATCTCATCATCGAGGCGGAAAAATGCCGCCGCAGGGACTAACCGCCGCGCGGGGCCGGGGGAGAATCACAAAAAATAGAAACACATAGAAAATACGCCCGGTATTTTGCTTTATGCAAGATACCGGGCGTATTTGCCTTTTTATTTTATTCCGCCGCGACGGCTTCAATCTCGACCAGCGCGTCCTTGGGCAGCGCCGCCACCTGGAACGCCGCGCGCGCCGGGCTTTCCTCCGGGAAAAATTCCGCGTAAACAGCGTTCATCGCGGCGAAGTCGCCGATGTCCTTGAGCAGGACCGTCGTTTTCACCACATGGGCGAGCGTGAGGCCCGCCGCCTCCAAAATATTGCGCAGGTTCGTGAGCGACTGCCGGGTCTGCGCCGCGATGTCCGCGCCTGCGAACGCGCCGGTCGCCGGGTCCACCGGCAGCTGGCCGGAGACGAAGACCAACCCGTTGACCCGCACCGCCTGCGAATACGGCCCAATGGCCGCCGGGGCGTTTTCCGTTGCAATGATTTTCTTTTCCATATTTTCTTCCTTTCCGGGCGCCGCGTCAATCCGGCGAAATCCACTCCGTCACTTTGTCGGCGAACAAGATCCCGTCCAGGTGGTCCAGCTCGTGGCAGAGGCATTTCGCCAGGTCCCCCTCGCCCTCCACGGTGATCTCTTTCCCCGTTTCGTCCAGCGCCTTGACCACCACGCGCTGCGGCCGCACCGTGCGCCCCCAGCGGTTCGGGATGCTCAGGCAGCCCTCCACGCAGTCTTGCGTGCCGCTCTGCTCCACAATGACCGGGTTAACCAGCTGGAGCAAGCCGCTGCCCATGTCGATGACCACCAGGCGCTTGAGCACGCCCACCTGGCAGGCCGCCAGGCCCGCGCCGTTGCCCGTGTGGTACATGGTCTCCGCCATGTCGGCCAGCAGCTCGCGGATGCGGTCCGTCACCTCCGGCACTTCGCGGCTTTTCTGCCGCAGGATTTCATCGCCAATATACCGTAAATTCCGCAATGCCATGCAAAACTGCCTCCTTGCCCTGTGTCACGCCGGGCCGCCGCCCTGCGCCGCTTCGGCGTCTTCCTGCTCCATTTCGCGCATGGCGCCGTTCCACTCGTCCAAAAGGCCGATGAGCTGGAGCGTTTTTTCCTCCCCCATGCGCGCGATGGCGCGGTTGACTGTTTTTTCAAAATCTTCCATTGCAGCCCGGCGCAGCGCTTCGCCGCGCTCGGTCAGCGCCACATACACCATCCGCCGGTCCGCCTCCGCCAACGCGCGGGCGGCGTAGCCCTTTTCTTCCATCGCGTTGAGCATCTGCGACACCGCCGGCATCGACATGCCCGCCCGCGCGCTCAGCACCGAGACGCGCACGCCGGGCTCTTCCGGGCGCTGCGCCCGGTATGCGGCAATCTGCTGCATCAGGTAAAATTCCCCGCGGGGGATTTTCAGCGCGGGGGAAAGCAGCTTCCCGCGCCGGAACCGCACCGCCGTCTCTAAAAATCTGCCCGCCAAATCTTTGTTGCCCATTCCGCACCGCCTTTTTTGCCCCAGGCCGCGCGGGCGCGGCCGTCCGCCCGGCGTCCCTCTTCGCCGGGCGGCTGTTTCCTACCCTCTTTTGCCGGTCGCCCGGCTGTTTACAGGCCCTCCACCGCGTCGGCCGCGGCGTTCAGCCACTCGCCCTCCACGAGCTCGGCCAGGCCGGCGTCGCAGTTCTTCGCCACCGCCGGATCCAGCGGGACGCGCGCGAGCACCTTCAGGCCGTATTCCGCCGCGGTTTTTTCCACGTGGCTCTCGCCGAAAAGCGCAATCTCCTTGCCGCAGTCGGGGCACTTGACGTAGCTCATGTTCTCCACCACGCCGACAATCGGCACGGACATCATTTTCGCCATATTCACCGCCTTGCCGACGATCATCGACACGAGCTCCTGCGGGGAGGTGACGACGACGATGCCGTCGAGCGGGATGGACTGGAACACCGTCAGCGGCACGTCGCCGGTTCCCGGAGGCATGTCCACAAACAGGTAATCGACGTCCTTCCAGATGACGTCCGTCCAGAACTGCTTCACCGTGCCGGCGAGGATGGGCCCGCGCCAGATGACCGGGGCTTCCTCGTCCTCCAGCAGCAGGTTGATGGACATTACGTCGATGCCGGTCTTCGTGCGCACCGGCAGGATGCCGAACTGGTTGCCCACCGCTTTTTCTTTCAGGCCGAACACCTTCGGCACAGACGGGCCGGTGATGTCGGCGTCGAGCACGGCGGTGTGGTGGCCGCGGCGGTTCAGCAGCACCGCCAGCATGGCCGTAACCAGCGTTTTGCCGACGCCGCCCTTGCCGCTCACAACGCCGACGACCTTTTTCACGCTGCTCAATTCATTCAGCTTTTCCTTCATATCCTGGGGATCTGCCTGCCGCGAGGCGCAGTCCGCCTGGCAGGACCCGCAATCATGGTTGCAGGCTTCGCTCATAGCACTCATTTCCTTCCTCTTTGCGCGGGAACCGCGCGGATTCTTCTCTCATCATAATCGATGGGAAGCGGTTTGTCAACTAAAGTGTACAAATATACTCCCCATTCCCCGCCGCGGCGGACGGCGGCGGTTTTCAGGCCCAGAATTCCGTCTTCAGGCTGCGCAGGAACAGCCCGCCGATGGCGTCTTCCGGGTCTGCGCCGTGGTTGAGGAATTCATCCACAGCGCGGCAGATGGGCAAGTCGACGCCGTACTGCTTGCCGAGCAGCAGGATGGCCGCGGTGGTGGGCACGCCCTCGGCGAGCTCGCCGTAGGCCTCGCCGCGGGCCTTTTTCTCGCCAAACATGCGGTTGTGGCTGTAGGGGGAAAAGACAGTGGCCTGGTAGTCGCCAAGGTGCGCGAGGCCGTAGGCGCTCAGCTCCTGGCCGCCCATTGCGACGATGAGCCGGGCAATCTCGCGGCAGCCGCGGGACATGAGCGCGCCCTTGAGGGCGGTCATCTCCAGGCCGTCGAGCACGCCGGCCGCGATGCCGATGACGTTTTTCGAGGCCGCGCCAATCTCGTTGCCGAGCAGGTCGTTCCCGTAGTAAAAGCGGATGAGCCGGCTGGAAAAGGCGTCCACCAGCGCGCGTTTGGTGCTCTCGCAGGCGCTGTCGACGACCATGCAGTTCGGCACGCCGCGCAGGAAATCCTGCACATGGCCGGGGCCGACCCAAATGGCCGTCTTGACGCCGGGGGCGTACTCGGCGGCAATCTCCGTCAGGCGCAGGCCGGTGCCGGTCTCCAGGCCCTTCATGCACAAAACGAGGGTTTTCCCCTCGAGGCCGAGGCTCGAGAGCCCGGCCATCAGGCTGCGCAAGCCCTGCGAGCTGATGGAGACCACCAGGGTCTCGGCGAAATCCACCGCGCGGGCGAGGTCGCTCGTCACCTTCACGCCGTCGCCAAGGCGGAGCAGGCCGTTTTCGCGCGTTTCCCGCAGCTGCGCCAGCCGCTGCGACCCCGCGCGGCCGTACAGCAGCACGTCGTGGCCGGTTTCGTCCAAATACCAAGCGAGAAAACTCCCCCAACGCCCGCAGCCGATGACACTGATCCTCATTCTAAGCGCCGCCTTTCCGCGCCGTCCGCGCAATTTTTCGAACCGGGTCCCGGTTTTGCTTCTCTTATTTTATTATCTTACAACACCGCCCCCTCTTTTTCAACCCCCGCTGCGCCGCGCCGCGATTGTAACCTTTTTGTGATTGACTTTTCCCGCCGGGCGGTGTATGCTTTAACTGTACTAATCGCACTAATACACTTAGGACAGGAGGCGATACGGCCATGTTTGTGCTGGACTACAAAAGCGGGCAGCCGATTTACGAGCAGCTGTACCGGTCCATCACGCGGCTGGCCGCGCTGGGCGGGCTGGAAGAAAACGAACAGATGCCCTCTGTGCGGGCGCTGGCGCAGGAGCTGGGCGTGAACCCGAACACCGTGCAGAAGGCCTACCGCATGCTGGAGCGCGACGGCATCCTGGTGAGCGTGCCGGGCAAGGGCTCGTTCCTCTCGCCGGACTTTGCGCCGGTGGAGCGGAAAAAACAGCTTGCGCTGGGGGAATTTGACGCCGCAGTGGCGCGCGCGGCGGACGGCGGCGTTACCGCGTGCGAGATGCGCGGGCGCATCGACGCATATTTTCAAGGGAGGGATCCAGCATGATTACAATGAACGGCCTGACCAAGCGGTTTGGCCAGGTGGAGGCGCTGCAGCAGATCAGCTGCCGCATTGAAACCGGCTCCATCTACGGGCTGGTGGGGTCCAACGGCGCGGGGAAATCGACGCTGCTGCGCATCCTCGCCGGGGTGTACCGCCCGGACGGCGGCTCTGTGGAAGTGGACGGCCTCCCGCCGTTTGAACGCCCGGAGGTGAAGGGGCGCACGTTCTTCGTGCCGGATTTCCCCTATTTCCTGCCGCACGCCACGCTGGACGACTGCGTTTCGCTCTACGGCCGCTTTTACCCAAACTGGGACCAAAAGCGGTTTGAACAGCTCTGCGGGATGTTCCCGCTGCCGCGCAAAGGGAAGATTGCCCAATTCTCCAAAGGGATGCAGCGCCAGGCGGCGCTGATTACGGCGCTTGCCACGCGGCCGGATTACCTTTTGCTCGACGAGGTCTTCGACGGCCTCGACCCGGTGATGCGCCAGCTGCTCAAGCGCCTGCTCAGCGAAGAGGTGGCCGGGCGGGAGATGACGGTGCTCATTGCGTCGCACAACCTGCGCGAACTCGAGGACCTTTGCGACCATGTCGGCCTGCTGCACCGCGGCGGCATCCTCTTCGACCGCGACCTCGACGAGCTCAAGCTCGGCATCCACAAGGTGCAGGCGGTGTTCAAGCCGGTGCCGGAGCTCACGGCGTTTGAAGGCATCGAGATCCTCAGCGCCACCGTGCGCGGCTCGCTCCTCAACCTGGTGGCGCGCGGGACCCGGCAGCAGGTGCTCGACGCGCTCGACGCGCAGAACCCCGTGTTCCGCGAGGTGCTCCCGCTCACGCTGGAGGAAGTATTTATCAGTGAAATGGAGGCGGCTGGATATGACATCGACAACATCCTCGGTTAAGCTCCCGCTGCCCGGGCCGCAGGCGGTCGCCCAGTTGTACCGCTGGACGCTGGGGCAGAACAAAGGCCTGGCGCTGCTGTACGCCGCGCTTTGGCTCATCCTCTCCCCGCTGGTGCTGCTGCTCTCGCTCTCCGGGGTCAGCGAAACGCAGCGCAATTACCAGGAGCAAATCAACGAAATATTCCACTCCTGCATGCTCACGGCGTACACCTTCGCCGGCGTGCCGCTCCTGCTGCTGCTCGCGTTCGTGCTCGGGCTGCTGCTCTTCTCCTTCCAGCAAAAGCGGCGCAGCGTGGACCTGTTCCACGCGCTGCCGGTGACGCGCAGCGCCCTGTTTTTAGGGCGCTACCTGGCGGGCCTCACCATTTTGCTGGTCCCGCCCACGGCGGCTTCGCTGCTGGCAGAGGCGGTGCGCCTGGCGTACGGCGTCCCGGCCGCGCTGGAACGCTCCTATTCCTCTTACCTCTCTATGAGCCTGCAGGACGGCTACCTGCCGCTCATCCTTCTGATGGCAACAGCCGCCTACACCTGCACCGTCTTTTTCAGCGTGTGCAGCGGCACGGTCTTCGACGCGGCGGCCTCGCTCGTCGTGGTGAGCGTCACCTGGCCGCTGGCGACCGTCCTGAGCCGCACTGCCGCGGGGATGATCCTCCCGGGCGTCGACCTCTTCTCCGGCTTCGGCCTGGTCACGCTGTTTGACACGCTGCTCTCGCCGTTTTTCGGCGGGCTGCTGGCCACCACGCTGTTCCGCGCCGACCCGGCCTTCTGCATTTGGTGGGCGTTCTTCACCGCGGCGGTGTTTGCAGCCTCGCTGCTGCTGTACCGCCGCCGCAAAAGCGAATCGGCCGAGAGCCAGTTCGCCTTCCCCGTGCCGAAGGCCGCGGTGCGCTTCCTGGCCAGCTTTGCCGCCGCGCTCTGCATGGGGATGATCTTCCTCTACCTCTCCAACGGGAATTACACCGTCTATTTCCTCACCGGCGCGCTGATTGGCTCGCTGTGCACGCACATCATTGCGGAGGGCGTATATTCCCGCGGCTTCAAAGGCCTGTGGAAGAGCCTGCGCTTCTACGGCCTGTTTGCCGCCGTGTTCGCCGCCTGCTACGTCTCGGTGAGCTTCGGTTTCTTCGGCGTGGACACCTACCTGCCCGCGGCGGAAAACATTGCCCGCGTGGAGGTGGACCTGCCGTACCGCAGCAACAACAACAACACGGGCTTCACCGTTTTTTCCATCACGCCGGCGCCGCAAGACGGCGCGGCGGACGGCCCCTCCAGCGCTGCGGCGATGGAAAGCCAGTCCCTTACCTCCGTGCAGCCGGTGGTGGAGGACGCCGCGCTTGTGCGGGAGCTGCATGAGGCCCTGATTGCCCTCGAGCGCGAGGGACATTACCCGTACCAAATCGACCCCTACCGCTCGAACGACATCACCCTGCGGTATTACCTGGAAGACGGCAGCATCGTCTACCGCGGCTACGAATCGGACGGCCGCGGCACGCTGGAAACCCGGGAAAAAGTGGCCGGCCTGATGAACGAGATCCTCCAGCGGGATGAATTCCGCCTCAAGCCGGACCCGATTTTCTACCTGGACGCCGACGCCATCCTCTCCATCGGCGTGCAATCGTTCTCCACCTCGTCCAACCAAGGGGGCGGGTACTATGATTTCACGCTCACGGAGGCGCAGCAGGAACGCCTGCTCGCGGCGCTGCAATCCGACGTGCGGAACCACAGCGGTTCTTACGCGGTGGACGGGGAATCCGGCCGGATCTGGTTCCAGGGGAACAACGAGGAATGGAGCTACGGCCTTTCCCTCAGCGTCATGCCGTTCGTGCCGGACAACGAGGCCCTTCTCGAATTGACCGGCGGCTACCGCGGCCGCGTGGGCCTTGCCGGGAACTTCAACTATGACCTTTCGGAATCGCTCTTCCCGGAGACCACCGCGCTGCTCGGCGAACTGCTGGAGGACGCCGAACCGGCGGCCTGACGGGCAGGACATTTAAAAAGACACGGCAAAAGGGCCGGGAGCGGAGAAATCCCCCGCTCCCGGCCCTCTTTTCATTGAAAAACTCAGCGCACGCTGAAGAGCAGGTCCCCGTACGTCGGGAACGGCCAGTATTCCCGGCCGGTCAGCACTTCCAGTTCGTCCGCCACAGCGCGCGCGCGCTCCATCTGCGCGAACACCGTCTCGTGGTAGTAGCGCGCCTGCTGGGCCGCGCCGGCGTCCTTCGGCGCGTTGTCTACGTCCTGCGCCAGTTCCCCGGCCGCGCGGTACAGGCCGCTTGAGCGCGCCGACAGCTTTTTCAGCAGCTCGGTCTCCAGCTCCGCCGGGACGCCGAGCTCCTTTTTGCTCACCGCCGTGGCGCTGAGGTCCTTCATGTACGCGCACACCGCAGGCAGGATGTCCTTGTGGATCAGGTCCAGCATGGTCAGCGCTTCAATTTGCAGCTGCTTGCAGTAATTTTCCAGCATGATCTCGCAGCGGGACCCGATCTCCGTGCGGGAAAGCACGCCGTGGCGCTCAAACAGCGCGACGTTCTCCTCGCTGCAATAATACGGCAGCGCGTCCGCCGTAGAAGGCAGGTTCAGCAGGCCGCGGCGGGCCGCCTCCTCGCGCCATTCGTCCGAATAATTGTTGCCGTTGAACAGGATGCGCTTGTGCTCTTTGATCGTCCGGCGGATGAGCTTGTTCAGCGCGGCGTTGAAATCTTCCGCGCGCTCGAGCTGGTCTGCGAAATCGCGCAGCACGTCCGCAACCATCACATTGAGCATCATATTCGGGCAGGCGATGGAATCGGACGAGCCGAGCATGCGGAATTCAAATTTATTTCCCGTGAACGCGAACGGCGACGTGCGGTTGCGGTCCGTCGTATCCTTCGGGAAATGCGGCAGCGCGTCCACGCCGATCTCAATCTCGCCGGTGTCGCGCTTTTTGTAGGGCGTGCCCTTCTCAATGGACTCCAGGATTTCTGCGAGGTCGTCGCCGATGAACATGGAGACAATGGCCGGCGGCGCCTCGTAGCCGCCGAGGCGGTGGTCGTTGCCCGCGCTGGCGACCGAGATGCGCAGAAGGTCCTGGTGCTCGTCCACCGCGCGCAAGATGGCCACCAGGAAGAGCAGGAACTGCGCGTTCTCCCGCGGGGAATCGCCCGGCTCGAGCAGGTTGACGCCCGTGTTGGTGGAAAGCGACCAGTTGTTGTGTTTCCCGCTGCCGTTGACGCCCGCAAACGGCTTCTCGTGCAGCAGGCAGGCCATGCCGTGGCGGGCGGCCACCTTTTTCATCACTTCCATCGTCAGCTGGTTGTGGTCCGTAGCCAAATTGCCGGTGGTGAAAATCGGCGCAAGCTCGTGCTGGGCCGGGGCGGCCTCGTTATGCTTGGTGCGCGCCAAAATGCCGAGCTTCCACAGCTCTTCGTCCAGGTCTTTCATGTAGGCGGAGACGCGCGGCTTAATGACGCCGAAGTAGTGGTCCTCCAGCTCTTGGCCCTTGGGCGGTTTTGCGCCGAACAGCGTGCGGCCGGTGTACACCAGGTCCTTGCGTTTTTTGTAAAGCTCGTTGTCGACAAGGAAATACTCCTGCTCCGGGCCGACGGTCGTGTCCACGCGCGTAACGTCCTCGTTGCCGAACAGCCGCAGCACGCGCAGCGCCTGCCGGTCCAGCGCTTCCATCGAGCGCAGCAGCGGGGTCTTCTTGTCCAGCGCCTCCCCGCCGTAGGAACAGAACGCCGTGGGGATGCAGAGCGTGCCGTCCTTCAAGAAGGCGTCGGAGGTCGGGTCCCAGGCGGTGTAGCCGCGGGCCTCAAACGTGGCGCGCAAGCCGCCGGAGGGGAAGCTCGAAGCGTCCGGCTCGCCTTTGATGAGTTCTTTGCCGGAGAATTCCATGACGACGCGGCCGCCCTCCACCGGGGAGATAAAGCTGTCGTGCTTTTCCGCGGTGATGCCGGTCATCGGCTGGAACCAGTGCGTGAAATGCGTCGCGCCGTGCTCAATGGCCCAGTTCTTCATCGCCGCCGCCACCACGTTCGCCACATGCAAGTCCAGGGGCTTGCCCTCTTCCCGGGTCTTTTTCAGCGCCTTGTAAATGTCCTTCGGCAGCCTTTCCTTCATCATGGGGTCGTTAAACACCAGGCTGCCAAACATCTCCGGAACGTTGCTCATCCTCTTCACTCCTTGCAAATTCTCGCGCCGTCCGCCGCACACAAAAAACGCCGCCGGACCGTATTTTGCGATCCAACAGCGCCCTCGTCGATCCTTTCGTTTCGCCTTATTATAGCGCCCGCCCTCCCGGATGTCAAGGGGCAGTTCCCCCCGAGGGGCGTCTTGTTCATAATAATTTAACAAATAGGCCGGGGCAAATCCGTTATAATAAAGGATAATAATGTTTTAGACGATTCCGGCGCGCCGTTTTCTTCAACGGCGCACGATTCCGGCGGGAAAAGGAGGGGACCCATGTTCCGGGGGATGTCGGCTGTGCAGATTTTTTTCTGGAACGCCATGATTGTTGCCGCCTGGCATGTCGCAGTGTTCATCGCGTGCGTCAAGCTGCCGGCCAGTACGTTTGACGCGGCGAAAAAGCGGTATTTGGCCAAAGGCTGGGAACGTGGCGGCCGCTGGTACAAGGATTACCTAAAGATTAACCTATGGAAGGACCGCGTGCCGCAGCACATTGGCAAAGACGGCTTTTCGAAGGCGCATATCACCGGTGTTTCCGTTGAATATCTCGACGAATTCATTTTGGAAACCTGCCGCGGCGAGTGGATGCACTTTACGGACTGCCTGTGCGCGGGGGTGGTGTTCGTGCTCAACCCGCTCTGGCCGGGCGTGCTGTTCGCCTTTTTGATCCTGCTGGGAAACGTGCCGTTTGCGCTCATCCAGCGGTACAACCGCTTCCGGCTGCAAACGGTGAAAAAGAAAATCCTGCGCGAGCAGCGCGCCTTGCAGGCAGCCGCCACAGCGGCGTCTTGCCCGCAGGCATAAAACGAAGGCGATCCCCCAACGGGCGCGTGCCCCGCGGGGGATTTGCGGTCTGCCGGAAAAAACAGGGAAGCGAGGAGAAGGCCAAGTGGAACTTCGGAAAAACGACGTGGTGGAATTGGAGATTACCGGCATGACTGCCGAGGGCAGCGGCGTTGGACGCGTAGAAGGGCTGGCGGTGTTCGTCCCGGCGGCTGCGCCCGGCGACCGGCTGCGCGTGCGCATTGTCAAGCGCGCCAAGCAATATGCTTTTGGGCGGCTGGAGGAAATCCTTTCCCCTTCCCCGGACCGCATCGCCCCGGCATGCCCGGCGTTCCCGCAGTGCGGCGGCTGCCGCTACTGCCATCTCCGCTACGAAGCGGAGCTGCGCATCAAGGAGGAGCGCGTCCGCGACGCGCTGGAACGCATCGGCGGCCTGCGGGATATCCCGCTGCGGCCCATTCTCGCCGCGCCCTCGCCGGAGCGCTACCGCAACAAGGCGCAGTACCCCGTCGGCCTGGACGCTTCCGGCGCGCCGGCGCTCGGGTTCTACGCCGTGCACAGCCACCGCGTGGTCCCCTGCGGAGACTGCCGTTTGCAGCCGCCGGAATTTTCCGCGCTGGCGCAGGCGTTCCGCGCGTGGCTTGCGGAATCTGGCGAGAGCGTCTATGACGAACGCACCGGCAAAGGCCGCGTGCGGCATTTTTACCTGCGCAAGGCCGCCGCGACCGGCGAAGTGCTGGCCTGCGTGGTGGTCAACGGCAACGGCCTGCACGGCGAGGACGTCCTGCTACGCCGCCTGCGCGCCGCCGCGCCCCGGCTCACCGGCCTGCTCGTCAACAGCAACCGCGCGGACACCAACGTCGTGCTGGGTGAAAAAACGCGCCTGGTATGGGGCAAGCCGGAGCTCACAGACGTGCTCTGCGGCTTGCGGTTCCAAATTTCTCCGCATTCCTTTTACCAAGTCAACCACAGCCAGGCAGAGCGGCTGTACCAAAAGGCGGGCGAATACGCAGGCGCGCGCGCCGGCCTGTTACTCGACCTCTACTGCGGCACGGGGACCATCGGCCTTACGCTGGCGGGACGCGCAGAGCGGCTCATCGGCGTGGAGATTGTGCCGCAGGCGGTGGCGGACGCCCGCGAGAACGCGCGCCGCAACGGCATTTGCAACGCGGAATTCCGCTGCATGGACGCCGCCGAAGCGGCGGCAGCCTTCCGCCGGGAAGGCCTGCGCCCCGAGGTGGTGCTGCTGGACCCGCCGCGCAAGGGCTGCGGCGAGGCCTTGGCCGACACCGTGGCGCAAATGGCGCCGGACCGCGTGGTCTACGTCTCGTGCGACCCGGCCACGCTCGCGCGCGACCTCGCCCACTTCGCCGCGCGCGGCTACGCCCTGCGCGAAGCCACGCCGGTGGATATGTTCCCGCGGACGCAGCATGTGGAGACGGTTGTCTTGCTTTCCAAGGGGGAAATCGACTCGAAGAAAGTGCGTGTGGAGTTCTCATTGGAGGGCATGGATATGTCCGGTTTCCAGAAAGGCACAACCTATGAGCAGATCAAGGCGTATGTGCTGAAGCATACTGGCTTGAAGGTATCGTCCCTGTATATCTCTCAAGTCAAGCGGAAGTGTGGACTGGATGTAGGGCAGAATTATAACTTGTCAAAGAA
>CALWIP010000028.1 GCA_944380775.1 uncultured Clostridia bacterium | reverse complement strand
CCCTCGCAGACCGCGCGAGAGAAAGTAGAAACTCCCGTGGAGACGCCCTGAAGGACCTCCGCGAAGCGGGATAAAAGTTTCGTCAACCTTTTCAAAAGGTTGCGGGGTTCCAGGGGCAGCGCCCCTGGGCGCGCTCCGCAGAGCGCGAAACCCTTAAGCGTTGCAAAAAGCGCAGGAGGGGACAGCGCGAGCCGGTCCCCCCGGGACCGGGCGCGCTGCGGGGGACCCACGCGCCGGGAGGGGTCCCCCGGGCGGGAAGATTTGACATCCTTCCTCCACGTGAGAAGCGGTGCAACGCTGGAAGCTGTTTTGTAAGCGCTTTTCGCCGGGCGGTAGGCGAAAATCATCCCGCCAAAAAGCCGACGAAAGCACCGGGCCGGGAAAACAGTCCGGCGGACTGTTTTCCCACGCCCGCCGCAGGCGGAATTTTTTTTAAAAAAGGGGTTGCATTTTGGCGCGAGTTGTGGTAGACTATAGAAGTCGTCAGGAAGACGGCGAAAATAGTCGGTGTTGATGGCGGCGAGGGTCCACCTGTTCCCATTCCGAACACAGTAGTTAAGCTCGCTTGCGCCGAAGATACTTGGCTGGAGACGGCCCGGGACAATAGGAAGACGCCGACATCGAAGCAGTCGCCCAATAGGGCGGCTGTTTTTTATTCCCCGGGGATTCCGCGCGCGGATCCGCCGCAAATTTTTTTGGACGGGAATCCCGCGGGCCTTGCCATTTCCGCCGTTTGCGGATACAATAAGGAAAAATGGGAAATCCCGCGCGGCGCGCGGAAAAATACCGGGCGGCGGGCCGCCCGCGAAAAGGACGGGATCCGGTTTGATTGTACTGATGAAAAAAACGGCGACGCAGGCGGACGTGGACCGCGTGGTTGCGGTGCTCAAGGAACACGGGCTCGGCGCGCATCTCTCGGTTGGCGCGCAGGCGACGCTCATCGGCGTGCTCGGCGACAAGAGCCGCCTCGGCGGGCAGGACCTGACGCTGCTCGACGGCGTGGAAAGCTGCGTGCCGATTCTGCATTCGTACAAGCTCGCCAGCCGCGACATGACCCCCGAAGGCCGCGTCGTGACCGTGGGCGGCGTGGCGATTGGCGGGAAACAGCTGGCCATCATGGCGGGGCCGTGCGCCGTGGAAAGCGAAGCGCAGATTATGGCCGCGGCGGAAGGCGTCAAGGCTGCGGGCGCGCAATTCCTGCGCGGCGGCGCGTACAAGCCGCGCACCTCGCCGTATGCCTTCCAGGGCCTGGAAGACGAGGGCTACCGCCTGCTGCGCAAGGCCGGCGACGCGTTCGGCCTGCGCGTGGTCAGCGAAGTGGTCGGCGTCGAGCAGGTCGAAACCGCCGCGCAGTACTGCGATATGTTCCAGATTGGCGCGCGGAATATGCAGAATTTCCGCCTGCTCAAGGCGGTGGGCCGCAGCGGCGTGCCGGTGCTGCTCAAGCGCGGCATCGCCAGCACCATTGAAGAATGGCTCGACGCCGCCGAATATATCATGAGCGAGGGCAACGGCAACGTAGTGCTCTGCGAGCGCGGCATCCGCACGTTTGAAACCGCCACCCGCAACACGCTCGACGTCTCTGCCGCGCCGGTGGTCAAAGAACGCAGCTGCCTGCCCATCATCATCGACCCGTCGCACGCGGCGGGCAAGGCGGCGTACGTCGCCCCGCTGGCCCTGGCGGGCGTGGCCGCCGGCGCGGACGGGCTGATTGTGGAAGTCCACCCGGACCCGAAAACCGCCGTCAGCGACGCCGCCCAGCAGCTGACCATCCCCGCGTTCGCGGCCCTGCAAAAGCAGGTTGCCGCCGTCGCCGCCGCCGTCGGCCGCGAATAATCCCCTGCGCGGACAAGTTTTCCACCGTTTCCACTCCGGCTGTTGAAAACCCGGTGGAAACGGTGGATTTTTACGCACCTGCGGTCTTTTTTACGCCGCGCCTTCGGCCTACGGCCTTCCCTCGCAGAAAAACGGTTCTGCTTCTGCCCGCGAAAAGTCCCGGCACTGCAACACGCGGCCCGGGTGTCCGGTGCGAGAAATCTCACAGCTGAAAACAACAACGCCCGGTACTTAGATTTGTTCTAAATACCGGGCGTTTTCATATTTCACGAGAGCAGCCCCTTTCTCTCGCGCGGCTTCGAGGTTCCCCAGGCGGTAACACCTCGCGCGCGCCTGTCCCCCGCATGGGGGAGCGTGCCCGCCGCAGGCGCGGGAAAACAGTCCACCGGACTGTTTTCCCGGCTGGGATCTGCGGGCTGGCTTTTTGGCGGGAGGATTTTCGCTTGCGGCTCGACGCCCGGCGCTGGCAAAACAGCTTCCAGCGCTGCACCGCTTCTCATGCGCAGGAACCATGTCAAATCCCCCCGCCCGGGGGACCCCTCCCGGCGCGTGGGTCCCCCGCAGCGCGCCCGGTCCCGGGGGGACCGGCTCGCGCTGTCCCCTCCTGCGCTTTTTGCAAGCGCAGGCGTTTCGGCCTCTGCGGAGGCCGAGTTGGGGCTCTGCCCCAACACCCCGCCGCCTTTTGTAAAAGGCGGGCGAAAACTTTGATCCCGCTACGCGGTGGTTCCTGAAGGCGTTTCCACGGGAGTTTCTGCTTTCTCTCGCGCGGTCTGCGCGGAGGTTCTTGAGGGCGTTTGTCCTTTCCAGCACCGCGTTTTCTCGGGACGGACACCCGGGTCATGTGTGTTGCAGTTTGAATGTGATGCGGGCGCAAACAGGTACGTTTTTCTGCGCGGGAAGGCCGTCAGGCCGAAGGCGCGAGGTAAAAAAGTTGTGATGCGGGCGCAAATAGGTATGTTTTTTTATTTGGTGAGGCCGACGTCAGGAGGCCGCGATGCGCGAGGTAAAAAATGGATCTAAAATACTTGAGGATTAATAAAAAATATCAGGTGGATGGCGACGATATCGTTGGGATTTTCGATATCGACGTGTCGACCATCCGGCCGTGGACGCGGAAATTTTTGGCCGCGGCGAGCCATTATAGACAGGTGATCAATACGACGGAGGATCTGCCGAAGTCATTTGTGCTGTGCGCGCCGTGCGGGCCGGAAGCGTTCCGCCGGCAGCGGGTGTATATTGTGAAGTATTCTGCGAAGACGCTGCGCACGCGCAACGACCGCGGGTTCTGGAAACGCGCGATTATCGCGCCGGAAAAGCCCGGCGATTTCGGGACTTCGAAGGGAAACCCGCCGTTCCATATTTACCGCGGGATGCGGAGCCCGAAGTGGAAACGCATGAAATTGCCCGTGGAACTGAGCGGCGAGCCGGATACCCGCGAGAAACGGAAGGATAAGGTCCGGCGCGGCAGGTGGCGGCGCTACGGGCCGCGAAAACCCAAAGGGGAAGGGGAACCGTCATGAAAAGGTTTGGTTTGCCGAAATGCCCGTACTGCGGGCTGCGGGTGGGCCCGGTGCGGACCTGGTCGCTGAAAAAACAGGGCGAGTACCGGTGCATCCGCTGCGGCGGGATCTCGAATATCGTGCTGCGCCGCGGCGTGGCGTACCTGGCGGCGGCGGCCATCCTCGTGAGTATTGGGATTTTTGTGTTCTACCGGTTTTTGGTCGGGGAAATTACCCTGCGCGGCATGTTCCTCATGGCCGCGCCGTACGCCGTGTTTTTTGTTTTGTCGCTGTTCCTGGTGCGGTTGCAGCAGCCCATCTTCCGGAACACAAAAGGCAAAAAAATAGGGATTCCGGAAGTGACGCCCATCTACCCGGAAAAAGAAGCGGCCGGCGGGAACAACGCCCCGGACGCGGACGGGTGGACGGACCTCAACGGCGTGGCCGGGACCCGCGCCCCCCGGGCGCAGGACGCCCGGGGAAATGACCAAAACCCGCGCCGCAGCGGCGGCGGGGAAGGGTATTTTTGAGAAAATTTCCCTCCCGGGGGCAAGTTCCGCGTGCGAAACGCGGGGTTTTGTGGTATAATGTCCGCAGGAAGGCCGCCAAAAACTTCACGGGAGCGGCCCCTTTCTCTCGCGCGTGCTGCTGGGTTCTTTTTGCACACTGCTTCGCGCGCGGCGTGCCCACCGCAGGAGCGGACACCCGGGCCGCGTGTCGCAGTGCCGGGACTTTTCGCGGGCGAAAAAGAAACTGTTTTTCTGCGCGGGAAGGCCGTAGGCCGAAGGCGCGGCGTGCCCACCGCAGGTGTGGTTTCTCGGGAAGGACACAAAAGCCATGTGCGTTGGAGAATGGACGTGATGCGGGCGCAAACATGCCCGTTTTTTACCTAAGTGAGGCGGCCTTCGGCCGCCGCGATTCGCGACGCAAAAATAGGAGGGACACGTTTGGGTTTCGAAGAAGAAGTGACGCAAGGCAGCCAAAATTATGACGGGAACCAGATCCAGGTGCTAGAGGGTCTGGAAGCGGTGCGGAAGCGCCCCGGCATGTACATTGGCTCGACGGGCCCGCGGGGCCTGCACCATCTGGTGTACGAGATCGTCGACAATGCGATTGACGAAGCGCTCGCCGGATATTGCGATAAGATCGACGTGAAGATCCTCCCGGGGAACGTGATCAGCGTGCTGGACAACGGGCGGGGCATCCCCGTCGGCATCCAGCCGAAACTCGGCATCCCCGCCGTGACGGTGGTGTTCACCGTGCTGCACGCCGGCGGCAAATTCGGCGGCGGGAGCTATAAGGTGTCCGGCGGCCTGCACGGCGTGGGCGCGTCGGTGGTCAACGCGCTCTCCACTTGGCTGGAAGTGGAGGTCTACAGCGAAGGCCGCGCGTACTTCCAGCGGTTTGAACGCGGAAACGCTGTGACCGAATTGCTCGACCGCGGCCCCACGGACCAGACCGGCTCGCGCATTACGTTCTTGGCGGACCCCGAAATCTTCCGCGAGACGACGGAATACGACTACGACACGCTGCAAACCCGGCTGCGGGAACAGGCCTTCCTCAACGCGGGCGTCCGCATCGTCCTGAGCGACGAACGCGACCCCGAAAACCCGGTGTCGAACGAGTTCCGGTACGAGGGCGGCATCCGCAGCTTTGTCGAATATATCCACAAGAAAAAAGCGGTCGAAACCGTGCACCCCGACGTGATTTATATCAACGCCGCGAGCGCCGACGGCAAGGCGGCCGCCGAAATCGCGATGCAGTACAACGACAGCTATAACGAGCTGCTGCTCTCGTTCGCGAACGATATCAATACCACCGACGGCGGCACGCACGTCGACGGGTTTAAACGCGCGCTCACGTCTGTGATGAACGATTATGCGCGGAAATACGGCATCTTGAAGGAGAACGACAAAAACCTCTCCGGCGACGACGTGCGCGAGGGCTTGACCGCCGTCATCAGCGTGAAGTTGCAGGAAGCGCAGTTCGAAGGCCAGACCAAGGCGAAGCTCGGCAACACGGAAATCGGGACGCTGGTGCGCGGCATGGTTTCGGAGAAATTGGAAACCTACCTCGAGGAAAACCCCGCCACCGCCCGCGCCATCTTCGACAAGGCGCTCGCCGCCGCCCGCGCCCGGGAGGCCGCCCGCAAGGCCCGCGACATGGTGCGGCGGAAATCGGCGCTGGAGAGCGCCTCGCTGCCCGGCAAGCTCGCCGACTGCCAGTCCCGCAACCCGGACGAGACGGAAATCTATATCGTCGAGGGCGACTCCGCCGGCGGCTCCGCCAAGGGCGGAAGGGACCGCCGCTTCCAGGCGATTTTGCCGCTGTGGGGCAAAATGCTCAACGTGGAAAAAGCCCGGCTCGACAAGGTGTACGGCAACGAGAAGCTCATGCCCGTCGTCACCGCGCTCGGCTGCGGCATCGGCGAGGAATTTGACCTGAGCAAGCTGCGCTACGGCAAGATTATCATCATTGCCGACGCCGACGTCGACGGCTCGCATATCCGCACGCTGCTGCTGACGTTCTTCTTCCGGTTTATGAAACCGCTGGTGGAAGAAGGGCATATCTACCTCGCGCAGCCGCCGCTGTTCCGCATCAGCAAGGGGAAAAACCACTACTACGCGTACAGCGACCGCGAACGCGACCGGCTGATGGAAGAGCTTGGCGGGAATTATGAGATCCAGCGGTATAAGGGCTTGGGCGAAATGGACAGCGACCAGCTGTGGGAAACCACCATGGACCCCGAACGCCGCACCATGCTGCGCGTGGAAGTGGAGGACGCGCAGGCCGCCGACGAGGCGTTCACCATCCTGATGGGCGACAAGGTCGAGCCGCGCAAGGAATTTATTGAGCAGAACGCGAAATATGTCGACCAGGACAGTTTGGATATTTGAGAAAAGGATCCGCGCGGTTTTGGCGCCCAGCGCCCCAGGACCGCGCCGGTTTTGTGAAAGGGAAATGATATGAGCGAGAAAAAAACCACGCCGCTGCAAATGGCCGTGTTCTTTTTGCAGGGCGTGCTCATCGGCACCGGGGCCATTTTGCCGGGCATCAGCGGCGGGGTGCTGTGCGTCGCGTTCGGCGTGTATGAGCCGGTGATGGCGTTTTTGTCGCGCCCCGTGAAGACGTTCCGCGCGCAGTGGCGCATGTTTGTCCCCATTTTGCTCGGCGGCGCGGCGGGGTTCGTCCTGCTGGCCAAGGTTGTGGAGTGGTTTTTGTCGGCGTCGCCCGTGGCGGCCATGGCGCTGTTCGCGGGCCTCATCTGCGGCACCGTGCCCGCGCTGTTCCGCGCCTCCATCGACAGCGAAACGCCCGGCAAGCAGGGCCTGCAAAAAAGCTGGGCGCCGTTTGTGCTGGCGCTGGCCGGGTCCTACGCGCTGTTTTCCGCGCTGGAAACCGGCATGGAAGGCTCGCTGGAGCCGAACGCCGCGTGGTTCCTGTTCTGCGGGGTGATCTGGGGCCTGAGCATGATTGTCCCGGGCTTGAGCTCCTCGTCCATCCTGCTGTTTATGGGGTTGTATGAGCCGATGACGCGCGGCATTGGGAATTTGGACTTGGCCGTGCTGCTCCCGCTCGGGGCGGGATTCCTTGCGACGGTGCTCGCGCTCGCGCGGCTCGTCAATTATGTGTTGGAAAAATATTACCCGGTATTTTCCCGGTTGATTTTGGGGTTTGTGCTGTCGTCTGTCGTCATGATCCTGCCGGTTTCGTTCGGCGGCGCGGGAGACGTTGCCGTGGCGGCGGGGTGCTTTGCCGCCGGGTTTGCGGCGGCGATGGCGATGGACCGGGCGAAGGCAAAAAACGCGGTAGAGTAAAGGAGCGTGCGCGATGGAAGAGCAAAACAACGGCAGGATTATCCAGGTAGACCTGGAAAAGGAAATGAAGAAATCCTTTTTGGCGTACTCCATGTCCGTCATCGTGTCGCGCGCGCTGCCCGATGTGCGCGACGGCCTCAAGCCGGTGCACCGGCGCATCCTCTACACGATGTACGAGAACGGGCTCTCGCCCGAAAAGGCTTACCGCAAATGCGCCGACACCGTCGGCTCGGTGCTGGGGCGCTACCACCCGCACGGCGCCGCCTCTGTTTACGACGCGCTGGTGCGCCTGGCGCAGGACTTCTCCATGCGCTACCCGCTGGTGGACGGGCACGGCAACTTCGGCTCGGTGGACGGGGACCCGCCCGCCGCCTACCGTTACACCGAGGCCCGCATGAGCAAGCTCACCGTGGAGATGCTCCAGGACATCGACAAGGAGACGGTCGACTTTTCCCCGAACTACGACGACCGCCTCAAGGAACCCACCGTGCTGCCGTCGCATTTCCCGAACCTGCTTGTGAACGGTTCCACCGGCATCGCCGTGGGCATGGCGACGAATATCCCGCCGCACAACATGGGCGAGGTCATCGACGGCATGTGCGCGCTCATCGACGACCCGGACATCACCCTCGACGGGCTGATGGAACACATCAAAGGCCCGGATTTCCCCACCGGCGGCATCATCATGGGGCGCAGCGGCATCCGCGCGGCCTACGGCACCGGCCGCGGGCGCATCCTCGTGCGGGCGCGCGCCGAAATTGAAGAGGAAAAAAACGGCCGCTCGAAGATTATCGTTTCCGAACTGCCGTACCAGGTGAACAAGGCCCGCCTGATTGAAAGCATCGCGGACCTCGTGAAGGAAAAACGCATCGAGGGCATCTCGAACGTGGAGGACCACTCGGACCGCGACGGCATGGAAATTGTCATCGACGTCAAACGGGACGCCTCCGCGCAGGTGGTGCTCAACCAGCTGTATTCTTACACGCAGCTGCAATCCACCTTCGGCGTGATTTTGCTGGCGATTGTCAACGGGGAGCCGAAGACGCTGACGCTCAAGCAGATCCTGGAAGAATATGTCAAATTCCAGGAGGACGTGGTGGCGCGGCGGACGCGCTACGAGCTGCGCAAGGCGAAGGAACGCGCGCATATCCTGGAAGGCCTGAAAATCGCGGTGGACGCGATTGACGAGGTGATCCGGATCATCCGGACGTCGAAGTCGGTGCCGGAGGCGCGCGGGCGGCTGGAAGAGCGGTTCAGCCTGGACGAATTGCAGTCGCAGGCCATTGTGCAGATGCCGCTGGGCCGGTTGACCGGTTTAGAGCGGCAGAAGCTCGAAGACGAGATTGCGGCGCTGCACGCGAAGATTGCGGATTATGAAGATATCCTCGCGAACGAGAACCGGCTGCTGGGCATTGTGAAGGAAGAAGCGCTGGAGATGAAGCGGAAATTCGCCGACGGGCGGCGCACGGAGATTGCGCTGGTGAGCGGGGAAGTGGACGTGGAAGATTTGATCCCGCGCGAGGAATGCGTGCTGACGATGACGAATTTCGGCTACGTGAAGCGCCAGAAGATGGACGCGTACCGCACGCAGCGGCGCGGCGGGCGCGGCGTCTCGGGGATGTCGCGGCGCGAAGAGGACGTGGCGACGGACATGTTTGTGACGGGCAGCCACGACTCAGTGATGTTCTTCACGAACCAGGGCCGCGTGTACCGCATGAAATGCTATGAGATCCCGGAAGGCTCGCGCACGAGCAAGGGGATGAACATTGCGAACCTGCTGCCGTTGCAGCCGGGCGAGAAGGTCAGCTCGACCATCCGCGTGCCGGAAGACGCCGAAGGCGGGTACCTGGTGATGGTGACGCGCGGCGGGACCATTAAACGCACGGACCTCGACGCGTTCCGCACGGCGCGGCGCAAGGTGGGCGTCATCGCCATCGACCTGGACGAAGGAGACGAGCTGGCCTGGGTGCGCCTGACGACCGGCGGCAACGAGCTGCTGGTGGCGACGAAAAAAGGCATGGCCATCCGATTCCACGAGACGGACGTGCGGGCCATGGGCCGCGCGGCGCATGGCGTGAAGGCCATCACGCTGAAAGACGGCGACGAGGTTGTCGGGATGTCGGTCCTGCGCGAAGGCGGGCGCGTGCTCACAGTGAGCGAGACGGGCTACGGGCGGCTTTCGCCGGTTTCCGACTACCGGGTGCAATCCCGCGGGGGCAAGGGCCTACTGAACTACCATGTGGAACAATACGGCGACGTCGCGGCGATTAAAGTTGTCGACCTGACGGACGACGTGATTTTGATCTCGTCGGACGGGGTGATTATCCGCATCCAGGCGGACACCATCCGCGAATGCGCGCGGCCCAGCAAGGGCGTGCTCGTTATGCGCGTGGACGGCGAGGAAAATAAAGTCGTCACGCTCGCCCGCGCCCCCCATGATGACCAAGCTGAGCAAGCTGAGCTTTCCCCTGCGGAGGACACGCCGCGCGCCGGGCAAGCTGAGCTTGCATGCACGCCGCGCGCCGGGACCGAGGAAGAAAGTACCTGAGAGTACGCGCGAGAGAAAGGGGCTGCTCCCGTGGAAACGCCCTGAAGAAGCACCGCGTAGCGGAGAAAAAGTTTTCGCCCGCCTTTTTCAAAAGGCGGCGGGGTCCAGGGGCGGCGCCCCTGGGCAGGCTGCGCCTGGCTCCCGCCAAAAAGCCCCAACCGGGCATAAAAAAACCCCCCGGGGAGGTCCCGGGGGGATGGCGAACGAGGGGTTACAGTTCCAGGGCGACGGTTTCGCCGGCGCGGTGGTAGGCGCGGTATTTGACGCCGGCCATGTCGAACATGCGGCGGGCGGCCGCGACGGCGTCGGCGTCGGGGTTTTCGTCCCGGTAGATGACGGTGTGGATCCCGCTTTGGATGATGGCTTTGGCGCATTCGTTGCAGGGGAACAGCGTGGTGTAGATGGTGCAGCCGAAAAGGCCGGCGGCGCTGTTCAAAATGGCGTTGAGGCACGCGTGGCAGAGGTAGAGGTGCTTGGTTTCAAGCGGCGCGCCTTCTTTTTCCCAGGGCATGTTGTCGTCGGGGCAGCCGGTGGGCATGCCGTTGTAGCCGACCGAAAGGATTTTGTGGTGGCTGTTCACCACGCACGCGCCAACCTGGGACTCGGCGTCCTTGCTGCGCTGTGCGGAGAGCATCGCAATGCCCATAAAATATTCATCCCATGAAAGATATCCCGTCCGTTTCATCTGATTGCCTGCCTTTCTCTCCATTCCGCCTCAATTTTTTCCACGATGACGTTTCTTTGTTCAGTATAACACAAGTCTATCCGATTGAAAAGGAGTTTTTGGCAAATGGCGATATATCCGGGATTTTCGATTTCCCCGCGCATCCTCGCGGCGGCGGAGGCCGCGGAAGAAAAGCTCGCGGGGCGGTTCCGCGAGATTGACGGGACGGTGGAGTATAACCAGCAGAAGATGCTGGCGGCGTTTACGCAGGCGCGCGTGAGCGAGAGCCATTTTGCGGCCTCGACGGGCTACGGCTACGGGGACCGCGGCCGCGAAGCGCTGGACCGCGTGTACGCGGCGGCGTTTGGCGCGGAAGACGCGCTGGCGCGGCATAATTTTGTCAGCGGCACGCACGCGCTGACGGTGGCGCTGTTCGGCGTGCTGCGGCCCGGCGACGTGATGCTGAGCGTGACCGGGCGGCCCTACGACACGCTGTGCGGGGTCATCGGGCTCAACGGGCCGAGTTCCGGGTCGCTGGAAGAATTCGGGATCCAATACCGGCAGATGGAATTGCTGCCGGACGGGAAACCGGATTACGAAGGGATGGAACGCGCGATTACGCCGGAGGTGCGGATGGTGTACGTCCAGCGGTCGCGCGGGTACAGCCTGCGGCCGTCGCTGTTTGTGGAGGAAATTGAGCGGATTGCGGCGGTTGCGAAGCGGCGCGCGCCGGGCTGCGTTGTAATGGTGGACAACTGCTACGGCGAATTTGTCGAGCGGGAAGAACCCACGTCCCGCGGGGCGGATTTGATGGCAGGGTCTTTCATCAAGAACCCGGGCGGCGGCATTGCGCCGGCGGGCGGATATATCGCGGGGCGCGCGGAGCTGGTGGAGCAGTGCAGCTACCGGCTGACCGCGCCGGGCGTGGGCCGCGAGGTTGGCGCGACGCTGGGGCACAACCGGGAGCTGTTTATGGGGGCGTTCCACGCGCCGCACGTGACCGGCGAAGCGCTGAAGACGGCGGTGTTCACGGCGGGCCTGTTCTCGGAGCTGGGGTACGGGGTGACGCCGCGCTGGGACGAGCCGCGGGCGGATATTATCCAGACGGTGCTGCTCGAAACCCCGGAGGCGCTGACGGCGTTCTGCCGCGGCGTGCAGAAGGGCGCGCCCGTGGACGCGTTTGTGACGCCGGAACCGTGGGATATGCCCGGGTACGACTGCCAGGTGATTATGGCGGCGGGGGCGTTTACGCTCGGGGCGTCGATTGAGCTTTCTGCCGACGCGCCGCTGCGCCCGCCGTTCGCCGCGTGGATGCAGGGCGCGCTGAATTACCACAGCGGCAAGCTCGGCGCAATGCTCGCCGCGCAATCGATGGCAGACGAGGGCAGGCTAAAGGCAGGCT
>CALWIP010000027.1 GCA_944380775.1 uncultured Clostridia bacterium | reverse complement strand
AATCAACAAGGAATTATTAGCCGGATTGACCAATCAGATGGACAGCACGGCACAGACAAAGCTTATCAAACAGGCAAATGAAAAGAAAATATCCGCAGATACTTCCATTAGCAGCAACCGCAAGGGTTTTGAGTATCTGAATGAGCTGTTTATCAAAAGGCACAAAAAGATACTCTGGAACTCGACAAAGAAGATTTCCTATGTGTGCGCTTTCCTTGTTATTGCCATATTGGTAGGAGTCCATCTGCTGCCCGAAGCGAAATCTGCCACCAACGAAATCGTGATGACTTGGCTTCCGTACTTTGTATTTATTATGTATGCCATCAACCGTGGCACGAACTTTACACAGGCGCTTTTTATGAACTGTGATCACAGCCTGTTGACCTATTCCTTCTACAAGCAGCCAAGCTTTATCCTGCGGCTGTTTCAGATCCGTCTGCGTGAGATTATGAAAATCAACGCTGTTCCGGCGCTGGTGATTGGGTTCGGGCTTTCTCTTATTTTGTTTGTTACCGGAGGAACGGACAATCCGCTCAATTATGTTGTGCTGGTTGTTTCTATTCTGTGTATGAGCCTGTTTTTCTCGATTCATTATTTGACAATTTACTATCTGCTCCAGCCCTATAATGCGGGGACGGAGCTGAAAAGCGGCACATACCGAATCATTATGTCGGCAACCTATTTCGTGTGCTTTGCCTTTATGCGGCTTCGCATGCCGATACTGATATTTGGAATCATGACGATTGTTTTCTGTGTGCTTTACAGCATTTCCGCCAGTATTTTGGTATACCGCTTTGCGCCGAAAACCTTCAGGCTGAGAACATAACAGAGCGGCCTGGCTGATGGAAAATCCATAAAATGAAATGGAGGATTTACTTGTGAGAAAATGTCTCAGAAGTGGAACGGAAATGAAAGAAAACTGCGCTATCAAGGTAGAAGGCGCAGGATACGGAATTATCATGTCGTCGGATGAAAATAAGCTGTTCGGCGGCAGGATCGGCAAGCCGAAGGTAGCAATCTGCCCGAAGTGCGGCGAAGTCTCCATCTATGTGGAAGACGTACAGAAGCTGTGAAAGGAGTGTAGTTTCGATGAAAAAAGCAATTACATGCATAGCCGGAATCATGATTCTAATTCCTTCTTAACTGCTTGCAGTTCTAAAAAGCCTTTTCCCGTGCCGGCCTTGGAATCGCGCGCCTTCTGCGGAGAAGGGCGGCGCTTGGTCTCAACGGAATCGCAGCCGGCGGCAATGCTGCGGGTTGCATTTGCGCCGTAACGGTCTTGTAAATGAAGGATCGCCAAATTGCATGCAATTTACCCTTTGAGAATCATTCAGGCTTTTCCTTTTAGGACCAATCGTCCTGGGTTTGCTGCACCCACAACGGGGAAAAGAAAGGATTGATTTTATCCTGACTGCATGCTATAATACTACGCAGAGATTTCATGCCGCTGTGGCGGAATTGGCAGACGCAAGGGACTTAAAATCCCTCGGTGGCGACACCATACCGGTTCGATCCCGGTCAGCGGCACCAGGCCCACAGGATACGCAAGCATACTGTGGGTCCTTTTTTTGACGAGGTCCGTCCGCGAGGCCAGCGGACGGCTGATCTCGCGGCATCGGCTGCACTTGCGGTGGGCTTTTCCTACTGTAGGTTTGGCGAGAGCGTCCTCGCAGCAGGAGGGCTTTCTTGAGCAGCGGTTACCGCATGGTTTGCAGATAGCACGGCGCTGCTGCAAACAGAAGGACCGGAAGCCGCCCCCGCGAAGCCAGCGGACGGCATGCCGGGCAGCAAAGCGCTGCCAGAGAGAGGGCCGGTTGCACCACCGTTCCCCTATGCAGAAAACGGCGCGCCCACGCGGCAGCGGGCAGCCGGTGAGCAGCACAACGCGGCACCCGTAGAGAGCAAGGCGCTCTCTGCGGGTTTTTTCTTTATGACAGGAAAAAGCGCCGCTGGGAAAACCCGGCAGCGCTGTGTTGCAAGAAGATTCAAGACATCAATTCCGAAATCGTGCGCATAATCTCATCATGGCAGCGGCCGCAACCGGTCGAGCAATGCGTAATCCTCTGCACATCTTCAAACGCCTGTTCAACCTGTGAGAAAGATTTGCTCTGGTGCAGCGCGTTCTCTACGTCTGCATAGGTCACTTTTTTGCAGTGGCAGATCTCGTAATTTTCTTTCATTTCCTTCATTTTGATCTCTCCTTTTACCGGAAACGGAGCAAGGCCCAGTGTAGGCGCGCAAAGCGCCCGGCAGTTCCAGAGGACCTGCCGTTCTCATGCCGGCGGATTTCTTTTTTATTGTATCATATCGCCGCCGCATTGACAATAGCTGCGGCAGGGCGGGAACAGCAGTTGGCGGCTGGGAAAAATTTTTAGCAGAAGGTCAGAAAAAGTCAAAAAACTTAACACATCGTTCATAAATGCTTGTTATAATAAGGCCAGAGCATAGGAAAGAAGGCGATGCGATGAACACGCAGAAATTTACCCAGAAATCTTTGGAAGCCCTCCAGGACGCACAGAGCCTGGCGGTGGAAAATCACCATATGCAAATTGAGCAAGAGCATTTGGCTGCTGCTCTGCTGGCCCAGGAAAACGGGTTGATCCCCGAACTGCTGAAAAAAATGGGGGTCGACGGCGGCGCGGTCCTTCGCGCAACGCGAGAACAGGTGCTGAAGCTGCCGGGCGTAACCGGCCCCGGCCGGGAGCCGGGCAAGATCTACATCTCACAGGATGTGGACACAGCGCTGGCTGAAGCGGAAAAGCAAGCGGACCGCATGAAAGACGAATATGTCTCTGTTGAGCACCTGATGCTGGCGCTCATTCAAAAGCCGAACCGCGCCATGTCTGAAATTTGGAGGCGCTTCGGCATCGATGGGGATCGCTTTTTGAGCGCGCTATCCACGGTGCGCGGCAACACGCGCGTGACGAGTGACACCCCGGAGGAAACCTATGACGCGCTTGCAAAATACGGGCAGGATTTGGTCGAGCTGGCCAAGAACCACAAGCTGGACCCGGTCATCGGGCGCGATTCCGAGATCCGCAACGTCATCCGCATTTTGTCCCGTAAAACCAAAAACAACCCGGTGCTCATCGGCGAGCCAGGCGTCGGCAAAACGGCCATCGCGGAAGGCCTCGCCATCCGCATTGTGCGCGGCGACGTGCCAAACAATCTGAAGGACCGGCACATTTTCGCGCTGGATATGGGCGCGCTGATTGCCGGCGCAAAATTCCGCGGCGAATTTGAGGAACGCCTCAAGGCGGTCCTCAATGAAGTGAAAAAGAGCGAAGGCCGCATCATCCTGTTCATTGACGAGCTGCACACCATCGTCGGCGCGGGCAAAACAGAAGGCTCGATGGATGCCGGCAACCTGCTCAAGCCGATGCTTGCCCGTGGCGAGCTGCACTGCATCGGCGCGACAACGCTCAACGAATACCATCAATATATTGAAAAAGATCCCGCGTTGGAACGCCGGTTCCAGCCGGTGATGGTCAACGAGCCGAGCGTGGAAGACACCGTCGCCATCTTGCGCGGTCTGAAGGAACGCTATGAGGTGTTCCACGGCGTTAAGATCCAGGACCAAGCGCTCATTGCCGCGGCGGTGCTGTCGAACCGCTATATTTCCGACCGTTTCCTGCCGGACAAAGCCATCGACCTGGTGGACGAGGCGTGCGCGATGATCCGCACGGAGATTGACTCGATGCCGACGGAACTCGACGAGATTTCGCGCAAGATCATGCAGCATGAAATTGAGGAAGCGGCGCTGAAAAAGGAGACCGATGAGCTTTCAAAAGAGCACCTCCAGGAGATCCAAAAGGAATTGGCGGACCAGCGTGAGCAGTTCAAGGAAATGAAAGCCAAGTGGGAGAACGAGAAGCAGTCCATTGGCAAAGTGCAAAAATTACGCGAAGAGATCGAGCAGGTCAACGCCGCCATTGAGCGCGCGGAACGCGAATATGATTTGAACAAAGCCGCCGAATATAAATACGGCAAATTACCAGAATTGACCAAGCAGCTGGAAGCGGAAGAACGCATTGCGGAAGAGAGCCAGGGCAAAAATTCCCTGCTGCGCGACCGTGTGACGGACGAGGAGATCGCCCGCATCGTCGAGCGCTGGACCGGTATCCCGGTTGCGCGCCTGATGGAGGGCGAGCGCGAAAAGCTGCTCCGCCTGGAGGATATCCTGCACCAGCGCGTTGTCGGCCAGGAGGAAGCGGTGGAGAAGGTCACCGAAGCCATCCTGCGTTCGCGCGCAGGCATCCAGGACCCCAACCGGCCGATCGGTTCGTTTTTGTTCCTCGGCCCGACGGGCGTCGGCAAAACGGAACTCGCCAAAGCGCTGGCGCAAGCCCTGTTTGACGACGAGAAGAACATGGTGCGCATCGATATGACGGAATACATGGAGAAATACTCCGTCTCCCGCCTCATTGGCGCGCCTCCGGGCTATGTCGGTTATGAAGAGGGCGGCCAGTTGACGGAAGCGGTGCGCCGCCGCCCATACTGCGTTGTGCTGTTTGACGAGGTGGAAAAAGCGCACCCCGACGTCTTCAACGTCCTGCTGCAAGTGCTGGACGACGGACGCATTACCGATTCCCAGGGCCGCACAGTCGATTTCAAAAACACCATCATTATCCTCACCTCGAATCTCGGTTCAAGCGATATCCTGGACGGTATCCAGCCAGACGGGCAGATTAGCGAGGAAGCGCGCGAGCGCGTGAACCAGTTGCTCAAACGCCAGTTCCGCCCGGAATTCCTCAACCGCCTGGACGACATTGTGTTCTACAAACCGCTCTCCAAGGACGAAATCCGCAAGATTGTCGATTTGATGATCGCAGACCTGCGCCGCCGCCTAGAGAACCACCAGCTTGGCTTGCGCTTGACAGACGGGGCGAAGGACTTCATCATCGAAGAAGGTTACGACCCGGTTTACGGCGCGCGTCCGCTCAAGCGCTTCCTCCAGAGCAAGGTGGAAACCCTGGTGGCCCGGAAGATGATCGCAAGCGACCTGAAGCCGCGCACCACGCTGGTAGTCGGCTTCGAGGACGGCAAGCTCTCCGTGACGGAAGAGCCGCCGGCGGAAAAAACAGAATAATTCCAACCCCCTCAAAATGCAGGCTGCCCAAAAGCAACCTGCATTTTTTCGTTTTCTTCGGCGCATTTTCGACGCAAAAAGGATGCAGACCCGCCGTTTCTTTGTTATAATGATGGAAGAAAAACGCGCTAATGAGGGAGGAAGGTTGATGAAGGTCATTGGACAAGTCGGGATCTTTTTCGCCATATGCCTGGCGGGGGAGTTCCTTTCGGCACTTTTGCCGCTCCCGGTTCCGGGGAGCATCCTCGCGCTTGCAATTTTGTTTGCGCTGCTGCTCTGCGGCGCGCTCAAGCCTGCGCATATTGGGGAAAAATCGGATTTCCTCTTGCAGAACATGGCTTTTTTCTTTCTGCCCGCCGGGGTCGGCATCCTGGAGCAGGCCTCTTTGCTTTGGGAAAACCTGATCCCGCTTTTGGTGGTGTGCGCGGTTTCCACTGTGGCCACGTTCGGCGCGTCCGCAGGGACCGTCAAGCTGGTGCTGTATTTGCAAAGGAGGGCCCGCCATGAATGAAGCTTGGGAACAGGCGACCGCGTCCCCGATGTTTGGGATTGCGCTGAGCATTGCGATGTTTTCGCTGGGGACGTTTGCCAGCCGGAAGATCCGTTCGCCGCTGGTCAACCCGTTGCTCATCGGAATTGCATTTACGATCCTTTTTTTACAGCTTACCGGAATCCCGCTCGAAAACTACCAGCAGGGAGGCGACGTGATTTCCCTGTTTCTCGGCCCGGCCACAGCCGCGCTGGCACTCTCCATCTACCGCCAGTTGGAAGCGCTGAAAAAGAACCTGCTCCCGGTCCTCTGCGGCTGCCTGGCCGGTTGCCTGGCGTCGATGGGCAGCGTGCTGCTGCTTTGCCGCCTGTTCGGCCTGGACAAGGCGCTCACCGCGTCGCTGTTGCCGAAGTCTGTGACCACGCCAATTGCAATGGAGCTCTCGCGTCAGGCGGGCGGCGTCGTCCCCATTACCGTGGCAATGGTCGTCGTGACCGGCATCCTGGGCGCGGTGACCGCGCCGCTCCTGCTGCGGCTCTTCCGCGTAAAAGACCCGATTGCGGCCGGGGTTGGCCTGGGCGCGTGCAGCCACGCTGTTGGGACAGCCAAGGCGCTGGAACTGGGGGAGATGGAAGGCGCGATGAGCGGCATTTCTCTCTCGCTCTCCGGCATTTTGACGGTTTTCCTCTCGTTCCTCTATCCGCTCTTCCTCTGAGAAATCATTCCGCCGCGCCCTGCGGCGCAAGGCCGCTCCACCGCACGGTGGGGCGGTTTTTTGATGGGGCGGTCTCTTGTGACAGGATCAGACGTCCATCCCTCCTATAATAGAGAAGGAAGAACCGAAAAAAGGGGGGGATGACATGAAGCCGATCATCTATGTGGATGTTTTATTGGCTGTCAACTTGTACCTCAATTATTTTTTACTGCTTGCAACCGCAAAAATCTTGCGGATCGACCGGCGCCCGGTCCGGATGATCCTCGGCGCGGCGCTCGGGGCGGCGTACTCCCTCTTCCTTTTCGCCCCGCCGGCTCCGGCGGCCGTTTTGCTCCTTTGCAAGCTGGCCATGGCGGCCACCATCTTGCTTGCCGCCTTCCCGTTCTCCGGGGTCCGCCCGTTTCTTCGCGCCGCTGCGTGTTTTTTCACCGTCAGCTTCGCGTTTGCCGGCGCAATGCTAGCCATTTGGGCATTCCTTTCCCCGCAAGGGATGCTGGTGAAAAACGCGGTGGTCTATTTTTCCGTCTCGCCCATGCTGCTGTTTTCCGTAACGGTCCTATGCTATCTAGCGCTCCGCGCGGCAGACCGTTTGACCGGCAGCCGGCGGGAACGCGGCGCGCTTTGCCGCCTGGAAATCTGCCTTGCGGGCGAGTGCGTCTCGCTGGACGCGAAAATTGACACGGGAAACAGCCTGCGCGAGCCGTTTTCCGGCTACCCGGTTGTGGTGGCGGAACGGGAAGCCTTGGGCGGCGTCTGGCGCGCAGCGCAGCGGGACGAGTCAAAGCTGCGCGTAACGCCGTACCGCGCGCTCGGCGGGGAAGGGCTGCTGCCCGCCTTCCGCCCGGACCAGGTCACGCTTTTCGCCGGAAAAAACAAGCTGCAAACAGGGTGCGTTTACATCGCGTCCTGCGAAAAGAAAATCTCGGAGACGTTCCAGGCGTTGGTGAATCCAGAATTGCTGGAACAAGGCAAACAATCTGGCAAAAGGGGGAGTATTCCATGGATTGGAAAAGGGCGGCCGCGCTGATCCAGCAATGGGGAAGCCGCTTGCTTGGGTTCTGCTTGGGCAGGGAAGGCGTTTACTATATCAACGGCCCGGAAACGCTGCCCGCGCCGCTCAGCGCGGAGGAAGAGGCGCAGGTGATGCGCGACATTGAGGACGGAAAGGAAAACGCCCGCGAGCCGCTCATTACCCACAACCTGCGGCTTGTGGTGTACATCGCAAAAAAATTTGAATCGCACAGCGCCGGGGTAGAAGACTTGATCTCCATCGGAACCATCGGCCTGATCAAGGCGGTCCACACGTTCCGGCCGGAAAAAAAGATCAAACTTGCAACCTACGCCTCCCGCTGCATCGAAAACGAAATTTTGATGTATCTGCGCAAAAGCGCGCCGCTGAAAAACGAGGTCTCCATCGACGACCCGCTCCACATTGATTGGGACGGAAACGAGCTTTTGCTCTCCGACGTGCTGGGAAGCGACCAAGACGCCGTCAACCGGAGCATCGAGCAGGAGGTGGAAAAAGACCTGCTGCTGCGGGCGGTCTCCCGGCTCCCTTCACGGGAAAAAAAGATCATGCAGCTGCGGTTCGGCCTGCGCGGACAGCGGGAACACACCCAAAAAGAGGTGGCCGACGTGCTGGGGATCTCGCAATCCTACATTTCCCGTTTGGAAAAACGGATCATCGAACGGCTCAAAAAAGATCTCGAACACGCGTGAATGCCCCATCTGTCGCGAAATTTACAAACCATTCACAATGATCCCGCATTTTTCATTGTAATACACAAGAAATTATGTTACAATAAGTGATGCGCCGGGCAACCGGCCGGGAGAATACGGGTAAATGGAGGCTCGGGCAATGGATGTGTTTGTAGAGCAAATCATTAAGCGGAAGCTGAGTGCGAAGGATTTCCTCATCTTTTTCGGGATCCTGATTTTAGGGGTCGTGCTCATCCTGGCAAGCATGCTGTTTTTGCCGTCGATGTTCTTTTTGGTGGTCATCGGTGTATGTGTCGGCGGCTATTTCCTCATGGGAACGCGCAACCTGGAGTTTGAGTACAGTGTGACGAACGGCGATCTGACGGTGGATAAGATCATCAACCGCCGCAGCCGCAAGCGCGTGATCTCCTTCGACGTGCACGACGTGGAGGAGATTGGGAAATACGACGCCGCACGCCAGGCAGGCCGCCAATATGATAAAAAAATCTTCGTCTCCACCACAGACGAAGGGAACGACGGCTGGTTTCTCCACTTCCGCCACAAGGACTTTGGCAATACGCTTTTGGTTTTCAGCCCGAATGAGCGGGTTCTGGAAGCGATCAAGCCGTTCCTGCCCAAGCAAGTGGCGTTCAGCGCGTTCGGCCGCCACTGACCGGCCGGACCTACAATCTACTTTGAGAAGGATTTGAGAAATCCGCGTCCCCGCGAGCGCCTGCCCGGAAAGGGCGGGTCCCACTTGCGGCACGCGGATTTCGTGCCGTATGCGGGCGGCGCGCAGGCGCGGCCCGGGAGGAGGTTCTGTGTGAAAAAAGTATTGAACCGGGAACAAATCCGCGAATTGGAGCGGCGCGCGGCAGCAGAGGGGACCGGCTACGCTGCGCTGATGGAGAACGCCGGGCGCGCGGCCGCGCGCGTGCTGATCAAAAAACAAGAAATCTCCGGCAAGCGCATCGCGTTCGTCTGCGGCAAGGGGAACAACGGCGGCGACGGCTTTGTCGCCGCGCGCTATCTCGCGGAGCGCGGCGCAAAGGCGACCGTCATCCTAGCAGAAGGCCTTCCCACCGCGGACCCGGCGCGCCAAGCGTTCGCCGCCCTGCGGGATACCACCGTGCGTATCTGCCTCTACGGGGAGGAACCCGCCTTTGCATCGCAAGTCCTCGTTTCCAGCGACGCCATTTTTGACGCGGCGTACGGCGTCGGCTTCCACGGTGCGCTTTCGGAGCAGGTCGCAGCGATCTTTCAAACGGTCAATCAATCGCGTGCGTACACCATCGCGATGGATCTTCCCAGCGGCGTGGACTGTGACACCGGCGCCGCCGCGCCGGGCGCGGTGCAGGCAGACTGCACGGTGACGTTCAGCACGCTCAAACCCTGCCACCTGCTCTACCCGGCGAAGGAGCGCTGCGGCGAAGTTATCATCGCCCCGGTCGGTATTCCCGGGGACCTCATCGAGAAGCAGTCGCATTCCTTGTTGGTGCTGGACGCTGCGTTTTGCCAAACCCTCTTTTCGCCGCGCCGCGCCGATGCAAACAAAGGCGACTTCGGCGGCGTGCTCTGCTTTTGCGGGAGCTACGGCATGGCAGGCGCCGCGGCGATGGCCGCTTCCGCCGCGCTGCGCTGCGGCGCGGGATTGGTTCATTTGGCGGTGCCGGAATCAATTTACCCCATCTTGGCCGCAAAAATGGATGAGCCGGTGTTCACCGTCCTGGGGGAGAACGCAGAAGGGTTTTCTTTCCCGCCGGAGGTGTGGACGCGCGCAACCGCCTGCCTGGCGGGCTGCGGTTTAGGACGATCTACCCGGGCTGGCATGCTGGTCCGGCGGATTTTAGCGGAATCCCGTGTGCCGGTGATTTTGGACGCCGACGGCATAAACGAGGCGGCGGAAGACATATCTATGCTGCAAACGGCGCGCGCACCGGTCATCCTCACGCCGCACCCCGGGGAGATGGCGCGGCTCATGAAGAGCACAATCCCCGACATCCAGGCAAACCGGCCGCAGCGCGCAGCGGAGCTGGCGCGGGAAACCGGCGCAGTGGTGGTTCTCAAGGGCGCGGGAACCCTCATCACCTCGCCGGAGGGAGAACTCTACTACACCCCCACCGGAAACCCCGGTATGGCGCGCGGCGGCAGCGGCGACGTTCTAGCGGGCATGATCGCCGCGTTTACTGCACAGGGGTTCCCGCCGGTGGTTGCAGCGGCCTGCGGCGCTTATTTGCACGGCCTGGCGGGCGACCGTTGCGCGGCGCGGCTCTCTCAGACGGCGATGCTGCCGACGGATCTGCTGCGGGAATTGCCCGCGCTGTTTTCTGAATTTGAGGCGGGGAGATGATGCCAGATTCGAAACTCCAAACTGTTGGTGGCGCTCGCCTGTGCCGCCGTTCTGCTCTCAGGCTGCACGGCAGGGCTTGAACGGGCGGCGGAAAACCCTGTTCTGCATTTTCGCAGCCGCGTGGAGGTGCGCGCCGGGGAAAAAGAGGTCAGCTGCACGCTGAGCCGCTACCAAGGCGGCCTGGCCAATGTGACGGTGCTTTCTCCGCCGGAAGTACAGGGCCTCCGCTTTGACTGGGACGGCGCCGGCTTTTCGCTCTCCTTTGCCAGCCTTTCCGCCCACTGGGAGCAGGAGCCCCTGCCTGCAGACTCGTTTGCGCCCGCGCTTCTCGCGGCGCTGGACGCGGCGGAAAAGGGCCTCTCCCAGCATGCGCCCGGGGAGTTCGCCGGGGTGTGCGGCGGCAAAGCGTTTACGCTCACGGCAGACCCGGAGACCGGCCGCGTCCTCTCGCTTTCTCTGCCCTACGAGGGGATCTCCGCCATTTTTTACGACGATATTGCAACCTTTCCCGCCAGCGCAGCCGGATAGCAAAATGCCTCCCGCAAGGGAGGCTTTTTGCTACCTGAAAATCACCGTTTGTCCGCCTTGTCCATATGATAAAGCAGAGGCGCGCCGGATTTTTTCTTGTCCGTTGATTAAAAAGCGCGCCGCCGGGCAACAATAGGGTTGGATCCGATCCGAACGAATTTACCGACACGCGAGGTGTGGAATCATGGTTGTTAAACGAGGCGATATCTATTACGCCGACCTCAGTCCGGTGGTCGGCTCTGAGCAGGGCGGGGTCCGTCCCGTCCTCATCATCCAAAACGATGTAGGGAACCGCTTTAGCCCCACGGTCATTGCGGCCGCCATTACAAGCCAGAAATCGAAAGCAAACCTGCCCACACACATCATGTTGCAGGCGGAAAAAACAGGGTTGACGCGGGATTCGATTGTGCTACTCGAGCAAATCCGCACGCTGGACAAGCACCGGCTGAAAGAGCGGATGGGCCGGCTGGACCACAATGCGATGAACCGCGTGGACCAAGCGTTGTCCATCAGCTTCGGCCTTGAAACCGAAAACGGAGTCCGTCAGGCTACATAAGCGCCTGACAAGGTCGACTTATGGGAGGGAGCCGTTTGCCGCTCACAGAAAAAGAATTGGACGCAGTCCAGGAACAGCTGAAGGTCGAGCAACTATTGATTGCAAAATTCAAAGAATATGCCATGCTCTGTGAAGATCCGGAGCTCAAGCTGAAGTGTGAAACAATGGCGGGCAAGCACCAGTCGCATTACCAAATGCTTCTGCGCCTTCTCCGCTAGGGGGAAAGGGGGAAGACCCACGAAACCTTCGCCGATGCAAGACCGGGAAATCTGGGGGGATATTTTATTCTCCCAAAAGACGGTGACGGAACAATACAATCATTATGCAAACGAATGCCTCACCCCGGAGGTACGGGACGCATTTT
Source organism: uncultured Clostridia bacterium (assembly GCA_944380775.1). GTDB lineage: Bacteria > Bacillota > Clostridia > Oscillospirales > Acutalibacteraceae > CALWKP01. The sequence continues at coordinate 104,547 of CALWIP010000027.1, read as the reverse complement.
TAGGCCTGCTTTATGAGGAACACCGCCTGGAATCAGCCGCGTTTGACGAGATGTACAAGCGTGGCTGGAGCCGGGAAGCGCCCGCCGGAGAAGACCTCCTCCAACGCGTGCGCGACGAATTCCGGCAATGACCGCAGAAGGGGAGAAACGGGCGCCGCTGCAGTTCTGTTGCAGCGGCGCCCGTTTTGCGCCTCAAAGATTCTCTTCAAAAAAAGCCTTTAAGCCCGCGCAAGCTTCCTGCTCGTCTTCCCCTTGGACAGAAACCTCTACCTGGTCCCCGCATTTTGCGCCCAACGTGAGCACAGAGAAGATTTTTTTCGCATTGGCGCTTTTTTCGCCTGCCTGCAGCATGACCTCGCTGCGGTATTGTGAGGCGGCCTTTACCAACATCCCGGCCGGGCGCGCATGGATCCCAATCGGGTTTTGGATTTGATAGCTAAACCGTTCCATCCGGCCTCGCCTCCTTTTCCCTCCCGGCTTTCCGGTTCTCTTTTATTATATCAGCTTTTGCAATCCGCCTCAAGACATTTTGCAAGGAGAAGGGAAAAGAATTGCGAAGCAGGACCCTGTTACTTTTTCACCCGGACAAAGGGCGGGAAAAAGGGATCTTTTCCTTCCGGGCGGCAGGAAGGCTCTTTCGGTTCCCCGGACTGCCGTGGAAACGCCAGAAGCCAAAGGGGCAGCGGGTTGTCGTCCGGCTTTTTGCAGTCGTAGGTTTTCATCGGGATTTCCATCGCACCGTCTCCTTTCTTCCGTACCTATTCACATTCTATGCCAGACGGCGTACTGTCGTTACAGGGTCTGTGGTCTCCTTTTGGTGGAAACTGTGGAAAAATTGTGAAAAACCCCTATTTTTACAGCCTTATATAGTAAAATTACACGAAAATTAAGTGTGAAATTCTGTCACCAATTTTGAGAATTCTCTTGTATTTGCTCCCTGGATTGTGTAGACTAAAAGCCGAGGGGGGTCAGAAAAATGGAATACCACATCTTCCAGGAAAGTGCGGAGCAAGACGGCTTAGGCCGGTATGAGACCTACGGGATCCGCTGTGGGGAGGCCACGGTGCACGACGTTTCACCCAACAAGGCTTCCGCGGAACGGATTGCGGCGCTGCTCAACCGATGCGCGGTTTCTCCGGTCCATTTCTTTGACGTTGTGGAGGACTGCCTACAGGGCGGCGAAATCGTTTAACAGCGCTCCGGTTTTTCCATTGCTTGGTTTAGAAAATATTCCCAGTGGAAATAGCGCAGAGATTATTCCCTTTGCGAAACAAAAAGGTCAAAAGAAGAAACTGCTTCCATTTTTCCCAAAAGATTCTATTGAGCCCATCCCTCCCGGGCAGCTATACTAGAAGATGCCACCACCGGCAGCAGGCCGGCAGGCGCGCTGAGAACAGGAAGGGAGGGGATCAACGTGACATATCAGTTGTTCCAGCAGATCAAATGGGAGCCGGAGGCAGGGGAATACCTTACATATGGCATCGTCTTCGAAGACAGGAAGATCGAGGACCTCAGCACGGACCAACGGCGCGTTTGCGCTTTGATCGCATTGCTCAACCGCGAGCAGCCGCATCCGGCGCAGCTGCGCGACGTGCTGGAGGATTTCTTCGCATGCTGAACAATCCCGCTATGTGAAACGCCACAAAATTTCAAATTGCTTTTCTTCTGTTTTTCTACTGGCGCATCTTCCGTTTGCAGTGTATAATAATTTGTAATGGGAATACGGGAGAAGCGCGCCTTCCCGCAGCCGGCATTTGGAATTATCCGGCCTGCAAAAGGTTCGCAGGAAAAAGAAAGGCGATGGATGAGGATTTGGATCAGGCATGGAACGAATGGAAGAGCACAGACCGTGAGCCAAAGAAAAAAGCATTTTTAGTCGACTTTGAAAATGTGAAGTCGGCCGGACTCGTCGGCCTGGACCAAGTGGGCCCCGACGGCGAGGTCATCATCATGTACAGCGTCAATTCCAATACAATCAGTTTTGAAATGCACCAGAAAATCCTGCGCAGCACGGTCAAGATCCTATATTACCAGACCCGCCGCACGGGAAAAAATGCGCTGGATTTCCAGCTTGCCAGCCTGTTGGGCTACCTGCTGGCTTCAGGGGATTACAGCCACCTGTATGTGGTGAGCAACGACGCGGGCTTCGACGTGCTGCGCGATTTTTGGACGAGCCAATTCATTCCGAACGGCTGCATTGTCCAACGCCGCAGCAATATTGAAAGCTGCCTGATCCACAGCCAGGTGATCGAGCAGCAGAAAAACCGCGCCATGCCGCGGGAAGAACCTGAAACGGAAAAAGTAGAGATCATCATGGAGGCCGAAGAGGAGCCGGTTCCTGTGGAAGAGCCGGAGGCCCCCGCGCAGGAAGCGGAGGTCCTCCCGGAACCGGAAAAACAGCCGGAACCGGAAACCCCTGTGGTCCGCGCAGCTTACAAGGCTGGGAGAGGCCCTTCCCGCAGAAAGCGGCGCACCGGCCAGCCGCGTAAAGCGCAGGCGGAAGAACCGGCCGGAACGCACAGCGTCCTGGTACAGGCGGCGCACGCTGAGGGAACGCTAGAAGCGGCGCAGGAGCCGCCGGCCACATTTCCGGAAGCTGCCGTAGAACCGCGTGTGGAGACCGTGCAGCAAGCGCAAGCTGATTTGGCAGAAGCGGACACGGCAGCCGCGCAGGAACCGGTTCAGGAAAAAGAGCCGCAGCCGGAGCCGGAAAAGCGGGAACTGGCGCAAAGAAAGCCGGACGCCCTGGTGGAAGAGCCCACTCAGGACGCCGCGGTGGAGCGGATTATGCGCGCGTTCCCGGCGGCGCTGGTCGACTTCGTTGACGGGGAGACCTGCCGGAAAATCGCCGCGACATTGGTCAAAACCCATGGGAAGCAGGATTTTTACCGCCGGATTATCGGGAATTACGGGCAGAAAAAAGGCCTGGAAATCTACAAGAAGGTCAAGTCAGAGTACATGAATCTGAAAAAGATGCTGGAAAATGCGCAGAGCGCGGCATCTTAAATAGGGCAGGCCTGCTTTTTTGAGGCCCACAGGGAAAGGATCGGCTTTTATGCAGAAAACGGCAGCCACCGCCAGCCAGCTCATCGGGGAAACCCCGCTGCTGAGGCTGGCCCACTTGGAACAGCAGCTCGGCCTGTACGCCCGGGTTTTTGCGAAATGTGAATGGGTGAACCCGGCGGGTTCTGTGAAAGACCGCGTTGCAAAGGCGATGATCGACGAAGCGGAGAAGAGCGGGGCCCTAAAACCGGGCGCGGTGCTCATTGAGCCCACTTCGGGCAATACTGGCATCGGCCTGGCCGCTGTGGCCGCGGCGCGCGGTTACCGCGCAGTGATCGTGATGCCGGAGACCATGTCGGTAGAGCGCCGCCAACTGATGAAGGCATACGGCGCCGAGGTCGTGCTCACCGACGGCGCGCTCGGCATGAAAGGCGCCATTGCAAAAGCGGAAGAGCTTGCCGCACAGACGCCGGGCAGCTGGATTCCGGGGCAGTTTACCAACCCGGCGAACCCCCGCGCGCACCGGGAGACCACCGGACCGGAAATCTACCGGGCGCTGGACGGAGCGGTCGACTTGTTTGCCGCAGGCGTGGGCACGGGCGGGACCATCACCGGTGTGGGGGAATATTTGAAAGCCCAAAACCCCGGCATCCGCGTCGTCGCGGTGGAACCGGCCTCCTCGGCAGTCCTCTCAGGCGGCGCGCCGGGAAGCCACCGGATCCAGGGAATCGGCGCAGGATTTATCCCGGAGGTTCTCAACACCGGCATTTATGACGAAGTGATCCCGGTGCGGGACGAAGATGCGTTGGAGACCGCCCGCTTGGTTGCAAAAAGCGAAGGCGTACTCATCGGGATCTCGGCGGGCGCGGCCGCTTGGGCGGCCCTTGCCCTGGCTAAACGTCCGGAAAACAAGGGAAAGACCGTTGTAACGCTTTTCCCAGACGCGGGAGAGCGCTATCTTTCTACTTCTCTTTTTGCGGCAGAATAACCTTCGCGGCCGGTCTCTTCTCCTCAAAACGGGACCCCGCAGCTTGTTGCGCAGGCTGCGGGGTCCCGTTGCGTTTACGCTTTATCCAGCTCACAGACGGGGAATACGCCGTCCCGCGTGACGCGTGCAAAAATCAGCGGACGTGGCTCCGGCGGTCGAAGGCCAAAGCGGCAGGCGCCGTCCAGCAAGCGGGCGGCCGCACGGCAAGATGCTTCCGACGAGGAATACAAGCACGCCAGCGTTTCGCCCGCGGAAACAGCTGCGCCCGGTTTTTTCCGGAAAACGATGCCGGCGCAGGGGTCTATGGCGCTCTCTTTGGTCTCGCGTCCCGCGCCGAGCACAACGGCGGCTGCGCCGCACGCCTGCGCATCGGCATGCTGCCAATAACCGTCTTGCGCCGCCTTCCATTCGAACATAACCGCCGCCTGCGGGAGGCGGGAAGGATCCTCCAACACGGAAAGATCGCCGCCCTGGGCTGCAACCATCTCGCACAATTTTTCAAACCCGCTGCCGTCGCGCAAGGCTTGTTTTGCAAGCGCAAGGCACGTGCGGTGGTCCCCCTTTTCCGCCAGAGAAAGCATCCCGGCAGCAAGCTCCAGGCTCAGCCGGGTGAGGTCCTCCGGGCCGCGGCCGCGCAGGGTCTCGCACGCCTCCGCAACTTCGAGCGCATTCCCAACGGCATTTCCAAGCGGGCGGTCCATGTCGGTGATAAGTGCGGCGGTCCGCTTCCCCGCGTGCGTACCAATGGAGACCATCGCCTGTGCCAAGGCGGCGGCGTCCTCCGGCGTTTTCATAAAAGCGCCGCTGCCCGCCTTGACGTCCAGGAGGATCGCGTCGGCCCCGGCAGCCAGTTTCTTGCTCATGATGCTCGACGCAATTAACGGCAGGCTGTCCACCGTCGCCGTCACATCTCGCAGCGCATAAAGCTTTTTGTCGGCGGGCGCAAGGTCTCCGGTCTGTGCGGTAATGCTGATGCCCACCTCCCGCACGATGCGGCAAAATTCCTCCTGCGGCAGCGAGGTGCGCAGGCCGGGGATGGACTCTAACTTATCGATGGTCCCGCCGGTAAAACCCAGCCCGCGCCCGCTCATCTTCGGAATCTTGACGCCGAGCGCCGCCGCCAGCGGGCCGGCAACCAGCGTGGTTTTGTCCCCGATGCCTCCGGTGCTATGCTTGTCCACCTTGCAACCCGGAATGCCCGAGAGATCCGCCGTGCCGCCTGAGCGCGCCATCTCCTGCGTGAGGCGGGCGGTCTCCCGTGGGGTCATCCCGCGCAGGCAGACCGCCATCAGCCAGGCGGCGATCTGGTAGTCCGGAATGCTGCCGTCCGTCACGCCCCGGACCCAAAAAGCCAGCTCTTCCGGCGTCATCTCGCCTCCGTTGCGCTTTTTTTCCAGGATCTCATAACTCCTCATGGCAATCACCTCCCAGGTTTTCGGGGCCAAAGCTGAGCGGCAGCAGTTCTTCCAGGGAGTATTCCAGGGTTTTCCGCCCGTCTGTAAGCAGAATGCGGAACTCCGGCCCGCAGAATTCGCGCATCACCTGGCGGCAGATCCCGCACGGCGGGCAGAGGGAAGAAGGGGGTTCCCCGGCCGGCCCGCCGGCAATGGCAATCTCTGTAAATGAACATTCCCCTTCGCTTACAGCGCGCAAAAACGCAGCGCGCTCGGCGCAGCAACCAGCGGGGTAGGCGGCGCACTCTACATTGCACCCCGTATAGATCCTTCCGGATTTCCCGCGCAGCGCGGCGCCGACCGCAAAATGCGAGTAAGGGCTGTAGCTGTTTTGCCGCGCGGCGTCAGCTGCCTGCAAAAGTTCCGCAGCGAGCGCTTCGCGCGGCGTCATGATTCTTCCCACGGGATGGCGGTCTCCAGCGCGATTTCCATCATTTTGCGAAAGCCGGTCTCCCTCTCGCCCGCGGGCAGCGAATCGCCGCGCAGCGGGCAATCTGACACGGTGAGCATACACAGCGCCTGTTTCCCGGCGCGGGCGGCGTTGAGGTAAAGGCCTGCCGCTTCCATTTCCACTGCCAGAACGCCCATCGATTTCCAGCGCAAAAGGCTGTCCCCCCGGTCGTCGTAGAACGCATCCGCCGAAAGCACATTCCCCACCGCCGGTTCAATCCCCGCGCGGCGGGCTGCAGCGACGGCGCACTCGAGCAGCGGGAAGGACGCGACCGGCGCAAACGTCCCCGGCAGGCGGAACTGCGCGGCGTAGTTGGAATCCGTGCAGGCGCCGGCGGCAAGCACAAGGTCGTGCAGGCCGAGCCTTTCATCCAACGCGCCGGCAGAGCCGATGCGCAGGATGCGTTCCACACCGTAAAAATGGAAGAGCTCGTAGGTATAGATCCCGACGGAGGGGATCCCCATGCCGCCTCCCATGACGGAGATCCGTTTCCCACGGTAAAAGCCAGTATAACCGAGCATATTGCGCACATCCGTCACGCAGACGGCATCCTCCAGATATTGCTCCGCGATAAATTTTGCCCGGAGCGGGTCCCCCGGCATCAGAATCGTTTTTGCAAAATCGCCTTCCCGTGCGGCGATGTGCGGGGTCGGGGTATTCGCCATTCCGATCTTCTCCTTTCACAAACAGCGGTTGGTCGCCGTCCTCTTTAATCTTATTATACAATATTTCTTTCTAAAATCCATCTTTATTTAGAAAAAACAAGGGATTGACAACGGGGAAAAAGCATTTTATACTTTGTATTACAAAATAGTGATGCTAAAATTCGCTTTAAGGGAGAAGGGATGGAGATTTGGAAGAAAATACTGTCCGGCAATTCAAGAAAGGCGGGCTGGAGCTGATTTTGCTTTGCCTGATCGCCGAGAAGGAGCGTTACGGTTATGAGCTGCTCGCAGAACTGGACCGCGCCGCACCGGTTCTGGGCTTTGCACGGGAGGGGACGGTGTACCCGATCCTGTACCGCCTGCAAAACGCCGGCTTGCTCGCCTGCCGCATGGGGACTTCGCCGCGCAACGGCGGGACAAAAAAATATTATTCACTCACAGAAAAAGGACGCACCGCCCTAACGGAGCTCGCATCCTTTTGGAACGGCTACGCCGCCTGCGTGGAGGGGTTCCTCCGCCGCGCGGCGTTGAAAGAGGAGGGTTAACATGGCAGAAAGAAGATCGGAAGAGTATATCCGCCAAGTGAAACGGGCGCTCCGCTGCCCGCGGGCGCAAAAGAGGGAGATTGAGCAGGATCTGCGGGAGGCGCTTCGCTCCGCAGTTGAAAACGGCGAAGACGAAGCGGCGGCGCTCGCACGCTTTGGCCCGGCGGACGAATTTGCACGGGCGGCTGGCGGCGGGAAACCGCTGCGCGGGAAAGGGTTCCTCCTGACGGGTACGTTGCTTCTGGCGGCAGGAGCGGGCGGGACGGCCGCGTGGTTCTCCCGCCCCTGGCAGGCGCCAGGGGACGCCATTGGCCAGGCGGATGCCGCGACGGGCATCCAAGTGGTCTCCGGCCTACCCGTGGACGGGCCGTCCCTGCTGCTCGGCGGCAGCGCGCTGCTAATCCTTTTGGCGCTCGGCTGCTTTTTCATGGCGTGGCGCAGGCGCCGGGAAGAGCAATAAACAACCCCTTCCGCGCTTTGTTCCGCTTGATTTCTTTTCCGGAAAGCGCTATACTAAGAGCAAAGGACGCGCCCTGCGCAGATGCGGGCGGCGGCCGGGAACCCGCCCACGGGCGGAGCGGTTGGTTTGGCGCGGTATGGTTTCCTGCGCAAAACCGGGAGCCCATCTGGAGAAACCCCAACACTACACGGGAGAGGGCATGAAAATGAAAGCATTTATGAACGAAGATTTCCTTCTGTCCAACGAGACGGCGCGCCGGCTGTATCACGATTACGCAGCGAAAATGCCAATCATCGACTACCACTGCCACATTGACCCGCGCGAAATCGCGGAGGACCGCCGCTTTGAAACCATCACGCAGGTATGGCTGGGCGGCGATCATTATAAGTGGCGCCAGATGCGCTCCAATGGGGTGGAGGAACGCTACATTACCGGCGACGCCCCGGACCGCGAGAAATTCCAGAAATACGCCGAAATGCTTCCGCGCGCCATCGGCAACCCGCTTTACCATTGGACGCACCTGGAACTGCAGCGCTATTTCGGCTACTTTGGCACGCTGAGCGGCGAAACCGCAGAGGAAGTGTGGAACCTCTGCAACCAGAAGCTGCAGGAACCGGGGATGAGCGCGCGCGGCCTGATTGCGCAGTCGAACGTCCGGCTGGTCGCAACGACGGACGACCCGGTTGATTCTTTGGAATGGCATCAAAAAATCCGTGAGGACGCCTCCTGCCCGGCGAAAGTCGTCCCGGCCTGGCGCCCTGACAAGGCGGTGAACCTGGAAAAGCCCGGCTTTGCCGGTTACATTGCAAAGCTGGCCGAAGTGGGCGGCAAAGAGATCGCGACAGTCGACGACTTGCTCGCGGCATTGGATGCGCGCCTGGATTACTTTGACAAAATGGGCTGCCGCGCGGCGGACCACGGCCTGGACTACATGGTGTACGAGGAAGCGCCGTACAGCGAGATCAACGAGGCGTTCCAAAAAGCGCTGGCCGGAAAGCCGCTTACGCCGCACGAAATCGAAGCTTACAAAACGGCGCTGGTCCTGGCTCTTGGCCGCGGCTACGCCAAGCGCGGCTGGGTGATGCAGCTGCATTTCGGCGCGCTGCGCAACACCAACACCGCGATGTTCCGCAAGATTGGCGCGGACACCGGCTACGACTGCATGGCGTTCCACCCGGGCACCGATGCGCTGGCCAAACTGCTGGACGCGTTGGAGCTCACCGGCGAGCTGCCGAAGACCGTCGTCTATTCGCTGAACCCAGTGGAGAACCAAGCCATCGATACGATTATCGGCGCGTTCCAGGGCGCGGGCGTCCACGGCAAGATCCAGCACGGCGCCGCGTGGTGGTTCAATGACACGAAGTCCGGCATGACGGAGCATTTGACCAGCCTGGCGAACCTCTCCATCCTGGGTAATTTCATCGGCATGCTCACGGACTCGCGCAGCCTGCTCTCTTACACGCGGCACGAATATTTCCGCCGTATCCTCTGCAATTTGATCGGCGGTTGGGTTGAGAACGGCGAATACCCGAACGACGTGGAGTTCCTCGGCAAAATGGTGCAAGATATTTCCTATAACAACACCAAAGCGTACTTCGGCTTCGACTGCTAAAGACTGCTAAAATTTCCATCCAGACCGCCAGCGCCCCCGGCCAAACCAGGCCGGGGGCGCTTTTTTGTTTTCAATCCTTTCCGGGTTACAGCAGGTGGATGCCCGCCGCCTCGCAGCGCGCATAAGTGCTGTTCGCCCAGACCGAAGCCTGCACTTCGCCAATGTGCGCCTTTTGCAGCATGGCCATGCAAAGCCGGGACTGTCCGATGCCGCCGCCCATGGTAAGCGGCAGCTCGCCGTTGAGCAGCATGCGGTGGAACGGCAGGGAGGCGCGCGCCATGCAGCCAGCCGTTTCCAACTGGCGGCGCAGGGACTCCTCGTCTACGCGGATGCCCATCGAGGAAATCTCAAACGCACGGCCCAGCACCGGGTACCAGATGAGGATATCGCCGTTGAGGGACCAGTCGTCATAGTCGGGCGCGCGGCCGTCGTGCGGCTTACCGGAGCGCAGCGCCCCGCCAATCTGTTCAATGAACACCGCGCCATATTCCCGCGCGGCGCGGTCTTCTCGCTGTTTCGGCGTCAGGTCCGGGTAGCGGTCCTCCAGCTCCTGGCTGGTCACAAAAGTGATGCCGGAAGGGAGGTACGGTGTGATCTTCGGGAACTTCTTTGCAAGAGTCATCTCTGTTTCCTTCAAAACGCCCATAATCCGGCGCACCGTCTCATGCAGCGTTTCCCGGTTGCGCTCTTCCCGGGTGATGACGCGCTCCCAGTCCCATTGATCCACATAAACCGAATGCAGGTTATCGAGCTCCTCGTCGCGCCGGATCGCATTCATGTCGGTGTAAAGGCCCGCCCCAGCCGAAAACCCGTAGCGTTCCAGCGCAAGGCGCTTCCATTTCGCCAGCGAATGGACGATCTGCACATCGGAGCCCAGGTCCGCAATGTCAAACTGCACCGGGCGTTCCACGCCGTTGAGGTCGTCGTTCAGGCCGCTCTCCGGAAGCACAAAAAGCGGCGCGGAGACGCGTGTCAAGTTGAGGGCCTTGGCAAGGTTGCGTTCAAACGAATCCTTCACCAGCTTAATTGCAATTTCGGTCTCCCGGATATCGAGGGGGGAAGAATACCCTTCCGGGAGGATTAAGCGCTGATCTGACATGTTGGCGTCATCCTTTCGTTCGTCCCTCTCCGGCAGCGTACGCCGCAGGCCGTGTGGGGGAGGGAGAGAAATTCGATTGAGATGCAATTTATTATATCAAAAATTGCATTTTTGTCAAGAGCTTTGCCCGTTTTTGCCGGTGGACATTTCACCTGCTCCGCGCTATAATAAGGGTATCATGATTTCATGCCGCCCAGCGGGAAAGAAGGTCCTCATGAACATCGGCGTGTCCACCGCGTGCCTCTACCCCATGCAGACAGAAGAAGCGCTTGCCCGCCTTTTGGCGCTGCGGTTCCAAACCCTGGAAATTTTCTTTAATTCCTACAGCGAGATCCAGCCCGGCTTCGCCCGTGCGCTGCGCCGGCAGGCGGAGGCAGCCGGCGCTCGGGTCGTTTCCATCCACCCGTTTACTTCCGGGTTTGAAACGATGCTGCTCTTCTCCGACTATGAGCGGCGGTTTTGGGATGCGCTGGAGCTCTACCGCGAATATTTCGCCGCGGCAAACGAACTGGGCGCGGGGATTCTGGTGCTGCACGGCGAGCGGGATTACCGCCGGCAGCGCATTACTGAAGAAATCTACCTGGAACGCTACGCAAAACTGCGGGCGCTGGGCGCCTCGTTCGGCGTGGAGGTCGCACAGGAAAACGTCAACCTGTTCCGTGCGGAAGACCCGGCTTTCCTGCGCAGGATGCGGCAAGCGCTGGGCAAAAACTGCTCGTTTGTGTTCGACGTTAAGCAGGCGGTGCGCGCCGGGTTCGACCCGTTCGACGTTTGTGCTGCAATGGGAGACCGCATTGCCCACGTCCATCTGAACGACAACTGCGGGCGTGAACGCGATTGCCTGCTGCCCGGGCGGGGGAAAATGGATTACCGGCGGCTGGCGCGGCAGCTGCAAGCGCAGGGTTACGGCGGGGACGCCGTGGTCGAAGTATACCGCCGGGATTTCGGCGAAGCGGAGGACCTGGCAAAGGCACGCGCATTTCTCGCCGGCGTTTGGGACGGCGCAGCGCCGCAGCCCTGTGCAAGTTCTTGCGGAAAAACTTGAAAAACAGGCCCTTTTTGTGCTATACTGTAGCAAACCAGAGAAAGAGGTGACAAGCCTTGAAATGCCCGTTTTGCGGATACGGAGAAAGCAAAGTGATCGATTCCCGACCGACCGACGAGGGGGAGAAGATCCGCCGCCGCAGGGAATGCATGGGGTGCGGAAAACGCTTCACAACCTATGAGGTGATCGAAAGCGTCCCGATTGTGGTAATCAAAAAGGACAAATCCCGCCAGGCGTTCGACCGCAATAAGCTGCTCAACGGCTTGCTGCGCGCCTGTGAAAAGCGTCCGGTGTCGCTCGACACGCTGGAGGGCATCGTGGACGACATTGAAACGAAGCTGCAAAACTCCCTGGACCGCGAGATCCCATCCAGCCAGATTGGCGTCTACGCAATGGACCGCCTCAAGGAGGTCGACGAGGTCGCCTACATCCGCTTTGCCTCGGTATACCGGCAATTTAAGGATATCGGCAGTTTTATGGAGGAACTGGACAAGCTCATCAAAAACCGTCCGTCTGAGGGCGCCAAGGGAAAGGAATAGCGCTGTTTTCCGGACCCTTTATCCTCCTTCTACCACAAAAAACAGCATATCAGGCGGCCGCCTGATATGCTGCTTTTCACGAAACGGCGCACAGGCTCAGAACTGTTCCAGCTTGCGCTGCTTGCGCAGTTCCTGCCGGCGTTTTCCGGCTTCCCACTCGGCGCGCTCTTCGTCCGTTTCTAAAAGCAGCCGCGGCACTTCTACCGGCTGATGGTTTTCATCCAATGCGACCATGACCAAATAGGCGGTGTTGACCAGCTTACGGTCGCCGTTGAGCCGCTCGACATAGCTGTCCACCTTAATTTCCATCGAGGTGCGGCCGACATAAGTCATTTTTCCACGGAGAATCATGGTGCTGTTCGCATGCACCGGATGTTTAAACTGGAGGTTGTCAATGGTGACGGTTGTCACCTCGCGTTGGCAATGCCGCCTCGCGACCACCGCCGCCACGATGTCGATCCACTCAACGAGCTGCCCGCCAAAGAGCCGGCCGTAACCGTTGATGTGCCCATTGAGCACAATTTGGATTTGTTCCGCGCGGGAATCTGCCACGCGCTTTCCCTGGAGCCCTTCTTCCATCAATTCTGCCCGCCTTTCTTAAAACAAAGAGCCGGCCCCTTGCGCACAGCCGCGCCGGGAACCTTTTTTATCTTTCCTTGGTTTGCGCACAGGGCGCGCCGCAGCAGCGGCGATTTTTATTGTATCCGATTTCCTGGGAAAATGCAAACGCTGCGCCGCAGTCCCGGTACTTGGCAGAAGAGAAAAAATGTGATATGATTTGCGGTGTGGGATGCGGGAACCGCCCGCGGACCGGACCCGGAGGTTTCAAATGGATCATAAAATTACGGTCATCTGCGGCCATTACGGCTGCGGGAAAACCAATTTTGCAATTTACCTTGCAGAGCGGTGGGCAGCCCAGGGCGAGCGCGTAACGCTGGCAGACCTGGACCTTGTCAACCCGTATTTCCGCTCGTCGGACTACCGCGAGGAACTGGAGCGCCGCGGCGTGACGGTACTTGCGCCGCTTTACGCAGGCACGACCCTGGACATCCCGGCGATTGCGCCGGAGCTTTTCTCCCTTGCCGCACGGGAGGGGAGGATTATCCTCGACGTAGGCGGCGACGACGCCGGCGCGACCGTGCTTGGCACGCTCTCAGAGCCGATTAAAGCCGCGGGCTACGACATGATCTATGTGATCAACCGCTACCGCGCGCTGAGCGGCACGCCGGAGGAAGCCGCGGAGCTGCTCCGCGAGATTGAGGCCGCATCCCGCCTCAAGGCGACGGCGGTTTTGAACAATTCCCACTTAAAATCGTCTACGACGGTGGAGGCTGTGGCGGCGTCCGTCCCCTATGCACAGGAGACGGCGCGGCTGCTCCAATTGCCGTTGCTCGATACGACCATCCCCGCCTTCCTGGCGGGAGCGGAGGGGGCCGAACGGTTCCTCCCGGTCTCCGTTACGGTTCGCGCGCCTTGGGAGGACGCATCGGAATTGAATTTTGTTGGTAAGTAAGGAGGCTTGAAGATGCCGAGGATCACCGTAGATGAGAACCTGTGCAAGGGCTGCGGGATGTGCGTGATTGCATGTCCCCGCAAGATCATTGCGTTGTCAAAGGAACGAATCTCCCCCAAAGGGTATCACCCGGCGGAGTTGACGGACGAGTCCCTCTGCACGGGCTGCTGCTCCTGTGCGACGATGTGCCCGGATGTGGCAATCACAGTAGAAAGGTAGTGCAAAGATGCCGGAAAAAGTATTGATGAAGGGGAACGAAGCATTGGCGGAGGCCGCCATCCAGGCGGGATGCCGTCACTTTTTCGGATACCCAATTACGCCGCAGACCGAGCTCGCGGCGTATATGTCCAAGCGGATGCCCAAAGTAGGCGGGACATACCTGCAGGCGGAGTCGGAAGTTGCGGCGGTCAACATGGTGCTGGGCGCAGCTGCGGCCGGCGTGCGTGCGATGACGTCGTCCAGCTCCCCCGGGATCAGTCTGAAAACGGAGGGGATTTCTTACATGGCCGGTTCGGACCTGCCGGCGCTCATCATCAACGTTCAGCGCGGCGGTCCGGGCCTCGGCGGCATCCAGCCGTCCCAAGCGGATTATTGGCAGGCGACCCGCGCCACGGGCCACGGCGATTTCCAGATCCTGGTCTTTGCGCCGTCCACCGTGCAGGAAATGGTCAACCTGGTGTCGGACGCATTTGACCTGGCGGACCAGTACCGGATGCCCGCGATGATCTTGGCGGACGGCATGCTCGGCCAGATGATGGAGCCGGTGGCCCTGCCGGAAAACAGCGGCAAGACGCTGCCGGAAAAGCCCTGGTCCGCCAGCGGCCACCACGGCGAGCGCAAGCACAACGTGGTTAATTCGCTGTACCTCACGCCGCAGGCGTTGGAAAGCCTGATCCGTGACCGGTTCCACCGCTATGAGGTGATCCGGGAAAAGGAACAGCGCGCCGAAGAATATCTGACGGAGGATGCGGATGTCGTCCTGGTCGCCTACGGCGCGTCGTCGCGCGTAGCGCGCAGCGCGGTGGAAGCGGCGCGGGAGAACGGCATCAAAGCCGGTCTGATCCGGCCGATTACCCTTTGGCCGTACCCGGTGGACGCGATTGAACGGGCCATCCCGACAGTGAAGGCGTTCCTCAGTGTGGAAATGAGCATGGGCCAGATGGTGGACGACGTCAAACTGGCGGTTAACGGACGCAGGCCTGTGTATTTCTACGGCCGTACCGGCGGCATGATCCCCACGCCCAACGAGGTTTTGGAAGAGATCCGGAAAATTGCGGGAGGTATGTGAAGATGGCGGTAGTATTTCAAAGACCGCACGCCCTTACCGACGCGCCGTTCCATTATTGCCCGGGCTGCACACACGGCATTGTGCACCGCCTGGTCGCCGAGGTGATCGACGAGCTCGGCATTGAGGGCAAGACGGTTGGCGTGGCGTCGGTTGGATGCTCGGTCATGAGCTATGATTATTTCAACTGCGACATGGTGCAAGCGCCGCACGGCCGTGCGCCGGCGGTGGCGACGGGCCTCAAGCGCGCCCGCCCGGAAAACGTGGTGTTCACCTACCAGGGGGACGGCGACCTTGCCGCCATTGGTACGGCGGAAACGGTCCACGCGGCGACGCGCGGCGAAAATATCACGGTCATCTTCATCAACAACGCAATCTACGGCATGACCGGCGGCCAGATGGCCCCGACCAGCCTTCCGGGCCAAGTGACGCAGACCACCCCGTACGGCCGCGACGTAAAAACCGCCGGTTACCCCATCCGCGTATGTGAAATGCTCTCCACACTGGACGGCGTTGCCTTGGCGCAGCGCGTCACCGTGGACTGCGTGAAAAACGTTAACATTGCGAAAAAGGCCATCCGCAAGGCGTTTGAAAACCAGATTGCCGGGCGCGGGTATTCGATTGTCGAGGTCGTTTCCACCTGCCCGACCAACTGGGGCCTCACGCCGAAGGAAGCGCTCGAGTGGCTGCGCAATAACATGCTGCCTTATTACCCGCTCGGCGTGTACAAAGATGTTGCACCGGAAGGGGGCGCGAAATGATGGACCATCTGCATCTGATCCTGGCGGGCTTCGGCGGCCAGGGCATCCTGTTTGCCGGGAAGGTCGCCGCCTACGCCGGTTTGTTTGACCAGAAAGAGATCTCCTGGTTGCCGTCCTATGGGCCGGAGATGCGCGGCGGCACTGCGAATTGCAGCGTCTGCATTTCCAACCGCCCGATCGGTTCGCCGCTGGTGGTCAACCCGAACGCGCTGATCGTCATGAACCGCCCCTCGCTCGATAAATTCGCCGGAGCAATGGTCCCCGGCGGCGTCGCAGTGGTAGACAGCGCCCTGATCGACAAGAAAATCGACCGCGCCGATGTGACGGCATATTATCTTCCGGCCACCTCGATGGCGGAAGAGCACGGCTTGCGCGGGCTGGCGAACATGATCCTGATTGGCAAGCTGTTCCGTGAGACGTCGTTCTGCACGGAAGAATCGCTTTGGAAGGCGATCGAAAAATGTGTGCCGGCGCGTAAAGCGGAAATGCTTGGTCTGAACAAGGAAGCGCTCCGCCTCGGCATGGAATATCAGGGCTGATTTTTCTCAGAGTGGGGAAAACGTTGCGCGTTCCCACCGTAAATTCTGCGGGATCTTCTGTTTGCGGAGGATCCCGCTTTTTTTCGGGTAACTTATGAAGATTTTTTGAATTTTCACCCGGTAACAGGATTGTAAATGGCAAAGCCGTCCTCCCGCCTTTATAATGGGGGAGGACAAAGAACGAAGGGGGATCTCTATGGAAGAAAGCTGCTGTGCGGTCGTGGTGGCGGCTGGGGAATCTGCGCGGATGGGGTTGGGCGTCTCAAAGCAGCTGCTTTTGCTGCGGGGGATGCCCGTCATTGCGCACACGTTGCGTGCGTTTGAACTCACAGGACCCATTTCCCGCGTCGTCCTGGTTTGCCGCCGCCAAGATATCCCCGAGATGGAACGCTGCGTCTCCGCACATTCCTTTCGGAAAGTATCCGCCGTTGTCCCGGGGGGCGAGACGCGCCAACAGTCTGTCCGCGCGGGCGTATTGGCGGCGGGGGACGCCGCGTTCCTGGCGATTCATGACGGCGCGCGGGCGCTCGTTACGCCGCTGGAGATCCGCAAGGTAGTGGAGGACGCGTTCGCCCACGGCGCTTCGGCGCTCGCCGTCCCTGTGAAAGATACGCTCAAGGTTATTGGGCCGGATGGCATGGTCCGCGCGACGCCGGACCGCGCCACGCTTTGGGCGGTGCAGACGCCGCAGGTCTTTCGCCGGGAGGAATATCTCGCGGCGTTGGAGGCCGCCGGGCGCGCAGGCGCAGATTACACCGACGACTGCCAACTGATTGAACGGGTGGGAGGAAGCGTCCATCTGTGCCAGGGTTCTTATTCGAACATGAAAATCACCACGCAGGAAGATTTGCTTCTCGCGGAGCTCCTGCTGAAAAAGAGGGAGGCGGTTTCGTTATGAACATGCGCATCGGGCAGGGGTATGACGTCCACCGGCTGCAGGAGGGATGCAGGCTCGTCCTCGGCGGGGTGGAAATCCCCTATGAAAAAGGATTGGACGGCCATTCCGACGCCGACGTGCTGATCCACGCCGTGTGCGACGCGCTGCTCGGCGCGGCAGCGCTGGGCGACATCGGCCACTGGTTCCCAGACAGCGACCCGCAGTACCGCGGGATTGACAGCCGGGTCCTCTTGCGCCGCGTGGGCGGTCTGCTGCGGGACCGCGGATATTTTGTAGAGAATATCGACTCGACCATCGTCGCGCAGGCGCCCAAGCTTGCGCCGTATCTGCCGCGCATGCGGGAGGAAATCGCTGCGGCCCTGGAGATTGAGACCGGCCGGGTAAGCGTGAAGGCGACCACAGAGGAGCGCCTCGGCTTTTCCGGGCGCGGGGAGGGCATCGCCGCGCAGGCCGTCTGCCTCCTTGCAGGGCAGTAGACAAAAGGGACCGCGCCGGCATACTCTGGAACGAAGGGCGCTGCACAAAACCCACCGGGGCTTACGCAGCCGCCCAAAACAGAGAGGTGATGGTCATGGGCAAAACGGTCCTTTTGCTCGGCTCCGTCACATATGCCCTGCGCGGCAGGGATCTTCTGCTCCGGCACGGGATCAGGGCATATGTGGAGCGGCTGCCGCGCACAAATGGGGCGGCCCGCGGCTGCGGCTACGGGGTCGCTGTGCCGCGGCGGGCAGAGGAAGCGGAACAGCTCCTGCGCGAATTTGGCCTGCATGTGCTGGGCCGCGCCGAAGAGGAGGCGCAGTGATGGTCTATTTAGATAACGCCGCAACCACCTTCCCCAAGCCGCCGCAGGTGGCGGCTGCCATGCAAAACGCGCTGCGGCGCTACGGCGCCAACCCGGGCCGCAGCGGGCACTCCCTCTCACTGGCGGCGGCGGAAGAGGTCTACCGCTGCCGGGAAGCCGCCGCCGCGTTCTTTCACGCCGCAGGCCCGGAGTGCGTCGCTTTCCCGCTCAACTGCACGCAGGCGCTCAACATGGTGCTCAAAGGCCGTCTGAAACCGGGAGACCATGCGGTGGTTTCCTGCCTGGAGCACAACGCCGTTATGCGCCCGCTCAAAGCGCTGGAAGCCCGCGGCGTTTCCTGGACGGCGGCGCAGGTTGTTCCGAACGACCACGACGCCACGCTGGATGCCTTCCGCAAGGCGTTGCGGGCTAACACGCGGCTCGTGGTCTGCACGCACGCCTCCAATGTATGGGGGATCCGCCTGCCTGTGGAGCGCCTTGCCGCCCTCTGCCACGAGTACGGCATCCCGTTGGCGGTGGACGCCGCGCAGAGCGCCGGCGTGCTGCCCATCGACCTTGCGGACTCCGGGATTACCTATCTCTGCGCGGCCGGACACAAGGGGCTTTACGGCCCGATGGGAACCGGACTCTTGGTTACGGCGGAAGGCGGGAGTCTTTCGACGGTCTTAGAGGGCGGAACAGGGACGGCGTCCGCGTCGCTGGAGCAGCCGTCCGGCATGCCGGAGCGCTTGGAGAGCGGCACCCTCAACGTCCCAGGCATCGCAGGCCTGCGCGCCGGAATCGAATTTGTCCGCCAAAAAGGGACGGAACGGATTTTCCGCCATGAGCTCTCGCTGCTCCAGCACCTTTACGACCGGCTGCAAGCCCTCCCCGGCGTCCGTCTCTATACAGCGCGCCCAGAGGAACGCTACCAGGCGCCCGTCCTCTCGTTCAACGTCGAGGGGCGCCAGAGTGAAGAAATCGGCGCAGCGCTCGACCGCCAGGGGTTTGCGGTACGCGCGGGCCTGCACTGCGCGCCGGTGGCGCACGCCTTTTTCGGCACGCTCGAAACCGGCGCGGTACGCGTGAGCCCATCCGCATTCAGCAACATGAACGAAATTACCCGTTTCGTTTTGGCTTTAATGAAGATAATCAGGAATTAGAACACAAAGGATTGGCATTCTCTTTTTATCTATGGTACAATATTCGCAGAAAGGCCGCAACGCGGACGGTAAAAACCCAGCGGCGCCACTTCCGGCCGGGCGGCCGGAGGCCGCGGTGCGCGGCGTGCCCACCGCAGGTGTGGTGAAATTAAGTAGAACAGAAAACGCGCGGGTGAACAGCGCCCGCCGCCCCCGGCGGCAGCGGAACGCGGGAAAGGAAGTTACATGGACTGGATACAGAATAGCTGGGAAAGCTTATCCAACTGGCTGCAAAGCGTTGGGGCTATTATGCTGGAATTGATCGGGTCGTTTAAGCTCACGGACGCCATTGATATCCTCATCGTCTCCTTCATCATTTACAGCGCCATCAAGCTGGTGCGGGAAACACGCGCAGAGCAGCTGGTCAAGGGGCTGCTGGTCATGCTGCTCGCCTGGTTCCTTTCCTCATACTTACAGCTGTACATGATCAAAAGCTTCTTCAATTACTTCTTCCAGTTTGGCCTGCTCGCTTTTCTGGTGGTGTTCCAGCCAGAAATCCGGCGCGCGCTCGAGCAGATCGGGCGTTCGCGCATTACCAGCGGGAAGGGCTGGTTCTCGATGGTGTCTCCCAAAGAGGCTGAACAGAAGAAGCAGCAGGAGACCAAGTGCATCAACGCGGTGGTGGAGGCCTGCGCGAGCTTTCAAAAGTCCAAAACCGGCGCGCTAATCGTCTTTGAAATGCAAACCAAGCTCGGCGACATCATCAACACCGGGACAGTGGTGGACGCGGAGCCGTCCGCCCCGCTGATTGGCAATATCTTTTGGACCAAAGCCCCGCTGCACGACGGCGCGATGGTTGTCCGCGGCGGAAAGGTGTACGCGGCCGGCTGCATTTTGCCGCTGACTAAGAGCGATAGCGTGAGCGTCGACCTGGGCACCCGCCACCGCGCAGCCATTGGGATGAGCGAAAATTCCGACGCGGTGGTGACAGTGGTCTCAGAGGAAACGGGGCAGATCTCCATTGCGGTAAAAGGCGTGCTCACCCGGAACTACACGAGGGAAACCCTGCGCAGCGAGCTAGAGCACCTGCTTCTGGAGGGTTCGGAGGCAGGGGAAAAGCTGACCGACAAGATTCCTTCGATCCGAAAGGGGAAGAAACGCTAAGATGAAAAAAGTTAAGCTCTTTTCCTTTTTTTCTTTGTTTTATAACGACCGCTTCGTCATGATATTCGCGTTGTTCGTCTCCGTCGTCACCTGGTTTATCGTCGCATCGCTCAACACGGCGGACCGCCCGCGGGAGATCAGCAACGTGCCGGTGACGGTCACCCTTTCACAGGGCGCGCAGGAGAGCGGCCTGCGGGTGTTCAGCCAAAGCGTGGAAGAGGCCAAGGTTTCCGTCCGCGGCGACAGCGTTTCGGTCTACAGCATTGACCCTTCGAATTTGCGCGTTGTGGCAGAAGGCGCCTCCACCATCACGCAGCCGACAAGCGTCCCGCTAACCCTGCGCGCGGAAACCACGACGCAGATTATGGGGGATTATTCGATTGAGATTGAGCCGGCGACCGTGTTTGTAGATGTCGACTATTACCGGGAAGTCCCGTTTGAAATCAGCACAGAGGACATCATTTACCGCGCGAACAGCGCTTATTTAGTCAGCGAACCCGCGCTTTCTACGGATACGGTGACAGTGTCCGGCCCAGAAAAGGAAATTGACAAGATTGACCGCGTAACAGTGGAACACGAGATTTCAGGCGAGCTGGTGTCCACGCAGAATTTTACCGCGGACATCGTGCTGTATGACCGCTCCGGAAACCGGATCTCGACAGACCTACTCACGCTGAGCACGGAGCAGGTCGACGTGACAATCACCGTGCTCAGCCGGCAATATTCCACGCTGGAGGCAACGTTCACCAACCAGCCGGAAGGCGTGATTTTAGACGACATCGTTTCCATCGAGCCGGAGAGCATCCAAATTGCCGGGCCGGGCGATATTCTTTCGAATTTCACGTCCATCCGCTTAGAGTCGATCGATTTTTCGGAGATCAGCCCGCTGCACAATATTTTCCAATCCGACATTACGCTGCCGGCCGGGTGCCGCAATGTCAGCATGATCCACGAGGCAATCATCCGGCTGGATCTTTCGGGTTACGCAACCCGGCGGATGGAACTGCAGACGCCACAGTTTGAGGTGCGCAACCTCTCGGCGAACAAGACCTCGGATGTTTACACGCAGACCATGGAGGTCGTTTTGGTTGGGCCGCCATCCGTGCTTGAAAACATCGAGGAAGAAGACGTCGTCATCGTCATCGACATGTCCGGGCGGGAATCGTTCACCGGGCACATCGAAATGCCGGTCTCCATCGAGGTAACCTCGAGCGATACCGTTTGGGCTTACGGGGACTACCAGGCGAGCGTAGAGATTGGGGAAAATACGGAGTAATGCGGAAGTCCGCAGGAAAGCCGGCGCGCTACACAAAGCGCGCCGGCTTCTTTTCGTCCCAGGCGGTATTGCCTAAACGGCCGCAAAATGGTACAATAAAGCAGAATGGGGCAGGTGTCAGACAGTGAACATGAAAACTTGGGAAGTTCTGCCGTTGAACAAAGACGCCGCGGCGGAGATTGCGGAAACCTACGGCGTGCCGTTTTTTCTGGCGATGCTGCTGGAGATCCGCGGCATCCGCGAGCCGGAGCAGATCCGCGGGCTGCTGCAAAGCGAGGCCTGCCGGTTTGACCCGTTCTCGCTTTTGGACATGGACCGCGCCGCCGGACGCATCCGCGCGGCGGTGGACGGCTTTGAAAGAATCGCGGTCTATGGCGACTACGACGCCGACGGCGTGACCGCGACCGCCATGCTGTATTCCTATTTGGAATCCAGCGGCGCCGACGTGCAATATTATATCCCGGACCGGGAACAAGAGGGCTACGGCCTGAACCGGGCGGCAATCGACCTGCTGAAGGGACGCGGCGTCAAATTGATTGTCACTGTCGACAACGGCATTTCCTCCATCCCTGAAGTTTCCTACGCGAAAGAGCTTGGCGTCGACGTGGTCATCACGGACCACCACCGGCCGCAAAAGGAACTGCCCGCTGCCGCCGCTGTGGTGGACCCCTACCGGGAAGGATGCCCCTCTCCGTTTAAGGGGTTTTCCGGCGTCGGGGTCGCGTTTCAGTTGATCCGGGCGCTCGAAGGCCCGGAGGCCGACGACGGCGCGCTGTTGGAAAATTACGCGGACCTCGTCGCTGTCGGCACCGTGGCAGATGTGGTCCCGTTGGTGGGGGAAAACCGCGCGCTGGTGCAGGAAGGCCTGCGGATGCTCTCTCACACGGACCGCATTGGCATGCAGGCCCTGTTGGAACGGGCCGGGATGGAAGGGAAAGCCTTGACGTCGGAGTCGGTCGCCTTCAGCGTTGTGCCGCGCATCAATGCGACCGGCCGCATCGGCTCGCCGGCCCGCGCGGTGTCGCTGCTCATTACGGAAGACGCCGATGAAGCGGATCATCTCAGCCGCGAGATCTGCGAGGACAACGAGTTCCGCCGGCAGATTGAAAACGAAATTTTTGAAGACGCGGTTGCCTTGCTGGAGCGGGACCCTGCCTGCGCGCTGGACCGCGTGCTCGTCCTTTCCGGAAAAGACTGGCATCCCGGCGTCATCGGGATCGTCGCCTCCCGCCTGGTGGAGCGCTTTGGAAAGCCCTGCCTGGTTCTCTCTGAGGATGAAACGCTGGCCAAGGGTTCCGGCCGCAGCGTAGAGGGTTTTTCCCTCTTTGACGCGGTGAGCAGCTGTGGCAGCTACCTCATCAAATACGGCGGGCACCCGATGGCAGCCGGGTTCACGCTGGAAACGGCGAATATTGAGCCGTTCCGCCGAGAGATCAACCGCTATGCGGCGGAGCATTTCCGGCGGATGCCGGTCCCGCAGGTCGTGTTGGACTGCAAATTGAACCCTGCAGCGCTCTCGGTCGAAATGCCGGAGAGCCTGAAGGCGCTTGAGCCGTTTGGCGCCGGGAACCCGCAGCCTGTGTTCGGTCTTTACCGCATGACGCTGGAGGAGATCATCCCGGTAGGCAACGGCAAGCACTTGCGGCTGATGTGCAGCCGGGACGGCCGCCAGGTCCGCTGCATGAAATTCCACATGACGGCGGAAGAATTCCCTTATTTTCCCGGCGATGTGCTGGACCTCGCCGTAACGCTGGAGACAAACGAATTCCGCGGGGAAGTCAGTCTCTCCGTTTTTATCCGCGAGATGCGGCTCTCCGGCTTGGACCAGGAAGACCTGCTGGAAGGCCGGAGGTTGTATGAAACGTACTGCCGGGGCGAACCGCTGGAAGAAACGGAGCGGGCTGCCCTCTTGCCGGACCGGGACGCCTTTGCCGCCGTCTACCGCTACCTGCGGGCGCGGAAGGGATGGCAAAAAGGGGAAGAATCCCTCTATGGCCATGTGGGAACACCGTTTGGTTACGGCCGCTTTTTACTGATGCTGGACGTGCTTGCAGAGCGCGGCCTCATCACCTGCCGCCGCAGCGGGGACCTTCTTTCGGTCTCGCTTTGCCCGGTAAATCATAAGGTGGACCTGTTTGCATCCCCGCTTTTAGCCGGGATCCAGGCCCCCGGAAAAGGAGGCGTATGAAATTGGAAAAATCTATTGAAAGTTATCACGACCTGGTCGCCGTCCTGCATTCCTGTGAACGGGACTTCGACATGGATATGATCGAACGCGCATATAAGCTGGCGAAAAAAGCGCACGGGGACCAAAAACGCCTCTCCGGGGAGCCATATATCGTCCATCCGCTGAATGTGGCCGCCATCCTGGCAGAGCTCGGCATGGACTCCGAATCGATTGCGGCCGGCCTGCTCCACGACGTCGTGGAGGATACGCAGGTCGATTTGCAGCAGATCACCAAGCAATTCAGCGCAGAGATTGCAAACCTGATCGACGGCGTGACGAAATTGGGCCGCATCCCATACTCTTCCCGCGAGGAACAGCAGGCGGAAAATATCCGCAAGATGCTCATTGCCATGTCGGAGGATATCCGCGTCATCATTATTAAGCTTGCGGACCGGCTGCACAACATGCGCACCAGCATGTTCTGGGGCCCGCAGAAGCAGCGGGACAAGGCGCTGGAAAACATGGAGGTCTACGCGCCGATTGCACACCGGCTCGGTATCCGCGCGGTGAAGGAAGAATTGGAAGACCTCTCTCTGCGTTACCTGGACCCAGTGGCTTACGAAGAGATTGAGAGCGCGTTAAAAATGCGCAGCAGGGACCGCGCCGCGTTCATCGAGAATACCAAGAAAAAGATCCACGACCGCATTGCGCCGATGATCCCGAACGTCTACTTGGAGGGACGTGTCAAAAGCATCAACGGCATTTACCGCAAGGTTTTCGTCCAGGGAAAAAACATCGACGAGATCTATGACATCTATGCCGTGCGCGTTATTGTCGACACGGTAAACGACTGTTACAACGTCCTC
This sequence comes from uncultured Clostridia bacterium, assembly GCA_944380775.1. Lineage (GTDB taxonomy): Bacteria > Bacillota > Clostridia > Oscillospirales > Acutalibacteraceae > CALWKP01. The sequence goes on along the minus strand of CALWIP010000027.1, from coordinate 80,294 downwards.
GGCATTGTCCACGACATGTTCCGCCCGCTGCCCAACCGCTTCAAGGATTATATCTCCACCCCCAAACCAAACATGTACCAATCCCTGCACACCACGGTGCTCAGCTCGGAGGGGATCCCGTTCGAGGTACAGATTCGCACCTGGGAAATGCACCATACGGCGGAATACGGCATTGCGGCCCACTGGAAATATAAACTGGGCCTCACAAAGGGCGATAAATTGGAAGACCGCCTGGTGTGGATCCGCCAGATGCTGGAAAACCAGAAAGACAACGAGGACGCCACCGACATTGTGCGCACCATCAAATCGGATCTCGCACCGGAAGAGGTGTTCGTCTTCACGCCGAAGGGCGAGGTCATCAGCCTGCCGTACGGCTCCACTGTCATCGATTTTGCCTATGCCATCCACAGCGCGGTGGGCAACCGCATGATCGGTGCAAAAGTGGACAAACGCATCGTCCCGATTGACTACAAGGTCAAGACCGGCGAGATCGTCGAGATCCTCACGACAAAGGAGCAGGGCCACGGCCCCAGCCGCGACTGGCTGAAGATTGTCAAAACGAGCGAGGCGCGCAATAAGATCCGCCAATGGTTCAAAAAAGAACGCCGCGAGGAAAACATCATCGAAGGCAAGGCGGAATTGGAGCGCGAATTCAAGCGCAACGGCATTCTGCTCACCGAACCGGAGCTCAAGGAGATCTTGGAAAACATCGGAAAAAAGCAGAATTGCGCTACGCCGGACGACGTATATTCCGCCATTGGCTACGGCGGCATCCAGCTGTGGAAGCTCATCCCCCGCATTAAGGAGGAATATATCAAGCGCCGCCCGCACCTTGCGCAGGCGCAAGAGAAAAAACCCACGCCGCTAACCACCAACACAAGCAAGCACGGCAGCGCCGGCGGCGTGTTGATTGAGGGGATGGACAACTGCCTCATCAAATTCTCCCGCTGCTGCAACCCGCTGCCCGGCGACGACATCATCGGGTTCATCACGCGTGGGTTCGGCGTTTCCATCCATAAACGAAGCTGTAGCAACGTGCCGAAAAACATTGCGGAATCCCCGGAGCCGGAGCGCTGGGTCAAAGCCCACTGGGAAGGCGGCGGGAAGAAGGAGGACTTCAAGTCCACCCTGGAGATTGTCGCCGAGGACCGCGCCGGCCTGTTGGCTGACGTGACGCAGCAGCTCTTCAACATGCACATCTGCATCCACTCGCTGAATTCACGGGAGACGAAGGACGGCAACGCCGTGATCAGCGCAACGATCACCGTCAACGGCCTGGAGCATCTCTCCAGTGTGATTTCCCGCCTTTCAAACATCGAGGGAACCATTTCCGTGCGCCGCTCCTGAAAAAGAAAGGAACCACATGAAAATACAGACCTTTTCGGTCGGCCCTTTGGCGACCAACTGTTACCTGATTACAGATGAAGAGACCGGCGAAGCCGCCGTGGTCGACCCCGGCGCAGCGGAAGAACCCCTGCTGCGCGCCGTACGCCGGGAACATGTCGGGAAAATTTTGCTCACACACGGCCATTTTGACCACGTGGGGGGCGCCGAGGCGCTGCGCCGCCTCACTGGGGCACAGGTCTACCTGCTGCGGGAGGAAGAAGCGTTGCTCCGTTCGCCCTTCCAAAACCTTTCGGCGCAGTTCTTGCCGGAACCACTGCCAGAAATGATCCCGGACGTCCTTTTGCAGGACGGCACCACCGTCCCGCTTGGTTCGCTCTCCTTTCAGGTTCTCCACACGCCCGGCCACACCGCAGGAAGCTGCTGTTACTGCGCGCCCGGCGCGCTGTTCACCGGGGATACGCTGATGCAGGGCAGCGTCGGGCGCACGGACTTCCCCACGGGCAGCTTTGCGGCGCTCAGCCGGTCCTTGCAGGCGCTGCGCCTGCTGGACGGCGGCCTCGCGGTTTACCCGGGCCACGGCCCTGCCACGCAGCTCGGCGTGGAAAAACGGAGCAATCCCTATTTGCGCGAGGAGAGTGGCTATGGTTTTGCAAATTGAAGGGCATGATTTCCATTATGAAATGGAAAATCTGTGCCGCATCTTTTTCCCGTATGAAAAAATCGTGACGACCAAGGATCTTTCCCTGGACGCTTCGCTGCTCGCGTACACCGGCGTATTCCCGCAGGGGAACACCGTGCGGCTGCGCGCACGCCTGCGGATGGACGGGCAGGAACGCACGGCAGAAGAAGCGGTCCCCGCAGCGGCTCTCCGGCAGGAAAAGGAGTGCGAACGCCGGTTGGCGGTCCTGTTGTTCGGTCTTTTGCAGGAGCTTTGCGCCTACCGTCCGCAGTGGGGCATTTTGACGGGCGTCCGGCCCATCAAGCTGCTGCGCCGCCTCACAGAGGAAATGGGCCGGGACGCGGCGGCCTCTTACTTTCAAAACGGCCTCTTGGTCAACGGGAAAAAGACAGAAAAAAGCCTGGAGACCATGCGTTGGGAAGAGGAGATCCTCGCGTCGTCTCGCCCGGATTCGTTCAGCCTTTACCTTTCCATCCCGTTTTGCCCCACACGCTGCGCCTACTGCTCCTTTGTGTCGCAGTCGGTGGTGCAGGCCGCGCGCCTGCTTCCGCAATATGTGGCGCGCCTCTGTGAGGAGGTTGCCGAAACCGGCCGCTTGGCGGCGTCGCTTGGCCTACGCCTGGAATCGGTCTACATCGGCGGCGGCACACCGACAACGCTCTCCGCGGAACAGCTCGCGCAGGTGATGGAGGCCGTGCGGCAGAATTTTGACTTTTCCCACTGCCGCGAATTCACGGTGGAAGCCGGGCGTCCCGACACCATTAACCGGGAAAAGCTGGAGGCAATCCTCGCCCACGGAGGAGACCGCGTCAGCATCAACCCCCAGACGTTCAATGACGAGGTGCTGCGGGAAATCGGGCGGCAGCACACCGCCGAGCAGGCGCTGGAAGCGTTCGCCCTGGCGCGCCGCACCGGCGTGAAAAATATCAATATGGATCTGATTGTGGGCCTGCCGAAGGACACGGTGGAGAGCTTCCGCGAGACGATGCGCCAGGTGCTTTTGCTGACGCCGGAGAGCGTTACGGTGCACACGCTCTCGCTCAAGCGCTCGTCGCGCATCAACCAGTCGGGCGGCCGGTTTGACAGCTCCGCCGCCGCGGCAGATCAAATGCTGGACGAAGCAGACCGCAGCCTTTCCTCCGCTGGTTACCGGCCCTACTACCTATACCGGCAGAGCCGCATGGTAGGGAATCTGGAAAACACCGGGTGGTCGCTGCCCGGGAAAGAAAGCGCCTACAACGTCTTCATCATGGACGAGACCCACACCATCCTCGCGTGCGGCGCCGGAGCGGTAACCAAGGCCAAAGAGCCGGGAAAGGACCATTTGCAACGCATTTTTAACTTCAAATTCCCGTATGAATATCTCAGCCGGTTCCAAGAAATTTTGGATAGGAAAAGGCAGGTGAAGGAATTCTATGAACAATTTTGCTAACAGCTACTTAAAATATGTCAACCACATGGAAGCGATCAACGAAGGCGCGCGCGAAAACCCGGAACGGATGATTCAACAGATTGAGGAATCTTACCACGGGCAGCTGCGCATGGTTGCGGAGCGCGTGCGGGAATACTGCGCGGGGTGCCGCCTGCTGATGCTCTCCGGCCCGTCGAGCAGTGGGAAAACGACGACGGCGCACCTGCTTTCGCGGTATCTCAACGACCGAGGGATTGCCACCGTGCTCATCTCGCTGGATAATTTTTACCGCGGGGAAAACCAAGCCCCCGTGCTGGAAAATGGGATGCACGACTATGAGTCTGTGGACGCGCTGGACCTCGCATGCCTGGAAAACAGCCTGAGCGATTTTATCCGGACCAACGAATGCGAAATCCCGGTCTTCGATTTCCAGACCCGGCGCCCGGCCCCTTACACACGCCACATCTCCCTGCCCAAGGGGGGCATCGCCATTGTAGAGGGGATCCACGCCTTGAACCCGCGCATCTGCGGCAATTTCCCGGAGGGCACGCTGTTCAAGGTGTATGTCAGCGTCAAGCAGCACCTCAAGGACCGCAATGGTATCGTGATTTCTGCGGAGCAGGTGCGGTTCATCCGCCGCCTAGTGCGGGACCGCGCCTTCCGCAACACCTCGCCGGAACGCACGCTGCGCATGTGGCCGGTGGTGATGGCGGGGGAAAACAAATATATCCGCCCATACAGCCGCGGCAGCGATATGACGGTCAATTCCATCCATATTTATGAACCCTGCGTGCTCCGGCACAGCGCAATCCCACTTTTGGAACAGATCAGCGCCGGACGCTCGGACCTGCAAACGCTCGCCGAAAATCTCAAGCGGTTCACGCCGTTGCCCGTCGAGTTGGTTCCAGAGGATTCCATTCTGCGCGAATTTCTCGGCGGAGGGGTTTCAGAATAAGCGCTGCAAAGAAAAATTTTTGGGCAATTTGCCGGTTAAAGTTCCAAATAGGAATCGTATCCTCTTGCTTTTCGGCAAAGCGGGCGCTATAATAAAAGAAACAAAGCCTCCCGGGAGGACGGGCGGCGGTGACAATCCGACAGGAGGAATGGTGTGCGATGAGTATTTTTGAAGACGTATTGGTCAACGCGAAGAGCGCAGCCAATGTGGTGGGCAAAAAAGCCGGCCAGCTGGTAGACGTCTCGAAGCTGAGGATTAGCGCGGCGGACCTGAACAACGAGCTCAGCAAGCGCTTTGAAACGCTGGGACGCGTGGTCTACAACGCGCAGAAAAACGGCACAGACGCATCGGAAGCCATGCAGGAAAACATGGCGGCCATTGAGGACCTGTATGAGCAACTCGACGCGATTAACCAGCAGCTGACAGCCCTGCGCAACAAATCCCTTTGCAAGCAGTGCGGTGCGGAAAACCCGCAGGACGCGCTGTATTGCAATTACTGCGGCGCGCGCCTAACCCCGCCAGAAGAAGCGGCGGAGGCCGCTCCCGCCCCGGAAACCGTGGAAGAACCTACGGAAGAACCCGTGGAGGAGGCCGGGAATTCGGAGGAACTTTAACCTGCGGGAACCTTTCCCTTTGCATCAAAAGCCCTTTCTGGAAGAAAATGCTTCCGGAAAGGGCTTTTTTCGCCGCTGCTTTTGCAGTCTTTACAGGGTCCGCTTTTTCAAAACGACGGGCAGGAGATCTCCACCATTTTTTCGATCATGTGGTGCAGCAGCTGGGCCTGTTCGCTGCTGGACGCCTTGTAGTAAACTTCTTTGCCTACCCGGCGGCTCACCACCAGGCCGCTGCTTTTGAGCTGCCGCAAATGATGCGACACTGCCGGGCTGCTCATATTCACCAGTGCCGCCAGGTTGATGACGCACTCCTCGCAGTGGCAGAGGAGCCAGAAAATTCGCACGCGGTTCCGGTCGCAGAGCTGCCGGAAGAGGTCTGAGACGATTTGAAACGCCTCTTCCTCCGGCATATGCTCCAACGCCCGTTCAATGGGCTGGCCGTGGTCGTGCGGCAGATGCAGTTCCGGCATGCAAATTCCCTCTTTCCCGATCGATCCTGATGCGCGTTTTGATTTTGTTTTTTATTATACACCAGCAGATTCCCGGTACAATTCTATTTTGGAAGATATAAAACCCTTTCGCCACCCCCAACAGTTCTTTTTGAAAAAAAGATTTTCCCCTTGACAAAACGGGAAAAGAAGCGTATCCTAGAATCAAACAATTAAATAATTGTTTAATCTTAAAATCGAAATGCGAAAGGGGTTCTCTGCAATGAAAAAAACATACAAGATCGATGTCGACTGCGCGAACTGCGCCAACAAGATGGAGGAAGCAGCCCGCAAAACCGCCGGCGTGAAAGACGCCACCGTCAATTTTATGACCCTCAAGATGAGCGTAGAGTTTGAAGAGGGGCACGAGCCGAAAACGGTGATGGAACAGGTGCGCAAGAACTGCAAGCGCGTGGAAGACGACTGCGAGGTCTATCTGTAACCAGATTCCGCCAAAAGCGGGGGTTCAGCGAAAAAAGGGGGTTGCGACCATGCAAGAAACCATCGTTTCCGTTCTTCTCGCCGTCATTGTGGGCATGGCGGCGGGGCTGCTGCTCTGGGGCAGGAACGAAAAGAGCCATATGACTAAAAAGCAAAAAAAGATGCTGGGGCGCATCCTGGCAGCGGCCACGCTGCTGCTGGCCCTGCAGCTCACGCCAGAAGCGGCGTTCCACACGCTGGATGCTCTCGTTCCCGGTTTGGGCTACGGGGCGCGGCTGGCACTGTACCTGGCCGATTATCTCGTCATCGGTTCTGATATCCTCATCAAAGCGGGGAAGGGCATCAAAAACCGCCAGATCTTCGATGAGAGCTTTTTGATGGCGATCGCTACTGTCGGCGCAATCGTGCTGGCGCTGTATGAGCAGAGCGGCGACTACACCGAGGCTATTGCGGTCATGCTGTTTTACCAGATTGGCGAATGGTTCCAGAGCTACGCCGTGGGCAAGAGCCGCCGGAACATCAGCGAGCTGATGGACATCCGCCCGGACTACGCCAACGTGGAACGGAACGGCAAACTGGAGCGTGTGGACCCGGAAGAGGTCGGCGCCGGCAGCGTCATCGTCGTGCAGCCTGGGGAAAAAGTGCCGATCGACGGCACGGTCCTGGAGGGCCATTCTACCCTGAACACCGCCGCGCTGACGGGCGAGAGCCTGCCGCGGGACGTGGCGGCAGGAGAAGAGATCACCAGCGGCTGCATCAATATGACCGGGGTGCTGAAGATCCAGACTTCGAAGGAATTCGGAGAATCCACGGTCTCTAAAATCTTGGATCTCGTAGAAAACGCCAGCTCCCGCAAATCTAAATCAGAGGATTTCATCTCCAAATTCGCCCGCATTTACACGCCGGTGGTGTGCATCGCTGCGTTGGCGCTGGCGCTTTTTCCGCCGCTCGTGCGGATGCTCGGCATGGGACTTGACGGCCAATGGGACCAGTGGATTTACCGCGCGCTCACCTTCCTGGTCATCTCCTGCCCGTGCGCGCTGGTTATCAGCATCCCGCTTTCGTTCTTTGCGGGCATCGGCGGCGCGAGCAACGCGGGCGTCTTGGTGAAGGGTTCCAATTACCTGGAAACGCTCTCCCAAGTGAAGATCATGATGTTCGACAAAACGGGCACGCTCACGCAAGGCGTGTTTGAGGTCAACGGCGTCCACCACAGCGAGATGGAAAACGCGAAATTGATCGAATACGCGGCGCTTGTGGAAAGCTCTTCTTCCCACCCGATCAGCAAAAGCCTGCGCCGCGCCTACGGCAAAGAAATCGACCGAAGCCGCGTGACGGACGTGCAGGAGATCAGCGGCAACGGCGTGCTCGCCAAAGTGGACGGCGTCCCGGTCGCCGCCGGGAACGACAAGCTGATGGAGCGGCTGGGCGTTTCCTACATCAACTGCCATAGCGCCGGAACCATCATCCATATGGCGGTCAACGGGGAATACGCGGGTCACATTGTGATCTCAGACATCATCAAACCCCATGCGCAAGACGCCGTTGCCGCGCTGAAGGCGGCGGGCATCCGCAAAACGGTGATGCTCACGGGGGACCGGAAAAAAGTAGCGGACCAGGTCGGCGCGGCGCTGGGCATCGACGAGATATACAGCGAGCTGCTGCCTGCCGGAAAAGTTGAAAAGGTGGAGGAGGCCATGCGGGAAAAGCCGGAAAAAGCAAAGCTGGCCTTTGTTGGGGACGGCATCAACGATGCGCCGGTGCTGCGCCGCGCCGACATTGGCATTGCGATGGGCGCCATGGGTTCCGACGCCGCCATCGAGGCCGCAGACGTTGTGTTGATGGACGACGACCCGATGAAAATCGCCAAAGCGATCAAAATCTCCCGCAAATGCCTGGGGATTGTCTACCAAAATATCGTGTTCGCCATTGGCGTCAAGCTGATCTGCCTGATTTTAGGCGCGCTTGGCATTGCGAATATGTGGCTCGCGATCTTCGCCGACGTCGGCGTGATGATCCTTGCGGTGCTCAATGCCATCCGCGCGCTGTTTGTCAAAAAGCTGTAAGATCCGGCCCGTCCCCGCCTAGGGGGCGGGCTTTTTGCATACCGGCCGTCCCCGCTCCATATAAGTAATACGGCGGGAGGAGGGGAGTCGGTTTGCGGCAAAAAGGGAACGGAAGCGCACAGAGCTTTTTACACGGCGCTATGATCTTGACCGGCGGTATCATCCTTGTGAAGATCATCGGCGCGCTGTTCAAAGCGCCGCTCACATGGGTCATCGGCGAAGATGGCATGGGGTATTATAACACGGCTTACATGCTGTACAGCCCGCTTTACAGCCTCGCGACGGCGGGCCTTCCCATCGCGGTCTCCCGCTTGACGGCGGAATCCAGCGCGCTGGGGCGCAAGCGGGACGTGCGGGAATGGTACCGCGTCTCGATCCCCGTTTTTACGCTCATGGGGGGCGCCGGTACGCTGCTCATGGCGCTCGGCGCGCCGCTCTATGCCAAATGGATTGGCAACCTACGCGCGCTGCCCTGTATGGCGGTGCTTGCGCCTGCCATCTTGTTCAGCTGTTTGACCGCCATCTATCGCGGCTCTTACGAGGGCCTGCGAAACATGTACCCGACCGCCCTCTCCGAATTGATTGAAGCGGTGGGGAAACTCGCGCTCGGCCTGGTCCCGGCTCACTGGGTCATGCAGGAGGCCTTGCGGGAATTTTCCCTCTCCGGTTCCGTTTGGGGCGTCCCCGCGCCGTCGGAGGCATACGCCCGCAGCCTGGCCAGCCCGCTCGCCGCAGCGGGCGCCGCGCTCGGCGTGACAACTGCCTCTCTGGCAAGCTTTTTGGTGTTGGCGGGATATCGAAAACGGCGCGGCGACGGCATTGCGGAAGAAGAACTCTCCCGCGCGCCTGTGCCGGCCCCACGCGCTGCCCTCCGCAGGAGGCTCCTAAAAACAGCCCTCCCGGTGGGCGCTGGAGCGGTGGCTGTGAACCTCTCCGGCCTGCTTGACGCCGCCTTTTTACAGACCCGCCTGCGCGGCGTGATGGAACGCGCGCCCGGCGCGCTGCTCGCACAATATCCGTCGATGATCCCGGAGGAGATTCTGGCGGAAAACACAGTCCCCAATTTCCTTTACGGCTGTTATTCGATGGCGCTCACGCTTTTTTTGGCTGTCCCCGCCATCACGCAAGCGTTCGGCATCAGCGCGCTGCCCACTGTCACAGCCGCCTGGGCACGCGGAGGGCGGGAACGCCTGCGCCGTAGCATCGAAATGGTCCTGCGCGTAAGCGCGTTCGTCAGCATCCCGGCAGGGTTAGGCCTTTCCGTCCTGGCAGAGCCGCTCACGCGCCTGGTGTTCGGCGACCGGCCGTCGTCCCCCATCACCGCGCGGGTTTTAGCCGTTTTGGGGATCGCCGCGGTCTTTGCGTCGCTCAGCACGCCCATCAACAGCATGCTTCAGGCGATGGGGCGGGCCGACCTCCCCGTGAAGCTGCTGCTCTGCGGCCTCACAGGGAAAGCGGCGATCCATTTTTATTGCAGCGGGATCCCGGAAATCAATCTTCTCGGCGCCGCCGCCGGCACCCTTGCGTGTTATGGATTCGTCACCGTCTGCGGCTTGGTTTTGCTCCGCCGGGTCTCCGGCGTTTCGCCGCGCGCCGGAGCTGCGCTGTGCAAGCCATTCGCCGCCTCTGTTCTCTGCGCCGCAGCGGCCCGGGGTGGGTACGCGCTCCTTACACAAGCCGTTCCGGACCGCGCCGCCACCCTTTTGGCGGTCTTTTTTGCCGCTGTGGTCTATGCGTTTTCGCTGCTCCTGCTGCGCGCCATCCCCAAAGACGACCTCCTCATGCTTCCCAAAGGGCAAAAAATTGCGAAAATACTTGAAAAATACGGGAGGATGGGGTAATATAGTAACAGATTTTTTGGCAAAGCGGCCGGAAGGGGCGGAATCCCGTGGATTTTCATGAAAAAGAAAGGTATGGGATCGAAGATTTTTTGCAAATCGTCAAGATCCTTCGCTCTCCGGAAGGCTGTCCGTGGGATAGGGAACAGGACCACCACAGCATTCGCAACGGTTTTTTGGAGGAAACCTACGAGGCGGTAGAGGCGATCGATACGGAGGACCCCGTCTTGCTCCAGGAGGAGCTGGGCGATGTACTTCTCCAGGTCGTGTTCCACGCACAGCTAGAGGAAGAACAGGGGCGGTTTACTTTTTCTGACGTTGTAGATGGCGTTGCCAAAAAAATGGTGGTGCGGCACCCCCACGTTTTTGGCACGGTCCACGCGGAAACCTCGGCGGAGGTCCTGCAAAATTGGGACGCGATCAAAAAGCGGACCAAAGCCCAGAAGACGCAGACCGACGTCCTGCGGGGCGTGTCCCGCGCGCTGCCTGCGCTAACGCGGAGCGAAAAACTCCAAAAAAAAGCGGCAAAAGTCGGGTTCGACTGGCCCGACGCAGAAGGCGCGCTGGAAAAAGTGGAGGAAGAGCTCGCCGAGCTCCGCGGGGCTATGGAGCATGGCTCGGAGCGGGACCTCTGGGAAGAACTGGGAGACCTGTTGTTCTCGGTTGTGAACGCCGCGCGCTTCTTGCAAGTGGAGCCGGAGCAGGCTCTGGAGCAGGCGTGCGACAAATTTATTGCGCGCTTTGCCCGGATGGAAGCGCTGGCAAAGCAGGAGTCCCTCTCTTTGAGCGAAGCCTCTGCGGAAGAATGGGACAAACTATGGGAGTCGGCCAAAAAATCTGACGGCGCTTTGCGTAAAGACGATGGAAATTGAGAAACATTTGGAGGTATAAGCCATGAACAAAACCGAACTGATCGCCTCTGTGGCGGAGAAAACCGGGATTGCAAAACGGGACGCGGACGCTGTGGTGAACGCGGTATTCAACACGATTGTTGAGACGGTCGCGAGCGGGGAAAAGGTCCAGTTGGTCGGTTTCGGCACGTTTGAGATGCGCAGCCGCAACGAACGCCAGGGCCGTGACCCGCGCACGAACCAGCCGATTACCATTCCGGCGTCGAAATCCCCCGCCTTCAAGCCGGGCAAGGCTTTCAAAGGCGCGATGGGTTGACGCTTTTTCCTGGCCCTGCGCGGGATTTCCCGGCGCGGGCACGTGGATTTGCCGATTTTTGGAAGGGGCCGCAAGGGCTGCGGGGCGTTCCCGCCGCTGTGCGGCCCCTTTTTCCGGCTACGCGCCATCCCGGCGCGCGGCAGAAAGGAACGTCATGAGACTGGATAAATATTTGAAGGTGTCGCGCTTGATTAAGCGCCGCACTGTCGCAAACGAAGCATGCGACGCCGGCCGTGTTTTTGTCAACGGGAAACCCGCCCGCGCGTCCTACGACGTCAAGCAGGGGGACCTTTTGGAAATCCAGCTTGGCGCCCGCACGCTCAAAGCGGAGGTCCTCGAGGTCAACGAATACGCTACGAAGGACAACGCCTCCGCGATGTACCGCATGGTCGAATAACAGATGCGGGCATACGCCCCTTTTCCCGCGCATATCATGTGGCAGGAAGGGGAGGGATGTGTATGCCGGAGGAAAAAAGCGCCGCCAAAGCGCCGCACAGCCTCATTTTGGAAAACCGCAGGTCCCTCACGGTGACGGGCGTTTCCGATGTCGACAGCTTTGACGAACAGGCCGTTGCAGCCAGCACCAGCCTGGGCAGCCTGATGATCCGCGGCGCCGGCCTGGAGATGGAGCGCCTGGACCGGGAGACCGGGGAATTGCTCCTCAAGGGCGAGATCTCGTCGATCACTTATACGGACCGCGCGCCGGGGAAAGAGGGATTTTTCGCCCGGATCTTCCGTTAGGAGGGACGGCGCGTGGAAGTCACCCTGCAAATGCAGGCCCGCGGATTTTTGTTGGCAGCCACTGCCGGCCTGCTCCTCGGCGGCCTGTACGATGTTTTCCGGATCTTCCGCGCGTTGTTCCGCTGCGGAAAGCGCGCGCTTTTTGTGCAAGACCTGCTGTTCATGCTGGCGGCCGGCGCGTTCTCCTATCTGACGGCGCTCGCCGCAAACTGGGGCGTCGTCCGGCTGTATCTTCTCGCCGGGGAGGCTGCCGGGTTTGCCCTTTACTTCCTCACGCTGGGGAACCTCACCCGCTGCGCGGCCGTTTTTCTGCGGAAAACAGCTGAAGCTGCGGCGCGCCCGTTCTTCCTTGCCGCGCGCAAATTCCTGGCGGCCTTCCGGCAGCGAAAAAAAATCCACGATATCCCCAAAAACAACTTGAAACCACCGCCTAACGTAGTGTATAATTGGGGTAAGGTTTTGAGACGGATCGCTTCGGGAAGGAATGGGCTGCGGCATGAAGGTCGTTCAAAGCAAAAAGCGGAAAAAGAGTAAGCTGCTGCGCGTTGCCGTTTTCGTTTTTTCGGCGTATGTGATCGGCACGCTAATCTCTCAACAGATGCAGATCGCAGAAAAACGCAGCGAGCTCAACGATTTGACCGCGCAGATTGAGGCGCAGCGGCTGCGGAATGAAGATCTGGAACGCTCCCTCTCTGCGGACGGCGGCATTGAGGAAGAATATATTGAGCGCATCGCCCGGGAAGGATTGGATTACGCAAAGCCCGGTGAGCGCGTTTTTGTCAACACTGCCGGAAACTAACGCCTTGCGGCGCAGGTCTCCGGATGCTTCCCACCGGCGGCGGCCGTGTCTCAGGATCCAAGATTAAGGAGGATAATAGGAATTTATGCAGCTTGAGGTAGGAATGGTCCTGGAAGGAAAAGTAACAGGCATCACGAAATTTGGCGCGTTCGTGGAACTTCCGGGCGGGAAAACGGGTATGGTACATATTTCGGAGGTGGCCCCCACCTTTGTCAAGGAGATCCGGGACTACGTCACCGAAGGCCAAACCGTCAAGGTGAAGATCCTGAACATCGGCGAAGATGGGAAAGTGAGCCTTTCCATGAAAAAGGCGTTGCCGCCCGCCCCGCGCGGCCAACAAGCGCACCGGCCGGGGCGCCCCGGAAACTACGAGTGGCAGGCGAGCCGGAAAAGCGAACCTTCCAGCTTTGAAGACATGATGTCAAATTTCAAAAAAGCAAGCGACGAAAAGATGTCAGATCTCAAGCGCTGCATGGATTCCAAGCGGGGCGGCTTCTCCCGCCACGGGGGACAGTCCCGATAAATCGAACAGACGGGGTGGGAACTCTCCCACCCTTTTTTCTTGGGGAGGGTGCGGCCAAGCTCCGCACGCTTTTCCGCTACAAAAGGAGGATCTCGCCATGCTATTGACCCATGCTTTCATTTACACAATGTCCGGAGACCCGCTGCCGGACGGATGGCTGCGCACGCGGGGGACAAAAATAGAAGCCCTCGGCGCAATGCCCTGCACGCCGGAGGAGGGCGAAGAGGTGCTCGACCTTGGCGGCCGGGCGGTATACCCTGGGTTCATCGACGCCCACACGCACATCGGCATTTGGGAGGACGGCCTCACCTTTGAGGGCGACGACACCAACGAGGACACGGACCCGGTAACCCCCCAGCTCCGCGCCATCGACGCCATCAACCCGCTGGACCGCTGCTTCCGGGAGGCTCTGGAGGCGGGCGTCACAACGGTCGTCGTCGGGCCGGGCAGCGCAAACCCGGTCGGCGGGCAGCTTGCGGCGATCAAGACCGGCGGGCGCCGGATTGACCGCATGATTCTCAAAGCGCCACTGGCAATCAAAATGGCGATGGGCGAGAACCCCAAAAACGTTTACCACGGAAAAAACCAAACGCCGGTCACCCGCATGGCGACGGCGTCGCTAATCCGCGAGGCCCTTTTCAAAGCGCAGCGCTATGGGGAAGAGAAGAAGCGCGCGCAAGAGGACGAAGACTACGACGAACCGGCTTACGACGGGAAATGCGAAGCGCTCCTGCCTGCGCTGGAACGCAAAATCCAGGTGCATTTCCACGCGCACCGCGCGGATGATATTTTCACGGCAATCCGCATTGCAAAAGAATTTGACCTTGACTACGTCATTGTGCACGGCACGGACGGCGCGCTCATCGCGGAAGACCTGGCGGAAGAGGGCGCGCGCGTGCTTTCCGGCCCGCTGCTTTGCGACCGCTCAAAACCCGAGCTGCGCAACCTCACCCCGGCGACACCCGGCGTTTTGGCAAAAGCGGGCGTCCAAACGGCCATTGTCACAGACCACGCGGTCATTCCACTGCAATATCTGCCGCTTTGCGCAGGCCTCGCCGTACGCGAAGGGATGCCCCACGTCGAAGCGCTGCGGGCCATTACCGCAAACCCGGCGGAGATCTGCGGGATTTCCGCCCGCGTGGGGACGCTGGAACCGGGAAAGGACGCCGATTTCTGCGTTTTCTCTTCAGACCCGCTCACCCTTGCCGCCAAGCCGGATCTGGTCTTTTTAGAGGGAAAATGCGTGGTCCCGGAAAGAAATTCATAAAAAGATTACAAAAATTCTGCATTTGCTCTTTGTTTTCTATCAACCCTGTGTTATAATAAACACAAGGGAGGCCGGAAGCAGGTTGCCGCGCACTCTGCAAGGCTCCCAGTTGAAGGAGAAGGAGATGTTGGCATGAAACTCACCATCGTTGGAAGAAAAGTCTACCTCCGCGACAATTTTAAGGATCTGGTAAAAAAGAAACTTTCCCGCTTTGACCGGATCTTTGACGAGGATGCCGACGCAAATGTAACCGTTACGCTGGAGCGGAACCGTCAGACGGTGGAAATCACGATTAAACAGCGCGGGATGTACTACCGGACTGAAGCGACGGATTTCGAGATGAACGACGCGCTGGACCAGGCCATCAGCAAAATGGGCCGGCAGATCCGGAAGAATAAGACCCGCCTGGCCAAGGAGATCCATTCCGCCGCGCTGGATCAATATATCCAGGATTATGTCTACACCACCGAGCCGGACGAAGAACCGGAATACGATGTGGTGCGTACGAAGAAATTCTTCGTCAAGCCGCTGAGCGTGGAGGAAGCGATCTTGCAGATGAACATGCTGGATCATCAGTTCTATATGTTCCGCAACGAGGAGAGTAGCGAGATTAACGTAGTTTACAAGCGCAAGGACGGCACTTACGGTTTGTTGGAGCCGGACGAGGAATAAAAGCCGCGCCGGAGCGCAGGCGCCGGTACAGGGCGTGAAACACAGGGGGGACTTTCCCGAAGCACGGGGAAGCCCCCTTTTTCCGCCGGGAAAAGGAGGGGCCGTTTTGGCAGAAGAAATGCAGCAAAGATTTCAAATGGTGTGCCCGTGCCTTTTGGGCATAGAGGGCCTGGTGGGGGACGAACTGCGCCGCATGGGCGCACAGCAGGTGGAGCCCCAAAACGGGCGCGTCCTGTTTTGGGGGGACGCGGCTATGCTGGCGCGCGCCAATCTGGGCAGCCGTTACGCTGAACGCGTGCTGATCCAGGTAGGGAGTTTCCCTGCCGCCAGCTTTGACGAATTGTTCGAGCGCACCAAAGCCCTGCCATGGGAGCGCTGGATTGGAAAAGACGACCGCTTCCCGGTTAAAGGGCGCAGCTTAAACTCCAAGCTGGCGAGCGTTCCGGATTGCCAGTCGATTATTAAAAAAGCAGTGGTCGAACGGCTCCGGCAGCGTTACCACCTCTCCTGGTTCGCAGAGACCGGAAGCTTGCATCAGATCCAATTCCTCCTCATGAAGGACCGGGCCTCGCTGCTGTTGGACACCTCCGGCCCTGGCCTGCACAAACGCGGCTACCGCGCGAATGCGGCGGAAGCGCCGATCAAGGAGACGCTTGCGGCGGCGATGGTTCATCTCTCGCGGCTGCGCCACGACGCGCATTTTGTGGACCCGTTCTGCGGTTCCGGGACGATCCTGGTTGAGGCGGCGCTCTACGCGCTCGACGCCGCACCCGGCCTGCAGCGCCGGTTTGCGGCGGAAAAATGGGACCAGCTGCCAGCGGAAGCGTGGCGGACAGAACGCGAACGGGCGCGAGACCTCATCCGGCGGGACGCGCGCTTCGAAGGTTTTGGCTACGACATCGACCCGCAGGCTGTTGACCTGGCGCAGGAGAACGCAAAAAAAGCAGGCGTCGGCGCGCGCATCCACGTGGCAGAGCGGGATATCCGGCATTTTTCCCCGGACGCGGAGACCGGCTGCGTCGCGTGCAACCCGCCGTACGGCGAGCGCCTTTTGGACCTGCGGCAGGCAGAGGATTTATACCGGGTGATGGGCCGGGTCTTTGCGCGCCAATACGGCTGGAATTACAGCATCATCACACCCGACGAAGAATTTGAAAAATGCTTCGGACGTCCAGCCGACAAGCGGCGGAAGCTCTACAACGGGATGATTCGCTGCCAATTGTACCAATATTTTAAAATGCCGCCGCAAAAAGCCCCGGACCGGCCTCAAGCCGCATCCGGGGCGTTGTTATGCCGCGGCCCCCTCGCCGCTCCATTTTTCGGCGATGGCAACCAGCGTAGGGGAGGGACTGGAGCCGCTCCCTTTTAAATGATCGATCCCGGTCGTGATTAAAATCACACGGTTCCCCTTGACTGCAAGATGTTCCAACGGGGAATCGTAAGCCAGGTCCAGGCCGGGAATCTCACAGGCAGAAAATCCGCTTTCTCCGCCGTAGAAGAGGGAACGCGCCATTAAGACCCGCGCGAACAGGCGGGCGGCGGATCCGTTGGGCAATTCATAGCAATCCTGATACATCCAAATACCGCCGCTGCCGTCTTCCTGAAATTCATAGGCGTGCCAGTACGAAAGCAGCGCCGAGCGCCCGGTCTCCAATTCGCTTTCATTTCCCAGGAAATCCACGCCGCGCACACCGGTAAATCCGAGATCTTCCAGCAACAAGTACGGCCCGTCCGCTTGCTGCGGCAACGGGCGTTCATGGGCAGACGCAAGCTGCCCCACCGTGAGCAGGAGGGAAAGGCATAAAACGCCGCCCAAGGCCCGACGGACAGCCCGCGCAGGATGACGCGCCTGTTTTTGGTGGGAAAGCGGGATCCCGCGGCGCAAGCTGCGGTACAAGCGCCGGCAGGCAACGGCGCCGGCGCACTGAGAAAAAACGCTCCAAACAAAGAAAAGGAGCACCGCCAAAAGGGCGGAAGGGGCGAAGAAGAAAGCGTAAAGGAATTCTGCCAGCGGGTTGTTCCGGCTGAAGGCGACCCACGCCAGGAGCAGCGCTGCGGCCGCAACCGTCTCCGCCAGCGCGCCCACCGTATAGCGCCGCCAAAGCGTGTGCAGCATAGGCGCTTGGGATGCAGCGTCCGTGTAAAGTTCGGGCACGGCGCAGCATTCCGGCGCGCTGAACACCGCAAACACGCCGCACTGCGCCGCAAGCTCCCAGCCGCTCTCCTGGTACAGCGCAACCTGGTCCTCCGGCAAGCTGCCTTCGCTTCCGGACGCCACTTCCACGCGGTATCGGCGCCGTTGCGGCGCCGCCTTGCGAAAACGGCTGAGCCAGGTCCCGCGGCGTTCTAGCAGCCAGCCTTTCGCCGCCATCGATTCGTAAAATTGCTCGGTTTCGCCGATCTCATATTCTTCTGGGTGGAACCGGTATTTCCGCTTCATCCGTACCTCTCCTCTCTGTCGCCGTCCTCTACCATCCTGCGGAGACGTTCCCTCTCCTGCTCCAGGGCCTGCCGCCCTGCGCCGGTCAGCGCGTAGATCTTGCGCCGTTCTTCTTTCGTTTCTAACGTGGCGAGGCCGTCCTTCCGCATGCGGTTCAAGACGCCGTACAATGTACCCGGCCCAACCTGCACACGCCCGCCGGAGATTTCCTTCACGCGCTGCATGATACCGTACCCGTGGCCAGGCCGGAGCAGCGCAAGCAGGATATAAAAAGTCGCTTCTGTCATCGGCTGTTGATCCATGATTCCCTCACTATATCATTACACGATATATCGTATAACGATAGGATAATCCTATTGCGCGGAATTGTCAAGTGTTTCCCACGCAGACCCGTTGGAAGATGCCGCGAACCGCTCCATCGCTTCCAGGCAAATTTGCGTCAGGCCCAAAAGCGGCGTGGGGAAACCCACGCCGCCCAGTTCTCTGTTATGCTGTGAACATCCGTTCCATCGCTTCCAGGCAAATTTGCGTCAGACCCAAAAGCGGCGTGGGGAAACCCACGCCGCCCAGTCCTCTGTTATGCTGTGAACATCCGGTACATTGCTTCCAGGCAAATTTGCGTGTGAAGCAAAAATTTCTCGATCTCAATATTTTCATTGGCGTTGTGCGGGCGGCGGTCCGGCTCGCCAGGAAAGAACGGCCCGCAAGCGACGCCGCGGCCTTTCAGCGAGCGGGCGTAGGTTCCGCCGCCGGTGGAATACAGCGGGGCGTCTTCGCCCATGACCTCCCGGTACGCACCGAGTAAAAGCTGGATAAGCGCGCTGTCTGCGGGGAGGTAAAGCGGCTCCGTCAGGTCTGTTTTTTTCAGCGCGACTCCGGAAGCCTTTGCTCGGGTTTCCAGCTCCGCGGCAATTGCGCGGCCATCGGCTGTCACGGGGTAACGAATGTCGAACGAGGCGCTGGCTTCCCCGTTTGCAACAGAAACCAGGCCCAGATTCAGTGTCAGCGAACCTGACGGCTCGTCAGATTGCTTTACGCCGGCGGAAGCGCCGTCGCTCTCCAGACCGACGCACTGGTGCAAAAAGCGCGGAAGCGTGCCAAGTTCCTCTGCGGAAAAGACCTGGAACAGCGCCTCCAGCAGGTAAGAGGCAGCATTTTTGCCGTCGGTGGGCTGCATGGCGTGCGCCGCCGCCCCGCGGTAAGAGACCTCTGCGCATTCCGGGTTTCCAGCCACGGTCAAGTCCGGATCCCCGGCAGCCAACGTTTGCAGAGCGTCCCACTGGCTGGGCGTGCAGGCGAGCACTGCGTCCGCGCGGTCCGGCACCGCATTGACAACCAAGCCCGCGTGAAAACTGGAGAGGCGGCTCCCGTCATGCGGCGCAGTAAATGTCACACGCAGAATCCCTTTTTCCCGGTTGCAGGCGCCGTAAGCGCCGTCCGGCGTGAACGCCATCGCCGGCAGCGGCTCACGGCGCAGGTATTCCTCCATATCCTCCATGCCGGTTTCTTCTGAGACGCCAAAGATTACGCGAATCCGCCGGTTCCCCTTGACGCCCGCATCCTTGAGCGCCTTGAGGCCGTAGAGCGCAGCAACGGCAGCGCCTTTGTCGTCGGCAACGCCACGGCCAAACAATAGACCGTCTTTTTCCGTCGCCGTAAACGGCGGGGTATCCCAACCGGAACCGGCGGGCACGACGTCCAGGTGCGCCAGCACGGCGGCGGTCTCCTCGCCCTCGCCGTATTCCGCATAGCCGATGTAGCCGTCCAGGTTTTTGGTGCGCAGACCCATGGCCTCCGCCATTTCCAGCGCACGGTCCAAGACGCGGCGGCAGGGTTCCCCAAACGGCGCGCCCGGCGCGGCTTCCTCACGCACAGACGGGATGGCAACCAATTCCTTCAGGTCGCGCAAAATTTCGCCGGAATAATTTGTCATTTTGCTTCCAAAGCTCACAGCGGTCCTCTCCTTTTTTCCGCGCGCCTTTCGCGCCGCAGGACGCCAAGCGCGTTTCTTTTCTTCATCATACTATAAAGAATGCGCCGTGTAAAGCAAAAATCCGGCGGAAGCCGGGCGCCGGGGGAAGGAACCGTGAAAAATTGTAAATAAATTATTAAATGTTGTTTTTCCTTGGAAAACCCCTTGCATTTTCCAAAAGAACCGGCTACAATAATGTTAGCACTCAGGAAGATTGAGTGCTAAGAAAAATCACTCGATCAAAGGATCATGTTTCATGATCTCTTTTTAAGGAGGAACATCAGTATGACGATCAAACCCCTTCTGGACAGAGTCCTGATCCAAATGGAAGAAGCAGAAGAAACGACGAAGAGCGGGATTATCCTGGCCAGCTCCGCAAAAGAGAAGCCCCAGGTTGCGCGCGTGGTCGCAGTTGGCCCCGGCGGCATGGTGGACGGCAAAGAGGTCAAGATGGAAGTGAAGGTTGGCGACAAGGTTATCACCAGCAAATATGCCGGCACCGAAGTCAAGCTCGACGAGAAAGAATATACGATCGTCCGCCAGTCCGACATTCTGGCGGTCGTGGAATAATTTCCCACGGAACCTTAGCGCAGGAACCTGTGATCGATTTTAGGAGGAATTGAGTATTATGGCCAAACAGATCATTTATGGCGAGGAAGCTCGCAAGGCTTTGATGAACGGCATCAACCAGCTGGCGGATACCGTAAAAATTACCCTCGGCCCGAAGGGCCGCAACGTGGTGCTGGATAAGAAATTCGGCGCCCCGCTGATCACGAACGACGGCGTGACCATCGCGAAGGAAATCGAGCTGGAAGACCCGTTCGAGAACATGGGTGCGCAGCTGGTGAAGGAAGTTGCCACCAAGACGAACGACGTGGCCGGCGACGGCACGACCACTGCGACGTTGCTCGCGCAGGCGATCATCCGCGAAGGCATGAAGAACGTCACCGCTGGCGCGAACCCGATGGCGCTGCGCCGCAGCATTCAGAAGGCGGTTGACAAGGCGGTCGAGGCTGTGAAAGCGCACTCGAAGTCGGTTGACGGTTCGAAGGACATCGCGCGCGTTGCGACGATTTCTGCGGGCGACGAGTTCATCGGCAATCTGATTGCGGAAGCGATGGAAAAGGTTTCCGCCGACGGCGTCATCACCGTTGAAGAATCCAAGACCGCTGAGACCTATTCCGAGGTTGTCGAAGGCATGATGTTTGACCGCGGCTATATCAGCCCGTATATGGTCACCGACACCGAGAAGATGGAAGCCGTCATCGACGACGCGTATCTCCTCATTACGGATAAGAAGATCTCCAGCGTGCAGGAGATCCTGCCGCTGCTTGAAAAGATTGTGCAGTCCGGCAAGAAGCTCGTCATCATCGCCGAGGACATTGAAGGCGAAGCGCTCACCACGCTGGTTCTCAACAAGCTGCGCGGTACGTTTGTCTGCGTCGGCGTAAAGGCTCCGGGCTTTGGCGACAGGCGCAAGGAGATGCTGCGTGATATCGCGGTTCTCACCGGCGGCCAGGTCATCTCCGACGAGGTCGGCCTCGAACTGAAGGAAACCACGATGGACCAGCTGGGCCGCGCGCGCCAGGTCAAGGTTGACAAGGAGAACACCATCATTGTCGACGGCGCCGGCGACAGCAATGAGATCAAGGCCCGTGTTGCGCAGATCCGTGCGCAGATTGAGACCACGACCTCCGATTTCGACCGTGAGAAGCTGCAGGAACGCCTTGCAAAGCTGGCGGGCGGTGTGGCCGTCATCAAAGTCGGCGCTGCAACGGAAGTCGAAATGAAAGAAAAGAAGCTGCGCATTGAAGACGCCCTTGCCGCAACGAAGGCCGCGGTGGAAGAGGGCATTGTCCCGGGCGGCGGCGTTGCGCTGATCAACGCGATTCCGGATGTTAAGGCGCTGCTTGATACCGAATCCGGCGACGACAAGACCGGCGTAAATATCGTTCTGAAGGTTCTGGAAGAACCGGTCCGTCAGATCGCGATGAATGCGGGCGTGGAAGGCTCTGTCATTGTCGAGCACCTCAAAGAGTCCGGCACGTTGGGCTATGGCTACAACGCGGCGACTGGCGAGTATGGCGACATGCTGAGCTTTGGCGTTGTCGACCCGACGAAGGTGGTCCGCTCTGCGCTGCAGAACGCGGCGTCTGTTGCGGAAACGGTGCTTACCACTGAATCTCTGGTTGCCGATAAGAAGGAGCCTGCTCCTGCTCCGGCCCCGGCAGCCCCGGATATGGGCGGCATGTATTGATTTTCCCCATCATTTTCCGTGCAAAGTTGCCGGCGTTTTCTTCGGAAAACGCCGGCTTTTCTTTTGATTGCTGCCCACAATCCTCACAACTTTTTTCGGCAAAAATCCAGGGGACGCTTGCCGGATGCGCAAAAACATGCTACACTAAAGTTGAAAAATGTGTAAAAACGCTCGAAAACAGGGGAGGGGATCGTATGAAAAAAGGGGCGTTTGCGCTGCTACTGGCGGTGTTGATAGTTTCATTCACGGGCTGCTATTCGCTGGCCTCCAGCCTTTTCTTTGGCGCATCCGGTGAAGAGACCGCCTCCGGCTACGCCGCCGACGGCTATGCCGAAGGCCGCATAGGGGACACGATGCACACCTCTTTCTTCGATTTTACCGTCAACCGCGCAGAAGTCTGTGAAACCTACAGCAGCCACGCCGCCGCAGAAGGGAACCAGCTCTTGGTCGTAGAGATCACGGTGCGAAACACTTCGCGGCAGAGCATCGAAATGTATGACACCGATTTCCAAGCGCAATGGGGAGCAGAAGGCGAGGACGACTTCCGGTTCCCCATCACCACAGACCCGGAGACCTTTGAAGAACTCCCGCCGCTTACGGAAGAACAGCTGCCGGGGACTTACCCGATGGCGGTCAACGAGGAACGCACCGGCCTTTTGGTTTATGAAGTACCCGCCGGCTATGAGGATTTTTCCATCTCCTACCAGGAAATCTTTTCCGACGAGAGCACGGGGGATCTGTTTTTTGTCTTCTTCACCGCGGAATCCGGCGGGGAAACCTTATGAAATCAGCATAGGAAAAGGGGGGCGTCCCGCTCGGGAACGTCCCCTTTTTGTTTTTTCTATTCTGAGGAAGAACGGTCTCAGCCGAGCGTGTGCTTCTCCACGCCGCCGTAGACGATGCCGCGGGAGGCATCCAGCGTAACCGTGGTGCCGCTCTTGAGCAGCTGGGTTGCGTGTTCCGCGCCGACGATGACCGGCTTGTCGAGCGCCAGGCCGACGATAGCTGCGTGGGAATTCATGCCGCCCAGCTCCGTGATGATGCCGGAGGACGCTTTCATCAGGGAGAGCGCGGTGTTGTCTGTTGCCGGGAGAACCAGGATGTCGCCTTCCTTGAATTCCGCCTGGGCCTGTTCCACGTCGCGGCAGACGCAAAGATTCCCACATGCAACGCCCTTATTGACCCCGTCGCCGGAGACCAGTACGTCGCCGACCAGTTGCACCTTGAGCAGGTTGGTGGTGCCGGAAACGCCCAGCGGGACGCCCGCCGTGATGACGACCAGATCGCCGTTTTTCACCAGGCCGCGCTGCCGTGCCACATTGACAACGTGGTCAAACAACTCGTCCGTGTTGTCCTTTTCTTCCACGATAATGGGGATCACGCCCCAAGAGAGATTCATCTGGCGGCGCACCGTCGGGTCTGTCGTGCCGCAGATAATCGGGCACCACGGGCGGTATTTGGAAATAGTCCGCGCGGTCTGCCCAGATTTGGAGACCGTCATAATTGCGACCGCGCCGAGGTCGTGCGCCGTCGTGCAGGTTGCGTGAGAAATAGCGGCCGTCACGTTCGGCGCGCCTT
The DNA here is from genome assembly GCA_944380775.1 of uncultured Clostridia bacterium. Classification (GTDB taxonomy): domain Bacteria; phylum Bacillota; class Clostridia; order Oscillospirales; family Acutalibacteraceae; genus CALWKP01. The sequence goes on along the minus strand of CALWIP010000027.1, from coordinate 57,039 downwards.
CAAACTGCCGGTTGGCAAAACGCTGCTTGTAGTCGATGTCGCGTTCTGCGCGTTCCGCAATCGTAGCCATCGTCTTGAGGGATTCCAACGGGTAATGCCCCGCCGCTGTTTCACCGGAAAGCATGATCGCGCTTGTGCCGTCATAGATTGCGTTTGCAACGTCAGTTGCTTCCGCGCGGGTCGGGCGGGGATTTTTCATCATGGAATCGAGCATCTGTGTCGCCGTGATGACCTGCTTTCCCGCCGTATATGCTTTTTTGATGAGTTTTTTCTGGATGATCGGCACGTCCTCCAGGGGGATTTCGACACCCATGTCGCCGCGCGCGACCATAATCCCATCGGAAAAGCGAATAATCTCGTCGATATTGTCCACGCCGCTGGAATTTTCAATCTTTGCAATCAGGCGGATCTTGTGGCAATCCATGCGTTCCAGTTCATGCCGCATCGTGATAATATCCTGCGCCGTGCGTGTAAACGACGCCGCGATAAAATCAAAATCCTCCCGCACCGCGAATTCAATGTCGCTCTTATCTTTTTCGCTCAAAAAGGGGAGGGAGAGGTCAACGCCGGGGATGTTGATCCCCTTATGCGCGGAGATTTCCCCTCCGTTGATTACCGTGCAGTGCACATCGGTGTCGGTGCAAAAGTCGGCGCGCAGCTCGATCAAGCCGTCGTCGATCAGAATGCGCGTCCCCGGAAGAACCTCCTGCGCCAGGCGGCTGAAGGTGACGCCAGCGATGGTTTCATCGCCGATGACCTCGCGCGTCGTCAGGGTAAACGAAGCTCCCTGCTCCAAATGCACCTTTGGCGTGCTGAATTCCGTCACGCGGATCTCAGGGCCCTTTGTATCAAGCAGCAGCGCGACGGGGAGGTCCAGCTCTTCGCGGAGCCGCTTGACCATGTCAGCGCGCACTTTCTGCTCCGCCTGCGTTTGGTGCGAAAAATTCAGGCGGGCCACGTCCATGCCAGCCATCATCAGGCTGCGCAGCATATCTTCGTTGTCTGTTGCGGGGCCCAGGGTGCAGATGATTTTCGTCTTTCTCATAAAAGCCTCCGTCCTCCAGTGGCCGTTTCCCCTGCTGGCACAGGCGCGGCCGCATTGTTTTCTCTTCCCATGTGATTTGCAGAACATTTCAATTATAATTATAATAAACAAAAAAAGAAAAATCAACCGCACAAATGAAAAAAACGCTTCGGATGTGGGGAAGCGGGAGGGGAAGCTGCCAGATGAAAAAACGCCGCCCGTTGGGGCGGCGTTTCGCCGGGGTCATTCGTTAGCCAGCGCGCGTTCCAGCCATGCGTCGGCGATGTCCAGCGCGAGGTAAAGCCCTTTCTTCTCGCTGGATTTGACAATCTGCTTACGCGAACGGATGCTGGTGTCGGTGTACATGAGCTGAATGGTCACGCGGTCTGCGACCTCCAGGTCCTGCACCTTCTTTTTGCTCTTGATCTCCAGTTTTACCACAAATTTATCCTTCATGCTCCCGTAGTAAATCACATCCCCACAGCGGACCAGCGGGTGGTTTTTGTACATTGGGAACTGCGCCGCCTGGGGCGCTTCCTTTTTTGTCCGGGTCATACGGCTGCCTCCTATACACTGCAGATTGGAACGGCAGGCGAAAAGCCTGATATCATTCACAAATATAACTAAAGATTAGTATATCATAAAACAAAACAACTGTAAAGAGGAAACGAGAGTTCCCCGCAGGTTCGCGGAGAAAAACAGCGCCGCTTTCTCTGCGGCGCTGCGGGTCAAAAACGGGGTTGCTTTTTTACGGGGAACGGCGGCCCCCAGGCCCCTGCCGAAGCAAAAGGCGGGCGCAAAAGATAGGGAGGCAATTTGGTGTCAGCGTCCCCAAGGGCGGAGTTGACCTGGAACTGCGTTAAAAACAAACCGTGGGAAAGGTCTACGCCGCGCAGGTCTGTCTCTCTCAGGTCCGCACCCAGAAAGTTGGCGCCGTAGAGATTCGCGCCGCGCAGGTCTGCGCGGGAAAGGTCCGCCGTGCTAAAATTTTTCCCGGCGAGGTCCTTGCCCCGCATCTTTTTCCCGGCGTAGCTTTTCAAAATCGGCTGGCGCCGCGCCGGTTTGCACAGCAACGGCTCTACCTGCTCCCAAACCTGGCCGAGCAGGTGGCTGACATCCTTGCGGTAAGGGATGATGTCAAAGCAGGCAAGCTCTTCCGCAGAAAGCGTCTCTGCCTTCTGCCCACGTTCGCGCAGCGCGTTGATCTGCGGTAAAAGACCTCTCGCGGGGCGCAGCAGGGAAGCCAGCGTGAGGTACCACTGAGACTGGCAAATCTGCGCTAGGTCGAGAAACGCGCGGAACAACAGCTCGCGCCGCGGCTGCGGCACCGCTTCCCAGTTTGTGATAACTTCGGTGCGCGCCGCTAACCGCTGGCCCGCGCCAAAGCAGTCGTACGCAAGGCAGCCGTACAGCCGGCGGGAGGCCAGCTCCTGGAAAATGCCGCAGCGCCCATCCGGTTTTTGATGATGGCACGGCACGCCGGAACTCTTGTCCGCGGGGAAACCTTCGCATTTTGCAAAATACAGGAGGGTGCAGCAAAGGCCGCGGCATTCCTCGCAGTGCGTCCGGAACGGGGCAAACTCCCGCTCCCAGTCGATCCCATCGTAAAAGAGAAGATCCAAAAGACGTCAGTTCCTTTCTCTAGCATCGGGGCATTTTCCGGCGGAAGCGCCGGGTTTGTTCAGAGCAAAAGGGCGCGCCGGGAAACCAGCGTGCCCTTTTTATGCGGTTTGGGGCTGTCATTCGCCCAGATAAGACCGTACCAGCACTTGCAAGAGCTCATCGCGGTCGATTCGCCGGATCAAGCTCCTCGCATTGTTGTGCGTTGTAATATACGTTGGGTCTTCTGAGAGGATATACCCGACGATTTGGTTGATCGGATTGTAGCCTTTTTCCTTTAGAGCGTCGTAAACCGCCGTCAGCGTCGTCTTGATATCCGCCTCGCGGTCGCTGGGAAAGGAGAAGGTCATCGTTTTGTCAAACATCGTTCGAACACCCCCAATATCGTCAATCATACAACATCCGGCGTGGGATTACAAGAGAAAAATGAAGAAATTCGATTTTTATATGCGCAAGGAAGCCCCTTCGCGCTCCAACTCCGCCATCACATTTTTCAGCGCGGCGTTAATCTGTTCGTCCGTCAACGTCGAAGTGGGGGAACGCAGCGCAATACTAAACGCCACGCTCTTTTTGCCGGACTCAATCTGCTCGCCGCGGTAAACGTCGAACAGGTCGATTCTCTCAAGCAGCGGGCCCGCGCCGCGGCGGATGGCTTTCTCTAACGTGAGCACCGGGATTTTATCGCTGCACACCAGCGCCAGGTCGCGCGTAACCGCTGGGAAGCGCGGCAGCGGCTGGTAAGAAACATCCTGACGGCGGTTCTCAAACAGCGTTTGCAGGTCGAAGGAGAAAGAGTAAACCCGGCCCTTCATGCCGTAATTCTGCACACAGAGCGGGTGGACCTCGCCGAGCACGCCGAGACGCTTGCCGTCCACCGTCAGCACCGCGCAACGGCCCGGGTGATAGCTGTATTCCTCCGCGGAGGACTCCACATCGTAGCCGGTTACGCCGAGCGTTTCCAGCAGTTCTTCGGCCACGCCCTTGAGTGTGAAATAGTCCATGTCTTCGCCGTACATCCCGGCAATAAGCGTGATCTTTTCCACTGGCAGCTGGTCCGGCGCAGTAGGAATATACTCCGATGCAAGCTCAAAAAGCGAGGCGGAGGCGTTGCGGTTGTTGTAATTTCGCGCCAGGGTCTCCATCATCGAGGGAAGGGCAACCGTACGCATGATGCTCGTATCCTCGCCAAGCGGGTTCTTAATGACAATCGAGCGGCGCAGCGGGTCGTTTTCCGGCATGCGGATCTTGTCGTAATATTTCGGGCTGATGAACGAATACGTCATAATCTCGCTGAGGCCGAGCGCCTGCATCGTGCGGCTCACCTTCGCGCGGAAAAGCTGCTCCGGGGTGTATTTCCCTTCGGAAGCGCCGGTCAGCTTGGTGCCCGGGATCCGGTTGTATCCATAGAAGCGGGCAATCTCCTCCGCGATGTCGGCTTTATGCTCCAAATCAGGCCGGTAGGTCGGCACAAGGATCTCGTCGCCGTCAAACAGGCAGCCGAGCGGCGTGAGGATCTCTTTCATCTGCTCTTTCGTCAGGTCGAGATCCAGGAAACGGTTAATCCATCCAGCGTCAAGCGGGATGCGGCGCAGCTCAGAGGATGCGTGGTTGTCCATCAGCGTGCCGTCGAGCACGTCGCCGGCGTCCAACAATTCTACCAATTCGCACGCACGGTCCACCGCCGGGAGGCAGTTGTTGGGGTCGAGGCCCTTTTCATAGCGGGAGGACGCGTCGGTGCGCATGCCTTGGCTGCGGGCGGTCAGACGGACCGAGACCGCATTGAAGCAGGCGGATTCAAAGACGATGGTCGTGGTGTCGTCCATGATGCCGCTATATTCCCCGCCCATGACGCCCGCGATGGCAACCGGCTTGTGCGCATCCGCGATGACCAGGTTCTGAGAGGTCAGCGTCCGTTCCACACCGTCCAGCGTGGTGATGGTTTCGCCGTCCTTTGCCAGGCGCACGCGGATCTTTCCTTCGTCGATGGTGCGCAGGTCAAACGCGTGCATCGGCTGGCCATATTCGAGCATGACGTAGTTCGTGATATCGACGATATTATTGATCGGCCGCACGCCCATCGCGCGCAGGCGCTCACGCATCCAACGCGGGGACGGTTTGACACGCACGTTCTTCACAATGCGGGCACTGTAAATGGGGCAGAGGGAAGGCTCCTCAACCTTGACGTCGAGCATCCCCTCCACAGAACCGTGGCCGCCGCGCACCGCCGGACGGCGCGCCTCAAACGGATGATGGAAGGTGGCCGCCGCCTCGCGCGCCAAGCCGAGCACAGAGAAGCAGTCCGGCCGGTTGGAAGTAATCTCAAACTCGACCTTTGTGTCATCCAGGCCGATGGCTTCACAGATGGGCGTGCCGGGCGTGCGGATGCAGTCGTCGCCCAGGACGAAGATCCCGTTTTCCACCGCGTAGGGGAAATCGTGCAGCGTCAGGCCCAATTCCCCAAGGGAGCAGAGCATGCCGTTGCTCTCCACGCCGCGCAGCTTCCCTTTTTCAATCTTGACGCCGCCGGGCAAAGTAGAGCCGCTCAGCGCCACCGGGACCACGTCGCCCTCCTGCAAATTGGCTGCGCCGGTCACAATTTGCAGCGGTTCGCCGCCGCCCACTTCCACCTGGCAAACCACCAGATGGTCGGAATCCGGATGCTTCACTATGGAAAGAACCTTGCCGACGACGACGTTTTCAATCCCGGCGCCTTCCTGTTCCCAGCCCTCTACTTTTGAACCGCTCATCGTCATCGCTTCCGCGAAGGCGCGGGGCTCCATCTCCACAGGGACAAATTCCTTGAGCCATTTCATGGAAAGATTCATTGTTCCAGCGCCTCCTTAAAATTGCTTGAGGAACCGCACGTCGTTCTCATAGAACAAACGCAGGTCGTCAATGTTGTAGCGGCGCATGACCAGGCGTTCCAGGCCGATGCCGAACGCGAAGCCGCTGTAAATTTCCGGGTCGATGTCGCAGTTTTCCAGCACCTTGGGGTGCACCATGCCGCAGCCGAGAATCTCGATCCAGCCCTCGCCCTTGCAAAGGCGGCAGCCCTCGCCGTGGCAATGGAAACACTGCACGTCCAGCTCGGCAGAGGGTTCTGTGAACGGGAAATGGTGCGGGCGGAACCGCACGACGGAATCCTCCCCGTAAAGCTGCTTGACAAACACCTCCAGCGTTCCTTTGAGGTCCGCAAAGGTGACGCCGCGGTCGACAACCAAGCCTTCAATTTGGTGGAAGAGCGGGGAATGCGTCGCGTCCACCGCATCGGAGCGGTACACGCGCCCAGGGGAGATCACGCGGATCGGCGGCTTTTTCTTCTCCATCGTGCGCACCTGCACGCCGGAGGTCTGCGTGCGCAGCAAAATATTGTCGGTAATATAGAACGTATCCTGCGTATCGCGCGCGGGATGGTTCTTCGGGATATTCAGCGCTTCAAAATTATAATAATCGAGCTCGACCTCGGGGCCTTCCACAATCTCGAACCCCATGCCGATAAAGATTTCTTTCAATTCATTCAAGACGACGGAGAGCGGGTGCTCATGGCCCAACACCCGGCGCTTGCCGGGCAGCGTGACGTCTAGCGTTTCCGCCGCGAGCTGCCGTTCCAGCTCCCGCGCTTTTAATTCAGCCGCCCGCTTTTCCAGCTCGGCTTCTAAAAAAGCGCGCACCTCGTTCGCCACTTGGCCGACGGCGGGGCGCTCCTCCGGGGAGAGCTTGCCCATTTGTTTCAAGATGGCGGTCACTTCGCCTTTTTTGCCCAGATACTTGACCCGCAGGCCCTCCAGCGCCTGCTGGGTCTCCGCGGCAGCCAGCTCGCCGGCGGCACGCGCGCGGATCGCTTCCAACGCTTGTTTCATAAAAACCGTTTCTTCCTTTCTCCCTGATGAAGGTTTTGCTTCCGGGGCGGAGGCATGAAAAAACGCCCCCATCCCCAAAGGGACGAAGACGCAACGCTCCGCGGTACCACCCTCGTTTTTGCAAAAGCAAACACTTTTGTGGCGGATAACGGCCGCCCGCCGTCGCAGCCTACTTGCCGGTTCAGCTGCGCCGCTCCAAAGGGAACTTCGCCGTCCTTCCCCGCAGGCGCGCTTCCAGCCAACGGCGCGCCCTCTCTGCCCGGGTCCCGGAGGGTTACTTTCCTTTTTCCCTGCGTTTGATGATTCAGAACAGGATTATCATAACACACGGCCGGGAAAAATGCAAGACCGCCGCGTAGAATTCTGCGCAGAACGGCGGCCCCGCCCGCGCCGTGGGCGCGTCAGAGGATGACGCACAGTGAAAACCAGCCGTCTTGCCAAGCGCAACGGCAAAGCGCGTGATACTTCTGGCAGAAAGCAGAGATCGACGCAGTCCCGGCGCCGTGGCCGTCCCGTCCTGCCACCGGCATGCCGTTCCGGTCCAGCTCCACTTCCTGCGCGCAGGCGTTGGAAACCTCCAGCATCAGACTCGGATGGGAGATCACCCGGCAGCGGATCTTCCGCTGCTCCGGCGGCTGCACGGCGGAAGCGATGACCGCATTTTCCAGCGCATTTGCGAAAACCATCGCTAAATCAGATTCGTCCACCGGGAGCGGGTCCGGCAGCGAGATCTGCGCTTCAACCGGCGTGTCCTGCAACGCCGCCTGCCGGAAATAGGAGGAAAATACCGCGTCCAGCACCGGCGCGCGGCACCATGTTTCGGTCTTTTGCTCGCTGAGGCGCTCCCCGGCGCGGTCTAAAAAGCGGATGGCCCGCTGCTCCTCCCCGCGGGCTACCAGCTCCGCCGCCGTTTGCAGGCGGTGGCGCAGGTCGTGGCGCTCGATGCGCAACGCGTCCTCCACCGCGCGGACGGCCTGCATCCGGCTTTGCAGCGCGGCAACTTGCAGCGCAGAGAGCTCGGCAGCGTGCCGCCCTTCCATCGCCTGCTTTGCATGGGAAAAGAGGAGGAACAACACGCTGTAAAATGCGACCATCAAAAAGGAAAGGGACGCCCGCAGCAGGGCGCTTGTAAATGTTTCAACAGAATAATCAGCAATAACATAAACAACGATCCAGTAATACAGCGCAATCACCAGGCAAATCAGCCACCAGCCGTGTTGGAGATAAGAAAGCATTTTCAAATAAAACGGGCGCAGGACGAGCGCCAGCAGGACAATCACGATGCCGGTTAGCATCAAGTAAGAAAGCGGGAGCGCCCACGGCCGTTCTCCGGAGAGATAGTACGCCAGCGCCGCGTTGTGGTGGATAAACATGCAGAACAAGATCCCAGACATCAGCTGGAACACCCGTTGCCAGCCGCGGCTTTTGCTGGTGTAGGCCACCGAAAGCATCAGGGGAACCTGGTTGGTCAACGTGTAGGTCCGGCTAAAAAGCTCCTGCCCGAGGGCAGAATAGAGGAAGTAGTTGCTTAAAAGCACCACGACGCACACGCCATAGACAATCAACAACGTTTTTCGCAAGGAAAACCGGAATTCTATAAACAACAGGAGCGTTGTCGACGCCACGACCGTCATATAGAGCACGGTTTGCAGATTTACCACAGAGATCCCTCCTTGAGCCAATACTGCCCCCACGCCTGTTTGAGCGGCGTGATCCCCGCGCGCGGGACCGGGACCCAGGCGCCATTGTCCAGTAGGGCGCCCTGCGCCGAAACGCCTGAAACGTGCTGTAAGTTCAGGACAAAGCTTGCCCCGCACAGAAAAAAACGCGGGTCCTGCAAAAGCGGCGCCACCGCCCTGCGGAACGAACTGCGCAGCGTGAGGGAATCCACCGTTTCCCCAATGCAGTAATACCGCATCACGCGGCCGGCACGCTCTACATAGAGGATCCGGTCCAGTTCCAGCATCCGCGTGCCGCCATGCACGGCGACGGGCAGGCGTTCCGCACGCTGTTTCTCCCGTTTTTCCACTGCGCGGTCCAAAATGCGGAAGAGGTTTTCCTTTTGCGCCGGCTTGAGCAGGTAGAAAAACGCCTGCACCTCGTAGCTTTCCACGGCGTAGTCGCCAGAGGCGGTCAGGAAGATGATCTCGCCGCCGTCTCCCAGCGCCCGCAGGCGCTTGCCGGTCTCAATGCCGTCGCAAACCGGCATGATGACGTCAAGCAGATAGAGGTCAAATCCGCCGCTTTGCACGGCCTCCAGCAGCGCCGTGCCGCTCTGAAACCGCTCGATCCGGCAGGGCGTATGCGTACGGCTGTATTCCATCACAAACGCTTCGATTTGTGCAAGCTGGTCCGGTTCGTCATCACAAACGGCAATGGAAAGCATGGACCATCCTTCCTTTCCGGCGCAGCCGCGCCGCATTCCTTTTTCCCAGTATAGCACACTCTCGCAAACCCCTACAAGGCGTAGACCAGGTAAGATTTTAGGGAAATCCCACCTGAGAAAAATAAACTTCCGGGGCCGTGCTATTCTGGATCTATTCATACCGGCCAACCAGCTGCGAAGAGGGGGGACGCGCCTTGAGGATTGCCGGCCTGCAAAAATTGACGCTGCTCGATTACCCCGGGATTACCGCCTGCACGGTTTTTACCGCGGGGTGCAATTTCCGCTGCCCATTTTGCCAAAACGGTTCGCTCGTGCGGCCCGGGGAAGCGGAGGAAGCCTGCACGGGGGACGAGCTGCTCGCCTTCCTCAAAAAGCGGGCGGGCCTTCTGGACGGGGTCTGTTTTTCTGGCGGCGAACCGCTGCTCCAGCCGGACCTTGCGGAATGGATGGCGCGCGCGAAAGCGCTCGGCTACCGGGTCAAGCTCGACACTAACGGCAGCTTCCCCGGGCGGCTGCGGGCGTTGGTAGAGCGCGGCCTGGTCGACTATGTCGCGATGGATGTGAAAAACTCCCCTGAAAAATATGCAGAAACCGCCGGCCTGCGCCTGCTGGACCTCGCCGCCGTGCGCGAAAGCGCCGCATATCTGCTCTCGCGCCCAGTCGAATACGAATTCCGCACCACCGTGGTGCGCGAGTTCCATGAGCGGGAGGATTTCCTCGCCATCAGCCGGTGGATCCGCGGCGCGGAACGGTATTTTTTGCAGGGCTTTGTCGATTCCGGAGACCTGCTCCGCAGCGGACTACACGCCTGTACGCCGGAGGAAATGCGAGGGTTTTTGGCGGCCGCCCGCGAGGGAATCCCGGCGGCACAGCTGCGCGGAATCGAATAACTTGTGTTAAAAAAATATCTATCCACAAGATATTGATATTTTGCAAAGCCTGTGCTATACTAAGAAATAGAGAGAACTCGAGGAAGAGGTCCCGCGCCGATGGGGCCTCTCCTTTTACCGCCAAACGCCCCTTCCGGGGCGGCGCGGGTGAGGGAGCGAGGACAAGCCCGGCCGCCGGCCGGGGAGGGAAGGAAATTGGAAAAGGGGTTGCAGACATGTACCAAGTGGTAAAACGGGACGGGGCCACGGTAGAATTTCAGATTGGAAAAATCAGCGCGGCCATTACCAAAGCCTTTGAGGCGCAGGAAAAGCAATATCACCCCAGCGTGATCGAACTGCTCGCGCTCAAGGTAACGGCGGATTTCGAGCCGAAGATCAAGGATGGGAAGATCGCGGTCGAGGATATCCAGGACAGCGTGGAGTCCGTACTGATCCAGGCGGGCTATGGCGATGTGGCGAAAGCGTACATCCTGTACCGCAAGCAACGCGAAAAGATCCGCAACATGAAATCGACCATCCTCGACTACAAAGAGCTGGTGGACAGCTACGTCAAGGTGAAGGACTGGCGCGTAAAAGAAAATTCCACTGTCACCTACTCGGTCGGCGGCCTGATCCTCTCGAACAGCGGCGCCATCACAGCGAACTACTGGCTCTCTGAGATCTATGACGAGGAAGTCGCCAACGCGCACCGCAACGCCGATATTCACCTGCATGACCTCTCCATGCTCACCGGCTACTGCGCAGGCTGGTCCCTCAAGCAGCTGATCCAGGAGGGTTTGGGCGGCGTGCCGGGGAAGATTACCTCTTCTCCTGCAAAGCACCTGGCCTCGCTGTGCAACCAGATGGTCAATTTTCTCGGCATCATGCAGAACGAATGGGCCGGCGCGCAGGCGTTCTCGTCCTTTGACACCTACCTCGCGCCGTTTGTCAAAACGGACCACCTCACCTATGACGAGGTCAAAAAATGCGTGGAATCCTTCATCTATGGCGTCAACACGCCGAGCCGTTGGGGGACGCAGGCGCCGTTCTCGAACATTACGCTCGACTGGACCGTCCCGGACGACCTGGCTAACCAGCCGGCCATTGTCGGCGGCAAGGAGATGGACTTCTGCTACAAAGACTGCAAGGCGGAAATGGACATGGTCAATCGCGCGTTCATTGAGGTTATGATTGAGGGCGACGCGAACGGCCGCGGCTTCCAGTACCCGATCCCGACCTACTCCATCACCAAGGATTTCGACTGGTCTGAGACGGAAAACAACCGCCTTCTCTTTGAAATGACAGCCAAATATGGCACGCCGTATTTCTCGAACTATATCAATAGCGATATGCAACCCAGCGACGTGCGCAGCATGTGCTGCCGCCTGCGCCTCGACCTGCGCGAACTGCGCAAAAAATCCGGCGGTTTCTTCGGCAGCGGCGAGAGCACCGGCTCTGTTGGCGTGGTAACGATCAACATGCCGCGCATCGCTTACCTCTCGAAGGATGAGACGGAATTCTACCGCCGCCTCGACCGGATGATGGATATTGCCGCACGCTCGCTGAAGACCAAGCGCACCGTCATCACCAAGCTGCTCAACGAAGGCCTGTACCCGTACACCAAGCGCTATCTTGGCACGTTTGACAACCATTTCTCCACCATTGGCCTGGTGGGCATGAACGAAGCAGGCCTCAACGCCAAGTGGCTCGGCGGCGACATGACGGACCCGAGGACCCAGCAGTTCGCCAAGGATGTTCTCAACCACATGCGCAGCCGCCTCTCGGACTACCAAGAGCAATACGGAGACCTGTACAACCTGGAGGCGACCCCGGCGGAGTCGACCGCTTACCGGTTGGCCAAGCACGATGTCGCGCGCTACCCGGACATCCGCACCGCCTGCGAACCGGGCGGAACGCCGTATTATACCAACAGCAGCCACCTGCCGGTCGGTTACACCGACGACATCTTTGCTGCGCTGGACATCCAGGACGGCCTGCAGACCCTCTACACCTCCGGCACAGTGTTCCACGCCTTTCTCGGCGAAAAACTGCCGGACTGGAAATCGGCGGCCACGCTGGTGCGGAAAATTGCAGAGAACTACGAGCTGCCGTATTATACGCTTTCCCCGACCTATTCCATCTGCAAGGACCACGGTTATTTGAGCGGAGAACAGTATGTCTGCCCGCACTGCGGCGGGAAGACGGAGGTTTACAGCCGCATTACCGGTTATTACCGCCCGGTACAGAATTGGAACGACGGCAAAGCGCAGGAATTCAAGGAGCGCAAGGTATACGACCTTTCGCATTCCCATCTAAAAAATGCGCGCAAAGCGCAGCAGCCGGCCGCCCAGGCGGAGGCTGCGCCCGACGCGCCGGGGGAGAAGCGCATCCTGCTGTTCACGACGAAGACCTGCCCGAATTGCCGCGCCGCCGACGCGATGCTACAAAAAGCGGCTGTGCCGTATGAGCGCATCGATGCGGAGGAGCACGCAGACCTTGCGAACGCCTACCAAATCCGCCAGGCCCCGTCGCTGGTCGTCATCGACGGCGGGTCCGTGCAGACGTACCGCAACACGTCAAATATCCGCAGCTTTGTCGAGCAATGGAAATAACCTCCTTTTGCCGGGAGGGGCCGCTCTGCACGCCGCCTTTGGGCGGCCGCAGGGCGGTTTTTTCGGTCCGGCGGGGGCAGCGCCCGGACAAAGCCCTCTTTGTACACTAAATATGGGGTTGATTTTTTCAAATAGGCTCTATATAATGTATTTGTTGAGAGAAAAAGAGAACCAACCAAGCAACGAAGAAAAGGAGTCGTGCCGATATGAAGATCATCAAACGCAGCGGGGCTGAAGTCCAATTTGACGCCGGGAAAATCGTCGCCGCCGTGACGAACGCAAACCTAGCGACAGACCTGCCGCCGGAGCTGGATGACGGCCAAATTCAAAACATCGCCGGGAAGGTAGAAGCGGAATGCCGTAAGGTGGGACGCGCGCTTTCCGTCGAGGAAATCCAGGAGCTGGTAGAGACCTTCATCATGCAGGAAGGCGCCTACGAGACGGCGAAACGCTACATCCGCTACCGCTACAACCGCAGCCTGGTACGCGCGGCCAACACAACGGACAACCAAATCCTTTCGCTGATTGAATGCAACAACGAGGAAGCAAAGCAGGAAAACTCCAATAAAAATCCGACTGTAAACAGTGTGCAGCGCGACTACATGGCCGGCGAGGTCAGCAAGGACCTGACCAAGCGCATGCTGCTCCCAAGGGACATTGTCGAGGCGCACGAAGCAGGCATCCTCCATTTTCATGACATGGATTATTTCGCCCAGCACATGCACAACTGCGACCTTGTAAACCTGGAAGACATGCTCCAAAACGGCACCGTCATCAGCGGCACGATGATTGAGAAGCCGCACAGTTTCTCCACGGCCTGCAACATTGCCACGCAGATTATCGCCCAGGTGGCCAGCAACCAGTACGGTGGGCAGAGCATCAGCCTTGCGCATCTGGCCCCGTTTGTCGAGGTCTCCCGCCGCAAGATCCAACGCGAGGTTCTTGAAGGCATTGCAATCTGCGGCGGTTCCGCCGAGGAAGAGATTGTCTCGCGCATTGTGGAAAAGCGCCTGCGCGACGAGGTGCGCAAGGGCGTGCAGACCATCCAGTACCAGGTGGTCACGCTCCTCACAACCAACGGCCAGGCGCCGTTCATCACCGTCTTTATGTACCTCAACGAGGCAAAGACCCCGCAGGAAAAGAAGGACCTCGCGCTTGTCATGGAAGAGGTCCTCCTGCAGCGCTACGAGGGCGTGAAAAACGAGGTGGGCGTGTTTGTCACACCGGCGTTCCCGAAGTTGATCTATGTACTAGAGGAAGATAATATCACGCCGGATTCCCCCTACTGGTACCTGACGGAGCTCGCGGCAAAATGCACGGCAAAGCGCCTGGTTCCGGACTATATCTCCGAAAAGAAAATGAAAGAGCTCAAGGAGGGCAACTGCTTCCCGGTGATGGGCTGCCGCAGCGCGCTTTCCCCTTGGAAGGACGAGAACGGCAACTACAAATTCTACGGCCGTTTCAACCAGGGCGTCGTCACGCTGAATTTGGTGGATGTGGCGCTCTCCTCGCAGCGCAATCCAGATCAATTTTGGAAAATCTTCGACGAACGTCTGGAGCTGTGCTACCGCGCGCTGATGTGCCGGCACAACCGCCTGAAAGGCACGCTCTCCGACGCGGCGCCGATTCTCTGGCAGTACGGGGCTATTGCCCGCCTGCCCAAGGGGGAAAAAATCGACAAGCTGCTCTACGACGGCTACTCGACCATTTCGCTGGGCTACGCCGGCCTTTGCGAATGCGTGCGCTATATGACGGGGAAATCGCACACGGACCCCTCCGCCACACCGTTCGCGCTCGCCGTAATGCGGCACATGAACGAGGCCTGCGACCGCTGGAAGGCGGAGACCCGCCTGGGCTTCGGCATCTACGGCACGCCGCTGGAAAGCACAACCTACCGCTTTGCCAAGTGTTTGCAAAAGCGCTTCGGCATCATCCCCGGCGTAACAGACAAATCCTACATCACCAACAGCTATCACGTCCACGTAACGGAGGAGATCGACGCGTTTGACAAGCTGGAATTTGAGGCGCAGTTCCAGGCCCTCTCCACCGGCGGCGCGATCAGCTATGTGGAAGTACCGAATATGCAGCAGAACATCCCGGCGGTCTTACAGGTCATCCGCTTCATCTACGACCACATCATGTATGCGGAACTCAACACCAAGAGCGATTTCTGCCAGGTATGCGGCTTTGACGGCGAGATCCGCATCGTTTCAGATGAAGACGGCAAGCTGGTGTGGGAATGCCCGAAATGCGGCAACCGGGACCAGAATAAAATGAACGTAGCGCGCCGCACCTGCGGGTATATCGGCACACAATTCTGGAACCAGGGCCGCACGCAGGAAATTAAAGACCGTGTGATGCATCTGTAAGGGGAGAGCGGCATGAATTACGCAGCCATCAAGCGCAGGGACATCGCCAACGGGCCCGGCGTGCGGGTAAGCCTTTTTGTCTCCGGCTGCACGCACGGGTGCCCGGGCTGTTTTAACGCGGAAGCACAGAATTTTTCTTATGGGGAACCTTTCACGAAAGAAACACAAGAGCTCTTATTGAACGAGCTTTCCCGCCCCTTTGTCGGCGGACTGACGCTGCTCGGCGGCGAGCCGATGGAGCCGGAAAACCAGCGTGCGCTTCTTCCGTTCTTGCGCCGGGTGCGAGAGCGGTTCCCCCAAAAAGACATATGGTGTTACAGCGGCTATACGATGGAAGAGCTGATGGGGGAGAGCCGCGCCCGCTGTGAGGTAACGGAGGAATTCCTTTCTCTGCTGGACGTTTTGGTCGACGGCGAATTTGTGCAGGATCTCCATGATATTTCCCTTTTATTCCGCGGTTCCTCCAACCAGCGGATCATCGACGTCCCGGCGACGCGGCACGCGGGCCAGGTTCTGCTTTGGCAGCCGCCCCCGGCGTTCCGCAAGCCGGTTGTCAAGCCGTAAAAAGCGTCCCCGCGCGGGGCGCTTTTTTTACGCATAAAAGAGCGCCGTGCGGTGTCCCGAAGGATCCGCACGGCGCTTTCGCAACTTTCCGGCTTTGATTATTGCAATTTTGCAAGGATCTCTTTCTCAAAGAGTTCTTCCACATTGTTGGGAGAAAAGCTGATCAGGTTCCCGTCCACCGTGACGCAGACCCCTTTGTCGCAGTTCCCGGTGCAGAAGGTCCCCGCCAGCTCGATCTGATCTTCCACATGGTGCGCCTTGATTAACCGCTGGATGGATTCCAACACCTGATGAGAACCCTTGACATGGCAGGCGCTGCCCAAACATACCGTAATTTTCATAGGAATGACCTCCTAAAGCAATTATTTTTTGCCTTCCTCGCGGCGTTCAATCGCGCGGTTGCGGAAGTACAGGCAGATATCCGTGCAAACCATAATGACGTTCGGGAAATAGAACCAAAACGCGAGGTTATAAGTATGGGTGATGCATTTGGAGATAATGCCGCAAATGTAACCGATGGCAATGAAGATCGAAAAGAGAACGCTCTTTCCCTTGGTAGAGCGGGACCGCACAGAGCGGATGATCGACAACGGCCAGGAAATGCCGAAGCTGATAATCATAATTGTTTCAAAAACTTCTGCTACAGAAGGCATGGTTCTTTCCTCCCAATTTGTTTGATGATAGGAAAATTTATTTCGTCCGGCGGTAATCCGGCAACAGCTTCGGGGAAACGATGTCGCTGGTGATCCCGGCGTCCTTCATTTCCTTCGCAAACGCGTCCACATGGGAGAGCGTCAGCGTGCCAACCGTCACGTCCTTCGCCTTAGCAGCGGCGCTGCGGCCCGCATTGCGGCCGAACACGACGACGTCCAGCAGGGAATTGCCCATCAGACGGTTACGCCCGTGGATGCCACCGACAGCCTCGCCCGCTACAAACAGGTTTTCCACGCCGCTCTGGCCGTCGCTCGAGATATCAATGCCGCCGTTCTGGTAGTGCAGGGTCGGGTAGACGAGGATCGGCTGCTTGCGGATATCGATATCATATTTGCCAAACATGCGCATCATCGCCGGAATGCGCTTCTCAATCGTGCCTTCGCCGCCCTTGAGCTCGATCATCGGCGTGTCAAGCCAGACGCCCATGCCTTCCGGCGTTGCAACGCCCTTGCCGCGCGCTTTGCATTCCCGGATGATGGAGGCGGCGGAAACGTCGCGCGTCTCCAGCGGGTGCATGAAGACCTCGCCGTCCACATTGACGAGTTTTGCGCCGAGCGAGCGGACCTTCTCTGTGACAAGCGCGCCGAAGATCTGCTCCGGATACGCCGCGCCAGTGGGATGGTATTGCAGCGTGTCAGCGTACAGCAGCTTCGCGCCGGCACGGTACGCCAGCACCAGGCCGTCAGCCGTCGCGCCGTAGTGGTTCGAGGTGGGGAAGCCCTGGTAGTGCAGGCGTCCCGCGCCACCGGTGGCAATGACGACCGTTTTTGCGCGCGCGATGAGGATCTCCTGCGTCTCCATGTTCAGGAGCACGGCGCCGGCCGCCTTGCCGTTTTCGTCCAGGATCAGTTCGATTGCTGCGGTGAAATCGACAACCGGGATCTCACGGTTGAGCACTTCGTCGCGCAGCGTGCGCATGATTTCCGCGCCGGAATAGTCCTTCGCCGCGTGCATCCTCTTGCGGGAAGTACCGCCGCCGTGGGTGGTGATCATTGTGCCGTCGGGCGCTTTGTCAAATTCCACGCCGAGCTCGTTGAGCCAGAGGATGGCCTCCGGCGCTTCCGTGACCAACTTGTAGAGCAGCTCCGGTTTCGCGGCAAAATGGCCGCCGCCGAACGCGTCCAGGTAGTGGATGGCAGGGCTGTCGTTCGGCTTGTCCGCCGCCTGGATGCCGCCTTCCGCCATCATGGTGTTGGCGTCGCCAATACGCAGCTTCGTGACGATCATCGCCTTCGCGCCGGCATTGTCCGCTTCAATCGCCGCGGAAGCGCCCGCGCCGCCGCCGCCAATGATGAGGACGTCCACGTCGTAATCGACCCGGCTCAAGTCGATCTCCTCCGCTTGAATGCGGCTGTTCGCCTGCAACAGGGCGGCAAGCTCCTTCGGAACCTTTTCGCCTTTATTCGGGCCGATCTTCAGCACGTCAAACTCTTCCTGCTTGTAGTCAGGATGGTAGGTCTTCAGGAGGGTATCCTTTTCCTCCGCGGTCATTCTTCTGGGTTCCAGTACCGCGTTGGCTTCCCGGTTGGCCTCCACTTTTTTCATGGATTCCAGCATTTCTTTCGTGTACATGAACGGGCCCTCCTTATTGTTCGATCTCTCTGTGGTTGTAAAGTTCCTGCATCTCTTCCAGGGGCTTCTGCATCAGGCTTTCCAACAGCTCTTGGAAGTCGCCGTTTTGGATCTCGCGGACGCGGTCCTCCAGGTGCTGCGTTTTTGGGGCAAGGTATTTGCCGTTCAGGCGGCGGGCCAGCATCGCGACCTGCGGGTGGGAAATCCCGGCCGGGCAGCGGGAGGAGCAGACCCCGCACATCACGCAGTCAAACGATTCCTCGGCGCATTTTTCAAAATCACCGCGCTGCGCATAGGCAATATACTGCATGACGTTGAGCTCCTGCGTGCAGCTCTTGGTGCAGGCGTTGCAGCCGATGCAGGCGTAGATTTCCGGATACAGCTGCATCATAATCTGCTGTGTAGGGGAGACCTTCTCAATGTCGTATACCTGCTTGACCAGCGGGAAGAACGGCAGCGTGGCAATGTACATGTTTTCTTCGACCTTGGTCTGGCAGGCCAGGCAAACCTTCAGTTCGCTGTCGCCTTTGATGCGGTAGATTGTCGCACAAGCGCCGCAGAAGCCATTACGGCAACCGCACCCGCGGATCAACTGGTAACCAGCGTATTCCATCGCCTTCATAATGGTCAGGTTGGAGGGGACTTCATATTGTTTCCCCATCAAAAAAATATGAACCATCGTTTCCATTTGGGATCCTCTCCTTTTTAATACTCGTTGGGAAGCTCGTCCAGTTGGTCAAAGCGGAAGACCGGGCCGTCCTTGCAGACGTATTTGTTACCAATGTTGCAGCGCCCGCATTTCCCGACGCCGCACTTCATGCGCAACTCCATCGTGGTGTAGACCTGCGTCTCCTCAAAACCGAGTTCCTTAAGGCCCTGCAGCGTAAATTTGATCATTACCGGCGGGCCGCAGAGGACAACCGTCATCCCAGTGTCCGGGTTCAGCTCCTTGACGAAATTAGGGACAAAGCCAACATGGCCGTCCCAGCCTTCCTGCTCGCGGTCTATGGTAAGGTTGACCTCGATGCCCGGGTCTGCCATCCATTCGTTGAGGATCTCCTGGTAATCGAGCAGGTCGTCCTTCGAGCGGGAACCATAGACAATGCGGATCCTGCCGTATTTTTCCCGCTTGGCGCGGCAGTAATTGATGACGGAATGCAGAGGAGCCAGGCCGACGCCGCCCGCGACAAACAGCAGGTCCTTCCCGGTGAATTCGGTGTCTACCGGGAAGCCGTTGCCATACGGGCCGCGGATCGTAATTTGCTGGCCGACGTCCATTGCGTGGAGCCAGGAGGTCAGGCATCCGCACTTTTTAATGGAAAACTCCATGTATTCTTCCAGCGTGGGGGAGGAGGTAATCGAGAACATCGCTTCCCCGACGCCGGGGATGGAAAGCATGGCGCACTGGCCGGGTTTGTGTTCAAAGACCTTTTTGCCATCCATGCCGACTACCCGGAACGTCTTGATATCCGGGGTATCGACACGGATATCTGTAACCACGCCAATCTTGGGGATCAAAGTTTCAGCGTTCATTTGATATCTCCCTCCAGTGTTTTCGCAACCTTCACAATATTCATGGAGATGGGGCACTTCGAGAGGCAGCGGCCGCAGCCAACACAGCCGTATTCCCCGTCATTGTTTGCGGGGAAATAGACCAGCTTGTGCATAAACCGCTGGCGGAAACGCTCCAACTGCGTGAGGCGCGGGTTCCCGCTGGCCATCTTTGTAAAATCGGAGTACATGCAGGAATCCCAGCAGCGGAAGCGGGTAACGCCGTTCCCGGTGTCAAAATCCCGGATGTCATAGCACTGGCAGGTGGGGCACACGAATGTACAGGTGCCGCAGCCCAAGCAACTCTCTGAGAGGCTTGCCCACTTAGGGGAGTCGAACACCTTGAGCAGCACGTCCCCGCCGAAACTCTTGGTGGAGAACGTCGCGAGCGGCAGCTTGCTCATCAGCGCGCCGGTCGCTTCCTGCTGCGCCGCAACGGCCTCTTCGCCGCATTCTTCGGCGAGCGGCTTCGCCAGCTCGAGGAACGGCGCGCCCTTCTCCGTCAAGACAGTGAAGTAGAGGTTTTCGCCGTCCATCCAGCAGCTCACGTCGCCCTCCGGGCGGGCCGGGTCAATGCCAAAGCTCGTGCAGAAGCAGGTTTCCTCCGGGCGGGTGCAGGCCATCGTCACAACAATACCGTGCTCGCGGCGCGACTGATAGTAGGTATCCACCGGGTCTACCAGGAAAACCTTATCCAAGATGGTAAAGCTGCGGGCGTCGCAGGCACGCACACCGAAAATGACAAAATTCTCATGCTCGGTGCGCGGGTCGATAATCTCGATTTCCTTTCCTTTGACCTTAAAATCAACAAGGTTTTCGGTCTGCGGGAAGAAAAAATCCTTTGCGCTGCGCACGGTATTGAGCGCCTGGCTCAGCTTTGCGCCTTCCGTCCACTTCTTGTATTTCGCTTGGCCGCTTTTTTCATCGTCTACCGGGAGGTAGAGCGCGCGGTCTGCCGCAACGGCGGCGAACAGGTCGTCCAGTTTTGTCAGGGAAATCTTCCACATGGCGTTAGTTCCCCTCCCTTTCATATACGATGCTGGGTTCCACGTCGCCCTCTGTGAAATTCGTCAGCGGGGCGCGGCTTTCCGTATCCTCGCCGGCCTGGTAGTCGCCGTAGAACGCGTCAATATCCTTAATGAACTTGCGGTTCAGCAAATGCAGCGGAATATTCTGCGGGCAAACACGGGAGCACTCGCCGCAGTCGGTGCAGCGGCCGGCCACATGGAACGCCCGGATGATGTGGAACATATTCTCTTCAAAGCTGTCTGCGGCGGCCTTCTGCGCAATGCCGGAGGCGTCGTTGTCAAACACGCATTTTTCACAGGAGCATGCAGGGCAGACGTTGCGGCAAGCATTGCAACGGATGCAGCGGGAAAGCTCGCCGCGCCAGAACGCAAAGCGCTCATCGGGGGTCATCGCCTCCAGCTTGGCCACCATATCAAAGCGGTGGCTGTCCAGCACCTCGCCTTCCTCGCCGATGAGCTCGTCGTAGGCGACATGCTTCTTGCTCTTGCAATTCAAGCAGCGCTCCGGCAGGACGTCCTTCTTTGCGACGGCCTCTTTGCCGTAGAGCGTCTCCACCACAAACTGATCCCCTTCGGAAGAAATACCGAGGATCCCCTTGAAGCCCTTGGCCTTGAGCGCCTCCCCGTCGGTTTTGCCGTCGCAGGGGATGCCGACCGCGTAGACGTTCTCGCGCACAATGCGGTGCTCCTTAATGAGCTGGTTAAAGCTATAAGTGTCGCACGGCTTGAGAAACACCAGAACCTTGCCCGGCTTGCGGGATTCTTTGATCAGGTATTTGGAAAGGTTATTCCCGCAGAAATCATTGGCGACAAAGCCGTCTTCCAACTCTTCCACACTCGTAAAAACCGCGGGGGTCACGTCGTACACAAATTCGCCGGCCTTCCAGCCCAGGACGCGATTGACGGTCGAGTTCTGCAGCAGCTCCTTCGCTTTTGCAATGATTACTTCTTGCATCTCAGGTCCTCCAATCTCTTATTCTCGCCCAGCTTGGTCACGGCGGCCACAAATTCGTTCATTGTGGCGGCGAATTTCGCGCCCTCCGCAGCGGAGACCCACTCCACGCGGGTGCGCTCCTTTTCAATGCCGAGATAATCGAGCATGGAGAACAGCAGCGTCATACGGCGGCGGGTGTAGTAGTTGCCGGTGGTGTAGTGGCAGTCGCCCGGGTGACAGCCGCAGAGGATGACGCCGTCCGCGCCGCGCTGGAACGCGCGCAGGATGAACATCGGGTTCACACGGCAGGAGCAGGGGACGCGGATAATCTTCACGTCGGCGGGGTAGTTCAGGCGGTTTGTCCCCGCCAAATCGGCGCCCGCGTAAGAGCACCAGTTGCAGCAAAACGCGACGATCTTCGGCTTGAATTCTTTTACTTCGTGTTGCATATCGCATCTACCTCCGCCATGATTTGGCTGTTCGAGAAGCCCTTGAGATCCATTGCGCCGGACGGGCACGCGACGGTGCAGGCGCCGCAGCCCTGGCAGACGGCCTCATTGACCTGCGCTACGCGGCGGACCGCCGTTGTGCGGTCCGGCATCCGGAATTCCTTATCAATATAAGTGATGGCGCCGTAGGGGCAAACCTTTTCGCAAGACGAGCAGCCGTTGCACATCAGCTCGTTGGAATGCGCGACGCACGGGTTACAGGTGAGCTTGTCCTTCGCCAGCAAGCCGATGACTTTCGCCGCAGCCGCGCCGGCCTGGGAAACGGTCTCCGGGATATCCTTCGGGCCCTGGCAGGTCCCAGAGAGGAAGATGCCGGCCGTCGGGCTCTCTACCGGGCGCAGCTTCGGGTGCGCTTCGGTGAAGAAATCGTTCGTATCCATGCTGGCCGTAAGCATTGTCGCCAGCGGGCGCGCGCTCTTGTCCGGTTCAATCGCCGCCGCCAGGACCACCATGTCGGCGTCGACGTGGAGCTGCTCATTGGAGATCAGGTCGGAGGCCTGAACCTCCAGTTTCCCGTCGGCGCGCGGCGTAACCTTGCCGACCATGCCCTTGATGTAGTGCACGCCGTATTCTTCCACAGCGCGGCGGTAAAACTCGTCAAAATTCTTGCCGGGCGTACGCACGTCGATATAGAAGACATAGACGTCCGTGTCCGGATATTTCTCGCGGGTGAGCATCGCGTGCTTCGCCGTATACATGCAGCAGATCTTGGAGCAGTACGGCTTGCCGCAGCCGGACGTGTCGCGCGAACCGACGCACTGCACAAAGACGATGGTATGGGGGTGCTTGCCGTCGGAGGGGCGGAGCAGCGTGCCGTTGGTGGGGCCCGCGGCGTTCGTCAAACGCTCAAATTCCAGCGAAGTCACGACATCCTTGCTCTGCGCATAGGCGTATTCTTCAAAATTGTCTAGCGAGATCGGGTTGTAACCGGTCGCGACCACAATGGCGCCGTACTCGCGCTCAACGATCTCATCCTGCTGCTGGTAATTGATAGCGCCCGCGGTGCAGACCTTGGCGCATACGCCGCATTTGCCGTTTTTCAGCATATTGCAGTAGTCCGGGTCGATCGTCGCGACCTTCGGCACCGCCTGCGCAAACGGGATATAGATTGCACGGCGGTTGTCCATGCCAAGGTTGAATTCGTTCGGGACCTTTTTCTGCGGGCACTTCTCCGTGCAAAGGCCGCAGCCGGTGCACTTTTCCGCGTCCACATAGCGGGCCTTTTTACGGATCTTCACAGAGAAATTGCCAACAAAGCCCTTGACCTCGGCAACCTCGCTGTACGCGTAGATATTGATGTTCTCATTCTGCGCGCAGTCCACCATTTTGGGGGTCAGGATGCAGGCGGCGCAGTCCAGGGTAGGGAAGGTCTTGTCGAGCTGCGTCATTTTACCGCCGATAGTCGGCTGCTTTTCGACGATGTCAACCTCAAAGCCCGCATCTGCAATGTCCAGCGCGGTCTGAATGCCCGCGATGCCGCCGCCGATAACAAGAGCCCGCTTCGTAACCGGGCTTTCCCCTGCGATGAGCGGCGCGTTGAGTTGAACCTTTGCGATTGCCGCGCGCCCAAGGATGATGGCTTTTTCCGTTGCGGTCGGCATATCCTTATGGATCCAGGAACACTGCTCGCGGATATTGGCAATTTCCACCATATAGGGGTTGAGCCCCGCCGAAGCTGCCGCCTTGCGGAACGTATTCTCATGCATGCGCGGCGAGCAGGAGCAGATGACCACGCCGATGAGCTTTTGCTCCTTAATTGCGTCTTTGACGAGGTTCTGGCCCGCCTCGGAGCACATGTACTGGTAATTGATGGAGTAAACGACGCCGGGTTCGCGCCCCAGGGCCTCGGAAACTGCGTTCACGTCCACCGTGCCGGCAATATTGCTGCCGCACCAGCAGACAAACACGCCAATTCTTTGCATTTTGCTTCCTCCTTACTTGCTGTACTTGCGAAGCGCGGTGACCAGCGCCTGCTGCGGCATTTCCTCGTCCAGCAGGGCGGGGATGTCCACAGGCTTGAGGTGGTTCTTGCCCTGCTGGCGGATGACCAGCAGGCGCACCGCTTCAACAAGCTTGGCGGGTTCTACGCCTCGGGGGCAGCGCTCCACGCAGGCATAGCAGGAAAGGCATTTGTAAATGGAGGGGGAAGCCATCAGCTTATCGATCTGGCCTTTCTCCACCATATAGACGAATTCATGGGGGTGGTATTCCATTTCATCGTAGGAAGGGCAGGTGCCGGAACACTTGCCGCAGCGCATGCATTTTAACACATTGACGCCGCTGGAGCGGAGAACCTGCTCTTTGTCGTATTTGCTCATGCTACGCACTCCCTTCTCAATCTTTTACGCCCAGGGCTTCCGCCAGAAGCTCCGTGAAATAGACTACCGGCAGTCCGCCGTTTTCCGGCGCGTTTTTCTTCAGGTTATACAGGCAAAGCGGGCAGGCGGTGATGAGCGTGTCGGCCTGCATCTCGGCGGCGTTCTTCAGCACCGCAGCGCTCTTCTTACGGGCCAACGCCGGATCCTCCAGCGTGACATAGCCGCCGCAGCACTCGTTGCGGTTCGCGTAAACCACCGGCTCTGCGCCGAGCGCCCGGATGAGATCTTCCATGATCTTCGGGTTCTCCGGATTGTCCATTTGCAGCACCTTGCCGGGGCGCAGCAAAAGGCAGCCGTAATAGGCGCCAATCTTCCTGCCGGCGAGCGGATTCTTGACCTTTTTTGCAATTTCCTCGAATCCGACGACGTCGCGCAGCACCTCCAGGTAATGCAGCAGCTTGGTCTCGCCGAGATAAGGCTTTTCCAGCTTCATGTAATTGTTCGCTTTCTGCGAGAATTCCTCGTTTTCCGCCATATCGTGGTTTGCCTGCTTCAGTACATTGTGGCACGCCGAGCAGAGCGTCACCAATGTGCGGCCCTGTTCCTTTGCCAGATTCAGCGCGCGTACCGCCGCCAACTTGCTGGCGATCTCGTCCTGCGCCATGGAATACGCCCCGCCGCAGCACTGCCACTCCGGCAGCTCTTCCAGCGTAAAGCCGAGCGCTTCCGCGGAGCGGCGCGCATAACGGTCCAGGTCCTGGGCCTTATTCTTCAGCGTACAGCCGGGATA
The DNA here is from genome assembly GCA_944380775.1 of uncultured Clostridia bacterium. Taxonomy (GTDB): domain Bacteria; phylum Bacillota; class Clostridia; order Oscillospirales; family Acutalibacteraceae; genus CALWKP01. Next base: position 32,319 of record CALWIP010000027.1, on the reverse strand, counting down.
ATAACTAAAAACCATACGATTCCCTTCCCTTATCGTCAAAACTGTGGGCAGCGGCGTTACGCCATCTGCTCGGGGTGGAACACCTCGTCAAATTTCTCTGCCGTCAGGAAGCCGAGCTCTACGCAGGCCTCTTTGAGGGAGATATTGTCCTTATATGCCTTTTTCGCTGTTTTGGCAGCATTTTCGTAGCCGATGTAAGGATTCAGCGCGGTGACCAGCATCAGGGAATTGTGGAGGTTGTGGTGCATCTTTTCCCGGTTGGCCTTGATGCCGACCGCGCAGTTGTTGTTAAAGGAGACCATGCACTCCGCCAGGAGACGCGCCGACTGCAGGAAGTTATAAATGCACACCGGCATAAAAACATTCAGCTCAAAATTCCCCTGGGACGCTGCCATACCGACGGCGACGTCGTTCCCCATGACCTGCACCGCCACCATTGTGACAGCCTCGCACTGGGTCGGGTTGACTTTGCCAGGCATGATGGAGGACCCGGGCTCGTTCTCTGGGATGAAGATCTCGCCCAAGCCGTCGCGCGGGCCGCTCGCGAGCCAGCGCACGTCGTTGGCAATCTTCATCAGGTCAGCGGCGAGCGCCTTCAGCGCGCCGTGCGCAAACACGAGCTCGTCCTTGCTGGTGAGCGCATGGAATTTGTTCGGCGCGGTGACAAACTGCTTGCCGGTAATCTCAGAAACCGCCTGCGCAACCTTTTCGTCAAAGCCGGCGGGCGCGTTCAGGCCGGTGCCGACCGCCGTGCCGCCCAGCGCCAGCTCCTTGAGCTCCGTCAGCGCAAGGGAGAGCATCTTTTTGTCCTTTTCCAGCGAGGAACGCCAGCCGCTAATCTCCTGAGAGAATTGAATCGGCGTCGCGTCCTGTAAATGCGTGCGCCCGCTCTTGACAATCCCGCGGTTTTCCTCTTCCAGGCGGCGGAAGGTAGAAACTAGCAGGTCGATGGCGGGGAAGAGCTGATCTTCAATGGCCAGAACCGCCGAGATGTGCATCGCCGTGGGGAACGTGTCGTTCGAGGACTGGCTCATATTGATATCGTCGTTGGGATGCAGCAGCTTTTTCCCGGCAATCTCATTGCCGCGGTTGGCAATGACCTCGTTGGCGTTCATATTGGACTGCGTGCCGCTGCCGGTCTGCCAGACGACCAATGGGAAATGGTCGTTCAGCGCGCCGCTGATGACTTCGTCGCAAGCCTGCGTGATCGCCGCCAGCTTTTCGTCCGTCATTTTTTCCGGCTTCAAAGCGTGGTTCGCCTGCGCCGCCGCTTTTTTCAAAATGCCGAACGCGTGCGTGATCTCCCGCGGCATCGTCTCAATGCCGACGCCAATGCGGAAATTTTCGTGGCTGCGCTCGGTCTGCGCCGCCCAGTACTTGTCGGCAGGGACCTTGACCTCGCCCATCGAGTCATGCTCGATGCGGTATTCCTGTGTTCCATGCTCCATGTCAAACAGCTCTCTTTCTTCAAATTTAAAGCGGCTCATCAAACCGCATAAACGCCGGGAAGGGCGGCCTGCGCCGCCCGTCTCCAGCCTTGTGAACAATTCTTCGGGGGAAGGTCAGATCTTGATGTCCTTGAGAACCGCCTTCAAGCTGTCGGCGCTCTTGTGCAGGAGCTGAACCTCCTCGTCCGTGAGCGGTACCAGCAGCTTGCCGTCCAGGCCGCCCGGGCCCACGATGCTCAGCGTGCTCAGGCAGACGTCTTCAATGCCGTATTCGCCGTGCATCATGCTGGACACCGTCATGGTCGTATCCGCACCGCTGAAAATGCATTTGCAGATATGGCAAACCGACACGGCAACCGCGTAGAACGTAGCGCCCTTCCGCTCGATGATCTTCCCGCCAGACTTGCGGATGTAGCTTTCCACCTCGCTGTGAACGAGCTTCGGCGGCGCAACAGTGTTTTTCTCCTTGAGGCAGTCGGCATACTGGTCAATCGGAACATTCGAGATATTGCCCACGGACCACGGGACAAACGACGTGTCGCCGTGCTCGCCGAAGACATACGCATGCACGTTCTGCTGGTTGATGGAGAAATATTCCGCCACACGGGCGCGCAGGCGCGCCGTGTCTAAAATGGTGCCGGAACCGAGGATCTGTTTCTCCGGAACGCCGGAAACCTTGGTAAACACATAAGTAAGGATGTCGACCGGATTGCTCACGATGATGTAGATTGCGTCCGGCGCATATTTGACAATCTCCGGCGCAATCGACTTGGTGATGTTGACATTGACCTGAGCGAGTTCCAGACGGGACTGCCCCGGCTTGCGTGCGACGCCGGAGGTCAGGATGACAATATCGGAGCCCGCCGCGTCCGGATAGCCGCCGGCATAAATCGAAATCGGAGGGCAGAACGAAACGCCCTGCCGGATGTCGAGCGCCTCGCCGAGAGACTTGGACTCGTTGATGTCAATCATGACCACCTCGGTGGCGATGCCGTTGACCGCCATCGTATAGGCGATGGTGGAACCTACGCTGCCCGCGCCGATGATCGTTACTTTTTTACCCATGATCGTTTCCTCCATTTTTCTTTTTCGCCCGCGGGTGACCCCCGGGCGTCTCCATCATTGATCAGCCGTTCCGCTCTGCTGTTCCTCCTGCGGGGCCTGCGCCTCCTGCGTTTTCAAATGGTACGAAAGCAGGGCCAGGGACGACGCCATGTTCTCCCGCTGCACCAAAACATGGGGCGGCGCCTGCAAATGGACCGGGGCAAAATTCCAAACCGCCCGTACGCCGCCCGCGACCAGCGCGTTGCAGCAGGCCTGCGCCGCCACCGCCGGGACGGTTAGCACACCGATCTGGATTCCGTTCTCGCGGCAGAAAACAGGGAGCTTGTCCACTGAAAGGATCGGCTTTTGGTCCACGCTGCTGCCAATCAGCGCCGGGTTTACGTCAAACGCAGCGACAAAGTGCAGCCCGTATTCCGCAAAGCCGGAGTAGGAGAGGAGCGCCAGGCCCAAATTTCCCACACCGACCAAAACGGTCCGGTTGCAGGTCCCGTACCCCAGGAAATGCTCCAGGTCCTTCACAAGACCGTCCACCGGGTAGCCAACCTTCGGTTTGCCTGCGTCGCTCACCATGGCGAGGTCCTTCCGCACCTGCACCTCGCCAAGCCCAAGCCCGGCGGCGATAGCCGCGGCAGAAATATGGGGAGGACCACCTTCCGGCAGGTTCTTCAGGTAGGAAAGATACGTCGGAAGCCGTTGGAGCGCAAGCCGTGAAATACCGCCAGACCCAGAAGCCATCGGGACCCTCCTTCCGCGCGCCCGCAGGGGCAGGAATCCTTTGCCCTTTATCGATAAATTAGTATCGATAAAGGGCAAAAAAAACAAAACCGAGACGCATTTGCGCTGCGCCCGCCTTTCGACACCGGCAGGCCCGCGCAGAGCAATCGCATGGAACTTCATGCGTATTTATCATACCATAAAACCCTTCTAAAGAAAAGTGCTTTTCTGAAAAACCAGAAATTCCTACATTGCGATGAAAATGAAGGGAATGAGCAAACTGTTTTTTGTCGAATCTTAAAAACCGGCGCGCGGATCTGTTTTTTTGTTAGCATTTGCTAATTTGCCTCTCTCTGGACTTCCGCAAAATCTCACGATTTCATAAATTGTTCAAGCATCTGCGAAGCGTACATGGTATGATTTGGATAAGAATGAACGATCCCGGCAACCGGGCCGGGATCTGGAAAAAGGAGAACCGACATGCGCTGGCTGATGGATTGGCTTCACAATTTCATGGCGGGCCGCCGGGGGATGGATCAGCTTTCCTTCGCGCTGCTCCTCTGTTATCTGCTTCTCGCGCTGCTCAGCCGCATTTTTTGGCTTCTGTATCTGCCGCTGGGCCTACTTTCTCTCGTACCGCTGGCCTTTGCGCTGTTCCGCACGCTCTCGCGGGACCTCGCCCGCCGGAGCGCCGAGAACGAGTGGTTTTTGCAGCGTTTGCGCAAGGGAGCCGCCTGGTTCCGCACCCAGCAGATGAAATTCCGCGACCGCAAAACCCACCGGTATTTTAAATGCCCCAACTGCTCGAACACGCTGCGCGTCCCGAAAGGGAAGGGGAAGATCTGCATTACCTGCCCGGTGTGCCGCAAGGAGTTCATCCGCAAGACCTGACAAGCATGGGAGATAGAAAACACACAAGAGAAAGCGGCCTCCCGCGTGCGGGAGAACCGCTTTCTCTGTTTTTATCTTTCGAAATCTTATGAATTTTCCCCGGCAATCAGAATCCGCACGCCGCAGCTACGGATCTTTTCCAACTCCGCCGGGTCCGCCGAAGAATCCGTCACCAAAATATCGACCGCATTCAGGAGGGCGCTGGTAAAGCAATATGTCTTCCCAACCTTGGAGCCGTCCGCCGCGACAATCTTGACGCCCTTACAGCGCTTGAGCATCAGCTCGTTGATCATCGTCTCTGGGTAGGAATAGGTGGTGATGCCGTCTTTGCTGCTAATCCCATTGACGCCGAGAACGCAGACGTTTGCGTACACCCGGTTAAGCAGCGGCATAGAGAGGTCGCCGGCAAAGGACCGGGTCTTTTCGTTGTACACGCCGCCTGTACAGATGAATTCTAAATTCCCTCCGCCAATCGCGCCGATGGCAATCGCGTTATTGCTAATGACGCGGACATGCTTTTCCTTGATGCATTTGATGACTTCGAGGGTCGTCGTCCCCGCGTTGAGGAAAACGGTGTCGTGTTCGTGGATCATAGGGGCAATCACACGGGCAATCTGCGCTTTTTCCGCCTCGTGCTGCGCGCCCTTGCTTTCAAACTTGGGGTAGTTCCCAATCCGGCCTGGATTCACCTTCGCGCCGCCGTGAAACCGGGTCAGGTACCCCTTTTGTTCTAAATAGTCAAAATCCCTGCGCACCGTGATCTCCGAAACTTGGAGCTCCCGGCTAACCTCCGCGACTTGCAGAGCCTCGTGGTTTTGAAAAAGCTCCAAGATCCTGCTCTGCCGTTTTTGCACTTCCGCTCTGCTTTGTTTCATTCTGCCGTCACGCTCCATCCAAAACGCGGCCTCTTTTTTTGATAAGCATAGCATAAAAACGGGGAACTGTCGAGGGGCGGGGCGCATTTTATCCCCGCCCGTTCCCCCTCGGGAAAAATAGCGCGCACCCCCTTTTCTGTACAGTTTAATATTGACAAAAAAAGCGTTACCGTTTATCATAAGTTTATAGAAAACAGAAAGGCGATGAGGTCTTATGAATCTTCTGGTCATTGATGTTGGCACGTCCAGCATGCGGGGCCTTCTGTTTAACCAGGGGGGAGAGCTCCTTTATAAAAAACAGCGGGAGTACCGCGTCGATACATCCGGCGGCCTTGCTGTGGAGCAAGATCCCGGCGTCCTGCGGGAAAGCCTGATGGGAATCCTCGCCTGCGTGGGCGAATATGCCCAGCAGAACGGGACCCCGGTTGGCGCGGTCTCCGTCACGGCCCAGCGTTCCTCCGTCATTGCCATCGACGGGGATGGAAATCCGCTTTGCCGTTTCATGATGTGGCAGGATAAGCGCAGCGCCGCCATTTGTGAAGAAATGAACCGCCGCCTCGATGAGATCTATCCCATCAGCGGTATGCGTGTGACGCCCGTGTTCTCCGCGCCCAAAATGCTCTGGATCAAGCGGAACCGCCCGGAAATCTATCAAAACGCCGCCAAGCTGATGGGCATTCAGGAATATATGCTCTACCTGCTCACTGGCGAATTGGTCACAGACACTTCGATTGCCAGCCGGACGAGCCTGTTTGACGTCACGCGCCAGGAATGGTCTCCCGAGCTGCTGTCTTTGTTCGAGATCGACCGGGAAAAGCTGTGCCGCATTGTGCCGGTAGGCAGCGTGTGCGGGCACACCAAGGCGCTCTGCGAAGGCATCCCGGAGGGCCTGCCGGTTGTGAGCGCGGGCGGAGACCAGCAGTGCGCCGCCCTTGGCATGGGCATTACAGAGGAAGGAAGCCTGGAAGTCAACTCCGGCACCGGATCCTTTATCATTGCCCTGTCTGACAAGCCGCTGTTTGACCCGGACCAGCGGTTGATCTGTAATGTCTCCGCCATCCCGGGGAAATGGATCATCGAAGGGGCCACCCTTGCGGCGGGCAGCGCCGTCAACTGGATGAACAAACAATTCTTTGCCGATTACCCGGACCAATCTTACCCGTTTGAACGGTTCGACCAGGAGTGCCTGCAATCGCCTCCCGGCGCAAACGGCGTCATTTTCACCCCGTCGTTTGCGGGAAAGGGCGCACCGTACTGGGACTCCTACGCGCGCGCCACGCTGCACAACATCGGCTTCCATAACACCCGCGCCGACTTTGCCCGCGCCCTTTTGGAGGGGATTATCGCTGAGATCAACGACTGCCTCACGACGATCTCCAAGTTGTTCCAAGGGACGGAATTCCGGGAGGTGCGCTGCGCCGGCGGCCTGACCAAATCTGCGCTGTTCAATCAGATCCAGGCAGATATGTATAATCACCCGGTTATCCGCCCACAGAGTGAAGAGGCAACCGGCCTCGGCGCGTGGATCTCCGCAATGGTCACGCTCGGCTGCTATGGCAGCTACGCCGCCGCTTTCCACGCGGCCGTGGATGAAAGCAAGTCCCGTAAATTCCTGCCGAATGAGAAAAACCATGCGCTTTACGAGCAGATGAACGCGGTACGCGCCAAAATCTACCGCTCTCTTTCGATGAAGGAAGTGCAGGAGATGCTTTCCCCCTGTGAAGAATCCGCCGAATAACAAATTGATAGGCCGCCGCCCCCGGCGGCCTTTTTCCTGCCTTCCCGGCTTTACAAGCGGCGCTGGACGCCGTATAATAAGAAAATACTGCGCAGACGCCGTACAGGTTTTCCGCGCAAAAATGTAAAACAGACCTGAGGAGGGCCTTCATTGAACGAATATCTGCTGATGACGGATGCAACCTGCGACCTGCCCGCTTCCGTCCTGGAGGACCAGGGCGTCGGCGTCATCCCGATGGAATTTACACTGGACGGAAAGGTTTACCACCATTTCCCCGACGCACGGGAAATGGGGTTTCATGATTTTTACGAAAAGGTGCGGCAGGGGTTCATGCCCACCACCTCGCAGATCAACCACCAGACCTATTTTCAATATTTTGAGCCGGTCCTGCAGGCGGGCAAGGACATCCTGTACGTGGCGTTTTCCTCCGGCCTGAGCGGCACTTATCAAGCGGCGCTGCTCGCAGTGGAAGAACTGCGGCAGAAATATCCCGCACGGAAGATTGCCTGCATCGATTCGCGCTGCGCTTCCATCGGGGAAGGGCTTTTGGTCTACGCAGCGTCTCTTCTCTGGAAGCGCGGGCTTACGCTGGAAGAACTGGAGCGTTGGGTCCTGCAAAACCGCAACCGCGTCGGCCACTGGTTCACCGTGGACGACCTAAACCATCTGCGCCGCGGCGGCCGCATTTCTCCCGTAGTCGCGGTTGCCGGAACAGCGCTGGGCATCAAGCCCGTGCTCACGGTTGACGAGGCCGGTTGCCTGGTGACGGCCTATAAAGTCCGCGGCCGCAAAAAAGCGATGGAAAGCTTGGTCGAACGCTTTGCGAAAGACGCCGTTAACCCAAAAGAACAGACCGTCGTCATTGGGAACGCCGACTGCCTCGAGGATGCAAAGGAACTCAAGCATATGCTCAAGGCGCGTTTCCGCGTCAAAGAAGTCATCATCAGCTCCATCGGCCCGATCATCGGGGCGCACACCGGCCCCGGTATGTTGGCGATGGTCTTTTTTGGGCCGGAGCGGTAAAAGGGAGGCAATATGAAACAACCGCGAACCCTGCCTGCGCTGACCGTGACGCGCAAGGCGGAAAACAGCATTCGGGAAGGCCACCCGTGGGTCTACGACACGGAAATCGTCCCGCAAGAAGCATATCCTGCGGACGGGGATCTTGCCGACCTCTTCAACCGGCAGGGAAAATACCTGGGCACCGGTTTTTACAACAGCCATTCGAAAATCCGCGTACGGGTAATTTCTACCAACGCAAACGACACGTTCGGCCCGGAATTCTGGGAGCGCCGCCTCCGCTATGCTTGGGAATACCGCAAAACCGTCATGGGGGACGATCTCAGCTGCTGCCGCATCCTTTTTGGAGAAGCGGACCATTTCCCAGGCCTAACGGTAGACCGCTTTCAGAATGTTCTCGTTGCGCAGACGCTTTCCCTCGGCATTGAGCGCCGCAAAGAGATGATTTTCCGCAAGCTGTACGAGATCCTGCGCAGGGACGGGCAGAATCTCGACGGCATCTATGAGCGGAACGACGTCAACCTGCGGGAGCGGGAAGGGATGCAGGAGGGGAAGGGCTTTTTCCTCTGGGAAGGCGGCCCTGAGCCGCCTGTTTCCACCGAGACGGAGATTGTAGAAAACGGCATCCGCTATGCGGTGGATTTCGAGAATGGGCAGAAAACCGGTTTTTTCCTGGACCAGAAATACAACCGTCTCGCGGTGTCCCGGTTGAGCCGGGGCCGCCGCGTGCTGGATTGCTTTACCCACACGGGTTCGTTTGCGCTCAATGCGGCCAAAGGCGGCGCAATCCATGTCCACGCGGTGGACATTTCGGAGGACGCCATTGAAATGGCGAAAGCCAATGCGGCGCGCAACCATTTGGAAGGCGCGGTCACCTTTCAGGCGGCCAATGTGTTTGACCTTCTGCCGCAGGAGAGGCGGGAGGAAGGGTTTGATTTTATCATTTTAGACCCTCCGGCATTTACAAAGTCCCGCCATACGGTGGACCGTGCGCTTCGCGGCTACAAAGAGATCAACCTGCGGGCGATGAAGCTCCTTCCGCGCGGGGGATACCTGGCCACCTGCTCCTGCTCCCATTTCATGACGGAAGACCTCTTCTGCTCCATGCTGCGCAGCGCCGCATTTGACGCCCACGTCTCGCTGCGGCAGATTGAGGCGAGGCAGCAAGCGCCGGACCACCCAATCCTCTGGAATGTGCCGGAGACCAATTATCTGAAATTTTACCTCTTTCAGGTCACATAATAAAAAGGAGGGGCGCGCTCAGCTGCCGTAATCCTCCAGGATGCGGAGCAGCTCCTGTTTGCTTTCCGCTGGGATCCCGCTTGCCAACAAGAGCTGGTCTGTTTTAGGAAGCTCCGCAACGACCACAGGGAGTTCCTGGAGCGGCAACAGTTCTCCTTCCAAAAAGACGCCGATTCGCCCCTCATATTCCCGCACGAGATAAGGCCCCTCACGCGTTTCCATCTCCTCTGCCATGGCCGGCAGCCCGCTGTTTTCTTGACTTGTCCGGCTATTTGCGGTAGAATGACTTTGTTGCGCCGGTTCCTGGGAAGAAAAAGCCGGCGTTTCTTGCCGGTGCGGCACGGTCGCCAGTGCGACAAGCGTCACCAGGAGAAGGACAACCCCCACAAAACGCATCGGTTTGCGCATCTGATTCACCTCTTTCCAAACCGGCCCCGCCGGGCCGGAATGATCCCGGCGCAAGTCCGCGCCGTTTCCAAATCTCTCCTAGTATGGGCAGGGGAGGACGATTTATACAGCGGCGCCCGCCAGCCTTTGGGCAGCGCCGCGGGAAAACCAGGTCTTGTTGTAACACAGGAGGTGGCGGTTCAGCCATGAGAAAAACCGACATCAGCAAATACACCGTGCCGAACGGGGGAGGAAAATACCTGGCGCGCTCTGCCGCGCTGAATTTGGCCTCCATCTGGAAAATGGCATGGAAGATTTTGCTGACCCTTTTCGTTGTGCTGGCTATTGCGGGCACAGTGGTCTTGATTTCGCTCGGCTCTTTTATTTACAGCATGCGGAACGAAAGCATCAAGCTGGACCTCAACCAACTCAAGCTCAACTACACCAGTTTCATCTATGTCTACGATGAAAACGGGCAGCCAGTCGAATACCAACGGCTTTCCGGCAGTGAAGACCGCGTGTGGGTCAACTTTGACGAGATCCCGGAAAACATGAAAAACGCGGTGATTGCCATTGAAGACAAACGTTTTCGCGAGCACCAGGGCGTCGACTGGTACCGCACCGCCGGCGCGGTGGTCACGCTCTTTACCAAAGGCAGCGATTTCGGCGGCTCCACCATCACGCAGCAGCTGGTGAAGAACCTGACCGGCGAGGACGAGGTGAGCCTGACGCGCAAAGTCAAGGAGATCTTCCGCGCGCTCAATCTAGAAAAGAAATATTCCAAAGATAAAATTTTAGAGACATATCTCAATGTGGTTAATTTCGGCGGCAGCAGCCAGGGCGTCCAAGCGGCGGCAAACCTGTATTTTGACAAAGATATCCAGGATTGCTCGCTCGCACAATGCGCAGCCATTGCCGGGATCACCCAAAACCCCAGCAAATACGACCCGCTGCTGCACCCGCAGGCCAACCGGGAACGCCGCGAAAACGTGTTGGACCAGATGCTGGACCAGCAGCTCATTACCCAGGCGGAATACGACCAGGCGATGGCGGAGTCTGCCACGATGACCTTTGTGGGCAAAACCGCCGAAAACGTAGTGGACAACGTTGAAGTGTGGAATTGGTATATTGACGCGGTCTTTGCCGATGTGGTCGCCGATTTACAGGAATCGCTGAATATTTCGGGGACCGAGGCGACCAATATGATGTACTATAACGGCCTGAGCATTTACTGCGCCATGGATGAACAAGCCCAGCAGATTGCTGAAGACGTCTTCTCCGACGAGGAATTCCTGCCGGAAAACGAAGAAATCCAGGCGGGTTTCCTGATGATGGATTATGACGGCCGGGTTCTCGCGACGGTGGGCCGTATCGGAGAGCGCACTGGGAACCGGCTGCTCAGCTATGCGACGGATACCCCGCGGCAGCCGGGCTCATCCATCAAGCCGCTCTCGGTGTATGGTCTCGCTGTTGACGAGGGCGTCATCAATTACTCTACGATTTTGCAGGATGAACCGTTCCCGGACTGGTTTGGAGAAGGCAAACCCGGCCCCAGCAACGCAGGCCGCGCCTATCTCGGCGAAGTGACGGTGGCGCATGCACTGGCTGCCTCGCTGAATGCCCCGGCGGCGCATTTGTGCGATCTCTTAACGCCGGAGCACAGCTTCCAGTTCCTGACCGAACAGCTCGGCTTTACCCATTTGAACCCGATGGAAGATAGCCACTCGCTTTCCGCGATGTCCATCGGCGGAATGAACGGCGGCGCAACGGTGGAAGAAATGGTGGGCGGCTTCCAGATGTTTGGCAACGGCGGCGTTTACAACGAGCCTTACACCTACTACTATGTTTTGGACCATGACGGCAACGTGCTTCTGGACAACCGCAACAACGACCCTGTGCAGGTTCTCAGCTCGGAGAGCGCGACCATTATGCACCGCCTGCTGCGTAATGTGATTTACAGCAGTTGGGGCACCGCCCCCCGCGCGCAGATTAGCGGCTGGGATCTCTTCGGCAAAACCGGTACCACGGACGACGACCGCGACAGCTGGTTCATCGGCGGCAGTCCTTACGCCGTGGCAGGCGTGTGGTGCGGCTATGAGACCCCCACCGGCATGACGAGCACAGAAACCCGTACCTCGCTCACGCTCTGGCGTGAGATCATGGTCCGCTATCTGGAGGGCAAAGAAGCTAAGACCTTCTCTCTGGACAGCAACGTGATCTCGGCAACCTATTGCGAAGAGACCGGCAAGCTCGCTTCCTCCTCTTGCACGGAAACCGGAACCGGCTGGTACAGCCGCTCCAACATGCCCGGCATGTGCGAGGGCAACCACGCGTCTGATTCCTCTTCCAGCGCCTTGTCGGACCCGCTCTCTTCGCTGCTCCCGCCGGAGTCGTCCGAGCAGGCGTCTAGCAGTGAAGCGGAGAGTTCGTCCGGCGGTTGGTTCCCGTGGAATCCGTCGGAAAGCAAAGAGCCCGAGCCGGAGTCCCACGAGCCGCCGGAGGAGCCGTCTTCTTCCGCACAGGAGCCTGCTTTCTCCGAAGTGTTCCCGTCCGAGGAGCCGGCGCCGGAAACCAGCGAGGAGGCGCCGCCCCCCGAAGAGGAGGACCCCTTCCTGGTGAATCCGTTCCTTTGAGAAAAGCCGTGCAGGCGTCCGTGTACACCGGGCGCCTGTTTTGCCATTTTCTGTACGTCCCGCCAGGGAAAATTTTGCGTTTCCCCTTGCAATCCGGGTAGAAAAATGGTACACTGGTGTACATTGATGCAATACAATCGTATTTGGAGGGCGGACAATGAAAGACGCGACCTTTCTGCTGGTCGACCAGAATGTGCTCCCGCCGGTGTTCCGCAAGGTGTTGGAGGCCAAGCAATATCTTTTAAACGCTGAAGCGTCAAGCACCTCAGAGGCGGCCCGCATGGCGGGAATCTCCCGCAGCGTGTTTTATAAATATAAGGACGCCGTATACCCGTATCAAAACACCTCGCTCAACCGCATTATCACCATCCAGATGGTGCTGTATGACAAGCCCGGCGTGTTGATGGCGGCAGCCGGCGTCTTTACCAGCATGGGCGCGAATATTCTGACCATCAATCAGAACATCCCGGTAAACGGGAAAGCGTTAGTGTCTATTTCTGCGCGGATCGACCAGATGAACGGTTCCCTTTCTGACCTTTTGAACCGCCTGGGGCGTTTGGACGGGATCACCGCGTTGCAAAATATTTCAGACGAAACCTGAGACGAAACCGAAAAGCAAGGGGAAAGGAAACAATGGTTCAAATCGCAGTGATGGGATATGGCGTCGTCGGCTCCGGCGTAGTGGAGGTCCTGACGCAGCATGCGGAAAGCATCGCAAAACGGGCAAAGGAAGAGATCCGGATCAAAAAGATCTTGGATCTGCGGGAATTCCCCGAAAGCCCGTTTACCGCTCAATTCACCAAATCATTCGACGAGATTTTAGAGGATCCCGAGATCCGCGTTGTCGTCGAAGCGATGGGCGGCCTCCATCCGGCGCTCGAATACACGCGCCAATGCCTGGAGGCGGGGAAGAGCGTGGTAACCTCTAACAAAGAGCTGGTAGCGGAAAAAGGCGCAGAACTGCTCGCGCTGGCGCAGGGAAAGAACGTCAATTATCTATTTGAAGCCAGCGTCGGCGGCGGCATCCCCATCATCCGGCCAATCAGCCAATGCCTGGCAGCCAACGAGGTGATTGGCATTGCCGGCATCCTGAACGGCACGACGAATTTCATCTTGACGAAGATGATCCGTGACCATATGGGCTTTGAAGACGCGCTTGCACTAGCCCAAAAGCTCGGCTATGCGGAGCGCAACCCAGCCGCGGATATCGAAGGCGAGGACGCCTGCCGGAAAATTTGCATTTTGGCTTCCCTTGCTTTTGGCAAGCATGTCTATCCCCGCCAGGTGCACACTGAGGGCATTACGGACATCACAAAAGAAGACGTTGAATACGCTGATTCCTGGGGTGGAGTAATCAAGCTAATTGCGGAAGTGAAAAAGCTGGGAAATGGGCAGCTACAGCTTCTGGTGAGCCCCATGTTCCTCTCCCGTGAAAGCCAGCTTGCCACTGTTGACGATGTCTTCAACGGCATTCTGGTCCGCGGCGACGCCACCGGCGACGTGATGTTCTATGGCAAGGGCGCCGGCAAGCTTCCCACCGCCAGCGCGGTGGTCGCTGACGTCATCGATTGCGTCAAACATTTCAAGGCGCGGAAATATCTCTTCTGGGAAGACGGCTCCCCGGATTATGTGCAGGATTTCCTGCGCAACCCGGCCTCCATGTATGTGCGGGCAAAGGATGAAAGCGGCGGCGGCCTGAAAAAAGCGGACGCTCTCTTTGGCGGCGTGACCCCGCTGGCCCGGCCTGGCGCAGAACCGGCAGAGTTCGCGTTTGTAACGCCCAAGCAGGAGGAAGGCGCGCTGCAGCAAAAGCTGGAGACGTTGGAGGCGCAGGGCGTCTCCGTTCTGAGCCGGGTGCGTATTGGCGACTTTTCCTAAAAACCGTGCGCTTTCCGTCAGGTCTGAAAAAAGGGGAACGCAGCGGAACGTTTTTCCGCGTTTCCAAAACAGAGGAAGTGGAATAGAATGATACGAGTGCAGGTCCCTGCAACCAGCGCAAACCTTGGCTCCGGCTTTGACTCGCTGGGGATCGCGTTGACGCTTCAAAACCAGGTTTGGATGGAGGAATCCGACTCCCTGGAAATCAGCTCCAAAGACGAAGTCCCCATTCCTACAGATGAAAGCAACCTCATCTACTGGGCGGCAGGGCGCTTATATGAACTCTGCGGCCGGCGGCTGCCCGGGATGAAGATCATCCAGCAAAACGACATCCCCATGGCGCGCGGCCTGGGGAGCAGTTCCGCCTGCATCGTCGCCGGTCTGTTGGGCGCAAACCGCCTGCTGGGCAGCCCGCTTTCCCAACAGGAACTCATCAACCTCGCGGCAAAGATCGAAGGCCACCCAGACAACACCACACCGGCCATCTCCGGGGGGCTTGTCGCCTCCGCTATTGAAGGAGAGCGGGTCTACAGCGTGAGCGTCCCGGTGGCGGAAAACATCCGTTTTGTGCTGTTCATCCCGCCGTTCGAGCTGAAAACGGAAAAGGCGCGCGCCATCCTTCCTGCACAGTATTCCCGCGAAGACGCCGTGTACAACCTTTCCCGCTCGGCGCTGATGACGGCGACGCTATTCTCCGGTAAAACAGAGAACCTGCGGGTTGCCGTCCAGGACCGCCTGCATCAGCCCCATCGCTCCGGCTTGATCCCACATCTGGACCAAGTGTTTCGCCTGAGTTATGAATTGGGGTCGCTGGGAACCTATATCAGCGGCGCAGGCCCGACAATCATTGCGCTGGCGGACGTCGCCGACACCGGGAATTTCACACAGTATGCGCTGCGCCACCTGGAAGAAAAGGGAATCACTGGCTGGCGGTTGGAAATCCACCAGGCGAACGCCACCGGCGCGCAGATCGCGTTTGATTAGGCCTTTCCGGCCGCATCTGAGGAGGGAAAATCCATTGGGTTTGATTGTACAAAAATTTGGTGGCAGCTCCGTTGCAAACGCGGAGCGTGTGTTTAATGTCGCCGATATCGTCACCAAAACCTATGACAAGGGCAACGACGTCGTCGTGGTGGTCTCCGCACAGGGCGATACGACGGATGATTTGATTGAAAAAGCAAGGGAAATCAATCCCGACGCCTCCCGCCGAGAAATGGATATGCTGATGACCGCCGGGGAACAGATCTCGGCGTCCCTTTTGGCCATGGCGATTGAAAAACTGGGTTACCCAGTTATTTCGTTGCTCGGCTGGCAGGCCGGTTTCCTCACCAGCTCCGCCTACGGCATCGCGCGCATCAAACAGGTCACGCCGGACCGCATCCAAAAGGAACTGGACAAAAAAAATATTGTCGTCGTCACGGGATTCCAAGGGATCAACCGATACAACGATATGACAACCCTGGGCCGCGGCGGTTCTGACACCAGTGCGGTCGCCATTGCAGCCGCCATGCACGCAGACCTCTGCCAAATTTACACCGATGTGGAAGGGGTGTACACCGCGGACCCGCGGAAGGTGAAGGGCGCGCGGAAATTGGACGTCATTTCTTACGACGAAATGCTTGAGCTCGCCACGCTCGGCGCACAGGTGTTGAACAACCGCTCTGTCGAAATGGCAAAGAAATATAACATCGAGCTGGAAGTTCTCTCCAGCTTGACCCGGGCGCCGGGAACCATCGTGAAGGAGGCAACTAAAATGGAGAAAATGTTGATCAGCGGAGTCGCAAAAGACGACGACGTCGCCCGAATTTCCATTATCGGTGTACCGGACCGCCCGGGCTTTGCGTTTAAGCTGTTTTCCAAGCTCTCTGCCAAGCGGGTCAACGTGGATATTATCCTGCAGTCAGTCGGCCGCAACGGCACCAAGGACATCAGCTTTACCATTGCAAAATCAAACCTGAAGCCTACGCTGGAGCTGGTCAACGCTTTCCTCGAAACCTCCGGGGCGAGCGGCGTGGTCTACGACGAGAACATCTCCAAGGTTTCGGTGGTAGGGGCCGGCATGGAAAGCCATCCCGGCGTCGCCGCCTCTATGTTCGAGGCGCTGTTTGAAGCCGACATCAATATCCAGATGATCTCTACCAGCGAAATCAAAATCTCTGTGCTGATTGAGCGCAGCGACGCCGACAAGGCGGTCGCCGCCATCCATGACAAATTCTTTTCCCCTGTTGGGGACTGACCCCCTCTGAAAACGTCAAACGCCGGGCCCCTTACAGGCCCGGCGTTTTCTTGCATATTGCCGTTTCCCTTGCGGAAACTCCCAGCGTGGAGCCGGGGAGAAGGGGGAGTGGGTCAGGAAGCAGATCCGCCGTTTTCCGCGCGGTTTTTGCGGGGATGCACCCGGGAAAGCGGATTTGCCTTGGCGGCTTCTTCCATTTGTTTGCTGGAAAGGTGCGTGTAGATTTCCGTCGTCCCCA
The DNA here is from genome assembly GCA_944380775.1 of uncultured Clostridia bacterium. GTDB lineage: Bacteria > Bacillota > Clostridia > Oscillospirales > Acutalibacteraceae > CALWKP01. Next base: position 15,954 of record CALWIP010000027.1, on the reverse strand, counting down.
AATTCTCGTGGCCGAGGATGTCTTTCAGGACACGGATATCGACATTGCCATACTGGTACATAAGGGTTGCGGCCGTGTGCCGCAGTTTATGTACGGAGTAGCCTTCGTCCAGTTGGATGCTGGAAAGGTATTTTTTGACCAGGTACTGCACCGTCTTCGGGCTAATCCGCTTTTTTTGCCTACTGATAAACAGCGCATTCTTGTCCAACAGGCCGTCGTGCGGGCGCACCTCCAAATAACGCTGGATCGCGTCCACACAGGCGTCGTTCAAATAGACCATGCGTTCTTTATTCCCTTTCCCTAAAATCCGAATGGAGCGGGATCCGGAACGGACATCGCTCAGGTTGAGGCCAACCAGCTCGGAAAGCCGCATCCCACAATTCAAGAATAAAACGATGATGCAGTAGTCCCGTTCCTGATAAGGCCCGTCAATATGGTTGAGCAACTCGATGCTCTGTTCCAGCGACAGATAGCGCGGAAGCGATTTGCGCTGTTTCGGGGTTTCCAATTCCTCGACCGGGTTGAACGAGAGCTTCTGAGTTTTTTTCGTCAGATAATGAAAAAACGTGCGCAAGCTGGAAACTTTCCTCGAACGGGACGCCGGTTGGTTGTGGCGTTCCAGGCTCAGGTAATTCATATATTCATAGATTTCCGTCACAGTGATGGAGCGAAGGAAGTCCAAATCGATATCTGCAATGGGGATCTCCTGAAAATCCATTTCATCCGGGACCAAACGGCGGCTCTTTTTCAAATAACGAAAAAAAGTGCGCAGATCTAGAAAATATTCCTCTGCCGTCCGCGGCGATTTCCCTTTGATCGTATTGAGATAAGCGATAAACTCATTGAGAATCGGGAACGCCTGTTCCCGCAGCTCTTGTTTCATTTTTCCACCTCACGCCAGAACAATCCCTGCCATTGTACCCATTATTATATCACCTTGCGGTTCTGTGTGCAAATCCACCCGGGGAGCAGGAGGCCTTTTCCAGGCGCCTAATTATACAAAATGAATATTTTGTATAATTAGGGGGAGAGCAAAACAGAACCTTGCCTCTGGTCATTCCGTGCGTAACGCATCCACCGGTTTGAGCGCAGAAGCTTTCATGGCCGGATACACGCCGAACAACAAGCCAGACAGTAGTGAGAAACCTATGGCCGCCAAAAAAAGGTCGGCACGGAATGGCAACGGCAAACCCAGCAGCGCTGCGCCGCCAAAGGAGATCCCATATCCCAGCACACTGCCGAACATGCAGCCAAACACCGTGAGCAGCAGCGCTTCCAACAAAAATTCCAGCAAGATCACGCTGCGCTGCGCGCCGATCGCCTTTTTAATCCCGATTTCGCGCGTGCGCTCTTTTACGGAAACCAACATCACCGTCATAATACTCAAGCTCGCCACCAACAGCGAGATTGCGCCGACGGCGGAAAGCGCCAGTGTGACAATTTCTAAGATGTTGGTCAGGCTTTCCCGCTGCTTGGTCAAGTTGCTGGACGTGTAAGCGCCGGTTTGCCCATGGTACGCGTCTAGCCGCGCCGCCAACTCCTGGCCGACGGCATCAAGGCTGGCTTTGGGGTTCAGCTTCACAGCAATCTGGTCAAACGAGCTTTTCCCCAGCATTGACTGCATCGTCGTGTATGGGATATAAAGAAAGGTCGGGATATAATCTCCGATCATATTCTGCAACAGGCCGCTTCCGGTCTTTACCACACCGACAACCAAAAATTCCTCCGCCTGGCCACCGCACAGAATAGAAACTCGTTTTCCCACGATATTTTCCCGGGAATAGGACGCTTGGGAGAATTTTTCGTCCACAAGACAGACCTGCGCGCTGGAGCGGATGTCGCCGGAATGGATTGCCCGGCCGTGCTGAACGCTTAGGGAAATCATTCGGTTGGCGTTTGCGTCGATGCCCCAAACCATCGCTGGGGTTTCGTACTCCCGGGCAACCGCGCTGGCGTTCTGCATCAAAATCGGCATGGCCTGTTGGACGTTCCTGTTTTGCCGGATGACGTTGAGGTCCTCCTGCGAAAGCGCCGCGCCGCTTTCCTGGGCCGCGGAAATTGCAATCCCATTGAGGCCCAGACTGTCCATTTCGCGGGTCAACGCGTCCGCGCCACACTGGCTGATGCTGCCGATGACCAACACGGACGCAACACCAATGGCGACGCCAAGCATCGTGAGGAAGCTGCGGCCGCGTTTGCGGAGCAAATTTTGCAATGCGGAAGAAAAAAGTTCTCTCATGGCTGAGAAACCTCCTTTTTTTCCGTTACAATCCCGCCGTCCCAAACCGCGTCTGGATTGAGGATCAGCGCATCCCCGGCGTGCAGGCCAGACACAACTTCCAATCCTGTTTCGAATTCTTCCCCGGTTCGGATCGGAGATCGAACGGCCCGGCGGCCCACCATTCGGTACACATATTCGTCGCCGTTGTCACTCGCCCGAACCGCCTCATAAGGCGCGAGCAAAACGCCGTCGTCTTGTCCCGTGATGATGCGTACCTTGGCGGAAAACCCTGGCTTCACTGCCGCAGTAGGATCTTCCAGCGAGACGACGACTTCGACCACAACTTCCTGCCCCAGGGCAAGCGCCGACTGCTGCGCTTCCTCCGAAATCGACTGCACAATGCCGGAAAAGGTCTGCCCGGGGAACCCAGAACCGGTAATCTCCGCCTGCTGGCCCACTTGGATCGATGAGATCACCGCTTCGTTCACCAAAAGCACCACCTGCAGCGCATCTGTTCGGGAAAAGGAAAGCACTTCTTTTTCCACAGTAAGAACATCACCTTCCCGAACAGAAAAATTTGACACGGAGCCATCCGCTGGAGCGGTAAGGGTTCGCTTTTCGCCCTGTGAAGTGAAAATACTTTCCAATTCTTCATCTGAATAAGAGGATCCAAAAATGTCAGAATCTGAGAAAAAGTCTTGTAAAGTTGATTCGCTTTCCACTGTGTAATAAGACAGCAATGCTTGTCCCTTTTCCACTTCGTCCCCCGCTTTTATGTGGACCTCGTCGATGAAAGCACCGGCAGGAAGCAACATCTTCTCTGCTTCTGCCCGCTCGACTTGTCCCGTGCAAACAACAGAGGTTTTTGCTGTAACAGGATCCACCTTGACACACGAGACCTCGACGACCGAGGAAAAGAAAGCTGTACGCGCACCCCAAAGGCCTGCGACGCACAGCAGTGTAAATCCAATTAACAGTACATATTTTTTCATGCGAGTCCCCCCATCGCCCCTTATTCTATGGAGGCACGCGCAAATTATAACCGCCGGAGCCTTTCGCTTCTGAATATTTTTTGCAGCATAGCGCACACCATAGGCAGGAGGTGAAACACATGAATTTGATCCCCTGCGGCGAGGACTGTGTGTATCAGCAAGATGGGTACTGCACGCTAGACACGCCCGCCGTGATTACCAACCATACTGGGACGGGATGCGTCCATTTGATCCACTCCGCTCCTCCGTTTACGAAGCGGACTCTCCCACCGCCGCCTCAAAGGCATCGCGAATCGTTTTTGCACCGACCAGCCGGATCCCCTCCGGCGGATGGGTGACCTGCTTCAGGCTATGCGCTGGAAGGATGCAAGTGCAAAAGCCCAGGCGCGCCGCTTCGGAAATGCGGGCGTTTACATGGGTGACCGTGCGCAATTCCCCGGCCAAACCGATCTCGCCGAACGCGATGGTTTGCTCTTCGACCGGCTGGTCCTTTAAGCTGGAAACCAGTGAAATGGCAACGGCAAGATCCGCGGCGGGCTCGTCCAAACGCAAGCCGCCCACCACATTTAGGTATGCGTCCAGGTGGGAGAAGAAATATCCGGCCCTTTTCTCCAGAACTGCCAGTAAAAGGGACATGCGGTTGTAATCAAAGCCGGTAGCCATGCGGCGCGGCGTCCCATACCCGCTGCTGGTCGCAAGCCCCTGAATCTCTGCCAAAAGCGGCCGCGTCCCTTCCATCACACAAGTCACGCAGGTCCCCGAGACATGCTTCGGTCTCCCGGAGAGCAGCGCCTCTGAGGGATTCTCCACCTGGCGCAACCCGTCTTCCGCCATGTCAAAGACGCCGATCTCGTTGGTCGAGCCGTAGCGGTTTTTCACGGCGCGCAGAATGCGGTGGGACATTTGCCGGTCCCCTTCAAAATAAAGCACCGCGTCCACAATATGCTCAAGCACCTTCGGCCCGGCAATTGCGCCGTCTTTGTTGACATGTCCAACCAAAATTGCTGGGATGTCCAACGCTTTCACTGTGCGCAGGACCGTATTGGTGCATTCGCGCACTTGCGTTACGCTCCCCGGAGAGGAAGCAATTTCCGTGTGGTTCATCGTCTGGATGGAGTCGATCATCACGATATCCGGTTTTTCCGTGCGTACTTCCTCCATGACTGCCTGGATGTCGGTCTCTGTCATGATCCAAAGATTCTCGCTGGATACGCCAAGGCGGGAAGCGCGCAGTTTGATCTGGCGGCCGGATTCCTCGCCGGATACATATAAAATCCGGTATTGTTTTCCCAAATATTCGCAGACCTGCAACAGGATGGTCGACTTCCCGATGCCTGGGTCCCCGCTAATGAGAACGATCGACCCCTTGACCAACCCGCCCCCCAGAACCCGGTCGAACTCTGAAAGGCCGGTGTGGTAGCGCGCTTCCTCTTGTGTGGAGATCTCGCGGATCGGCGTCGGACGCGCGTAATTCCCGTGAGCCGCAGCGGAGCTTTTTTTTGCTGCGGGCGCTTCCCGCACCGCCTCCTCCATCGTATTCCATTCCCCGCACCCAGGGCATTTCCCGTACCATTTTGCAGACTCAAACCCACAGGCAGAACAGACATAGACCGCCTTCGCCTTTGCCATTATGTTTCCCCTCTCTCTCCCTTTTTCCCGGCCTACCGGGAAGCGTCTTCCCTCATTTTAACCATCTGCCTGCGCGCCCCAAAAGGAAAGGAACCCGAGGTAAATGGAAAATGCCATCTGGCTTTGATACTCTTCCTCCGAAAGCAGCGCCGCCTCCTGCGGATTGGAGAGAAACCCGCACTCTACAATGACAGCAGGAACCGTGGTCTGGTGCAAAAGGAAGATCGACTCTGACGCCGCCTTACATTCACGCGTATTTTCCGGCTGCAGCTGTGCGGTCACGGCTTTACGGATCTCCTCTGCCAATTCAGCGCTCTGCGGATGATTGGGGGAATAAAACACTTGCGCGCCGGAATATTGACTCTCTGAAAAATAATTCTGATGGATGCTGAGCAGCACACAATCCCGCTGGGATTCCACCAACTCCAACCGCCGGTGCAGGTCTGAGGATTTGCGCTCCCGCACAGATCCAAGCGCCGGATCCCCAATGGAACGGTCCTCCTCTCGCGTCATGACCACCGGGAACCCGCTGAGTTCCAGCAATTCCCGCAACCGCAGCGAAACCGCCAGGTTGACATCCTTTTCCAGTAGGCCCGCCGCGCTCGCCGTCCCGCCGTCCTCCCCACCGTGTCCCGGGTCTATCACCACCGTGGGGAGCGGATTTTCTGAGAGCGTGGACGCCATTTTCCCAAGCCGCTGGTAAGATTGCAGCACTAGCGCGCAAAACGCCGCGCAGGCCGCCAAAAAACAGACCAGGCAAAGCAGGAGTCTCCGCCGTTCTTTCACAAAAAACCACCCCACGCCATATATACGGCCTGGGGCGGTCTCCTATGCAGGTCCCCGCCGTTACCGCACGGCCTGCCGCTCGCTGAAAAAGAGCGAGCAAGGCGCAAGCGGCGCTTGCGCGGGCGTGTCATGCCGGTAGATCGGGGTCCCTATATGGAATTTTTCCATGGCCGGATCCACCGCGCTGTTGGCAAGCGAAGCTTCCCTTGCGCCGCTTAGAATCACCTGCATCTGTTCCTTGGGGAAAAGCCTATTCTGGTGGCTCATCGCGAACCGCGTAAACGGGAGCGGCATTACACCCGCAAGCATCTCTGCAAACGCCGCCAGCGAGGTAGAATACGGAAAAAACAGGTAAAAATGCGGGTTTGCAGCGTCTCCAGTCAGTAGAATCTGCTGCTCCTTCAGCAAGATGCCGGCAGAACCCTTGGTATGCCCAGGCATAGGGACCACTTCCGCTGTGCAGCCTCCCAGCGGGAATTGCTGGCCCGGCGCCAACGGACGGACGCACCCCGGTTTCTGTGTAATGAACGTCTCGCGGGAAATCTGCTTCTGCACATGCGGCTGCGCATCCCAAATCGAGGTCCGCTCTTCCTGCCGGTAGGCGCTTTCCAACAGCTCATGGTCCGCCGGATGGAGCCAAACCTCCGCAAACTGCCCTGCTCCTGAACAGTGATCCGCATGGCCGTGCGTGAGCACGACGTCATATGGCAGGGAAGTAAAGGAAGCGATTATCTCGTTCCAATTGCCGGCCCCAAAGCCGGTATCCACCAGGAGCGCGCGCTCCCGCCCCACTACCAGCGTGGACGCGACAGACACTGCGCTGTTCTCCATCAGGTGATAGACCCCTTGTTCGAGTTCGTAAACGGTGTAAGGACCGCGTCGCTCCATCTTGCCTTCTCCTCCTTTTATCCGATTCCCCGCCTTATTTGTGATACAATTTCTTGGTCTGATACCGCGGCTCGCAGGTCAGGTTGACGCCGAGTTTACGGAACGTCGCCTGATCCACCTGCGAGAGGATCACCGAGGAATGCGCCTCGCATCCATTCAGCTTAGAGAGCTGCTGCAGCGCCAATTCCGCCGTTGGATTGGTCGCTGCGCAAATTGAAAGCGCAATCAAAATCTCGTCGGTATGCAGCCGCGGATTATGGTTGCCCAAGTGCTTGGTTTTCAGGTTTTGGATCGGTTCGATGATGATCGGCGAGATCAACGGGATGCTGTGCTGGATTCCTCCGAGCTCTTTGAGCGCGTTGAGCAACACGGCGGCGGAAGCGCCCAGCAGCGAGGAGGTCTTCCCCGTGATGACCTTCCCGTCCGGCAATTCCAGCGCAGCGGCCGGCATGCCGGTCGCCTCTGCACGGGCGAGCGCATCCTTCACCACGCGGCGGTCCTCCGGCGAAACGCCCGCCTGGTTCATCAACAGCTCTTCCTTGAGCACCGCTTCCTCCTGGGCGCGGCCAATGCGGTAATCGCAGAGCGTATGGTAGTAGCGGCGGATGATCTCCTGGCGGGAAGCTTCTTTACACGCTTCGTCGTCAATGATACATTTCCCGGCCATATTGACGCCCATGTCCGTGGGGGAACGGTAGGGGCTTTTCCCCGCAATCTTCTCAAAGATGGCGTTTAACACCGGAAAAACTTCTACATCGCGGTTGTAGTTCACTGCGGTCTTTCCATACGCCTCCAGGTGGAACGGGTCTATCATATTGACGTCGTTCAGATCCGCCGTCGCCGCCTCATAGGCCAGGTTGACCGGGTGCTTGAGCGGCAGGTTCCACACCGGGAAAGTCTCGAATTTTGCGTAGCCCGCTTTAATGCCGCGCTTGTAGTCGTGGTAGAGCTGCGAAAGGCAGGTCGCCATTTTCCCGCTGCCCGGGCCCGGCGCTGTGACAATCACCAGCGGGCGCGTCGTCTCAATATATTCGTTCCGCCCAAACCCGTCTTCGCTGACAATGTGCGGGATATTCGACGGATATCCTGCAATGGGATAATGCGTGTAAACCTTCACGCCCAGGTGATTCAGGCGGTTCTTGAACGTGTCTACAATGGGCTGGCCGGAATACTGCGCCACGACAACGCTGCCCACATAGAGGCCAATGCCGCGGAACGCGTCGATGAGCCGCAGCACGTCGGCGTCGTAGGTAATGCCGATGTCGCCGCGCACCTTGCTCTTTTCAATATCGGTCGCGTTGATGACGATTACAATCTCAACCTGATCCTTGACTTGCAGCAGCATTTTCATCTTGCTGTCCGGCAAAAATCCAGGCAGAACGCGCGACGCATGATAATCGTCAAACAATTTCCCGCCCATTTCCAAATAGAGCTTATTGTCGAACTGCGCAATCCGCTCTAAAATGTGGCGGGACTGCGTCTCCAAATATTTTTCGTTGTCAAATCCAATTTTTTTCATCGGCCGTCCCCCATTTCTCTCAATCCAATGTTCTTATTATAGCGAAATCCAGGGACAAAGACAACACCCCAGCGAAAAAAGCAAGAAAAAGCCGGCCGCTCTGCGAGCGGCCGGCAGCAAATCTGGTTATTTCCGTTTCATCCATTTTTCCAGCGCCAGATGAAACCGCTGGTAATAGAGGACGACAAAGCCGGAGAGGATAAAATCGTAGACCCAAAACACCGCGTTGGCCGCCAGCAGGAAAACTGCCGCCAGCAGCCCTCCCCCCGCCAAAAAGCTCTCCGGCGGAACCTGTAGAACAAAAATAGCCGCCAGCGCGGTGACGAAGACCGCCGCGTTGAACAGCAGAAACTTGAGCGTCCAAACCAACGCTTTGCGTGGAATCTGCTCCAAATGCGATTTCAAAATAGGATAGTAGCCAAAAAACAGGACAAATAAAAGGACTGCCTCCTTATCCCCCACCAGAAAAGCGGAAAGAAGGGAAACGGCGGCATAGACCATCCAGGCCCAGCGGGCCCCCGCTTCGATCACGATGGCAATTCCCAGCATTCCTGCCAACGCCGGAAACGTGTAGGTCCCGACCGTAATGATGCCTGCCATCAGCATCAAAACGGTCCCGAGCGCGGTTACAATGCCACACAACGCCAGACGCATGCTTCGCTCCATCGCAATCCCCCCGGTTAGCAGCAGGAAATCAGGTCGCCGCCGCAGCACTCGCAGCAGCTGTCCGCACACATCAGGCCGCAACACGCGTCGCAGGGCGTGCACCCAGCCGTTGTAACCGGACGGGCTGGGTTATAGCCGCCGTAAGCGCCGCTGCGCTGGGTCGTCGCCTGATTCATCGCCGCCCGGTATTCCGCGTTGCCGGGGTCCATCTGGCTTGCACGCACAAAATGGTTGTACGCTTCCTCCAGCCAGCCCCTTTTGTACAGCACAGTGCCCTTGAGGAAATACCACTCCGCGTTTCGCCCGTCCATCGGCACGCCGTTGAGGATCTGTTCCGCATCGGCGATGCGCCCGTTCATAATGAGGCTGCGAACATCGCCAAAGCCTGAATGGGCGTTCGCATAAGAAGCGCCGCCGGAATATCCTCCGGAATAACCGCTTGTGTAGGAAGCGCCGCCGGAGGCCTTGCGCTGCCGCCGGGATTTGATAATCTCATCATAAGCGGCGTTGACTTCCTTCATTTTCTCGTCGGCGAGATCCGCCAACGGGCTCCCGGCATAATTGTCGGGATGGTATTTTTTCGCCATTTCGCGGTATGCTTCCTTCACCTGTTCATCCGTCGCATCGGGGGAAATTCCTAACACTTTATACGGATCCGACATGCTCTTCCTTCTCCTTTGAAAACAAAGACTCTTTTTGCATCTCTGGCAGGCCCAGCCGCAGGATGTTATTCAAGATACTGCCAAACCGCGGAAGGTCCAGCAGCTGAAAAGCGCTGAGCGCCTGGGAAAGCGTCATATTCAGCGCTTCGTTTGCGTAGGCGCGCGCTTTTGCAAGCGCTTCCGGCGGGCTTTGCGCGTCCAGCCGCAGAGAAAGCAAAAAGGGGTTGAACGCTCCGTCGCGGCAGTCCCGCTCCAGGTCGTCGGCGGCGTCGATCAAATAGCCCCAACGGCCGGTAAAATATCCCACCAGCCGCCAGATCCGCTTTTGTGCAGGATTTCCCGGCAGGGTGGAAAAAATCTCCGCCAACATTTCGGCGGTCGGCTCCGCGCAGGCATCCAAGCCGGGGAATTCCCCCTTTTCCAGTTCCTGTTGGCGGCGGATTGCCTTTCCCGCAGCCCGCTCGAGAGCAGGATAATCCCGCGCCGCCCGTTTGTAGCGGCGGAGCAGCCAGGGCAAGAGAAAAGCGGCCCTGATCCGTCCCAAAAGCCGCGAGTCGCTGAGGTCGTCTTTTCCTTTATAGTAGGCGAGGATCACTGAAAGCGCCGCCGCACAACGCAGCATGTCTTCCCCACCGGTGCAGAAATTGCATTTTTTCAGCGGGTTCACTACGCATTTTCCCGTGTGGAAGCAAAGCGGAGGGGAGTCCTCCAGCGCCATGCCCAAAAGCGCATAGAACGTGCCGTCGTAGCTCAGCGCCAGGCGGGAAAGAGGGCCGTAGCTTTTCCCCATCTGCTTGCAGAGGGAACAATAGACCGCACGGTATTGCTCATACTCCCGTACCAATAATTCCGATTTCCGGGGACGGATATAGCCAAACACAAGACTCACCCATCATCTCTTTGCTTATTCTGAGAATTATTTTACTATATCAAACAGCGGTTTCTCATGAACAATATGTAAATTTTCGCATCCCTGCGCGGAAACCTGCTTTTTCCCCCTCGATGCTTCCACGGCAAGGAGTCCGTTTCCGTGTTAAAAATTTTGAAAACACCTGCTTTTCCCCTTTTCATTTTTGTGAATTTCCGCTATAATAAATTAACACGGGTCTGACGGCCCAACGCTGAAACGCAAAGGGGCGATGTGCAACGCAAGCAAACCATTCTTTTTCTCTCGCCCTCCCGGGCCCTGTCCGGCAGATCCTTTCCCGCCTAGAGGCTTGCGGTTTTGAAGCCAATGTGGTGGGTGGCTGCGTGCGGGACGCGCTGCTGGGCCGCACGCCTGAGGACTGGGATGTTGCCACCGCCGCAACGCCGCAGCAGGCCGCCGCCGCGCTCTCAGACTACCGCATTTTAGAAACGGGCCTCCGCCACGGGACGGTAACCGCGCTCGCAGACGGCATGCCGGTGGAAATCACAACCTACCGCACTGAAGGGGCCTATTCTGACGGCCGCCGCCCGGACGCGGTCTTTTTTACGCAGAGCCTGGAAAAAGACTTGGCGCGGCGCGATTTCACCGTCAATGCGATGGCGTACGGAAGCCGGGGATTTGTTGACCCCTTTCACGGCCGGGAGGATCTTTCGCGGGGGATCCTCCGTTGTGTTGGGGATCCCATTCTGCGTTTCCGCGAGGACTCCCTGCGCATTCTGCGCGGGATCCGCTTTACCGCCTGCCTTGGCCTTTCCCCCGAGCCGGAAACCGCGCGCGCGGCGCTGGTTTGCCGCGCATTTCTCTCCCGTGTTTCAGCCGAGCGGATTGGAAATGAATTCCGCCGGATGCTCTGCGGCCCGTTTCTTGCGTTGGCGCTGCCGCCTTCCCGCCCTGTTTGGGAAGAGATTTTTCCCGAACTGGCCCCAGGGGCGGAATCAGATGGCGTCTGGGCGCGCCTCAACGCCGCCCTGCCACAGACCGCGCCGGATCTCTCGCTCCGTCTCGCGGTGTTCTTCCGGGAATGGGACGCGCTCCCAGGCGCGCCAACCGGCGGGGACCCTTCTACCGCAGCGCGTGCAGCGCTCCGCCGCCTGCGTTGCGGCAACGCAGAAATAGATGCAGCCTGCCGGGCCATCTGCCTGCGCTCCCATCCGCTCCCCTGCGAGGGGCCTGCCGTCAAGCGGCTACTCCGCCAATGGGGGGAACCGGCGCTCCGCCGCGCCGCCGCACTGCAAGCCGCTTGCGGCCCGCCGCCGGGAAGCAACCCTGCTGGGTTTCTCTCAGCGATGCAAACGGTTCTGGCGCGCAGAGAATGCTACTCCCTGCGCATGCTTGCGGTGGGAGGGGAGGAGCTGCGCGCGCATGGCATCCCCGCCGGGCCGCTTCTCGGCTCGCTGTTGGAACGCCTGCTCGAGGCCGTTATTGAGGGAGTTCTTCCCAATGAGAAAGAACCGCTGCTCGCGGCAGCGGTTCGTTGGAAGGAAGAAATCGATGGAACAGATTTCCCATCCGTTAGAACCTATTTATGACGCCTCCTCCCGGATTTTGATCCTCGGGACGATGCCGTCTCCAAAATCCCGGGAGACCGGCTTTTATTACGGCCACCCGCAAAACCGGTTTTGGAAAATTGTCCCCGCCTTGTGGGGCGAAGAGGACCCCGGGACCAACGAGGCGCGGCGCGCATTCCTGCTGCGTAGGCATATTGCGCTTTGGGACGTGCTGCGCTCCTGCCGGATTACCGGCGCGGACGACGGGAGCATCCGGGACCCCGTGCCAAACAACCTGGAGCAGGTCCTTTCTGCCAGCCCCATCCGCGCCATCTTTACAACGGGCGCAAAGGCCGCTCAACTTTACCGCCGCCTTTGCCAACCAACGCTGCGGCGGGCAGCAATCCCCCTCCCTTCCACCAGCCCGGCCAACTGCCGTTATTATTCGTATTCCAGCCTGCTGGAGGCGTACCGGGTCCTCCTCCCTTACCTGGAGGACCCGCAGGCCTCTGTGCAGAACCCTTAAAATTGAAGGAGCGATGTCCCATGTGGGCGTATGAAAGCGTATTTTATCAAATCTATCCGCTGGGGTTTTGCGGCGCGCCGCGTGAAAACGACGGCCAGACCGTCCCGCGCATTCTGAAGGTCAAGGACTGGATTCCGCACATCTTGCGTACCGGCGCGAACGCAGTTTATTTTTCTCCTGTGTTTGATTCAGACCGTCACGGCTACGACACCCGCGACTACACCCGCGTGGACTGCCGGCTCGGCACAAACGAGGATTTTGTACAGGTCTGCCGCGCTTTGCATGAAGCGGGGATCAAAGTGGTTCTGGACGGCGTGTTCAACCACGTTGGCCGTGGGTTCTGGGCTTTTCAGGACGTGCTGCAAAAGCGCTGGGATTCCCCCTACCGGGATTGGTTCCACATCCGTTTTGACGGCGACAACGCCTATCACGACGGCCTCTGGTATGAGGGTTGGGAAGGCCATTATGAATTGGTCAAATTAAATTTGCAAAACGACGCCGTGGTCTCCTATTTATTCGACTGCATCCGCGGCTGGGTTCGGGACTTTGACATTGACGGCCTGCGGCTGGATGTCGCATATTGCCTGGACCGCAACTTCCTCCAGCGCCTGCGCTCGTTCTGCGGCGGGCTCAAGCCGGAGTTTTTCCTGGTGGGAGAAATCCTCGGCGGCGACTACAAGCAGATTATGGGCGCGGAAATGGCCCACAGCGCCACCAACTATGAATGCTACAAGGGCCTGTACTCCAGCTTTAATTCGATGAATCTGTTCGAGATTGGCCATTCGCTTCAGCGCCAATTCGGGCCGGAAAATTGGACGCTCTACCGCGGCGCGCATCTGCTCAATTTCGTAGACAATCACGATGTCACACGCGTTGCCAGCATCCTGAAAGAACCGCGCCATCTCCCGCTGATCTACGCGCTTATGATCGGCATGCCGGGCATTCCGTGCCTGTATTACGGCAGCGAGTGGGGCGCGCCCGGCGAAAAGCACCAGGGGGACGATGCGCTGCGGCCTTGTTTCGACCATCCCCAAGAAAACGAGCTCACCGCTTGGATTGCTGCGTGCGCAAACGCACACCGCAACAGCCGCGCACTCTGCTACGGCGATTACCACACGCTCCTGCTCACCAACCAGCAATTTATTTTTGAGCGCGCGTTTGAGGGCGAACGCGTCCTTGTGGCGGTCAATGCCAGCGGCGAACCCTATCACGCGCATTTTAACGCGAACGCGGGCCGCGCCCGGGACCTGATCACCGGAGAGGTCCACGATTTCGGAGGCGGAAGCGAACTCCCACCCTATTTTGCCGCCTACTGGGAAATCTTCTAATCTCCAAAACGACAGCAAAAATCCGCTGGAGCGTCCCCCTGGGGAAACTCCGGCGGATTTTTCTAACTGTTATTTTCTGCTATGTGCGGTCTTCAAAGACCTGCCCGTCCTCATCGTCGTCCACGCGGGTCCGTCTAACCAGCTTGCCGTTGACAAAGACATATTCGGGCTTGTCTTCCTCGTCTTCCTCCGGCTCCTCCTGCGCGGCTTCACTCTCCAAAACCGGGTGTTTTGCCGCTTCCTTCGCCTCTTTTTCTGCCGCCTGTTTTTCGTAATATGGCTTGATCATCATCTTTTCGACGAGCGGGTAGGTGGCAAAATTGATCAAAAAGCTGATCCCCGAAAAATCAAAGAGCAAGAACAGCAACAGCGCCAGAAGCAGCGGCCAGCCGGTTAAGTAAAACGCCAGCGCATGCAGCGCAATCCACACCACCAGGAACAACGTCAGGAGAAGGTTTCTCCCCAGGCCGACAATGGCAAAAATGAAGGCGTTTTTATAGACATGGCGCAGCTTGAGGTCAAATGTGACAACCATGAGCGGGATGTAGTACTGCGCAAACAGGAAAATCAGCGCAATTGCGACGCTGAATGCCAACGGAATATAATACATCCAATTCCCGTCGTTATTCATCAGCAGTGCAAAATAAAACTGGATGGCGTAAACCATCACAAACGAAAGGGCATACACAACAACGCCGTTGATGAGCAGCTTGCCGAAATTCTCCTTGACTGCGTCGCGGTAATCCGCCCACACAAAAGCGTGTTCCTCGCGGGCATAGTTGCGCGTCACATACGCCAAGCCGCCCCACCACGGGAACAACAGGATCACCGGCAGCGCGCAAACCGCCACGAGCGGAGTAATCCGGTTGATGGCGGCAAACAACAGCACCGCAACCACCACGCCGAGCAAGAACAGCCAGTTGAGCTGGATGAATTTCGTCCATTTGCGCCCAATGATGGACCAGAACCGGAAAAATGCCGGTTTGGGCGGCTCGTCTTTACTTACGCCGGGACCCGGCTTGGAATAATTGCCAAAAAAGCTAAAAGCCAATGGTATCAACTCCTCATCATATTTCCTTCTGGTCCCCCCGCATCAGACAATTTTGGCGCGGGGGTGGCAGTTGCGGTAGACCTCTTTGACATGTTCGTTCATCAGGCGAACGTAGACCTGTGTCGACGAAATGTCGGCGTGGCCCAGCATGGCCTGGATGTCCTTCAGCTCTGCGCCGTTTTCCAGCAGGTGCAGGGCGAAGGAATGCCGCAGCGTGTGCGGGGTAATCTCTTTTGCAATGTGCGCCTGCTCGGCATAGCCTTTGACGATTTTCCAAAAGCCCTGGCGGGTGAGGCGCTTCCCGTTTAAGTTAGTGAACAGGGCTTGTCCCCTGGCCTCCCCCGGCGCAATGCCGCGCACCCGGGAGAGGTACTCTGCCACCGCCGCCACCGCCGTGGGATAGATTGGAACCGTCCGCTCCCGCTTTGCGCTCCGGCAGTAGAGCAAGGCGGCGCGCAGGTTGACATCCTCTACGTTCAGGCACACCAGCTCCGACGCCCGGATTCCTGTGGCGTAGAGCAGCTCCAACATGGCCCGGTCTCTGCAGCCCTTCGGCTCGCTGGCATCGGGCTGCTCCAGCAGCAGGCCAATCTCCCGGCTGCTGAGAATCAACGGGAGCTTGGAGGGCGTTTTTTCCAGCCGCAGCGCATGCGCCGGGTTGCCGGAAACAAGATTGTTTTCCTCCAAATATTGATAATAGCAGCGGATGGAAGAGAGGCAGCGCATCACCGTCGCATGGGAGCGCCCCAGGCCGTCTAGGTGCTCCAGATAGCCGCGCAGCGTTTCTTCCGTTGCGGAAAACGGGCTGCCGGCCCCGGATTCCTCCAGATAATCCAGGTAATGGCAGAGATCCCTGCCGTAGGAATCCAGGGTGTTTTGTGAAGCAGACCTTTTTTTCGCGAGATACTCCAAAAATCCCTGAAGCTCTTTCCTCTTTTGAGCCGCCACCATCCATTCCCCTCAATCAAAACGAAAATTGGCCCGCAACGCAGACCGCAAGCAGGGTATCCAGTCCCGCCGCCGCAGCGCAGAGCAACAGGACCACGCCGAAGCGCGAACCGTACCGCCGCAGCTCCAGCGGCTGCGCCTCTCCCGCGCCGGCCCGCCAGCAAAGGCGCAGCACGCGCCAAGAGAGCCGGCAGCCCTCCTCCGCCGCAAGCAGAAGCGCGCACAGCGCGACAAAAGCGCCGGGCGCCATGACGCATGCGTAAAACAGGAAGCCGGCGCCCCCATACCGCAAGAAGAGGCCGCCTCCGGCCGCGCCCAGGCCA
>CALWIP010000026.1 GCA_944380775.1 uncultured Clostridia bacterium | reverse complement strand
ATTTTGGCCTGCACGGCGCTTGCGGCGTGCAGCGGCGGCGAGACCGCAAGTGAAACACCCGAAGAGCCCGCTAGTTCCGCTGCGGAAAGCGCCGGCGAAGAGGGGACCGAGAGCGCGGAAGAGCCCGCAGGCGGGCAGAGCGTCTCTGAAACGGACCCGGAGAGCATTACCGGCACCATTCAATACGCCATGTGGGGCGACGAGCTGGAGCGCCAGCACAACGAGGAATTCTGCGCGTCCTTCAGCGAAAAATATCCGAACGCAACCGTCGAATTCGTCCACATCCCCAGCGATTATTATTTGAAATTGCAGACCCTGGCCGCCGCCGGAGACCTGCCGGACACGTTCAACGTGACCTCGCAGAACATTGCGCGCATGGCGCCCGCCTGCATGACGCTGGATGATTTTATTGAGAAAAACCCGGACCTCATCGAGAGCCTCTCGTCCGCGTGCCTGAATTCCGGCATGTACAACGGGCAGTATTACGCGCTGACCAACGCGTTTGACCCGTACAACATGGCCATCAACAAGGATATCTTCGCCGAAATGGGCGTCGACATCCCGGAAGACGGCTGGACGATGGACGATCTCGAGGCGCTGCTGCCGCAGCTGACCAAGGTCGATGAATCCACCGGCCGCACCGAGCATTACGCGCTGGCGGTTACGGTATATAACTGCGACTACTATTGCTTTATTGGCAACTATGGCGGCGAATTCTTCCAGGACGGCCAGTCCTGCTGGTCCACGAACCAGGGCACCATCGACGCCATCACCATGCTGACCAACGCCTGCCTGAACGGCTACGCGCCGTCCCCGGCCATCACCACGAGCGCCGGCCTCGACAACGAGCGCCTGTTCATCACCGGCAACATTGCCATGTTCCCGGGCGGGTTCTGGACCATCAACAGCTTCTACGGCGAAGACAACAGCCAGATTGAGTTCGAGTGGGACTACATCGACATGCCGGTGCAGGAAGGCGTCGAGCCGGTCGACCCGTATGTCCCGGGCGGCATCATGGTCAGCAAGGACACGGAGTACCCGGAGACCGTCTACGCGTTCCTGGCCTACCAGCTGGAGCCGGAGAACACCATGTCTTCGTTTGAGTCCGGCCTTTCGCTGCCGGGCGTGAAAGACCTGCACGACCCGTCGCTCGTCCCGTACGGCGAGGACCTCACGCTGGATTACTTCTTCCGCGCGACGGATTACCGCTTCCCGGATTCCGTGCTTGAGATGAACGCCACGGGCGTCGCGTCCGAGACGGGCTCCATCATCAACGCGGAGCTGCAGCTCTGCTACGACGGGGACCAGACCGTTGAAGAATCCCTGAAGAACATCGACGACAAGGTCAACGAAATCGTCGCCCGCGGCGCATAATTTTTTCATCCGCTCCTGCGGAGGACGGGCCGCGGCAGGCTAAGCCTGCATTACGCCGCGCATTGCGGCCTCCAAAGTCGGCCTCGCCGCGCAGAAAAACGGACATGATTGCGCCCGCGGAAAGTCCCGCAGTGGAACACGAGGGTTGAGTGTCCGCTCCTGCGGAGGGCGGGCCGCGGAAATACAATAGGCAAGGAAAGGGCGCCGGGCTTTGGCGCGGCGCCCCGCTTGCCGCCGTGTTGCTTCTATTTATTTTTCTCTTTTCGCTTTCACACAGTACTGCGTGAAAGCACTGCCCGGCCGGACACCGCGGCAGAGCTTTCCGATGTGTTTCTTGCCTCCGCACGCGCGGGCTGTGTGAGAGTTGCCCTACGAGACGGACTGCCGCCCCCGCCCAGGGAAACGGGGACGGCGGGACCGGGGACTCGAAAGGGGGAAAATGAGGTTCTTCCCCGGCGGCGTCCGGCCACGGGATGTGGCGGGAAGGATTTGCTTCCGGATGCGGCCGGGATGAGAATAAAAAACGCAGACCGAAGAAAAAAAGGAGTGAACGACATGAAAAAGGCAGTATCCCTACTTTTGACGGCGGCGTTGTTCTGCACGATGTTTGCGGCGTGCAGCGGCGGCGAAACCGCCAGTGAAACGCCGCCCGAAGAGCCCGCCAGTTCCACGGCGGAGAGCGCCGGCGGCGAAGAGAGCGGCGGCGAAGAAGGCGGCTCCACCGGTGAAATTGACCCGGAGAGCATCACGGGGACCATCCAGTACGCGATGTGGGGCGACGAGGGCGAGCGCCAGCAGAAGGAAGAATTCTGCGCCGCGTTCTCGGAGACCTACCCGAACGCGACGGTGGAATTCATGCACATCCCCAGCGACTATTATTTGAAGTTGCAGACCCTGGCCGCGGCGAACGACCTGCCGGATACGTTTGGCGCAACGGCGCAGAACATTGCGCGCATGGCCCCGGTGAGCATGACGCTGGATTCGTTCATGGAGCAGTACCCGGACCTTGTGGCGACCATCCCGCAGGCCTGCCTGGACTGCGGCATGTACGACGGCAAATATTACGGCCTGGTCAGCTCCATTGACCCGTACAACATGGCCATCAACAAAGACATCTTCGCCGAAATGGGCGTCGATATCCCAAAAGACGGCTGGACGATGGAAGACCTCGAGGCGCTGCTGCCGCAGCTGACCAAGGTTGACGAATCCACCGGCCGCACGGAATACTACGCGCTGGCGGTTACCGTCTACAACGCGGACTATTTCAACTTCATCGGCAATTTTGGCGGCGAGTTCTTCCAGGACGGCCAGTCCTGCTGGTCCACGAACCAGGGCACCATCGACGCCATCACCATGCTGACCAACGCCTGCCTGAACGGCTATGCGCCGTCCCCGGCGATGACGACCAGCGCGGGCATCGACACCGAGCGCCTGTTCATCACCGGCCAGATTGCCATGTACCCGGCGGGTTACTGGACCATCAACAGCCTGT
Source organism: uncultured Clostridia bacterium (assembly GCA_944380775.1). GTDB lineage: Bacteria > Bacillota > Clostridia > Oscillospirales > Acutalibacteraceae > CALWKP01. Next base: position 18,415 of record CALWIP010000026.1, on the reverse strand, counting down.
ACGGCGAAGACAACAGCCAGATCCCGTTTGAGTGGGATTACATCGACATGCCGGTCAAAGAAGGCGTCGATCCGGTCGACCCGTTCCTGCCGGGCGTCACGATGGTGAGCGCCAACACGGAGTACCCGGAGACCGTCAACGCGTTCCTCGCGTATTCCTTGCAGCCGGAGAGCTGCATGAGCTCCTTTGAGGCGGGCCTGAACATGCCGGTCACCAAGGATCTCTATGACCCGGCCCTGCTGCCCTACGGCGAGGACCTCACGCTGGATTACTTCTTCCGCGCGGCGGATTACCGGTTCCTGCAATCCTGCATCGACCTCAACGCTTCCGGCGCTGCGTCCGAAGCGGGCTCCATCTTCAACGCCGAGTTGCAGCTCTGCTACGACGGCCAGCAGACCGTGGAGCAGTCCTTGAAAAACATCGACGACAAGGTCAACGAGATCATCGCGCGCGAAGCCGCTTAATTTACCCCGCGCATTGCGGCTCCTGCGGAGGGCGCGCCGCGCATCGCGGCCTCCTAGCGTCGGCCTCACCCCGGCGCGGGACGGTCCCGTGTACGCCCGCATCACGACCATGATGTAACACACATGGCCCGGGTGTCCGGTGCGAGAGAACAGGCAGAAGAAAAGAACAACGCCCGGTATTTAGATTTCGGTCTAAATACCGGGCGTAATTCATTTTATATTCCCCGACGCGCTAGCGCTCGCTTTTGTTGAGGAATCCTTTCCAAACGGTGAGGAACAGGATTTTGACGTCGAGGAGGAACGTCCAGTTTTCAATATAAAAGAGGTCGCATTTGATGCGTTCTTCAATGGACGTGTCGCCGCGCCAGCCGTTCACCTGCGCCCAGCCGGTGATGCCGGGCCGCACCAGGTGCTTGAGCATGTAGAGCGGGATCTCCTCCTTAAACTTTTCGACAAAATACGGCCGCTCCGGACGCGGCCCGACCAAACTCATGTCGCCGCGCAGCACGTTGAACAGCTGCGGCAGCTCGTCAATGCTCAGCTTGCGGATCCATTCGCCGAACTTTGTGCGCCGCTCGTCCTCCGCCGTCCCCCAGGTGGTCATGTCGCTGCCGTCGGTCTGCACGCCCATCGAGCGGAACTTATACATCGTGAACACGCGCCGCCCGCGGCCGATGCGCTCCTGCTTGTAAATGGCCGGGCCGGGCGACGAGAGCTTCACGCCGATGGCCGTGGCCAGCAGCAGCGGCGAGAGCGCCGCCAGGCCCAGGGCCGAGGCCGCGATGTCGAACGCGCGCTTCAAAAACGCGGAACCGAGGTTGTCCAGCGGGATGCGCCGCAGGTTGATGAGCGGCAGGCCTTCCAGCTCGTCGATGGACGGCCGCGTCGGCAGGTATTTCGTGTAAAACGGCAGCAGGCAGGATTTGACGCCCTCCTTTTCACACGCGTCGATGACCTCGCTGAGCCGCGAAATGTCCCGCTCGTCCAGCGAGACGACGGCCTCTTCCAGGTCGCTGCCCTGCAGCGCCTCCGGCAGGCGCTCCAGCGGGCCAAGGTAGGGGAGCGCGGCCTCCGGCACGGGCTGCGGGTTCAGGTACCCGATGATCTGGTAGCCGAGGTTGCGGTTCGCGCGCACCTTTTTGCAAAATTCGGCGGAAACGTCGTTCCACCCAACCAGCAGCAGCCGCTTGATGTGGTAGCCTTTTTTGCGCAGGTAGCGCAGCAGGTTGCGCAGGCCGATGCGCACCAGCGTGCAAAGCGCCGTGTTCGCGCATGCAAACAGCGCGATGACCATGCGCGAGACATGGACTTCCTTGACCAAAAACAAATAGACCAGGATGAAAATGACGCCCGCGGCGTTCGCTTTGACGCATTTGGCCGATTCCGCAATGATCGATTTGAACCGGTAGGCGTCGTGCATCCCGAAATAATGATAAAGGATAAAATAGACCGGGATCAACAGCGCCGTGAGCTGTAAATAATACGGCAGGGTGATGTAGCCGTCGCCGGTGTAAAACGTAAAATGGAACAGATACGCCCCCGTCATGGAAAGCGCGAGCACCGCCGCGTCGGCGGTCACCAGCAGCGCCGTGAGGGCGGTTTTGCTTTTTTTAATCATAACAGCGCTCCGTAAACAGTCTGCATCACCTGGGGGAACACCCGCTCCAGGCTCCAGGCCTCCGCCCGCCGGGCGGCCTCCTGGCCCATGCGCTCCCGCATTGCGGGCGACCGTGCCAGCTCCCGCAGCGCGGCCGCCAGTTCGGCGTCTGCGCCGGGCGTGCACAAAAAGCCGGTCCTGCCGTGTTCTACCAGGTCCACGTGCCCCTTCACGCGCGTGGCGGCCACGGGCAGCCCGCACGACATGGCCTCCATCAGGTTGAACGGGAGCCCCTCGCTGCGCGAGCTGGAGACCGCAAAGTCGCAGAGCGGCCACCAGCGCTCCATGGCGGCAAGCTGCCCGGGGAACTCGACGCGGTCCGCCACGCCGAGCGACTGCGCCAGCGCGCGGCATTCCTCGCGCAGCGCGCCGTCCCCCGCGAGGATGAGCCGCAGGCGCGGGCAGTCTGCGGCGGCCAGCGCAAAGGCGCGCAGCAGCGCCGCCTGGTTTTTCCGCGGGGAAAATTCCGCCGCGTACATGGCGACGGCGTCGTCCTCATGGAACCCCAGCGCCGCGCGCGCGCCGGCCCGCTCCAGCGCGGGCATCGGCCGGAATTTCCACTGGTCCACGCCCATGCCGGGGATGCTGCAAAGCGCCCCGTGCCCCGCCAGCCGGTATTTCTGCGCCAGGCGCAGGTCCTCCGCGTTCATCACGGCGGTGAGGTCCGTCACCGCCGCGCAGAGCTTTTCCGGCAGCAGGTATTTCCAGCGGCCCGCGCCGCTCTCTTCGCCGAACAGGTAGCCGTGCACCACGTTGAGCACCAGCGGGCGGCGGCGCAGCGGAAGCGCGGCGGCGCGCGCCACGGCGGAGGCCAGCGCGGTGTGCAGGCTCAGCGCGGTGAATTCCTCTTCGCGCAGCAGGGCGCGCAGCTGGCGCACGGCGCGCAGGTTTTCCGGGCTGGCCATGCTCTTGCGCAGCGGCAGGTCCACGCAGCGCCCCGCGTAGGGGATTTCCCGCGCGCCCGGCGCGGCCGCCCAGACCTCAAAACCGCGGTTGCGCAGCTCCCGCAGGTAGGGAAGGTGGAAGCGCGTCAAATGGGAGACGGTCGACGCGCAGAACAGGATCTTTCTTGCCATGAGTCCCCTCCAGACGGCAGATTTCCAAACAGGCGGTTCGCATAGCGCACGGAACCCATCGCGTCCGGCGAATAGAAATCCGCGCCGATGCGCGCCGCGTCTTCCGCCGTGAGCACCGCGCCGCCTACCATCACCTTGCACTCCGGCGCGCGCTCGTGCAGCAGGCGGATGGTTTCCTCCATGCTGGCCACGGTGGTGGTCATCAGCGCGCTGAGGCCCGCCAGCGGCGCATGGTGCTCCCGTACGGCGCGCAGCACGTCCTCTGCCGGAACGTCCTTGCCGAGGTCCACCACGCGGTAGCCGTAATTTTCCAGCAGCACTTTGACGATATTCTTCCCAATGTCGTGGATATCCCCGCGCACCGTCGCGAGGACAATCACGCCGCGCGCGCCGCCACCTTCGCCGCGCATTTGCCCGCGCAGCACCTCAAAGGCGGCCTTCGCCGCTTCAGCGCTCATCAAAAGCTGCGGCAAAAAGAGCGTGCCGGCCTCAAAGCCCTTGCCCACCTCGTCCAGCGCCGGCGCCAGCTCTTCCTGGATGAGGTCGAGCGGCGCGCGGTTCGCGCACCCGGCCTGGGCCGCCCGGGCCGCCGCCTCGCGCAGGCCGCGGCGCACGGCCTCCCGCAGCGTGGGCGTCTCCTGCGGCGCTGGGGCAGGCTGCGCCGCCTGCCCCGCGTAGCGCGCCAGGTAGTCCTGGCACTGCGGGTCGTCGCCAGTGAGCGCGCGGTACGCGTCGAAGGCGCGGCGCATGGCCTCGGCGTTCGGGTTGAGGATGGCGGCGCTCAGGCCGTTTTGCAGCGCCAGCAGCAGGAACGCCGCGTTGAGCGCCTCCCGCTGCGGCAGGCCGAACGAAATATTGGAGACGCCGAGCACCGTCGCCGCGCCGAGCCGCCCGCGCACAAGCCGCAGCGCGTCCAGGGCGGTGCGCGCGGAAGATTGGTCCGCGCTGATGGTCATGGCCAGCACGTCGATGACGAGGTTTTCCCGCCCAATGCCGTGCGCCTCCGCTGTGCGGACAATGGTTTCCGCAATGGCGAAGCGGCCCTCCGCCGTCCCCGGGATGCCGTTTTCATCGAGCGTGAGCGCCACCGCCACGCCGCCGTAGCGCTTCATCAGCGGGAACACGCGGCGCATGCTTTCTTCCTTGCCGCTCACCGAGTTGAGCAGCGGCTTGCCGTTGTAGCGGCGCATGGCGGCCTCCATCGCGCCGGGGTCCGCGGTGTCGATTTGCAGCGGCAGGCTGCAAACGGATTGCAGGCCCTCCACGGCGCGGCAAAGCAGGGATTTCTCGTCCAGGCCGGGCAGGCCGACGTTTACGTCGAGGATCTGCGCGCCGTTCTGCTGCTGTGTGACGCCTTCGCGCAGGAGATATTCGAGGTCCCCCTCGCGCAGCGCCTGCTGGAAGCGCTTTTTGCCCGTGGGGTTGATGCGTTCGCCGATGATGACGGGATGTTCGCCGAGCGCCACCGCGTGCGTGTAGGAGGAAACGACCGTGCGGCGTTTCGGTTCCAGCGGCAGCGGGGAAAGGCCGGCGCAGGCGCGCCGTGCGGCGGCGAGATGCCCCGGCGTGGTGCCGCAGCAGCCGCCCAAAACCCACGCGCCGCCTTCCGCCATGCGGCGCAGCGCCGCGGCGAATTCCTCCGGCGGCACGTCGTAGCAGTCGCGCCCGTTTTCGCGGCGCGGCAGGCCCGCGTTCGGGCAGATCATCAGCGGCAGCGAGGCGGCCTCCCGCAGGCGCGGCAGCAGCGAGAGCATCTGCGCGGGGCCCATGCCGCAGTTCATGCCGAGCGCGTCCACGCCCAGGCCCTCGAGCAGCGCCACGGCGGCGTCCACGCCGCCGCCGGTGAGCAGGTGGCCGCCCTGGTCAAACGCCATGGTGGCAAACACCGGCAGGCCGGTCTCCTTGGCGGCCAGAACGGCGGCTTTCATCTCATAGGTGTCGCTCATCGTTTCAATGAGCATCAAATCCGCGCCCGCCGCGGCCCCGGCCTGCGCCGCCTCGGCGAACGCCTCGTACGCCTCTTCAAAATCGAGGTCGCCGGAAGGGCGCAGCAGGCGGCCCGTGGGGCCGATGTCCATCGCAATCCATGCGGGGCGGCCGCCGCGGGCGCGCTTGGCCAGCTCCAGCGCGGCCTCCACGGTCTCCCGCACGGGGCGGCCTTCGAGCTTGTAGCGGTTTGCGCCGAACGTGTTCGCCGTGAGGATGTCGCAGCCCGCGTCGAGGTACGCGCGGTGGATGGCCTCCACTTCCTCCGGGTGCGTGTGGTTCCAGGTTTCCGGGGCTTCCCCGGCGTGCAGGCCCCGCTCGATCAGCAGGGTTCCCATTGCGCCGTCAACAAAAAGCAGGCGTTTGCCCAGCGCTTGGGTCAGGTCCATCATGCTTCCTCCTTTCGGTAGGGGCAGGCGCGGTCCGCGCAGCCTGCGCAGGCGGGGCCGCGCTCCTGCGGCAGCGCCCGCGGGAACAGGCCCGCCACCGCCGTCACCGATTTCGACGGCGCGAGCGCCATCGCGGCGGTGGCGCTCAGGCCGATGCGTTTGGGCGCGTCCAGCCGGGCGAGCAGGGCTTTTTGCAGGGTGAGCGGGAAATCCCCGTAGCCGGGGCTGTAGCGGCGGCCGGTGCGCAGCCCGCGCGGGGCCGCTTCGGCGTCCAGCTCTTCCTGGCAGGCGTCGCAGAGGTCTTCCGCCAGCGCGGCGGCGCACGCCTGCAAGACGGCGGCGCGGGCCATGTCCACGGCGGCGTAGCGGCGCAGCAGCAGGTCCGGCTGCGGGCCGAGCGTCACGGCGAAGAGCGCGGCCTCCCGGCAGCCGCAGAGGCGGCGGGCAAGCTGTTCCGAGGGGACCCAGAGCCCGCCGAGCGACACCCCGCCCGCCGCAAACGAGAGCGGCAGCGCCTGCGCCGTCCAGCGCGGGGAAGCGGCCGCCTCCAGCTCCCGCGCGCAATCCCGCACCAGCGCCAGCGTGCGCGCGTCCTCGCGGCCGCGTTTTACGCCGAGGTAGCGCAGCGCCTCGGTTTCCGGCATGCGCAGCGCCCTCACCGGATGATCTCCGAGAGGTTGCCGACAATCTCCCGCGCGATGTCGGGGCGGTTCATCGTGTACAAATGGATATGGTTCACGCCGTTGGCGACGAGGTCGATGATCTGTTCCATCGCGTAGGCGATGCCGGCCTGGCGCATCGCGGCGGGGTCGTCGCCGAATTTGTCGGTAATCGCGCGGAAGCGCGGCGGCAGCTTCGCGCCGGAGAGCTCGCACGAGCGGCGGATCTGGCGGCTGTTGATCACCGGCATAATCCCCGCGATGACCGGCACGGTGATGCCCTTTTTCAGCACGCGGTAGAGGAAATTGTAAAAGACGTTGTTGTCAAAAAACATCTGCGAGGTCAAAAAGCTGCACCCGCAGTCCACCTTGTGCTTGAGGTGCTCAAGGTCCTCCTCCTGGTGCTCGCACTCGACGTGCCCCTCCGGGTAGCACGCCGCGCCAATGCAGAATTCGCCGCGCGCGGCGACATCCTCCACCAGGTCGCTCGCGTAGCGGTATTCGGCGGAGGGGACGAAATCCGCGTCCTGCGGCCGGTCCCCGCGCAGCGCGAGGATATTCTCAATCCCGTTTTGGGAGAGGTTCTGCATCATGGAGGCGACGTGCGCACGGTCCGCCGCGATGCAGGTCATGTGCGCGAGGGCGGGGATGCCGTAGCTCTGGATGTCGGCGGCGATTTCGACGGTGCGCTTGGACGTGCCGCCGCCCGCGCCGTAGGTCACGCTGATGAAGTCCGGCTTGAGCGCGGCAATCTCCCGCACAATGGTCTTGGCGTGCGCGAGGTCCGCGCCGACTTTCGGCGGGAACAGCTCACAGGAGAAGGTGACGCGGTCCCGGCGCAGCAGGGTGTCGATCCTCATAGGAATATTCCTTTCCAGGGAGAAGCCTCCCTCGTTTGCTCCGTATTTCCCTTTATTATACGTCATTTCGGGAAAGGAAACAAGCTTTTTCGCGCGTCATCCGAGGGCGAGCGGCAAAAGCTCCTCCGGTGACGAGATGATGTGCGCGGCGCGGTGCGCTTCCAGCTCCGCGCGGTCGCGGAACCCCCACAGCACGCCCACCGTCTCCATCCCGGCGGCGCGGCCGGTTTCCATGTCCACGTCGGTGTCGCCGATATACAGGCAGTCCCCGGGCAGGACGCCGAGCTCCCCCGCCAGCAGCAGCGCGCCGTCCGGGGCGGGCTTGCGCGGGATGCCGGCGCGCTGGCCGTGGCAGACGGCGAACGTCCCCTCCGGGTAGAGCTGGGAGGCCACGCTGCACGCTACGTTGTCCGGCTTGTTCGAGAGCACCGCCAGCCGCACGCCCGCGGCGCGCAGCGCGGCGAGCGCCTCCGGCAAGCCGGGGTAGTGTTTCACCAGGTACATCGGGCCGCTTTCGTACAGGCGGTCGTACACCGCGCGCAGCGCGCGGACGTCTTCCTCGGAAAAACCGGGCGACACCTCCCCGAGCATGCCGCGCATCAGGCGGTCCGCGCCGTTGCCGACCAAATAGCGGTAGCGCCCGGCCGGGATTTCCCGGTAGCCGCATTCGCGCAGCGCGGAATTTGCGTAAAAGACAATGGACCCCAGCGTGTCCGCCACGGTCCCGTCAAGGTCAAAAATGCAGGCTTTTTTCATCTGCAAACACTCCCTTTTCCGTCGGGCGCGCCAAACCAGGCGGCCCCCGGATTTATTCTAACCGCTCTGTTCCAGATTTGCAAGCGCGGGGCGCAAAAAGGCCCGGCCCCTGCGGGACCGGGCCGGGCGTTCAGCCCACAATGGCCTGCATGCGCGAGACCAGCGACGCGTTGCGCGTAGCGGAAATATTGTTGAGGAACAGCACGTCCTTTGCCCCTGCGCCCTGCACGAACGTGGCGAGGTCGCCGTTCCAGTAGCGGTAGTCGATGACGTAGACGTTCTCGTAGTGCGGCGCGAGGAACGGCACGAACGCGTTGCCGAAGGATTCCTTCACCACCACGCAGCAGGAGCCGTCGTCCCGCGCGGCGTTGTGCACCACGGTGTACGGGTTGTCGCCGCCGATGAACGTATTGTATTTCGAAGAAGAGGCCCAGCCGCTCACGTCGGCGATCAGCGGCCAGTCGTGCTCCGCGCCGTCGCGGTCCGTAAAGGTCATGGAGACCTCCCCGGGCGGGACGTAGGCGAACACCGTGTCCGGGTTTTGGGCGAGCGCCGGGGCGCGGCCGGTGTCGGAGTAGAACGCGCCGAGGAACCCGGGGAATTCCTTCACCGTGAACGCGTCGAGCTCCAGCGGGGTGAAACCCGCCTGCGCAGCGTATTCGCGGTAGGCGTAATATGCGCCGAGCGCCGTCCAATGGTGGTCCGTGCGGAAGTAGACATATTCGTCCGCGTGCGCCTTGAGCGCGTCATATACCGGCACCGTGCGCACGGCGGCGGGCATCGAGCCGTAGAGATAGGCGATGGCGTCCTTCTGCGAGGAAGTGTTCAGCCCCGCGCGGAAGCTCTCCGGCAGGAGGATGTCCATACTCGTCGGCACGACCATGTCGTAGAGCCGCACGTCCGGGCCGAGGCGTTCCGATGCGCGGGAAATCATCGCAAGGTAATTGTTCGCGACCTCCTGCGAAAAATTATAATATTCGTAGGCGGAATCCCCGACAATCAACACCGCGCCGAGGCTCTGCGTCACTTCGCCGGTCACGTCGATTTCCGGCGCAGGCTCCGGCACGGAAGAGGCCGGGGCGCTGCTTTCCGGCGCGCTGCTCTCGGGGGCGCTCTCCTCCACGGCGCTTTCGGGCGCGCTGCTCTCCGGGGCGGCGCTTTCGGGCGCGCTGGTTTCCGGCGCGCTGGCCGGCGGGCGTTCCGGCACGGACGGGATGGCGTCGCCCTGCTCCACATTGCCGCTCAGCTGGGCCTGCCCGGCGCCGTAGAGCGTCTTGAGCTCGCCGTTCCAGGCGACGAACCCGTCGCGGAACGGGAACGTGTCGGAGAACCAGAGGTTGACGCCGTCGAAGAACGAGCCGTCCCAAAGGCTCTGCCACGAAAAAGCGGGGAATTCCGCGAGGTCCCGCTTTTCAAAATCGGAATGCGTGGGGCGCGGCGCGGCCAGCGCGAGGACGAACAGCGCGCCGAGCGTGCAGAAGAAGGCGGCGGTGCGCACGCCGCAGAATTTGACCTCCCCGCGGTGCGCGTATTTCGGCCCGCTTTCCCCAGGGGAACGGTACCGGCGCGCACGCCGGGGCATGGATGAACGGTTCATACGTCCCCCTCCTTAAAATTGGAAATACAAGAACGGGTTGTAGCTGTTGCCCACCAGCGCGGCGGTGGAGAGCAGCAGGCAGAGCGGCGGCACGGCCACCTGCGCGGCGTTGTAGAGCGCAGCCAGGCCCGCAGGGCCGTTTTGCAGCGCCTGCCCCAGCTTTTTGGCCAGCGGGGAAGCCGCCAAAACGGCAAACGCCAGGAAAAACACGTAGTTGAGCACCGTGGTGGTGGTTTCAAAGTCGGTGAGAGGGTTGCCGTTGCCGCCGAACAGGCCGGAAAACACCGCGCCGAAGTACGCCGGCTGCTCAAAGCGGAAGAGCACCCAGCCGAAATACACCACGGCGAGCGTGTACAGCCGGGAGAGGAACGCAGGCAGCGCCTCGAGCACGCGGCCGAGGAAGAGCCGCTCCAGCACGAGGAAGACAAAGAAATAAAGGCCCCAGAGGACGAAATTCCAGCTCGCGCCGTGCCAGAGGCCGGTGAGGAACCACACCACAAACAGGTTGCCAATGGTGCGCGCCAGGCCGCGGCGGTTGCCGCCGAGCGGGATGTAGACATAATCGCGGAAGAAGCTGCCCAGCGAGATATGCCAGCGGCGCCAGAATTCGGCTACCGAGCGCGAGGCGTAGGGGTAATCGAAATTCTCTTTATAGTGGAAGCCGATCATCCGGCCCATGCCGATGGCCATGTCCGAATAGGCGGAAAAGTCGAGGTAGATTTGCAGCGTGTAGGCCAGCATGCCCACCCAGAGCGCCAGCACCGGCCGCGAAGCGAGCGCGGCGGCGTTCTGCGCCAGCTGCGCCGTGTTCGAGAGCGCCGCGTCCGAGAGCAGCAGCGTGTCGGCGAGCGCGCCGCAGGTGTTGGCAAGCAGGGCTTTTTTTGCGAGCCCCAGCGAGAAGCGCGTCACGCCGGAGGCGGCCTCCTCGCGCGTCACGCTGCGCGAGAGGATTTCGCGGTTGACGTCCTGGTAGCGGACAATCGGCCCGGCGATGCACTGGTGGAACAGGCTCACGTACATCAGCAGCAGCCAGAATTTCTGCTGCGCGCGCACCTCCCGGCGGTAGACGTCCGCCAGGTAGGAGATGAGCTGGAAGGTGTAAAACGAAATGCCGATGGGCAGCGCAATCTGCGGAACCGTCTGCGGGAAGCCGAACAGCGCGTGCAGCGTGCCCGCGGCAAACCCCGCGTACTTGAACACGCCGAGCAGGCCCAGGCACACCGCCAGCGCGCACACCAGCGCCGCCTTAGCCCCGCCGCGCGTGCGGCAGCGGTCCATCCACCGCGCGAAAAACCAGCAGGAAAACGTCATCCCGACCAGCAGCAGGATGTACACCGGCTCGCCCCACGCGTAAAAGAAGAGCGAAAAAACCAGCATGACCACATTTTTTGCCCGGATGGACCGCGCCAGCAGGTAGCAGATGAGGTTCAAAGGCAGAAAAAGGCAGAGAAAAAAGAGATTGGAAAATACCATGGGCAGCAGTCCTCCTTACGCCCCGCGCAAGGGGCGCTTTATCTTAGAGACGCGCGGCAAAACGGGAAAGTTTTGCCCGCGCGTGAATTTTCGCGAAATTGGGCGGCCCGCGTCAGCGGCGCTTCACCCGGCGGCAGGTTGTGTCGAGCAGCGTTTCCACCTCGCGCACGCGGTCGGCGCGGCACTCCAGCAGCAGCAAGTCCCCGGCGCTGAGCCGCGTGCGGCCGGACGGAACCGTCTCGTGCCCGCCGCGCTCCAGCGAGACGGCCAGGCAGCCCTGCGGCCACGCCAGCTCTGAGAGCAGCCGCCCCACGGCCGGGCTGCCGTACGCGACGACGGCCTCTAACAGCACCGCCTCTTCGTCCGGCGCGGCCTTCCCGCGCGCCGCAAGCAGGCGGTCCAGGAGCTGGTCGTAGATGGGCTTGCAGCGCGCGAGGTCCGGCGCCAGGTAGGCCAGCAGCGACACCAGCGTGAGCGACAACAGGTGCTGGAAGCTGCCGGTCATCTCGCTGATGAGCACAATGCCGGTGATGGGCGCGCGCACAATGGCGGAAAAATAGCCCGCCATGCCCCAGATGATGAAATTCGGCAGCAGGTCCGCCGGCGTGCCGCAAAGCGCGTGGGCCGCGCCGTGGTACGCGCCGCCCGCCGTGGCCCCGAGGACCAGCAGCGGCAAAAAGATGCCGCCCGGCGCGCCGGAGCCGAAGCTCAGCATGGAGAACACGAATTTCACGGCGAAGAGCAGGCACAAGAACAGCGGGGCATAGCGCCCGGCGGCGGTGTCCTCCACCAGCGCGTGGCCGCCGCCGAGCACCTGCGGCAGCAAAAAGCCGAGCGCGCCCGCCGCCAGGAACGGCGGCAGCAGCCGCAGCCAGCCGCTGCGCAGCTTGCCAAAGAGCGACTGCGCGAACGCGACGCTGCGGTTGTAGAGGATGCCGAGCAGGCCGAGCAGCGCGCCGAGCAGGGCCGCGTGGCCGTATTCGCCCAGCGGGGACATCTGTTCCACCGTGATGGAGAAGACCGGCGTAAGGCCGAACGCCTGGCGCGAGAGCAGGTCCGCCGTGACGGCGGAGGCCATGGTGGAGAGCAGCACCTCGGCGGAAAAATTCTTGTGGATCTCTTCCAAACAGAACAGCACCCCGGCGAGCGGCGCGTTGAACGCCGCGGCCAGGCCGGCGCTGGCCCCGCAGGTGAGCAGGAAGCGCTCTTCTGTGGCGCCGCGCCGCAGCGCGCGGGAGACCCCCTTGGCCGTCACCGCGCCGAGCTGGATGCTCGGCCCCTCGCGCCCGAGCGAGAGCCCGCAGCCGATGGCGAGCAGGCCGCCCGCGCATTTGGCCAGCAGCACGCGGTACCAGCGCTGGTCCAGCGCGCCGAGCATTTCGCCCTTCACCTGCGGGATGCCGCTGCCGGAGATGAGCGGCTCCCAGCGGAGCAGCAGCGCGGTGAGACCGGCCGCCGCAGCCAAGAGGACGAACCAAAGGGCGGCGAACCACGGGGCTTCCCGCGCAAAGGCCAGCGCGCGGGCGAGCACCGCGTCCGCTTGTTCCAGCAGCAGGCGGAAGAGGATCACCGTCAGGCCGGCCGCCCCGCCCGCCAGGATCCCTTCCAAAAGCAGGAGATAGCGGAAGCCGCGCATCCGCGTGATCAGGCGCGCCGCGCCGCGCCGGGCTTGCTGCGTCATGAGAACCCCTCTTTCCCCAGGTTTCGGGGCCAAAGGCCCCGTTTGTTCCCCTCATTGTAACACAATTTGCGGCAAAGCAAAACGGGGGAAGCGGTTTTTCCACGTTACAAATTTGTAGTAATCTGCCGGAATGCGCCGCGCCCGCGCTTGACGCGCCCTCCCGGCGGCGGTATAATGAAACCAAATCTTAACTTTTTTAACTTTCTGTTCATCAAATCTGAACATCCCTTTTGATCTCGGAGGGGATTTCCGCAAAAGCCGGGCGGGGCGTGGGGAGGAATGCCGGTTGGAACATGATTTTTCAAAAGGCGGGATGGGGAAGAATATCCTCTTGCAGGCCGTCCCGCTCACCATTGCGCAGCTCATCCAGCTGCTTTATAACGTGGTGGACCGCATCTACATCGGCCACCTGCCCGATTCCGACGGGCTGGCGCTCACCGGCGTGGGCGTCACGTTCCCGGTCATCTCGCTGGTCACGGCGTTTACGAACCTCTTTGGCATGGGCGGTTCGCCGCTGTTTTCCATTGCGCGCGGGGAGGGCGACGAAAAACGCGCCGGCAAGATCCTCGGCGCGAGCGCGTGGCTGCTGTTTTGTTCTTCCATTGGGATTATGGCGCTGTGCTATGCGCTCATGCGCCCGCTTTTGTACCTTTTCGGCGCGAGCGACAACACCTACCCGTATGCGAGCGAATACCTCTCTTATTACCTGCTCGGCACCGCCTTTTCCATGGTGGGCACGGGCCTGAATTTCTTCATCAACGCGCAGGGGTTCCCGCGCGTGGGCATGTGCACCACGCTGTTCGGCGCGGCGCTCAACATTGTGCTGGACCCGCTGTTCCTCTTTGTGTTCCACATGGGCGTCAAGGGCGCGGCCATCGCCACGGTCATTTCGCAGGGCGTTTCGGCCGTCTGGGTGGTCCGGTTCCTCATGGGCAAGCGGGCCATCATCCCGCTGCGGCGCGAGGACCTTCATTTTTCGCCAAAGCTTACAAAAGAGATCTGCTCGCTCGGCCTCTCGGGATTCATCATGTCGGCGACCAACAGCCTGGTGCAGGTGGTCTGCAACGCGACGCTGAACGCCACGGGCGGCGACCTCTACGTCGGCGTGATGACGGTGCTCAACTCGGTGCGGGACATCACGAGCCTGCCCGTCAACGGCATTACGAGCGGCGCGCAGCCGGTGCTCGGCTTTAACTATGGCGCGCGCGAGTATGGCCGCGTGAAAAAGGGCATCCTGTTTACGCTGGCCATCGGCGCGGCGTACTCCGTCGCGGCGTGGGCGCTCGTCATCTCGCTGCCGGAATTCTTCATGCGCATGTTCACCAGCCAGCCCGAGGTCATCGCGCACGGCGCGGACGCGCTGAAAATTTATTTCTTCGGCTTCTTCCTCATGGCGCTGCAATTTTCCGGGCAGTCCACGTTTGTGGCGCTGGGGAAATCCCGCCAGGCCATCTTTTTCTCGCTGCTGCGCAAGGTCGTCATCGTGGTCCCGCTCACGCTGCTGCTGCCGCAGCTCGGCTTCGGCGTCAACGGCGTGTTCCTCGCGGAACCCATCTCCAACGCCGCCGGCGGCATCCTCTGCTTTACGACGATGATCCTCACGGTCTGGCGCAAGCTCAGCGCTGCGGAAGCAAAACAACCGGCGTAACGCCCGCGGGGTACGCCGCTCACAAAAAAGATCCGCAGGCCATACCGGCTTGCGGATCTTTTTTTGCCGCTTGTTCAGGGGCGGTTTATTTTGAGCGGCCCTGGATTCGGGCCTTTTGAACCTCCGGGCTTTTGGAGAAACCTTTTTTTCCCAGACGGCGCGGCGTTGACAGAACAGATGGCCCCGTGCGGGCAGGCCTTCCGGCAGCCGCCGCAGCGCACGCAGTCCGGGTGGTTGGGCGCGCGGCGCACGTCGAGGTCCAGTTTGCAGGCGCGGCGGCACGCGCCGCAGTCTGTGCAGCGCCCCTCGTCGATGCGCAAGCGGACCACCGCGACCGGGTTAAACAGGCCGTAGATGGCGCCGAGCGGGCAGAGGTAGCGGCAGAACGGCCGCCAGAGGAACAGGCTCAGCGCCACAAGCGCGAGCAGGACGGCGGCCTTCCAGGTGAAGAGCCAGCCGAGCGCGGCGCGCAGCGGCGGGTTGGACGCGAGGAGCGGGATGCCGCCGAACAGCGTGCCGGAAGGGCAGATGACTTTGCAGAACCAGGGCTGGCCCTGGCCGGCCACGTCCAGCGCCACGAGCGGCAGGACGAGGACAAACCCCGCGAGCACCGCGTACTTCAGCAGCCGCAGCAGGCGTTCGCCGGGCAGGCGGCGCAGCTTTTTCGGGACCGGGATTTTATGCAGCAAATCCTGCACGAGGCCGAACGGGCAGAGCCAACCGCACACCAGCCGCCCGAACAGCGCGCCGAAGAACAGCAAAAAGCCCAGCGCATAAAACGGGAACTTATGCTCCCGCCCAGTGAGCACGGCTTGCAGCGAGCCGAGCGGGCAGGAAGCCACCGCGCCGGGGCAGGAGTAGCAGTTGAGGCCCGGCACGCAGGCGAATTTGCCCGCCCCGCGGAAAATCTTGCCCTGGGCAAACCCGGCGGCGTAGCCGTTTGAGAGGGCGGCAAAGGCGAGCTGCGCCAGCGTGCGCGCGTGGCGCTTCGCGGCCTGGAAAATCTTCCCCCTACCCAAGACCGATGCACTCCATGCAGAGGTTGACGGCCTTGCGCAGGACGGTCTCGTGCTGCCCGAGCCCTGCGCCGAGCGCGAAGCAGGCCGCCGCCAGCGCCAGCAGGGCCAGCGCCGCGCGGTTGCGCTTGACAAAACTCATCCCTGCACCTCCGCGAGCAGGCCGTCAATCGTCTCGGCCCAGTCCTCCTTGCTCCGCGCGGCCATGATGGCGGAGCCGACCTGCTTGCCCTCGCTGTCCACAAAGAAGGTCGTGGGCACGGCGTAGATCTGCGACAGCACGCCGTAGAGGTCTTCCGACGGGATCAGGTGCGGGTAATCCGCGCCGGTTTCGCCGGCAATCTCCCGCGCCGTTTCCATCTGGCCCTCGTTGACGGTCCCGTCCGAATCCAGCACGTCCGACACCAGCCCGACAATCTGCACGCCCTTGCCCTGGTATTCGCCGGCCAGTTCGCCGAGGTCCGGCATCTCTTCAATGCACGGGCCGCAGTACGTCGCCCAGACGTTGACCATCGTCAAATCGTAGTCCGCGAGCATCGACTGGTCCACCGCGTTGCCGTCCAAATCCGTGGTGGAAAAAGAGCTCAGCACGCCGCCCTGCGCCGCCTCCGATGCAAGCTGATCCGGCGCGCTCAAAACTTGCGCCTCCGGCGCGCAGGCCGAAAGCAGGAAAAACGCGAGCGCCGCGCCCGCGCATGCCAACCGTTTGACAACCATCGAAAGATTCCTCCCTGTTCCGCCGTCCCGCTTCCCGGGAAGGCGGGAGTTGATCCCTTACAATATAAGACGAACCTCCGGGGCGGGATCCTACAGCCGTGGTTCCAGCCGGATTCCCGGCCGCCCGGCAGGGTTCCGCAGTTCCATTATACAGGCCCCCGCCGCGCGGTGTCAATGGAGAAAAACGCTTGCTTTCTTCGCTTGTTTCCTGTATGATGGAGGCAAGAAACGGGGGCCGCGGGGCCTGCCGCAGAGGAGGGGAAAACCATTGAAAACACTCTGGAAGTTGACGAAGGAAGCGGGACGCTACAAGGGCCTTTACTTAGTTGCCATCCTTTCGACCTTCCTGCTGACCGCCGTCAACCTGGCTGCGCCGAAGGTGCTGTCTTCCATGACGGGCCTGGTGGAGGCCGGCATGACGGAGGCGTCGCTCTCGGCCGTGCTCCGGCTTGCGGGCGTTTTGCTTGCGCTGTACCTGGCGCGCGTGTTGTTCCGGTTCCTCAGCAATTACCTGGCGCACAAGGCCGCGTGGTACCTGGTGGGGGACCTGCGCGCGCGGCTGTACGCCAAGCTGCAAACGCTGGACCTGAATTTTTTCCACAACAAACAGACGGGGGACCTTATGAGCCGCGTCGTCAACGATACGCGCGATTTTGAACTGCTCTACGCGCATATGATCCCGGAGATGATCACGAACCTGGTCACGTTTGCCGGCGTCCTCGGGATTTTGCTGACCATCAATTGGCGGCTGGCGCTCATCACCTGCTGCCCCATCCCGCTGATCCTGGCGTCCGGCATTTTGTTCGCCAAGAAGGTGCGGCCGTATTTCCGCGCCTCGCAAAAGAAGATGGGCGAATTGAACGCCAAATTGCAGGACAACCTCTCCGGCTTGCACGAGATCCAGTCCTTCTGCCAGGAGGAGGGAGAAAACGCCCGCGTGCAAGAGAAAAACCTGGCCCAGGTGCGCGCCATGCTGCGCGCGCTGCGCGCCAGCGCCGTGTTCCACCCCAGCGTGGAGTTCCTTTCCTCGGCGGGCACGGTGCTGGTGGTGTTCTTCGGCGGCCTGTTCGCCTACGGCGGCCAGCTTTCCGTGGAGGATATTGTGGCGTTTGTACTCTACCTCTCGCTGTTTTACGCGCCGGTGTCCGGCCTGGCGCAGCTGCTGGAGAATTTCCAGCAGTCGCTGGCGGGCGCGGAACGCGTCTCGCTCATTTTGGACACGCCCCCCGCCATCCGGGACCTGCCGGGCGCGCAGGACCTCGGCCAGGCGCAGGGCGCGGTCTCGTTTGAAGACGTCTGTTTTTCCTATGAAAGCGGCGTCCCGGTGCTCAAGCACATCTCGTTCTCCTGCCGGCCCGGGGAGATGGTCGCGCTCGTGGGGCAGACCGGCGTGGGCAAGACCACCGTGACCCAGCTGCTCTCCCGCTTTTACGAGCCGCAGTCCGGCTGCATCCGCGTTGACGGCCGGGATATCCGCTCGCTGACGCTGGAAAGCCTGCGCCGCAATATTTCCCCCGTGCTGCAAGACACGTTCCTCTTCAACGGCACCATTGCGGAAAACATCGGCTACGCCCGGCCGGACGCCTCCCAGGAGGAAATTGAAGAGGCCGCCCGCGCGGCGGGCATCCACGAGGATATCCTCGCCATGCCGGACCGGTACCAAACGCAGGTGGGCGAGCGCGGCCTGCGCCTCTCCGGCGGGCAGAAACAGCGCGTGGCCATTGCGCGCGCCATCCTCCGGCGTTCGCCGATCATCATTTTGGACGAGGCCACCGCCTCCGTCGACGTGGAGACGGAGCGCCAAATCCAGCAGGCGATCCACCGCCTGACCGGCACGCGCACCATCCTCGCCATTGCGCACCGGCTCTCCACCATCCGCGGCGCGGACCTCATCCTCGTGCTCAAAGACGGGCAGATCGTCGAGCGCGGCGCCCACCAGGAGCTGATGGACCTGCACGGGGAATATTACGCCCTGCACCGGGCCGACGAAGCCTCGCGGCTGTAAACGCACAGCGGCCCCCTCTCCGGAAGGGGCCGCTTTTTCCTGCCGGAAGAGCCGCCGGGCCGCCTGGGACAGGAAAAGGCCGCAGGCAAAACCCTGCGGCCTGGCACCCCCTGCGAGAATCGAACTCACAACTAACCCTTAGGAGTTCGCCCCAGTTTGCTAATCGCTTCGTAACCAAACACAAGAAAACCCAAGCGTTTACAGACTTTTTTCGTGTTTCATTCTCATCCATTCAAAAGGGTTTTATAGCTAAAATAACCTCTTTTTTTGCCTTCTGATTGGCAAGGAATTAGCAGAGCGCGCCGAAAAAGTTGATTGTTACACTGTAAAATATTATAAAGCTAAGACAAAGAAAAAGCAAGGTGGCTAAGTGAACCAAACCTTGCTTTTCTTCTCCTGTTATAAGGATTTTGCCAGCGTTTTCAGCAGTG
>CALWIP010000025.1 GCA_944380775.1 uncultured Clostridia bacterium | reverse complement strand
GGCGACCTCCGCGGCGGTGACGCCGCCGGGGTCCCGGCCGAAGATGGTCACGGTGGTCCCTTCCTGGGCCTCCGGGATGCCGGTGACGTCGAGCATGAGCTGGTCCATACAGATGCGGCCAACCACGCGGGCGCGCTTCCCGCAGACCATCATGTCGGCGCGGCCGTGCAGCGCGCGCGGATATCCGTCGGCGTAGCCCACCGGCACGGTGGCGATGTCACGCGGCGTCTTTGCCTCATATTCGCAGCCGTAGCTGATCGAGGTTCCTGCCTCGACATGCTTGCGCAGCGAAATGACCGTCTTAAGCTCCATCGCGGGGATGAGGCCGGGTCGGTTCCGCACCTTGCCTGACGGCAGGAGGCCGTAGAGGATGATGCCCGGGCGCACCATGTCGAGGTGTGTCTCCGGGTAATCCAGCACGGCGCCGCTGTTGGCGCAATGCCGCAGCGCAAACGCAATGCCGCGGCGCTCCAGCGCCTCCACCGCTTCTTTGAAGCACCCGTACTGCCTCATGGTGTAGCGCGCGCCGTCTTCCCCCTCGTCGGAGACGGCGAAATGCGTGAAAATCCCCTGGGGGACGAGCCCCGGAAGGCGGCAAACGCGCTCCACCTCGTCCAGCGCCGCGGCGTCGCGCGCAAAATTCTGGTACAAAAAGCCGATGCGTCCCATGCCGGTGTCCAATTTAATATGTACCAGCACCGAAACGCCCTCGCGCTGCGCGCATTCGGAGAGTTCCCGCGCATATTTGCCGGAAAACACCGCCTGCGCGACGCCGTATTCCGCCAAGCGGCCAGCCCACTGCGGCGGCGTGTAGCCGAGGATTAAAATCGGCCGTTCAATGCCCGCGCGGCGCAGCTGCATCGCCTCCTCCAAATTGGAGACGGCAAACCAGTCCGCGCCCAGGCGCTCCAGTTCACGCGAGACGAACGCTGCGCCGTGGCCGTACCCGTCCGCTTTCACGCAGCAGCAGATTTTCGCGCCCGGGGCCGCCGCCCGGCGGATCTCCCGGTAATTGTGGCGGATCGCGTCGAGGTCAATCTCCGCCCAGGTCCGTTTCAAAAAATCACTCATGCCAACGCCAGCCTTCCTGCGGGCCGCGCCCGCGTTCTTTTCTCCTTCGCCGGCGCCTCTCCCGGCCCAGTCGGGCTGCGGGAACCGTCCGGCTCTTTTCCACGAAATTTTTCGCGGAATTTTCAAATGTTTTTATCCTATTCTTAAATGAACGCGCATATAATGATAAAAGCGTCGATTGGAAAGGGGGGCGGCTCATGGAGCCGGAAATTAGGAAAAACGAAACCGGGTCTGCCGAATCCGCAGACTGGTACCGTCTTCTCCTCGCGGGCGGGAACGATCTGGACGACCTCATCTTCCGCGGGGAAGAATGGCACCACAGCGACCGTTGAATCCGCGCCCGCAGGGGCAGGTTCAAAAAAATACGCCGGAGCGCCCGGGGTCCCGCAACAGCAGGATCCCGGGCGCCCTTTTTAGCAGGACGGTTCAGCGGAAATACGCGACGCCGGACTCGAAAATCTTCTGGTCCTTTTCGCCCGGCACATTGGCGTAGAGGTGCTCGCCCTTGCGCTCGGAGTGGCCCATCTTACCGAGGATGCGGCCGTCCGGGCTGGTAATGCCCTCTACCGCGCAGACGGAGCCGTTCGGGTTCCAGGCGATCGAGCCGCTCGGGACGCCGTCCGGGCTGACATATTGCGTGGCGACCTGCCCGTTGTCAATCAGTTTCTGAAGCACCGCGTCGCTGGCGACAAAGCGCCCCTCGCCGTGCGACACCGGAACCGCGAACACGTCGCCGGCCTGCACGCCCGCGAACCACGGGGATTTCACAGACGTCACGCGCGTGTACGCCATGCGGGAGACGTGGCGGCCCAGCGTGTTGAACGTAAGCGTCGGCGCGGCCTCGTCCGGCGTGGTAATCTCGCCAAAGGGCACCAGTCCGAGTTTGATCAGCGCCTGGAAACCGTTGCAAATGCCGAGCAACAGGCCGTCGCGGCGCTGCAGCAGGTCTGCAACGGCGTCTGCAATGCGCGGGTTGCGGAAGGTGGTGGCGATGAATTTGCCGGAGCCGTCCGGCTCGTCGCCGCCCGAGAAGCCGCCCGGCAGCATGATGATCTGCGCGCGGCGGATCGCCTCTTCCATGCGGGCGATGGTCTCTTCGATATCGTTTGCGGAAAGGTTGCGCACCACAAGGATCTCCGTTTCAGCGCCGGCGCGCTCGAACGCGTTGGCGCTGTCGTACTCGCAGTTGGTGCCGGGGAACACCGGGATAAACACCCGCGGCCGCGCTGTTTTGACGGCCGGAGCCTTGCCGCTGCGGCTCACCCAAAGCGGGACCTTGCGCACCGGCTGTTCCTCTGCCAAAGAGGGGAACACCTTTTCCAGCGTGCCGCCCCAAGCCTGCACCAGCTCCTTGAGCGGCAGGCGCTTCGTCCCTTCGCGCAGCGGCAGAGTGATCTCCGCCTCCTCACGGATTTCGCCGAGGCGGACGCTTTCGAAATCGAGCGACGCGAGGAACGGCGAATCCGGCACGAATTCCGCCACAATGGAGCCAGCCAACGGCGCGAACAGGAGCGTTTCTTCCAGCGACTCGCAGTCGAACGCGAAGCCGAGGCCGTTTCCGAAGCACATCTTTGCCACGGCGGCGGCCGCGCCGCCCTCTTTCACCACGGAGGCGGAGACAACGTCGCCGTTTTGCAGCAGCGTGCGGAACGTGCGGTAAAACTCGCGCACGCGCGGCCAGTCTGGCAATTTGGACGCGCGGTCCACCGGCAGGGGCAGCAGCACCGCCACGTTGCCCGCCGAGCGGAACGCGGCGGAGGCCGTGCGGCTAGCCTTGGTCATGGCCACGGCAAAGCTCACCAGCGTGGGCGGGACGTCGAGCTGCTCAAACGAACCGGACATGCTGTCTTTGCCGCCGATGGAGGGGATTTCCATGCCGAGCTGGGCAGAGAGCGCGCCGAGCAGCGCGGCGGCGGGCTTGCCCCAGCGCTCCGGCACGCGGTGCAGGCGCTCAAAATATTCCTGGAAAGTGAGCCGCGCGCTGAGCGGGTCCGCGCCAACGGCAGCCAGTTTCGAGAGGCTCTCCGCCACAGCGAAGGCCGCCCCGTGGAACGGCGAGAAGCGCGCAATGCCGGGGATATAGCCGTAGCTCATGGCGGTGGCGTCGTCCGTCAAGCCGCCGGGCACGGGTAATTTTGCGACCATCGCGTCCTCCGGCGTGAGCTGGTAGGTCCCGGCGAACGGCATGAGCACCGTCGCCGCGCCGATGCTGGCGTCAAAACGCTCTGCAAGGCCTTTTTGCGAGCAGACCTCCAACCGGGCGAGGTTTTTCGCGAACGCCTCGTCCAGCGGCAGGCCGCGCAGGCATTCCGGCGTTTTTTCGCGGTAATCCTGGTCCGGGTCCGGCGCGGCGATGCGCACGGCCGCGTTCTGGGTCACGCCGTTGGTGTCAAGGAACGCGCGGCTGAGGTCCACCACGGTGTCCCCGCGCCAATGCATGCGCAGGCGGGGTTCCGCAGTCACCACGGCGACGGGCTTCGCGTTCAAATTCTCCCCGGCGGCGGCGGCGCAGAAGCGCTCGACATCCTCCGGGCTGAGGACGACGGCCATGCGTTCCTGGGACTCGGAAATGGCGAGTTCGGTGCCGTCGAGGCCGTCATATTTTTTCGGCACCTGGTCGAGGTCGATGCGCAGGCCGGGGGCCAACTCGCCGATGGCGACACAGACGCCGCCCGCGCCAAAGTCATTGCAGCGCTTAATGAGCCTCGCAACCTCTGCGTTGCGGAAGAGGCGCTGGATCTTCCGCTCGGTGGGCGGGTTGCCCTTCTGTACCTCTGCGCCACAGACCTCGACGGATTTCTCCGTGTGCGCCTTGGAAGAGCCCGTCGCGCCGCCGATGCCGTCGCGGCCGGTGCTGCCGCCGAGCAAGACAATCACGTCGCCCTCCTGGGGGACGCCGCGCACGACGTTCTCTTTCGGGGAAGCGCCGATAACCGCGCCAATCTCCAGGCGCTTGGCGGTGTAGCCGGGGTCATACAGCT
The DNA here is from genome assembly GCA_944380775.1 of uncultured Clostridia bacterium. Classification (GTDB taxonomy): domain Bacteria; phylum Bacillota; class Clostridia; order Oscillospirales; family Acutalibacteraceae; genus CALWKP01. Next base: position 5,236 of record CALWIP010000025.1, on the reverse strand, counting down.
CCGTAACCTGGCCGGTGGCAAGGCCGACCTGGTTCCCGTAAGAGCTGTAGCCCGCAGCCGCGCCGGTGGTGATCTTGCGGCTGGGAAGTTTGCCGGGCAGCGTATCCTCTACGGGCGTGCGCGGGTCTCCGGAGCCGGTGACCCGCATGGCCTGGTAGACGTACGCCCGGCCGGAGAGCGGGTCTCGGATGGCGCCGCCGAGGCAGGTCGCCGCGCCGCCGAAGGGTTCAATTTCGGTGGGATGGTTATGCGTTTCATTCTTAAACTGGATCAGCCAGCGCTCCGTGCGGCCGTTGACCTCGACGGGCGCTTCGATGGAGCAGGCGTTGATCTCGTCGCTGACGTCGAGGTCGGGGATTTGGCCGCGTCGGCGGAGCAATTTCATACCAATGACCGCCATATCCATCAGGGAAACCGGGCGGGTTGCCGCCTCGCCACCGTAAACCTCGCCGCGGGCAGCCTCATATTGCGCGAGCGCTTCGCGGATGGCGCCGGAGAGCGGACCGTCCTCCACTTCAATCGAATGAAGGCGCGTGAGGAAGGTGGTGTGGCGGCAGTGGTCAGACCAATAGGTATCGATGACGCGCAACTCCGTGACGGAAGGGTCGCGGCGTTCTGTGTCGCGGAAATACTGCTGGCAGAACGCGAGATCCTCCAAGCTCATGGCAAAGCCCATGCGCCCGTAATAGTCCCGCAGTTCGCCCTCGTCCCAGCGGGTAAAGCCGTCCACGCGCGCGACATCCGGCGGCACGGCCGCTTCCAGGTCGAGGCTTTCCGGCTTTTCCAGAGACGCGCGGCGGGACTCCACCGGGTTGATGAGATAATGTGCAATCCGCTCCACCTGCGCGTCAGATAGGGCGCCCTGCAGCGCGATGATGCGCGCGGTGCGGACCTGCGGGCGTTCGCCCTGTGTGAGCAGCTGGACGCACTGCGCGGCGGAGTCGGCCCGCTGGTCGTACTGCCCGGGCAGATATTCCGTCGCAATCACGAAAAAGCCGTCCAGCGGGCAGGTTTCCTCATACAGCACGTCTGCATTCGGCTCTGAAAAGATGGTCCCTTTTGCCGCGTCGAACTCTTCCTGCGTCAGGCCGGCTACGTCGTACCGGTTCAAAAGCCGCAGGCCCGTCAATTCCTTCATCCCCAGGTTTTCCACGAGGTCCGCCTGCATGTGGCGCGCCTCTACGTCAAATCCCGGCCTTTTCTCCACAAAGATCCTTCTAACCATATCCCTCTCCTTTTCCCTTCGCGCGTTGCGGCCTACTAAATTTGGTATTGTACCCCTGCGGCGGGCGCCTCGCGCACCGCGGCCTGCAGCCTACTGATTGGTATTATATCACATATTTTGCCGCGGCGGAACCCTTGCGCGCGGGCGCGGCGGAAACATTTTGCATTTTGCCAAAACCCTGCGGATTTCCCCGCGCAAATCCGGCAGGCTGCCCTAGCGCGCTATCCCGCCAGAGAGACGGGCGCGCCCGTGCCGTCCGTCCCAGAGGCCGTTTCGCGGTCCACCGTGTACCACGCCGCCGTGCTGTTGTGGTCCCCCAGGTTCTCATACACCTGGATGCTCACGCTGCCGTCTGCATTGGCCTGCGAAGCGGCTTCCAGGTTCCCGGCCTGCCCGCCGTTCTGCGCCAACGTGTACGCCAGCGCCAGCTCGCACAGCTCTTCGTCCGTGTAAAATGTAAACGCGTCAGATCCCAGCGGCGAAACAAACGTCAGCGTTTCCGTTTGCCCGTTGTCCCACGCCAGCACAGCCGAGCCGTCTCCCCAGGTCACCGCGCAGCCCTGCTCGTTGTCTGCGCCGCCCATCGAAAAAACCGCCCGCGCGCCGTCTACCGTGTAGGCAAACCCCACGCCCATCCCGTTTTCAAAATTCGCCGTGCGCCCAGCCGCGCCGTCTTCGTCAAAGAAATAATACTGCCCCGCGTCGGACCGCCACGCTCCCGGTGTAAACCCTTCCTGCGTTTCACCGGATTCCATGGGATTCGCCTCGCTGGATGCGGCAGAACTCCATTCGCTGGATTCGGCGGTACTCGCCTCGCTGGATGCGATGAAACTCGATTCACCGGATTCGCTCGATTCCGTTTCACTGGCTTCGCTGATTTCGCCGGCCACGCTCGACTCCATCGCGCCCGATTCCTCCCGGCCCGGACCCCCGGCGCTGCAGCCGGAGAACAGCGCTGCGGCGAGCGCCAGGCAAAGCAGGACGGCGCTTCTCTGTTTCATCGTGCTCACTCCTTTTCCAGCGCGGGGAATGCCCGCGCAAAACTTTTTTGGATTCTTTCCCTTTCAATATAATCAAATCGCGCAGCCGCGTCAAGCCGGGGACGCCGCCCGCGCCGGTGAAAATTTTGTCATCTTTTTCTTTTTGTGTCAGAAACACCGCCGGGCGCGGTCTCTTTGAATAGAAGGAAAAAAGGAGGGAACCCCATATGAAAAAATTACGAGCCAAAGCCCTGCTCCTGACGGCCGCGCTAGCTGTGACGGCTCTTTTCCCCGCATGCCAGTGCCCAGCCGGCACCGCGCCGGCCGAGAGCGCTTTTTCCCTGGCGCAGGCGTATTACCCCGAAACGCCGGATTACCCGCAGGAGGACAACTACTTCCATCCGCTCACCGGGGAATTTCTCAGCGACGAATATGAGGCGGATTACGACGCGTGGCGCGCCGCCCTTCCGGAGGCGGCGGAGCCCGGCGCATGGGCCTCGCTCACGCCGTTCTTCTCCGCAAGCATCCGGCAGTTCCTTTCGGAAAGCGGCGGGGAAAACCGGGTCTATTCCCCGCTGAACGTTTATTTTGCCCTGGCGATGCTGGCGGAGACCACCGGCGGCGAAAGCCAGCGGCAAATCTTAGACCTGCTCGGCGCCGGGGATCTCGCGGCGCTGCGCGCGCAGGCCAGCGCACTCTGGGACGCCCATTACCGCGACGACGGCGTGGTCACCAGCCTGCTCGCCAATTCCATTTGGCTGGACGATGCGCGCGAATACCGCACGGAACCTCTGGAAACCCTGGCGCAAGAATATTACGCCTCTTCATTCCGCGGGGAAATGGGGTCCGATGAATACAATCTGGCGCTGCAAGAATGGCTGAAGTCCCAGACGGGCGGCCTGTTGGACGGCCCGGCCGGACAAATAGAGCTAGATCCACAGACGGTATTTGCGCTTGCTTCCACCATTTTATTCCGCGCGAATTGGTCCGACGAATTCGCACCGCACGCCACTGCGCCGGGCGCCTTCCATGGGCCGGAGGGAGACGCTACCTGCGACATGATGCACGGCAGCTTTTTTTGCAGCTACTTCCAGGGGGAACGCTTTACCGCCGCCGGCCTTGCGCTGGACCAAAACGCCGGGACTATGTGGTTCCTACTGCCGGAAGAAGGCCTTTCCCCCGGCGAATTGCTCACAGAACCACAGGCCCTGTCTTTCCTTCTCGGCGGAATAGAAGCGGAAACCGGCACGTTCGTCCACGTCACGATGCCGAAATTTGACGTCACTTCGCAGATGGATCTCTGCGCGGGGCTGGATGCGCTCGGCGTTTCCGACGTTTTCGACGTGGCCGAGGCCGACTTTTCCCCCATCGCAAGCGATCCCGTGGGCATCTGGGTCTCGCGCGTCCAGCACGATGCGCGCGTCCTGGTGGACGAGGAAGGCGTTGCCGCCGCCGCTTACACCGTCATCAGTACGGAAGCAGGCGCCGCGCTCCCTGAAAAAGAGGTCGATTTCGTCGTGGACCGCCCGTTTGTCTTCGCCATCACCGGCGCGGACGGCGTTCCGCTCTTCGTAGGCTGCGTCTCTGCTCCGGCCGGCTGATCTTCCCCCGGGCGGCCCGGGACGCGCACCGTTTCCTCCTTTTGCGCATATTCTGGCACTGAGGGCGTAGATCCGTCCAAAACAGCATGTGCCGGGCAGCCTGCACGGCACGCAAAAGGAGGCCATGCCATGAAGATTTATCATGGAAATTCACCCTGCCCCCGCCCGGAGGGCGGCTGCTGCATCGCCGTTCCCTGCCCGGTTCCCGGCCCGGCAGGCCCGACCGGCCCGCAGGGAATCCAGGGCGTTACGGGCGCAACCGGCCCGGCAGGCCCGCAGGGAATTCCGGGTCCAACCGGCCCGGCCGGCCCCGCCGGAGGCCCAACCGGCCCGCAGGGAATCCAGGGCGTTACGGGCGCGACCGGCCCGACCGGACCGCAGGGAATCCAGGGAGTCACGGGCGCGACCGGCCCGACCGGACCGCAGGGAATCCAGGGCGTTACGGGCGCGACCGGCCCGGCAGGCCCGCAGGGAATCCAGGGCGTCACGGGCGCGACCGGCCCGACCGGAGCCGCTGGGAGCAGCGATGCTTCTACGCTCGCGGCATACTCCACCGGGGCGCAGAGCGGAACGGCAAACGCGCCGCTTTTGTTTGACCGCAACGCGCTATCCTCCGGTTCCGCCATTTCTCACACGGAGGGGAGCGGGACGTTTACGGTAAACCAGCCGGGTCTCTACCAGGCATCGTTCCACGCAAGCGTTTCTCCGGTCTCCACCGCAACATTCCCCAGCAATGTTGGGATCTCTTTGCAGCAGGATGGGAACGCGCTTCCCAACGCCGTGTTGCTGCATAATTTTTCTTCTGCCAATGAGACCATCCCGTTTAGCCTCTCCGTGCCGGTCTCTGTGGCGAACGCGCCGTCTACGTTGCAGGTCAACGGCAGCGGCGACGGCCCCTTCCTCTATGGGCCTGCGGGATTCTCCCTGACGCGCACCGGAGATTTGCCCGTGTAACACCGGCAGCATTCTTCACAGGCATGGTTCCCTTGGCGCGCACCAGGGACTTGCCTTTGCAACGCCCCGGTGAGCGGTCCCGCGCCGCCCACCGGGAGTCTTTTTTGAAAAAAAGAGGAAAATCCCCGACAAATCTCTTGACAACATCAAAGCCCTATGGTAAAATAAATCTCGCACTTGTACCGGGAGGGGTGTCCGAGTGGTTTAAGGAGCTAGTCTTGAAAACTAGTGATCTCGCAAGGGACCAAGAGTTCGAATCTCTTCCCCTCCGCCACTTATTTTCGTGACGGCCCCCCTTCTGAAAATTAAAATTCTTCTACAATTTCACCATGGAGAAGTACCCAAGTGGTGAAGGGGCTCCCCTGCTAAGGGAGTAGGTCGGGTAACCGGCGCGAGGGTTCAAATCCCTCCTTCTCCGCCATCTCTGTGTGACAAAATAGATGTCCACCCAATTTATGCCGATTCCAGGCGGGTTT
>CALWIP010000024.1 GCA_944380775.1 uncultured Clostridia bacterium | reverse complement strand
GAGCTGGTTGACGCCCGCGCGCAGCTGGACGACGCCAAGCGGGAGCTGGACGACGGCTGGGCCGAGCTGGAAGACGCCCGCGCGCAGCTGGAGGATGCCCGCGCCGAATTGGACGACGGCTGGGCGCAGTATAACGACGGCCAAACCGAATTGGCGGACGGCCGCCGGGAGCTACAGGAAGAAACAGCGAAGGCAGAGCAGGAGTTGGCCGACGCCTACGCCGAATTGACCGACGGCGAAGCCGAATACGCCGACGGCGTGGCCGAATATGAAGACGGGAAACGCGAAGCCGAAGAAGAGCTCGGCGACGCGGAGGTCGAATTGCGCGACGCGCGGCAAGAGATTGCAGAAATAGAAGAATGCGAGTGGTACCTGCTGGGGCGCAGCGCGAACGCGGGCCTTGTGGGCTATTCGCAGGACGCGGAACGCGTGGGCAACCTGGCGGCGGTGTTCCCGGTCATCTTCTTCCTGGTGGCGGCGCTCGCCTGCCTCACCACCATGACGCGCATGGTAGAGGAACAGCGCACGCAGATCGGCTGCCTGAAGGCGCTCGGCTTTTCCCGCCGGGCCATTTCGGTGAAATATCTCGGTTATGCGTTTTTCGCCAGCCTGACGGGCGGCGTGGTCGGCCTAGCGTTCGGCAGCACCGTCATCCCGCTGGTCATTGCGAACGCGTTCGGCATTATGTACCGCATCCCGGGGCTGGAGTTCAAGTTCCAGCCGGGCCTTTCGGCCGTGGCCGTGGGCGCGGCGGTGCTCTGCACCGCGGGCGCGAGCCTTTGGGCCTGCCTGCGCACGCTCATCGACACGCCCGCCAACCTGATGCGCCCCAAGGCGCCGCCCGCCGGGAAGCGCGTGTTTTTAGAGTACATCAAGCCGCTGTGGAAGCGCCTTTCCTTCACCTGGAAGGTGACCATGCGCAACCTCTTCCGTTACCAGCGGCGCTTTTGGATGACCGTCGTCGGCATTGGGGGCTGCACCGCGCTGATCGTCACGGGATTCGGCCTGCACAATTCGATTTTTGATATCCTCGACAAGCAATTCGACGAAATCTCGGTCTATGACGCGACGGCGGGCCTCAACGAGGAACTGACCGAGGGCGAGCGCGCCGAGATCCACGAGGCGCTGGAAAGCGACCCCGGCGTGGAGGCCTACCTGCTGAGCCACCAAGAGAGCGTGGACGCCGCCGGCGCGGATCGCACCGTGAGCGGCGTGACGCTGTTTGCCGTGGCGGACGGCGAAGAATTCGGCGAATTTATGACGCTGCGCCACCTTGCCGGTGGTTCCCCGGTGGCGCTGCCGGAGGACGGCGTCCTTATCACGCAAAAGCTCTCAGAGCTTTTAGGCGTGCAGGCGGGCGGGGAAATCACCATCACGCGCGACAACCGCGAGATTACCGCGCCGGTGCGCGATGTTGTCGAAAATTATGTGTATCATTATATTTACCTGACGGAGGATACCTACGCGCAGCTGTTCGGCGAATCCGTCACGGACAACGCGATGATGATCCGCTACGCGGACGGTTCCGCCGGGACGCCGGACCGCGTCTCCCGCACGCTGATGGCGCTCAGCGGCGTGACGTCGTACTCGAACATTGCGACCATCCGCGAGACGTTTACCGACAGCATGACCAGCATCGACTACGCGGTCGTCATCATCATTGTGGCGGCGGCGGCGCTGGCGTTCGTCGTGCTGTACAACCTGACGAATATCAACATCACAGAGCGCATGCGCGAGCTGGCTACGCTCAAGGTGCTCGGGTTCTACGACCGCGAGACCACGGCGTACATCTACCGCGAGAATATTTTCCTCACGCTGTTCGGCATCGCCCTCGGCCTGGGGATGGGCCGTTTCCTGCACAGCTGGATGGTCCTCACCGTGGAGGTGGACCTCGTCATGTTCGGCCGCACCGCGCCGCCCTACGCTTATTTGCTGGCGGCCGCGCTCACCGCGCTGTTTGCCGCGGTGGTCAACGTCGCCGCGCACTTCAGCTTGAAGAAAATCGATATGGTCGAGTCGCTCAAAACGGTGGAGTAACGCCGCAAAGCAAAGAAATTACGGGCTTGTTGCAAAATAAACTAAAAACGAGCGGGGTTTGGGGCCAAAAAGGGTTTCCAAACCCCGCCCGTTGCTTTATGCTTCGTTTGCGAAGCAAAAGAAAATGCCGGGCCCGGAACGCAAATTGCGTCCGGGTCCGGCCTGGCTGGGCTGGCGCGATTCGAACGCGCGGGATGACGGAGTCAAAGTCCGTTGCCTTACCGCTTGGCGAAAGCCCATTATAGGTAAAATACGGGGCAAGCGATTGCCCCGTATTCCTTTTGTATGGGGTGGATAGAGAGATTCGAACTCTCGGCCTCCAGAGCCACAATCTGGCGCGCTAACCAACTGCGCTATACCCACCATATTGGCGCGCCAAAAGGGACTCGAACCCCTGGCCTACTGCTTAGAAGGCAGTTGCTCTATCCAGCTGAGCTATTGGCGCAAACTCTTGTTTTCAGAACCTTGCCTTTTCCTGGAGCGGGTGATGGGAATCGAACCCACACAACCAGCTTGGAAGGCTGGGATTCTGCCATTGAACTACACCCGCATTTCAGCGACGGATTGTATTATATCATGGATTGCGCGGAATGTCAAGCAAAATTCTCCGTTTCCTCTCAAGATTTTGCTCGCCGCGGCGTATTGACAATTCCCCCGCCCGGGCGGATAATAAAGGAAACCGGCGGGCGCCGACGGCCCGCCTATTTTTTAAGAGAGCGAGGGAAACCGCATGCGTGAACAGATCCCCCTTTGGCAGCCCGGCGAATACCGTTACCCGGCCCCGGGAAGCTTTGTCCCGACGCTGACGCCCTACCTTTGCGAGGGCCCCGGCCCCAAACCCGCCATCCTTTTGGTTCCCGGCGGCGGGTACCGCTATGTCTCTTCCGAGGAAGGCGAAATGGTCGCCGAAGCCTTCCGCGCAATGGGCTACCACGCCTTTGTGTTGATTTACACCACCAATTTCCTGTTCCGCCACCCCGTGCGCTGGCAGGCGCTCAACGACCTTGCCCGCGCCGTTCGCCTTGTGCGCGCGCACGCCGCGGAGTGGAATGTGGACCCGCACCGCGTGGCCGCGTGCGGCTTTTCCGCCGGCGGGCACCTTGTCGGCAGCCTGGCCGTCCACTTCGCCCGGCCGGAGATCCTCCCGGACCCGCTCCCCTGCCGCCTGGACGCCGCTGTCCTATGTTATCCGGTCGTCACCATGCAGCAAAGCACGCATGGGCAGTCGCGCCGCGCGCTGCTCGGCGACCCGTATGACGAGGCGGAAAAAGAGCTCATGAGCCTGGAAAAGCAGGTCGCGCCGGAGACCACGCCCACCATGCTCTGGCACACGCGCACCGACGAAACCGTGCCCGTAGAGAACAGCATCCTCTTTGCAGAGGCGCTGCGGAAGCAGGGCGTGCCCTACGCGCTGCACCTGTTCCCGTTCGGGCGGCACGGCATGTCGCTCGCCAACGAGCGCTGGGCCAAAACGGAGCACGGCGAACTCATCACCGAGCAGCAGTTCATTGAGGAGCTGCGCCTCGCCGCCGCCGAAGGCCGCGTGCAAGAGGTCATGCCCAGCGCCCCGGCCGGCGCCAGCTTCCAGCAGGCCTACGGCCTCTGGCAGCAGCGCCAGCACGAGCTCTGCGGCGACGTGCCGAGTCCGTGCGTTTCCCAGTGGCCGCGCCTGGCGGATGCGTTCTTCCGCGAGGTGTACGCCCAGCGCGGCGCACCCGCCGGTTCTTGACCCCCCGCGGATTCTTTGGATCCTTTTCTTGTTATCATGGATGATTTTGATTCTTTACTGAAAAAGGAGAACGGTATGCAGGAAACTTCCTATGACGTATTGATCGTGGGCGGCGGCCCGGCGGGCTACACCGCCGCCCTGTACTGCGCGCGCGCCGCGCTGCGCACCGCGGTGATTGAGCGCACCGCGCCCGGCGGGCAGATGGCGACGACGGAGCGCGTGGACAATTACCCGGGCTTCCCGGAGGGCGTGGAGGGCTTTGCGCTGGCGATGGACATGCAGCGCCAGGCGGAACGCTTCGGCGCGTCGACCCTCTGGGGCGAGGCGGAGCGCCTGGAATTGGAAGGCCCTGTGAAAAAGATCTCCGCCGGCGGGCAGGAGTACACGGCCCGCGCGGTCATTTTGGCCACCGGCGCGTCCCCGCGCCCGCTCGGCGTGCCGCTGGAACAGGAGCTGCGCGGCAAGGGCGTTTCCTACTGCGCCACCTGCGACGGCGCGTTCTTCCGCGGCAAAGAGGTCGTGGTCGTTGGCGGCGGCGACACGGCGGCGGCAGACGCGGTATATCTCTCCAAGCTGTGCGCGCGCGTCACGCTCGTGCACCGGCGCGGCCAGCTGCGCGCCTCGGCGGCATACCTGGCCCCGCTGCGCGAGGCGGGGAACATCGCCTTCCAGTGGGACAGCGTGGTCGATTCCCTCCAGGAGGAAAACGGCCTGCTCTGCGGCGTGACGGTTCGCAACAAGAACACCGGCGCGCGCGCCGCGCTGCCGTGCAGCGGCCTCTTTGTGGCGGTGGGCACGCTGCCGAACACCGAACGCTTGCCGGACGCGCTCAAGACACCGGACGGCTACCTGGACGCCGGCGAGGACACCCGCACGCGTTTTGCCGGGGTGTTCGCCGCCGGGGACGCGCGCAAAAAGCCGCTGCGCCAGGTGGTCACCGCGGCGGCGGACGGCGCGGTGGCGGCCCATTTTGCGGAGGAATACTGCGCCGCAAACGCGTAACCCCCCAAAAACCGGAAAACGGCCTTCGCTGCGGCGGGGCCGTTTTTTGCGCCTTGTGCGGATTCCCCAGAAAACAGCGCGGAAGAGCGCAAAATTTTGCAGAACTATTGCCGAATGAAATCTGTTCCGCTATAATGAAACAGGAAAATCCCGGCGGGCGGCAAACGGCCCCCGCCGCGCGGAATAGGACCTGATTTTTGAGAGAAAAGGAGTCGGAACACAATGGCAATTTCCTTCGGGGTGGACTACTACCCGGAACACTGGCCCCGCGAACGCTGGGAGACCGACGCAAAGCTGATGCAGGAAATGGGCGTACAGGTGGTGCGCATGGCGGAATTTTCCTGGAGCCGCCTGGAACCGCGCGAGGGCGAGTTCCAGTTTGGCTGGCTCGACGACGCCATCGCGCTGCTGGCGCGTTACGGCATTTCTACCATCCTCGGCACGCCGACCGCCGCGCCGCCCGCCTGGATCATCGCGCGCAACCCGGAGATCCAGCCGGTGGATTCGCAGGGGCGCGTCCGGCATTTTGGCGGGAGGCACCACGACTGCCAGTCTAACCCGGCGTACCGTGCGCACATCAAACGCTATGTCACCGCGTTTGCGGAGCATTTCGGCAAAAACCCGAACGTCATCGGCTGGCAGGTGGACAACGAGCTTGGCAACAGCCACGAGGACCTTTGCTTCTGTGAGGAATGCGAAAAGCGCTTCCGCCTCTGGCTTCAGGAGCGCTACGGCAGCATTGAGGAGCTCAACCGCCACTGGGGCACCGTGTTCTGGAGCCAGGGCTACAACAGCTTTGACGAGGTCTTTGCGCCGCGCATGACCGCGAGCGGCCACAACCCCTCGCAGATGCTCGACTGGAAGCGCTTCTGCTCCGACCTTGTGCTGGATTTCCACAATTTCCAGGCGGAAATTTTGCGCAAGGCCGCGCCGGGCAAATTCATCACGCATAATATGATGGGGTTCTCCGACAAGATCAGCTATTTTGACCTGGCGGACCACCTCGATTTCTCTTCGCACGACCAATATCCCGGCGGGCATTTCCAGGAGGACCCGAACGCCCCGCGCGCCGCGCGGCTCGCCGCCCCGCTCGACTTCATCCGCGGGACGAAGCACCGCCCGTTCTGGATTATGGAGCAGCAGTCCTCCATCACCGGCTGGGGCGACATGGGCCGCGCGCCGCGCCCGGGGCAGCTCGCCCTGTGGGCTGCGCAGTCCATTGCGCACGGCGCGGACGCGGTGGTTTTCTTCCGCTGGCGCACCTGCACCGTCGGCACCGAGCAGTATTGGCACGGCGTGCTGCCGCATTCCGGCGTGCCCGGCCGCTGTAGCCGCGAGCTGAGCGCGTGCATGCACCGCGCCGCGCCCCTGATGGCACGCCACCGCGGCGGCCTGCCGAAGCCGAAAGTGGCCATCGTCTTCTCTTACGAGCAGGAATACGCGTTCCAGATCCAGCCGCACCACCCGGAGCTGACCTACCTCGGGCATGTGATGACGTACTACCGCGCGCTGTTCGAGCGGAACATCCCGGTGGAATTCGTGCGCGAGGGCGAGGACCTCTCCGGCTATGAATGGGTCGTCGCGCCGCTGCAATACCTGATGACGCCGCAAAAAGAGGCGCAGTTCCGCGCCTATGTGGAAAACGGCGGCAACCTGGTGCTCACCATGCGCACCGGCGTCAAGCACGAGGACAACCTCTGCATGGACAACCAGCCGCTGCCCGGCGCGCTGCACGACGTGCTCGGCCTCACGGTGCCGGAATACGACTGCCTGCGCGAGACGGACGTGCAGGTCGACTGGGGCGGCGCGCGCTACCGCGGCCTGAAGTGGAGCGACCTCGTCGAGCCGCAGGGCGCCAAGCCGCTCGCGGTGTACGCCTCGGAATTCTACGCCGGCACGCCGGCCATTACGGTGAACGAATACGGCAAAGGGCGCGCGTATTATGTCGCCACGGAGATGGACGCGCCGCTCGCCGCGCGCTTTGTGCAGGAGATGGTCGATTCCTCCGCGCTGCGCCCGCTGCTCGACACCCCGCAGGACGTGGAGGTGTGCTACCGCGAGGCGGGCGGCAAGGCGGTTTACTTTGTGCTCAACCACACCGCGCAGGAGCAGCCGGTGGAAATTCCGGCGGGATGGACCCCAGTAGAAGGCTTTGACGGCGCGCCGCTGCCGCCCTACGGCGTGGCGGTGTACGAGGGCCCGCTGCCCGGGGAAGCATAACGCGCAAAAGGAGGGGTTCCCCTTTGGACAAAAGCATTTTTGAGGTGCTCGGCCCGGTGATGATCGGCCCGAGCAGCTCCCACACGGCGGGCGCGGCCCGCATTGCGAACATTGCGGCGCACATTGCGGGCAAGGGCTTTAACCGCGTGGTGTTCGGCCTGCACGGCTCGTTTTACGAGACGGGCCGCGGCCACGGCACCCACAAGGCGCTGGCGGCGGGCGTGCTGGGCTTCGGCCCTTCCGACGAGCGCATCCGCGACGCGTTCCACTATGTGGAGCTGGCCGGCCTCCAGGTGGAGTTCCGCCATGTGCAGCTGGAAAACGTGCACGAAAACACCGTGTGCATCGAATTTTACCGGGACGGGCAAAAGCTCTGCGAGGTCACCGGGTCTTCCATCGGCGGCGGGAACGTGGAGATCACCCGCATCGACTCGTTCGACGTGAAGATCTCGGGCGCCAATCCAACCCTCCTGATCCGCCAGAACGACAAGAAGGGTGTCGTCAGCGACATCGCCGCGGTTCTGGCCGACAACGACATCAACATCGGCACCATGACGCTGAGCCGCACCGCGCGCGGCGGCGTGGCCACCACCATCATCGAAACGGACTCGGTCATCGGCGAGGGCGTGGCGGAGAGCCTCATGGGCCTGGAAAACGTGCTCAGCGTGCGGATTCTGGATGCGGAAGGAGCGGACAGCGATGTATGAAAATGCCGCCGAGCTCATCCGCCAGGCGGAAGAGCGGGACGTGCCGGTGTGGCGCGTCGTACTGGAAAACGAAATGGAGCTCACCGAGCGCAGCGAAGCGCTGGTACTGGAGGAATTGCAGCGCTACTACGGCGTCATGCGCGCGGCGGCGGTGAGCGCCATCAAAGAGCCGCGCGACACCGTCGGCATGATGATCAAGGGCGACGCCCAGCGCATGGGCCGCTACGTGCCGCAGGCGTTCTCGGGCGAATATCTCGGCACCATTTTGGCGCGGGCCATCTCCTGCTCAGAGGTCAACGCCTCCATGGGCAAGATCTGCGCATGCCCCACGGCGGGCGCGTGCGGCATCCTGCCGGCCGTGCTGCTCACCACGCAGGAGCGCCTCTCGCTCAGCGACAGGGAAATTGCCCAGGCCATGCTGGTGGCCTCCGGCATCGGCGCGGTCATCGTCAAGCAGGCCACCGTCTCCGGAGCGGAAGGCGGCTGCCAGGCGGAATGCGGCGCAGCCGCGGCCATGGCGGCGGGCGCGCTCACCAGCCTGCGCGGCGGCACGCCGGAACAGATCTTCGACGCGGCGGCCATCGCGCTGAAAAACATCATGGGCCTCATCTGCGACCCGGTCGCCGGCATGGTGGAAGCGCCGTGCGCCAAGCGGAACGCCTCGCAGGCGGCCAACGCGGTCATCTCCTCAGACCTGGCGATGGCGGGCATCCGCAGCGTCATCCCGTTCGACGAGGTGGTGGACGCCATGTACCAGGTGGGCCGCCAGCTGCCCTACCAGCTGCGGGAGACGTCGCTCGGCGGCGTCGCGGCCTCGCCCACCGCGCAGCGCATTGCCAAACGGGCCGGCGCGCGCACGATTTCAGGGGAATGACGGCGCCACCGGACGGGGAACGATCTTCCATCCATTACGATTTTCAATTACCGCAAAAAAAGACCAGAAAGGGGAACGACAATGAACCGGGAATGGGAAGAATTACAGGAAATTTTACAAAAGGCTTCGATGTACCGCGCGGCGCTCTCGCTGATGAGCTGGGACTCCGACACCATTGCGCCGCCGAAGGCCGCGGAATGGACCGCGCGCTTTGTGGGGACCATTTCGCAGGAATATTTTACCATGATGACCAGCCCGCGCGTGCGCGATTTGGCTGCGGCCATTGACCCGGAGACGCTGGACCACGACGGCAAGGCGCTGCTGCGCCATGTGCGCCGCACGGTGGAAAACCTCACCTCCATCCCGGCGGAGGAATACCGCGCCTACCAGGAACTGCTCGTGCGCTCCCGCGCAACATGGAAGCACGCGAAAGACACGAACGATTTTGCTTCGTTCGCGCCGGTGCTCCAGCAGGTCATCGACACGCGCCGCCGCTTTGCCGCGCTGCGCGCCAAGGACGGCGAAACGCCCTACAACGTGCTGCTCAACGACTACGAAGAGGGCTTCCCCGCCGCCGTGCTGGACCCGTTTTTTGAGAAGCTCAAGGCCTGCGTCGTCCCGCTTTTGCAGCGCCGCACCGAAGCGCTGCACGAGCGCATTGTGACGCGCACCTCCCCGCTGGAAAAGCAGAAGGCGTTCTGTGCGTGGCTGGCCGCCTACGCCGGGTTTGACCCGGAGCGCGGCGCGCTGGGCGAGACGGAGCACCCGTTCAACTGCACCATGCACAACCACGACTCGCGCCTGGCGCTGCATTATTACGAGCACGACTCCAACAGCGCCATCTCTTCCACCATGCACGAATCCGGCCACGCCATTTACGAGCAGCAGGTCGACGACCGCTACACGCTCACGTTCCTCGGCGGCGGCGCGTCCACCGCGATGCACGAGTCGCAGTCCCGCTTCTTTGAGAACCACGTCGGCCGCAGCCGCGCGTTCTGGGAGCCCATCTACCCCACGCTGCAGCGCATGCAGCCGGAGGCCTACGGCGGCGTCCCGTTCGACGAATATATGCGCGAGCTGAACGTGGCCGTGCCGAGCCCGGTGCGCATTGAAGCGGACGAGCTGACCTACAGCCTGCACATCATCGTGCGGTATGAGCTGGAAAAGGCGTTCATCGACGGCGGCATGAAGGCCGAAGAGCTGCCCGCGGCCTGGAACCGCAAATATCAGGAATATCTCGGCATCACGCCGCCGACGGACACCGCGGGCGTCTTGCAGGATTCCCACTGGGGCGGCGGCCTCATCGGCTATTTCCCGTCGTATTCCATCGGCTCGGCCATCGCCGCGCAGGTTGAGGCCCAGCTGCGCCGCATGATGGACTTCGACGCGGTGCTGCGCGCCGGCGAGCTGCATAAAATCTGCGGCGCGCTGCGCGAGGGCATCCACCGCTTCGGCGCTTCCAAAACGGCGGACGAATTGCTGCGTGATTTCACCGGAAAGCCGTTCGAGCCGGACGACTACCTCGCGTACCTCGAACGCAAATTCCGCGTATAAACCGCAAACCATCCCGAAAAAACGCCGCGCGCAGGCCGGAAAACCGGCTTGCACGCGGCGCATTTTATTCCTTCTATGATTTTGTAAGGCCGCACCGGATGGACCGCTGGGCCCGGGGGTCAAGGCCGCAAGGTCCCGGAAAGCCGGACGGCCCACCCCTGCGAGGCCGCGGGCATGGAGCCGCCCGCTTCCTCCGGGAGGGAGAAACAGGCCCCGAGGATTTCCACCGCGCCTTCTTCCTCCCAAACCCGCGCCGGGACGCACGCGCCGTTGTCCAGCAGCAAAAGCGCCTCCTGCCCGTCGGAATCCGGCGTTTCCCGCGCTTCGCCCGCGGCGCGCAGCCGCTCCAGCGGGAAATCCGATTCCAATTCCCCGGCGACCGACGAGCCGCCGTACTACGCGAGCGCCTCCGCAAAGGTAGCCGGGGCTGCCGGCACGGCGCAGAGCCAGAGCACGTCGCTGGTCCCGTCCGGCGCTTCCACCAACAGGCCGCCGTTTTCCAGGCGGATCACCGCGCTGCCCTCCGGGCAAGTGCCGGACCATTCGCCGTCCCCCACCGTGCCCACGGGCTCGCCCTCCGCGGCCTCTGGGGACGGGTCCAGCGGCGAGGAAGCATAGCGCCTGCCGTCTGAGGAGCTGAGTTCCCAGCCGGTGTCGCCGGAGGCCGTGCCGGCCAGGCTGTTGAGCGCCACGCCGTCCGCAGCGGAGGGCGCAGCGCCTGTCTGTTCTGGCTCCGCCGCCGTGAGGCCGCCGTTTTCCGGCGGCACGGCTTCCCGGGCGGCGGGTTCCTCCGCCGTTTTTCCCGCGCCGGTTTCCCCGCCGGAGGACTCCTGCGGGGCCGCGCTCTCTTCCGGCTCTACGGAAAAGGCGGCGGCCTGTGGGGCGTCCTCCCCGCCGTCCGGGAGCGCGGCCCCTACCGCTTCCCCCTCGCCGGGCAGGGACGCTTCCTGCACCGGCAGCTCCGCCGCGGGGCGGAAAGCCCAGAGCGCCGCAAAAAGGCCCAGGCAGGCGCAGGCGGCGGGCAGCGCCCAGCGCAGGCGCGGCGGGGCAGGGCGCTTTTGCCCCCGCCGTTCCGCCGCCTCGCACAGCCGCTGCCGGAAGGCTTCCCCCGCCTCCAGGCGGTCCATTGCGGAGCGGTAATGATCTCTGTTCATCAAAAATCCTCCTTCAGGCGCGCGCGGAGCAGCTTTCTGGCCCGGCTGAGCTGGGAGAGGACCGTGTTCTGGTTCTTCCCCAGCAATTCGGCGACGCCCGCCACCGAATACCCTTCGTAATAATAAAGATGGATCACCGTGCGGTATTTTTCCGGCAGCGCCATCACCGCCTCCAGCACGCCGGTCTCCTCCGGCTCCAGCGCGGGGATCGACTCGTCGAGCGGCTCCGTCTTGCGGAACCACGCGGTATTCCGCCGGTTGTGGCAAAGGTTGATGACCACGCGGATGAGCCACGCCTTTTCGTGCTCCGGCCCGTCGAACGCGGGCGCTTTTTCCATGTACCGCAGCAGCGCTTCCTGCGCCATGTCTTCGGCGTCGCTCCGGTTTTTCATCTGTGCGAAGGCCACGCGCAGCAGCGTGGACGCATACTCCTCCGCCACCCGGCGCATCTCCTCGGCCGAATGCAACGCAACTCCCCCTTCACGCCCCTGCAACGGGAAAACAATCCCGCGGGGCAAAATATTGCGCTCCCGTGCAAAAAAGCGCGCCCGCCGGGTAGCCCCGGGAGCGCGCCGCCCGTCCCCCGCCGTCAGTAGCGGAGGTTGCGGTAATACTTGTCGTTGAGCAGGTGTTTTTTGCGGCTGCGCTTCGCCGGTTTACGGCGGTAGCGCTTGCGCCCGGACCCGCCGCCGCGCGGCGGCTTGCGCGCCGTGCTGAGCAGCACCACCACCACGACGATGACGCCGAGCGCGATGCACACCCATGAGATGACGCCGACGAGGTTGACGCGGCTCTCGCTCTGCACCTCCACGCCGGAGGCGATGAGGTCGCCCGCGACGCTGACTTCGCCCACGTCCGGCAAGGAGCGCTCCGGCTCTTCCTCGCTGCTCTGCGGCAGGATGACGCCGCCGCCCTCCGGGCGGCTGGAGACGACCGGGTAGTTCACCGCCGGCTCGCTGGACACAGCGGAAGGCTCCGGCGGCTGCGGGCGGCCCTGCGAAGGCTCCGGCTCAGGCTCAGGCTCGGGGTCCGGCGCGGGCGCGCTGGAGGCCGGTTCCGGCTCCGGTTCCGGCTCCGGCGAAGGCTCCGGTTCCGGCTCGGGGTCCGGCGCGGGCGCGCTGGACTGCCGCGCCAAATCGGCCGGGCTGCCCGGCACAACCGCCATGCTGGCGTATGGATCTTCTTCCACCGTTGTGGCGTACGCCGCCGGCAGCGTGCCGAGCGGCAGCAAAACGACCGCCAAAAAGACCGCGGCGAGCCTCTTCCAATCTTTCATTCCGCATGCCTTGCCTTTCTTTTATCGAAAATCCCGGCCGCCGGCCGGGGCCGAATCCCTATGGGCGGAAATCCCCCTTGCATTATAACAATTTTTCCGGAAGAAAGCAAGCGAATCCCGGCGCAGATTCCGCAGGGAATTTCCCCTGCGTCAATCCGGGCCCGGCACGCCCGGGCCCAGCGTTTCCAGCAGCTTCTGCCAGGATTCCCGCAGGCGGGCGGCGGCCGCGGCGGCGCCGTCGAGGGGGATGTCCTTTTGCAGGCCGAGCGCGTGGACGCGCAGCTCCCAGCCGGAGGGCGTCCCCGCCAGGCACACGACCGGCGCGGTCTCGCCGAAGCCGATGCGGCGCGTGCGGTAGTCCGCCGCCACCAGGCCGCATACCAGCGCAATGCCGCAGAGCGACGCCCCCAGCGCGGCCCAGAACGGCCGCCATCCCCCGGTTTTCTTTTTCCTTTGCCGTTTCACGCAGCGGCCCCCGTTTCTTCTCGATTTGGTATGTACCGCGCTCCCTTTTTAAACGAGCTTCCCGCGGCGGAATCTTCATCCCTCCTGCGCTTGCAGCGAAAGCAGCACCTCCGCCAGCGCGCGGCCGAACAATTCGCCCGCGTACAGCGCTTCGTCCAGCGTATTGACCTCGGTGCCGAATTCCACGAGCAGCGAGCCGTGCGTGCGGTTGAGGTTATAAAGCGTCGGGCCGAATTGCACGGGCCGCGCCAGGCCGGGGTACTTCTGCACCAGCGCCTGCTGCACGCGCAGCGCCAGCCGCAGGTTGTACTCCCAATCCGGGAAGCCGAGCGTGCCGTCGTCGTCGCAGCCGGTGAGGATCATCACCTGCGCGGCCTTTTTCCCGCCGATGACGGCGGTGGGCTTTTTGCGCACCGTCCCGTCGCCGAGCGCGTCGCGGTGGACGTCGATGGTCACCTGGATGGAGGGGTACTGCTCGAGGTTTTTCTCGATGGTGGCGGCGGAACGCGTGTAGGACCCATTGTAGCTGGGATAGTCGTGGCAGGTGGTGTCGTGGACGACGCCGATGCCCGCCGCCCGCAGCTGCGCCGCAATGGCTTCGCCGACCAGCACGACGTTCTGCGTGTTGTCCTGGCTGCGGGTCGCGCCGCCCGCGGGGAAGACCTCCTGTTCCCACAAAAGGTAGGATTCCGTGGTGTGCGTGTGGTAGAGGAGCACCTGCGGCTCCCCTCCGGTCTCAATTTGCACGTCGGGGCGCTTTGCCAGTTCCTCCGCGATGTCGATTTCCGTATTTTGGTTGCTGTTTTTCACGTAGATCCCCTGGTATTCCTGGCCGGAACCGCCGATTTGCACCTCCTGCACCGGCGTGCCGGAGACCTCCGCTTCCGCGGCGTCCCCCGCCGGGGCGGAGGATGCCGGCGCGGAGGATGCCGGGGCAGGCGCGGAAGACGGCGTGCTGGGCGCGGAAGACGGCGCAGCCGGGGCGGGCGCGGAGGACGCGTCCCCTTCCGCGCCGGACGGCCCGGAAACCGGCGGCTCCGGCGCAGGCTCCTCCGCCGCGGGATCCCCCGCAGGGGCTTCCCAGAACAGCGCCGCGCCGCCGCCCGGCAGCGCCAGCGCGGCGGAAGCCAGCGCGGCCCCGGCCGGCAGCAGCGGGAGCGCGGGCGACGCGCGCAGGCAGACGCACCCCAGCGCCGCCGCCGCCGTCAAAAGCGCCGCGCCCCGCCGGAGCGGGCGGAATATCCCGGCGGTCCTCATGCGCATCCTCCTCCCGTGCAAACCGCACACCGTCAGCGTATGCGCCGCAGCGCCGGATTATACCCGGTTCATGCGGTCAACGCGCGCAAATCTTCCGGGGAAAGCTCCGGCTGGAGCGCCAGGTTCACGGCCAGCGCGGCGAGCGCCGCCGCCCGGTGCACAAGCAGGTCGATCTCCCGCGGGGCGACGAACATGGGCGCGCCGCGGGGCGCGACGGCCTCGCCCGGCGGCGCGCAGCCGAGCAATTCCCGCGCAAGCGTGGCGGCGTCCACCACGGTGGGCACGCCGAGCGCCACCACCGGCACGCCGAGCGTCCCGCGGTCCAGGCGCGGGCGGGCGTTCTGCACGCCGGAGCCCGGCGCGATGCCCGTGTCGCAGATCTGCACCGTGCAGCCGAGGCGGGAAAGGCTGCGCGCGGCGAGCGCGTCAATGGCGACGACGGCCGCCGGGCGGATCTGCCGCACAACCGCCAGCACCTGTTCCGCAGCTTCGAGCCCGGTGGAACCGAGCACCCCGGGCGAGACGGCCGCCACGGGGCGCAGGCGTTCCAGGCCCGCCGCGCGCGCCCATTCGCCCCGCAGGTGCCGCGTGGCGAGGATGCCGCCGGCTGCCAGCGGGCCGACCGCGTCCGGCGTGATGTCCCGGTTGCCGAGCCCGGCGACAAGCACCGCCCCCTCCGGCGGCAGCAGCGCGCGCAGCTCCCGCGCGGCCAGGCGGGCGAAAGCGCCGCTGTCCACATGGTCCGAAAACGGCGGGAATTCCAGCGTGATATAATTCCCCGGGGGCTTGCGCAGCGCCCGCGCCGCCTCCCCGGATTCCACCGCCAGGCGGGTCACCGTGCATCCGCCCTCCCGCGCCTGCTCCTGGCGCACGCCGGGGCAGGCGGGCGACGCCTCGCGCTCTTCCAGGGCAAGGTCCGTGCGAAACTCCATTGGGGGTTCCTCCTCTCTGCGGGCCTGCGGCCCGCGAAAAAAATGGTTGCATTTTTTTTGGTAGTATGCTAAGATAATCTATACATGAGATTGTCCCCGAAGGAGGTGTAAAGTATGCCGAATATTAAATCCGCGAAGAAACGTGTGAAGGTGATTGCGACGAAAACCCTGCGCAACAAGGCGATCCGTTCTGAGCTGAGGACCGATGTGAAGAAGGCAGACCAGGCGATCGAGACGAAGAGCGGCGCCGCGGAAGCCGTGCGTGTTGCGATGAAGAAGATCGATAAAGCTGCCGCCAAGGGGATCCTGCACAAGAACACTGCCGCCAGGAAGAAATCCGCCCTGGCCCGCAAGCTCAACGCGATGTGATCCTGCGCTCCCGCAAGGGGGCCTGCCGTTCGCGCGGCCCTGCCGTGCGGGTGGCGCATAGTTTTTTGCAAAAAACGAAAACCGGGTCCCGGCGAACAGCCGGCGGCCCGGTTTGCATTTTGCGCCCTATTCCGGCGCAAGAACGGGAGGGCAGGCCCTCCCGTTCTTGCAAATTAGAAGCGGTCGTAGACCGCGAGGTCCGCGAGGGGCTTGCGCGGGCGCGGCGCGGGGCTTTCCGCGGCGTAGCCCAGCGGCGTGAGCGCCACAATTTCCAGCTCCGGCGGCACGTTCATCGCCGCGCGGGCGGCTTCGGCGTCAAACGAACCGATCCAGCAGCAGGAAAGGCCCTGCTCCTCCGCTTCGAGCATCATGAACGAGAGCGCGATGGACGCGTCGATCACATGGGCGGGCTGCCCGCAGCGCATCGTGCGCGGGTTCCCAGCGCACACCGCCAGGATCACCGGCGCTTCGCCGACGAAATCCTGGCCGCAGGCCTGCGTCAGGGCGGCGCGGGCCTGCGCGCTGCGCACGGCGACAAACCTCCACTCCTGTTCGTTGCGCGCAGACGGCGCGAGCCGCCCCGCCTCCAGCACGCGGTCCAGCTTCTCCTGCTCCACGGGCCGGTCCTCGTATTTGCGCACGCTGCGGCGTGCTTCAATAGCTTGCATGACGGTCATCTTGGTTTCCTCCTTTTGCCTATTGTCACGCCCCGCCGCGGGGCGTTTCTGCCATAAAAAGTCAATCCCGCCGCGGTAAGCGAAAAGCGCGAGCAGCACGAAGCCCGCCACGCCCACGGTGACGCAGATATCCGCCACGTTGAATTTCGGGAAATTGATGGGGGAAAAATAGAAGAAATCGATTACATAGCCGCGCGCCACACGGTCGATCAAATTGCCGGCACCGCCGGCCAGCACCAGCGCGAACGCCACGCGCAGCGGACCGTAGCCCTTTTCGCGCGGGATGGAGCCGTAGCGCCAAAGCACCAGCGCGAGCAGCGCCGCCGTAGCCGCCGCCAGCACGCCCGTGCGCCCCGCAAACGAGCCGAACGCAGCCCCCGTATTCTCCAGGTAAGAGAGTGAAAACACCCCGGGGATCAGCGGGACATCCCCGCCCCGCAGGCATTCCTGCGCCAGCGCCTTGGTCCCCTGGTCCAGCGCCACGAGCAGCACGCCCAGCAGCAGATAGCCGTCCAGCCAACGTTTCCTCATGCCGTCCTCCTTTGGGTCAGCCGCCCTGCCGCTCGCGGAATTGCAGCGGCGTGACGCCCGTCCATTTCTTAAACACTTTGGTAAAATAGCTTTGGTCCTCAAACCCGACCAAAAACGCGATATCCGTCAGGCGGATGTTCTGGTGCAGCAGCAGCTCTTTGCTGCGCTCGATGCGCACGCGGTTGAGGTAGGCGCGGAACGGGTAGCCCGTCTCTTGCTTGAACACCCGGCTGAAATACGACGGCGAAAGGTACACCCGGCGCGCCATGTCGTCGAGCGTGACGCGCTCGGCGTAATGCGTGTGCAGGTACTGCACGCTCTGGTGGATGACGTTCGCGTGCTTCGCGTCGAGGAAATTGAAAATCCGGTCCATGAATGAATCCATCACGCCCGTGAGCCAGAAGCAGAGCGCGTCCAAGTCGCGCAGGCCGGGCAGGTCCTGCAAATAGCGGTGATTGAGCCGCAGCGTCTGCTCCGGGTCCGCGCCGGCGTTCACGGCGCTGCGCGAGATGAGCACCAGCAGCTCATAGACCCGGCTTTTGGCCTGCTCAAAATCGCCGGCGGTGGAAAAGAAGATGTAGCCGAACATCTCGTTGAGCAGGCGCTGGGCCTCCGGCTTGTCGGCGCGCGCCACGGCGCGGAGCAGCTCGCGCTCGGTGTCGAACGGGTAGGGCTTCGCCTCGCCCGCGCCCTTGAGCTCCTGGAGGTAGGCGGTGATTTGCCCCTGGATGGCGTTGGAATCCTGCGTGTCGCGCATGCGCGCCGCCTCGGAGACGTTGTTCAAAAAGCCCACCGCCATAAACAGCAGCGTCGAGAGGTGGTCCACCTTTTCCGCCGGGACAAACGGCACCGCCTCCAGTTCCTGCTCCACGCGCGCCAGCGTCCCGCCGGAGACGCCGAGCTGGCCGCAGAGGTCGCAGGCGACGTAGTCGGCGCGGTCTACCATCAAAAACGGGCCGACGGTGATCTTGGCCTCTGAGCCGCTGCGCCCGAGGATCGGCGAGACGAAGCACGTCAGGCCCATCGGGCAGAAGTAGACATATTTGCCGCCGAAGCGCTCCGCTTCGGCCATGCCGTAGTTGTGCGCGCGCACACAGGCCTCTTTGCCGCGCCCGGCCGCCGCGCAGACGCCGCAAGAGGCGCAGCCGCGCCCGCGCTCGAACAGGACGCCGCCGTCCCTGCCGGAAACGGTGCACCCCAGCCCCGTTGCGCCGGAGAACGCCGACGCGCATTCTTTTGCCAGCCGCAAGTCAAACGGCTCTGCGGTCCCCTGCGCCATCGCGCGCCCCCTTTCCGGGCAAGCGCCCGGTCTTACTTAAAACAATAGTCCAAATCGGCGCGCGCGTCAAGAGGGAATTCGCCGCGCGCAGGACGGGAATTGCGCAAAAAAGTGCAAAACATCCCCCTATTTTACTAGGCAGATCCGCCCCGCGGGGGGTATCATAACGGTAACAGGGCGCCCGCCGCGCGCGGGCGCGGAAAACGGAACGGAAGAAAGGCGGGATACGCGATGCGTTTGCTGGAGGAAATTTCGGAAAACCTGCAAAAGGGCAAGGCAAAGGTCGTCAAGGAGCTGGTGCAGCAGGCGATTGACGAGGGCGTGCCGGTGCGGCAGATCCTGGACGAGGGCCTGCTCGACGGCATGAATGTGATTGGGGAAAAATTCAAGAACAACGAGGTCTTTGTGCCGGAAGTGCTGGTGGCGGCGCGCGCGATGAACATGGGCGCGGCGCTGCTCAAGCCGCTGATGGCGGAAGCCGGCGTCGAGGCGTGCGGCAAGGTGTGCATCGGCACCGTAAAGGGCGATTTGCACGACATTGGCAAGAACCTCGTGAAAATGATGATGGAGGGCAAGGGCATTGAGGTCATCGACCTCGGCACCGACGTGCCGCCGGAGCGCTACATCGAGGTGGCGCAGCAGGAGGGCTGCCAGGCCATCTGCTGCTCGGCGCTGCTCACCACGACGATGGGCGTCATGGGGGACGTGGTCCGGCAGGCGGAAGCCGCCGGCATCCGCGGCAAGGTCAAGATCATGATTGGCGGCGCGCCGGTGACGCAGGCCTTCTGCGACCAGATTGGCGCGGACATCTACACTGCGGACGCCGCCTCCGCCGCAGACGCCGCCGCGGCCCTCTGCCGCGCCGCGGGCTGAGGCCGCGCGGGAAAATGCGCATCGAGGATTTTTTGCTGGGCCTCGGCGCGCGGCGCGTGGGGTTTGTCCCCGTGCGGGAGATCGTCTTCGACGCGTCGTTCCGCAGGCTCTGCGAACAGAATTCCTGCGGACAATACGGCCAAAACTGGATGTGCCCGCCCGACGTAGGCCCCATGGAAGAACTGATGGCCCGCGCGCGGCGCTACGACACCGCGCTGGTGTTCCAAACGGTGGACACGCTGGAGGACAGCTTTGACGTTGCGGGCATGGCCGCCGCCGGGGACCGCATGAACCGGCTCATCCAGGCGGCGCGCGGGCCGCTCTCCCGGGCGCTCGCGCCGGACCCGCTCTTCCTCGGGGCGGGCGGCTGCCGGGCCTGCCGCGCCTGCACGCGGCCCTCGGGGCGGCCCTGCCGGGACCCGGCGCGGGCGCTCGCTTCGCTGGAGGCGTACGGCGTCGCGGTCTCCCAGCTGGCGGAACGCGCCGGGATGCCCTATGTCAACGGGCCGGGCACCGTGACGTATTTCGGCGCGGCGCTGTTTTCCGGCGCGCCGGAGGGGCGGGAGATCCCCGCGTCCCTTTCTAAATAAAATCCATTGGAAACCATCACAGGATCCGGCCGGGCTTTCCCGTCCGGATCCTGCAAAAAGGAGGGATGGCGCATGCCGGAGGTCCTCATCCGCCTGACGGGGGGCGAATCCCGCGCGGAGGTCCCGCGCGGGGCCACGCTCGCCGAAGCCCTGCGCCGGGCCGGCATCCCGTGGGAAGCGCCCTGCGGCGGGCGCGGCCAATGCGGGAAATGCCGGGTGCAGGCCGCGGGCCGGCTGTCTGCGCCCACCGGAGAAGAACGCCGCACGCTGGGGGAAACCCTGGCGCACGGCCTGCGCTTGGCCTGTTGCGCGCGCGTCGAAGGCCAAGTGGAAATCCGTCTCGGGCAAGCGCTTTCCGGCGAACGCATCCGCGTAGACGAGGCCGCGCAAGCAGGCCCGGACCCGCTTTACATGCATTACGGCGCGGCGGTGGACCTCGGCACCACCACTGTCGCCGCGCGGCTCTACGGGCCGGGCGGTCCGCTCGGCTCCGCCGCGTGCGCCAACCCGCAGCGGGCCTTTGGCGCCGACGTGCTCACGCGCGTCGGGAAGGCGCTGGAGGGGGAGGCGGACGCCCTGGCGGCGGCGGCGCGGGAAGCCGTCTCCGGCCTGCTGCGGGAACTGGCCGGGCGCGCGGGCATCCCCGCGGGGGAGCTCGACGGCGTGGTCCTCACGGGGAACACCGCCATGCTGCACTTTTTGACCGGGACGGACCCCGCGCCGCTGGCGGCCGCGCCG
>CALWIP010000023.1 GCA_944380775.1 uncultured Clostridia bacterium | reverse complement strand
GCGCCGGCGAGCTTGGCGGGCCTACCGGCCGTTTCCCTGCCCTGCGGCGCGGACGAAAACGGGCTGCCCATCGGCCTGCAGCTGGTGGCGCCGCTGTTTGAAGAGGCGCTGCTGCTCAACGCCGCCTGGCAGTTCGAGCGCGCGGCAGGGCCGTCCCAGGCGGTGAAGAAAGGGGGAAATCTCCTTGCAGTATGAATGCATTGCCGGTTTGGAAACGCATATCGAGCTTGCCACCAAGACCAAGATTTTCTGCGGATGCACAACGAAATTCGGCGGGGAGCCGAATACGCACTGCTGCCCGGTTTGCACCGGGATGCCCGGCGCGCTGCCACGCTTGAACCGCCGCGTAATAGAATACGCCGTGCTGGCGGGCCTGGCCACCCATTGCACAGTCCGCCTGGCGAGCCGGATGGCCCGGAAAAATTACAGCTACCCGGACCTTCCGAAGGCGTACCAGATCACACAGCACGACCGCCCGCTGTGCGAAAACGGATACCTCACGCTGGACAGCGGGCGGCGCGTACGCATCCGCCGCATCCACATCGAAGAGGACGCGGGGAAATTAATCCACGAAGGCGGCCGCACCCGGATCGATTATAACCGCGCGGGCGTGCCGCTCATCGAGGTCGTCACAGAGCCGGACCTGCGCAGCGCGCAAGAGGCGCGCGAATTTGTGGAGAAATTGCGGCGGCTGGCGCGGTGCCTCGGCATTTCAGACTGCCGCATGCAAGAGGGGTCCCTGCGCTGCGACGTCAACCTCTCGGTGCGCCCGGCAGGAAGCGAAACCCCCGGCGTGCGCACCGAGATTAAAAATATGAATTCCCTCGCACATCTGGAACGGGCGATGACGTACGAGTGGGAGCGGCAGATCCGCCTGCTGGAGCGGGGCGAACCGGTGGCGCAGGAGACGCTGCGCTACAATGAGCGCGAGGGCACAACCGCCCCGATGCGCGGCAAAGAGGACGCGCGGGATTACCGCTATTTCTGCGAGCCGGACCTGCCGGAGATCCGCATCCCGGCGCGTTGGGTGGAGGAGTGGCGGGCGGCGCTGCCGGAACTGCCGGAGGAACGCCTGGAGCGCTACCGCGCGATGGGCCTGCCGGACGCCGCGGCGCAGCAGCTCTGCGAATACCGGCGGGTCGGCGAATATTTTGACCAAGCGGCAAAGGGCGTCGGGAACCCGCGGGAGGTGGCAAACTGCATCCTCGGGCCGTTTTTTGCCGCACTGGGCGGCGAGGAGGAGAAGGAAGCGTTTGGCGTTCCCGTCCCGCCGGAAGAATTGCGGCGGCTGGTCCTTTTGCTGGAGAGCGGCCGGCTGCCGCGCGCCGTGCTGAAAAAGACGCTGGAGCAGATGCTCGCCTCCGGCCGGCCCGCGTCAGACTTCCTCCGGGAGGAGGACTTGCAGCGCCTTTCCGGCGAGGAATTGGCGCGCGCATGCCGTGCTGCCGTGCAGGCGAACCCGGGCGCGGCAAACGATGTCCGCGCCGGGAAGAAAAAGGCGATTCAGGCGTTGGTCGGCGCGGTGATGCGGGAAACGCGCGGCCGTGCCAGCGCGCGGGAGGCGGGGGAACTCCTCGCGGAAATGCTGCGGGAAACACCCGGCGTGTGTGAAAAATGCTGACAATTTCCCTGCTCTGTGCTATGATAAAAGAGAAGGCCCTTTGCCCTGCGCGAAGGGCCGGCATTCCCAACGGATAGGAGGATCCAGATTTGGTATACGACAATGTCCTCGCGGCGGTCGGCCACACCCCGATGATCCGGCTGAACCGGATGAACCCGCCCGGCGCCGCGGAGGTTTTGGTCAAATTCGAGGGCTTGAACGTGGGCGGGTCGATTAAGACGCGCACCGCCTATAATATGATTATTCAAGCGGAAAAAGAGGGCCGCATCCACGCGGACACGGTCATCGTTGAGCCGACAAGCGGCAACCAGGGCATCGGCCTCGCGCTCATCGGCGCGGTGCGCGGCTACCGCACCGTCATCGTCATGCCGGATTCCGTGAGCGAAGAACGCCGGAAGCTGGTGCGGCATTACGGAGCGGAGGTTGTACTGGTGCACGACGCGGGGAATATCGGCGAGTGCATCGCCGAGTGCATGCGCATTGCCGAGCAGATGGCGGCGAAGGACCCGCATGTATTCATCCCGCAGCAGTTTGAGAACCCGGCCAACCCGCTGGCGCACAAGCACCACACGGGCCTGGAGATCATGGAACAGGTGGCGGGGCCGATCCACGGCTTTTGTTCCGGCATCGGCACCGGCGGCACCATCAGTGGCATTGGCGAGGTGCTCAAAGCGCAGAATCCCGGCATCGAAATTTGGGCGGTGGAGCCGGAAAACGCGGCCATCCTCGCGGGAGGCAATATCGGCACCCATTTGCAGATGGGGATTGGCGACGGCCTCATCCCGGGGAATTTGAACCGGGAGATTTACGACCACATCTACATCGTCTCCGACGAAGAGGCCATCCAAACGGCGAAGGACCTCGCGCGGCTGGAGGGGATGATGTGCGGCATCTCCAGCGGCACCAATGTGGCCGCCGCGCTGCAACTGGCCAAAAAGCTGGGGCCGGGCAAAACGGTTGTCACTGTGCTGCCGGACACGGCCGAGCGGTATTTTTCCACACCGCTGTTTGAAAACGAATAAGCGCAAAGAAAAGGCAGGGGAAGAATCCCCGGCCTTTTAGTGCGACCAGGCCTGTAAGCCGAGTTCTGTCTTGGACGGCCATCTATCTTGGCCGGACGTTGCCGTCGCGGCTCAGTGCCACCTCCTCGGGACGCGCCGGGCCGGCGCATGTGTCCCTCCACGGTGTTGCTCCGAATAGGGTTTGCAGAGCCGCGCGGTCTCCCGCGCGCTGGTGAGCTCTTACCTCGCCTTTCCACCCTTACCGCACTGGGCGGCGGTATCTCTCTGTTGCACTTTCCCTAGGGTCGCCCCCGGCGGCCGTTAGCCGTTATTCTTGCCCTGTGGAGCTCGGACTTTCCTCAGGCAGGCTCTTTCGGGCGCTGCCCGCAGCCGTCTGGCCTGCTCGCGCTTTTCATTTTATCGGATCTCCCGGCAAAAGTCAAGGCGCGCGGCGTTGCCGTCACATCGTGTGCTCGCAGATCAGCCGGTTCTTAATGTCCCAAAGCGGCTGCGAAAGGTCGACATAATATTCATGCGGGTTTTCAAAGCGCGTCACTTCGTCCCAGAGCGTGTCCACTTGGCTGCGGCAGTAGTCCTGAATCTCCTGCAGGCTGCGCTCCTTCGCAACCTTTTTCCCTTTGGCGAAGAGCTGCGTGCGCAGGTTCACCGCGCGGAAATTTGTCACCTGTTTGCGCTTCCACACATGCTCCGGGTCAAAGAGAACATACGGTTTGCTGTCGTCCACCACTTCGTCGTGCAGCGTAATCAGGTCCGCAATCGCCTTGCCGCTCTCCCGGTCAAACAGGCGCCAGAGCTTCTTGAAGCACGGCGTGGTGATTTTCGAGACATTTTCCGAGATTTTAATCTTCGGGATGATGGCGCCGTCCGGCGTTTCCACGCCGGACAATTTGTACACGCCCCCAAACACCGGCTCGGAGGAAGAGGTAATGAGCCGTTCGCCGACGCCGAAGCTGTCCACCTGCGCGCCCTGGATGAGCATGTCCCGGATGATATATTCATCCAGCGAATTGGAGGCGCAAATCTTGCAGTCTTCAAAACCGGCGTCGTCCAGCATCTGGCGCGCCTTGCGCGAAAGGTAGGTGATGTCGCCGCTGTCGATGCGGATGCCGGCGGGGCGGAAGCCCTGCGGCAGCAGCTCCTCCCGGAAGACCCGGATGGCGTTTGGTACGCCGGATTTCAGCACGTTGTAAGTGTCCACCAGCAGGGTGCACTGGTGGGGGTATTCTTTTGCGTAAGCGCGGAAGGCGTCGAGCTCGGTGTCAAACATCTGCACCCAGCTGTGCGCCATTGTCCCCAGGGCGGGGATGCCGAAGCGGCGGTCCGAGATGGTGCAGGCTGTGCCGCAGCAGCCGCCGATATAAGCGGCGCGCGCGCCGTACACCGCGCCGTCGCAGCCCTGCGCCCGGCGGGAGCCGAATTCCATCACCGCGCGGCCCTGGGCGGCGCGCACAATGCGGTTGGCCTTGGTTGCAATCATACTCTGGTGGTTGATGCTCAGCAGCACCATGGTCTCAATGAACTGCGCCTGCACCACCGGGCCGCGCACGGTAACAATCGGCTCGCCCGGGAAGATCGGGGTGCCCTCCGGCACGGCCCACACGTCGCAGCTGAATTCAAAATTTTGCAGGTAGTTCAAAAAATCTTCGCTGAATAGCTTTTTGGCGCGCAGGAACGCGATGTCTTCCGCGGTGAAATGGAGGTTTTCCAGGTATTCCACCAGCTGCTGTACGCCTGCCATAATCGCGAAGCCGCCGCCGTCCGGCACGCGCCGGAAGAACATGTCAAAGTAAACGGTGGTGTCTGCAAAGCCGTTGGCAAAGTAGCCGTTCGCCATCGTTAGCTCGTAAAAGTCGGTGAGCATGGTCATGTTTTCCCGCAGGAATTGGTTTCCTCTCTCTTGGTCAGCCATTTGTGATCCTTCCCTTTCCTCATGCGCAGCGCGAAGGGCGCGCCGTTTGTTCCCGCACTGCCCGGCCGCCCGTTTGCCGGGCGGGCGGGGGAGGGGCTCCTGGGGCCGGTCCCCGCGCGGGATCTTTTTCCCATTATAGCAAGCTTCGGAGGAAATAACAAATCAATTTCGGAAGTTTTTTTAGAATCTGCGTATTCTTCGCGGAGGAAAGCGGAAAAAAGGTGATTTTCCCGTTGCTTTTTTTTCCCTACAATACTATAATAGACCCGTGCACTTCTATAGGGAAGGCATCGGTTAGGATAAGGCCTCTGCGAATTCCCAGAAGATTCGCAAAAGATTCACTCGCGGAAACTTCCGCAGACACAGATGGGGGATGAAAAAATGAGACTACGCAAACAAGCTCTCGGGACCCGGAACCTGGTGGGCGCGCGTGTGGAAATGGCGCGCAAGAACCAGGGTATGAAGCAAAAGGAGCTTCTGGCCCAGCTTCAGGTAAACGGGATCGACATGAACGCATCGGGTTTGTCTAAATTGGAAGGGCAAATCCGGTATGTGACTGATTATGAGCTTGCAGCCTTAGCAAATATCTTAAACGTATCTGTTGACTGGTTGCTGGGAAGAGAGGAATAAGCCGCGCCTTCCAAAGGACGGCAATGGCCTGAAATTTCTGAGATAAGGAGATGGTACCCATGTTAGAAGAACTGAAAAAGCAAGTTTGCGAGGCAAACCTCCAGCTGCCGCAGCATGGCCTGGTGGTGTTCACCTGGGGGAATGTTTCGGGCATCGACCGCGAAAAGGGCCTGTTTGTCATCAAACCCTCCGGCGTGCCGTATGACGAGCTCAAGCCTGAGGACATGGTCGTCATGAACCTGAAGGGCGAAAAAGTAGAAGGGGACCTGAACCCCTCCTCCGACACGCCCACCCACATGGAGCTGTACAACAAGTTCCCGAACATTGGCGGCGTCGTCCACACGCATTCCCGTTGGGCTACCATCTGGGCGCAGGCCGGCCGCGGCATCCCCGCCTACGGCACGACCCACGGCGACTATTTTTACGGCACGATCCCCTGCACCCGCCGGATGACCCCGGAAGAGATTGCCGGCGAGTATGAGCTGGAGACCGGCAAGGTCATTGTCGAGACGTTCCAGGGCAAAAACCCGGACTACATCCCGGCAGTGCTCGTCAACTCGCACGGACCGTTTACCTGGGGCAAGGATTGCTTCGAAGCGGTACACAATTCGGTTGTCCTCGAGGAACTGGCCATGATGGCTTGGCATACCGAGAACATCCATCCGGAAGGGCGCGCGCCGATGCAGCAAGAGCTGCTGGACAAACACTTCCTGCGCAAGCACGGTGCAAACGCCTACTACGGCCAGAAGAAGAAATAAGGAAGGCGCCTCAGACGCCTGCGAAAGCCCTCGGTCCGCCGGGGGCTTTTCTATGCCCCGCGCCAAAAAAGGCCTCCTGCGCAGGAGGCCTTTTTGCATGCGGTGTTTTCAAATGGCTGCGCGGTTAGGCCGCAAGCCCGAAGTAGGCGAGGACGACGGCGCCGAGCGCGATGCGGTACCAGCCAAAGGGCTTGAAATCGTGCTTGCGGATGAATCCCATGAGAAATTTAATCGCCAAAAGGGAGACCAAAAACGCCGAAAGCATCCCTGTGAAGAGAATGCCCCATTCTTGCGCCGTAAAGGCGAAGCCGGATTTGAGCAGCTTGAGGGCGCTTGCGCCGAACATGACAGGGATAGCGAGGAAAAAGGAAAATTCCGCCGCGACGTTGCGGGAGCAGCCGATCAAGATGGCGCCGAGGATCGTCGAGCCGGAACGCGAGGTACCCGGGATCAGGGAAAGGACTTGGAACGCGCCGATGAGCAGCGCGGTCTTGTAGTCGAGCGCCGCGAGGGAATCGACCTTCGGCGCGCGGGTTTTATTTGCGGTCTCAATGACCAGAAACAACACGCCGTAGACCACCAGCGCGACGGCGACCGTCTGGTAATTGTAGAACAGGTCGTTGATCGGGTCGTCCAGCGGGATGCCGATGACCGCGGCGGGCACGCAGGCAGCGATCACCTTTCCCCAAAGGGAGAGCGTCCCCCGCTTTTCCTCTGGCGTTTTGCGCGGGGAGAACGGGTTCAGCTTGTGGAAAAACAGGACCAGGACGGCGAGGATGGCGCCGAGCTGGATGACGACGAGGAACATCTCCTTAAATTCCTGCGAGACGCGGAGCGAGACGAATTCGTCGACGAGGATCATGTGGCCGGTGCTGCTGATGGGCAGCCATTCGGTAATCCCTTCGACAATACCGAGGAAAATAGCTTTGAGCAGTTCGAGAATCTCCATTCAAACCTCCCAGTGGTCAAATTGGAAAAGGCGCGTCGGCCCCGCGGCGGCGGCAGGGCGCATAGCCCAGCTCCAGCGAAAGCTCTGCTTTCACTTGGAGGACAAACCGCGCGAGCTCTTCGACGCGGGCGTCCGGCATGCGGGAGACCGGCGCAGAAATGCTGAACGCATAGTTTGCCTGGCCGGTGTAGTCGTGGATGCAGGCGGCGATGCAGCGCACGCCCAGCTCGTTTTCTTCGTTGTCCACGGCGTAGCCCTTTTTGCGCACCTCCGCCAACTCGCGCGCCATCCGCCCCAGGGTGGTGATGGTGTGCGGCGTGTAGGCGGTGACGGCGCTTTTTTCCCAGATCTCGCGGACCTGCGCGTCTGGCAGTTCCGCGAGGATGGCCTTTCCGACGCCGGTGCAGTACAGCGGCAGGCGCATGCCCACGCGCGACACCATGCGGATGGAACTCGCAGCGGACTCCACTTTGTCGATGTAAACGATGCTGTCCCCTTCCCGCTGCACGAGATGGACGGTTTCGTTCGTAAGGCGCATCAGCTTTTCCAGGTGCCGCCGCGCAGCAGGAAGCACGTCGAATTGTTCGAGCAGGCGGCCGGAGATTTCCAGCAGTTTCAGCGTTAGGCAATATTTCCCGGACGCTTCTTCCTTGCGGACATAACCCAGCTCTGCCAGGGAGTGGAGCATGCGGTGCGTGGTGCTTTTGCTCAGGCCGAGGTGCTGGCTCAGTACCGTCAGGGCGGCGGGGCCTCCCTCTGCCAGCGCTTCCAGTACCTGGAAGACCCGCTCTGCGGATTGTACGGTCTTGCGGTCTGGCATGGTCCCCTCCTGTTCCAGGCCCTGCACGGGCCTTTGCCGTGGCTGCTTCCTGCTGCGGCGCGGCGGGCGCCGTTTACCCTATCTTAGCACAGCGGGAGGGGAAAAACAACCGCGAAGGCTGCGCGGCGGCAAAATTTTCCCCGCGCATTGCCGCCGCCGTCAAAAGAATCCCGGCTTTTTTGGCGGAATGCTGAAAAAGGGAATTTCCTCTTGACATGTTTTTTGATAGAATTATAATGAAAGAGAAGGATGGCGGAACTTTGTTCCACTGTATGAAACCCGATTCCGAAAACGAGGTGCTCGAAATGAATGAAGTGTTAAAGAAAATCGGTGCGATCGGCATTGTCCCGGTTGTTAAGATTGACGACGCGAAGGATGCCGCGCCGCTGGCGAAGGCGCTCTGCGCGGGCGGCCTGCCGTGCGCGGAGATCACGTTCCGTACCGATGCGGCGGAAGAGGCCATCCGCCGGATGCATGAGGCCCACCCGGAAATGCTGATTGGCGCTGGCACGGTGCTTACGCCGGAGCAGGCGGACCGCGCGATGGCGGCGGGCGCGTCGTTTATCGTGAGCCCGGGTTTCAACCCGCGCGTGGTCAAGCACTGCGTAGAAAAAGGCTATCCGGTGACGCCGGGCTGCGCGAACCCGAGCGATGTGGAGCAGGCCATTGAAATGGGCCTGGACGTCGTCAAGATCTTCCCGGCGGAGCAGGTGGGCGGCTTGAAGATGATTAAGGCCATCGCCGCGCCGTATCACGACATGATGTTCATGCCGACCGGCGGCATCAACGCGAAAAACCTGAACGATTACCTCTCCTTTAACAAGATCCTTGCGTGCGGCGGCAGCTGGATGGTCAAGGACGACATGATCCGCGCCGGCGCGTTCGACCAGATTGAGGCGCTCACCCGCGAGGCCGTGCAGACGATGCTCGGGTTCACCATTGGCCATGTCGGCATCAACTGCGAAACGGCGGAAGAAGCGCGCCGCATCGCCGGGGTTTTCGAGGCCATGTTTGGCTTCACCGCAAAGGAGGGAGAGGGCTCGCTCTTCGCCGGCACGGCCGTCGAGGTCATGAAGGGCAAGGGCCCGGGCCGTCTCGGCCACATCGCCATCCGTACCAACTTCCTGGCGCGCGCCGTGAACTACCTCACACTCAAAGGCTATGCGTTTGAGGACGAGAAAAAGTACGACGAAAAGGGCAACTGGACCGCGATCTACCTGAAAGAGGAAATCGGCGGCTTCGGCGTACACCTGGTGCAGAAGAAATAACGCCGGCCGGGGCGCACAGGAGGATTTGTATGGCAAAAGTTGTTACATTTGGCGAAATCATGCTCCGGCTTGCGCCGGAGGGCTACTACCGGTTTGTCCAGGCGGAGAGCTTGGGCGCAACCTACGGCGGCGGCGAGGCGAACGTGGCGGTCTCCCTTGCAAATTACGGGGTGGACGCCAGCTTTGTCACGAAACTGCCGTCCCACGAGATTGGCCAGGCGGCGGTCAATGCGCTGCGCCGCTACGGGGTGGATACCTCCCGCATCGTGCGGGGCGGCAGCCGTATCGGCATCTATTTTTTGGAAAAGGGCGCGAGTCAGCGCCCCTCCAAAGTCATCTACGACCGTGCGGGTTCCGCCATCGCGACGGCGTCTCCGGAGGAATTTGACTGGGATGCAATCTTCCAGGGGGCGGACTGGTTCCACTTTACCGGCATTTCCCCGGCGCTGAGCGACAACGTGGCCGCCATTTGCCTGGACGCGTGCCGCGCGGCGAAAAAACTGGGCGTTCCGGTGAGCTGCGACCTCAACTACCGCAAGAACTTGTGGAGCCGGGAAAAGGCCGGGCAGGTGATGGCCGGCCTGATGGAATATGTCGATGTCTGCATCTCCAACGAGGAGGACGCCGCCGACGTGTTTGGCATCAAGGCGGCGGGCACTGACGTGACGGGCGGCAAGCTGGACCACGAGGGCTACCGCGACGTCGCGCGCCAGCTGGCGGAGCGCTTCGGCTTCCAAAAAGTTGCCATCACGCTGCGCACGTCGCTCTCCGCGAACGACAACCACTGGGCGGGCATGCTCTATGAAAATGGGGAGAGCTATTTCAGCAAGAGCTACCCGATCCACATTGTGGACCGGGTCGGCGGCGGCGACAGCTTCGGCGGCGGCCTGATCTATGCGGCGCTGAATGGCTACGGCCCGCAGGAGACGATCGAATTCGCCGTGGCGGCGAGCTGCCTTAAGCACACCATCGAAGGGGATTTTAACCAGGTCTCCGTCGACGAAGTCAAAAAATTGGCCGGCGGCGACGGCTCCGGCCGCGTACAGCGGTAATTGTAACCGGCATAAAAAACGGCCTGTCCCGGTCTTCCGGGGCGGGCCGTTTTGCCTGCGTTGAGGAAGTCTTTTCGTTGCGCTGCGGTTAAAAGGCGCAGACCGCGGCGCGCACCGGTAAAACGGACGGCGGCGCGACGGAGAGCTTGTCCACACCCATCTCCAGCAAAAGCGGGACCGCCCGGGGATTCGCCGCGACTTCGCCGCAAACGCCGGCGGGGATGCCCGCACGGTGGGCGTTTTCCACGGTGGCGCGCATCAGGGCCAGCACGGCGGGGTGGAGCGGGTCGTAAAACCGCCGCAGGGCGGGCGAGAGGCGGTCCGCCGCCAGGACATATTGGGTCAGGTCGTTTGTCCCGATGCTGAAAAAATCCGCTTCGCGCGCGAGGTCCGCGCTGAGGACGGCCGCGGCCGGCGTTTCGATCATCACGCCGAGCGGGACCTTTTCCCGGAACGGGAGGCCTTCGGCGCGCAGTTCGTCCTGCACGGCCCGCGCAGCCGCCTTTGCCTCCTGCAATTCCCAGAGGGACGCCACCATCGGGAACATGATAGCTGCGTTCCCCTCTGCGGCGGCGCGGTACAGCGCGCGCAGCTGGGTGCGGAACAGGCCGGGGCGCTCAAGGCAGAACCGCAGGCCGCGCAGGCCCAGCGCCGGGTTTTGCTCGGCGGGGAGGTCCAGGCAGGCCGCCTGTTTGTCGGAACCGGCGTCCAGCGTGCGGAACACAACCTGCCGCCCGCCCATGCGCCGCAGCGCTTCGCGGTAGGCGGCGAATTGTTCTTCTTCTGTGGGCGGCTGTTCCCGCGAGAGATAGAAAAATTCGGTGCGGAACAGGCCGATGCCCTCGGCGCCAGACTCCAGCGCGGCGTCCAGATCCCCCGGCGCGCCCACATTCGCGCAAACGGGCGCCGCCCGCCCGCTGCGGGTGACGGAACGCACGTCCCGGAAACGGGAGAGCTCCCGCTGTTCTTTCGCAGCCAGCGCCTGCCCCTCCCGGAACCGGCGGCGGGCCTCCGCATCAGGGGAGAGAACCGCGATGCCGCGGCCCCCGTCTACCAGCGCGTCGCCGCCGTCCCAGCTTGCGTCGAGCGCGGGGCCGAGGCCCACCACAGCCGGGATCCCCAACGAGCGTGCGAGGATCGCCGTGTGAGACTGCGCCGTCCCGCCGGAAGTGAGGAAGGCGAGCACCTGGCGTTTGTCCAGGCGCACCGTTTCGCTGGGGGAAAGGTCCTCCGCCGCCAGGATGACCGGCTGTGGGAATTCCAGCGCAGGCGGTTCCCCGCCGCACAGGGCGTTTTCCAGCGTGCGCGCGGCGTCGCGCACGTCGGCGGCGCGTTCGCTCAGCAGCGGATCCCCGGTCTGCTCCAGCAGGGCGGAAAATTGCTCCGCCGCCTGCCAAACCGCCTCTTCGGCGGAAACGCCG
Source organism: uncultured Clostridia bacterium (assembly GCA_944380775.1). Taxonomy (GTDB): domain Bacteria; phylum Bacillota; class Clostridia; order Oscillospirales; family Acutalibacteraceae; genus CALWKP01. Next base: position 185,069 of record CALWIP010000023.1, on the reverse strand, counting down.
CGTTCCACCGCAGCGGCGGCGCACTGCCGGAAATCCTCATCCGCGAGCATCATCCGGTGGATTTCAAAAATCTGGGCGCTTTCCGCGCCGGCCTCTTCCTCCGCCAGGCGGCGCAGGTCCTCCAGCTGCCGGTCCGCCTGCCGGTAGGCAAGCGCCAGGCGCGCGGCTTCCGTTTCCCCGCCGCCCCCAGGCCCTCCGCCGGCAGTTGCGCGCCGGTAAAAAAACACGGGGCCTTCTGCAAACCCTGCGCAAGTCCCGGTTCCCTGCAGCCGTTTCATCGCCATCCCTCCCTGTTTCGCCGTTATGCGGGCGCAAGGCCGCGCAGCAGGCGGATTTCTTCCCGGTAACCGTCCAATTCATTCGGCGTCTCCAGCACAAAAGGGAGGTCCCGCAGCGCCGGGTGGAAAAGGATCCGCGAAATCGCATCCAAACCGAGCGAACCCTCGCCAATCTTTGCGTGCCGGTCCTTTCGGCTGGCGAACGGCGTCAGGCTGTCGTTCAAATGCACCGCCTTTAAGCGTTGCAGGCCGATCACGCGGTCAAATTCCGTCAAAACGCCGTCCAAGTCGTTCACGAGGTCGTACCCCGCGGAATACACATGGCAGGTGTCCAGGCAGACGCCGAGCGCGCCGTTTCCCTCCACGCGGCTGATGATCTCGCGCAATTCCTCAAAGCGCCCGCCGATCTCGCTGCCCTTGCCGGACATCGTTTCGAGCAGGACGCCGCAGCCCTCCGCCGCAGGCAGCACCTGGTTGAGCAGCGCGGCAATCCACGCGACGCCGGTTTCGACGCCTTGGCCGACATGGCAGCCGGGGTGGAAGTTATAAAAATTCCCCGGTAGCTGCGCGAGCAGCGCGAGGTCTTCCCGCATCACGCGCAGCGCAAAGTCCCGCAGGCCCTCGTCCTTTGCGCAGGGGTTGAGCGTATACGGCGCGTGCGCAACCAGGGGGGCAAACCGGCGCTCTGCCAGTAGCGCGCGCAGCGCGGCCAGGTCCGCGGGGTCCGCCGCTTTGCTTTTGCCGCCGCGCGGGCTGCGGGTGAAAAATTGAAACGTGTTGGCGCCGAGGGCAAGCGCCTGATCGCCCATTGCGCGGTAGCCTTTGGCGATGGACAAATGGCAGCCGATGTTCATAGAAACCTCCTGTACCGGTATTCGCGGGCGACGGCGTCCCGCAGCGGGCCGAGGCAGAGCGCGCGGTAGCGCAGGAAGTCGCGGTTCTGCGGGTCCATTTGCAGGACGAACGAGACGCGCCCAAGCAGCGCGGCCAGCGCGGCCTCTTGCGCTTCGGGGGAATCCGGCCCGCCCCGGCGGGCCAGATGCGGCGCAAGGCCGAATTTTTGGATATAATAAAATTCTTGGCGGATCGCACGCCGGAATTCACGCGGGGCGAGCACCCGGTCGGAGACGGAAAGCCCGGTTACCCGGTGGCGCGCGCCGGGGCCGGCGGCGGCCGTCTTGCCCGGGTGGCGCGAAAAACCGGAGTCCTCGAGCAGGCGGTCCAGAAAGCGCAGCAGCGCCTCTGCGGAGAATTTGCCGGAGAACGTGAGGTCGTCGCTGTAGCGGGTGTAGGAAATGCCCCGTTCCCCGCAGTACGCGGCAATGCGGCGGTCGCAGGCGGCAAACGCCAGGTTCGAGAGCACGGGGCTGGCAGGGGAACCCTGCGGGAGGGAGCCTTCGCAGGTACAAAGCCGCGCGAGGAAAAAGCTGAGCGGATACGGTTCCCCCTCCGGGCGGCGCGCCAGAAACGGCGGCGGCGCGCGGTGCAGCGCGCCGTCAAACGCGCGGTAAACCGCCGGGAAGCGGACGCTGCCGAAGAAATCCCGCAGGTCCGTTTTGAGCAGCAGCGGCGCGCCGGTGTGCGGCGCGGCGTTGTCCCGCAGCGAAACGCCCTTGCGGTAGGCGCATGCGTAGGGCGAGACCGGTTCCGCCGCGAGCAGCAAAGCCGCGGCCGCCTGCGCCCGCTTGAGGCCCGGGCTGGGCGCCAAGACCACGCGTTCGCCGCCGCCGGGCTTTGGCAGGCGCAGCGCGGTGTAAAAACCGGTCTGTAGCCGCTTGCGGGTGAAGCGGATCATTTGGCCATACGCACGCCGCAGGCCTTCTTCATCCCGGCCGGGATAGCAATAGGCGCAGAACGCCATCAATTCGGGCGACATTCCCCTGCCTCCTTGCGCAGATGCGCATCCCTTTTGATTTCCTGGAGACTTTTTATAAAAAGAGTTTTAAATAAAGAAAGCGGCGCGGGGCGGCACAAAAAATTCTACGGGAAGGCGGCCGCAGGCGTGTGGTTACATCTGGAAAGATGTCGTGAACACGTCGAGGACCGCGTTCCCCGGCAAAGCGGAGCTTTGCGCCGCTCAAACAAAAATAGGCCGCGCGACTCGCCGGCCCCCTGCGGAAAGCAGGCAAACGCTGCCGCCCCGTCCGCATGTTCAGTATATCATGGCGGCGGGGAAAAGTCCAGCGCAAAAAGGGCCGCCCCGCGGGGCAGCCCTTTTGACTATCCGATAGCGACGGCCTCCATTCCGGCCATGCCCATGTCCATATCCATCCCCATGCCGGGGTCCATGCCCATCGCCGGGCCGGCGGGGAACAGCGCGTTCCCAATGAGGAACACCGCAGCAACCAGCAGGACGGCGGCGAGGATTGTCAAAAGCAGCGGCGCGTAAACCGCCGCTTTTTTCTTGGGAAGGCCGAGCTCATGGTCCAGCGCCCGGTAATGCGTCCAATATTGGAACAGGTTTTTCGGGGCGGGCAGCGAGGCCAGCGGCGCGACCCCGCGCGCGGGGAGCTTGCCGAATTGATAAACCGGGCCGGCAAACCACGCCAGGAGCAGGAGCAGCAGGCCGTCCGCGATGCCTGCGAGGAACACCCACTCGCCGCGCGTCAGGCCGAAAACCCCGACGGATAAGAACAGCGCCGCCGTCAGGCAAAAAGCGATGGCGCCAGCCATCGAGCGGCGGAATGCGCGCAAAACAGAAGCTTGCATGGCGGCCTCCTTTTCCCGGCGCGAACGCCGTTTGCCACAAATCGTTTTCTTTGTTCTTATCATACCACCCGCCCGGCGGGCAGGGGTGCGGGAAAAGCAAATTACAAAACTGTAAAGCGCCGGACCCTCCGGAAAGCCTCTACAGCGCGAAGTCGTCCGGGTCGAATGAGCCGCCGGAAAACCCGGCCGGCGCTTCCGGCGTGCGCAGGAGCGGGTCGTAGGTGAATTTCCGGCAGGAACCGCCGGGTTCCAGCGTCAGATGAAAGCGGCAGCCGGCCGCGCCGTCTTCGCCGGTGTGGTTGCTGCAATAGGAACAGTCGGGCTCGACGGAACCTCCGAACAATCCCTGCTTTTTGGAGCGGTTGGAAAAAATCATTTTATTCCCCTTTTCTATTTCAACGCGTGGTTTTCCTCATCACATTATAACACGGGGGATTCCGAATTTCTACTTTTTCCGCAGGTAAATAAAAAAACGGCGCAGAGAAGGAGCAGGGCTGTCGATGCAGGGAGGGATGCGGCGTTCTGCGCCTGCACCGGCGCGGTGCTGCCGAGGAAGGCCGGCCGGGCCGCGGGGAAAAACCGCAGGAAGAGGGAACAAAGGGCCGCGGACAACGCGCCGTGCAGCAGGCGGGCGAGCCAGAACGCTGCGCGTGGGACGGGGAGCCCTCCGGCGGCGGCCCACACCTGCAAATGGACGCAGAGGCCGCCCCAGGCGATCCCGAATGCGAAAAGCGGCAGGCCCGCCCCGGCCTGCGCGCCCACGCGGCAGCCGTTCACAACCTCAAGCAAAAACGGGACCAGCGCGTCCGCCGCAGGGGAAGGCACGCCAAGCGCATGCAGCGCGCGTGCGGCGGCTTCCAGCACGCCGGAGGCTTCCAACAGTGATGCGAGTACAAAAAACAACACGACGAACGCGCAGAGCTGGAACATCCCGCGGGAAGCGCCTGCGACGGCTTGGGAAAGCGCCTGTCCCGGCGGATCCGGCGCGTCGGGGGCCGGCGGGACCTCCGTTTCCCTGCGGGCGGGCCAGCTAACTGCCACGCCGAGCAGCAGGGAAGAAACCGCCTGCGCTGCAAACAAGAGCCAGCCCAGCGGCGCGCTGCCGAACGCCTCTGCGCCCACCGTGCTCACGGTGAACGCGAGCCCCGGGTTGACGCAGAACAGCAGCATGCGCTGCATCTGGCTGTCAGAAATTTGCCCGGCGCGCCGCAGCGAAGCGGCCCCCCGCGCGCCGACGGGGTAGCCGCCCACCAGGCTTAAGAGGAAAACCGGCGCGGCGCTGCCCGGAAGACGGAACAGCGCGCGGGTTACGCGGTCCAGCGGCCGCCCGAGCAGCCGGGCGGCCCCGGAACACGAAAGATAGCCCGAGAGGACCATGAACGGGAAAAGTGTGGGAACCAGCAATTCCAGGCAGGAGCGCACGCCCTGCGCCGCGCCGGCGGACGCGGCCTGCGGCAGGGCGAGCAGGGCGGCTGCGGCGGCCAGGGCGGCCGCCAGCGGAAGAATCCGGCCGGGGTGCGGAAGGGAAATCGTTCGCATAGCGCTCACCTCCCTGCATGTATATGTCTCCCGGTGATTTTTCTTGCCCCCGGCGCATACGCTAGGAAAACGGGCTGCGGCGCGGGGATCCTGCGGGCGCGGCAGGAAGGGGGGCGTGCCGGTGAAGCGGGAGCAGGGCGCCGCGCGAGGTCTCGCGCAGCGGATGGGAATCCCTGGGCCGATGGGCGGGGCGCATATGGAACTCAACGGGAACCGGGAAGCGGTGGTCGAAGGCTGCGGCGGCATCCTGGAATACAGCGAAGAAAGCGTGCGCGTGCGCACGGGGAAATTGGCGGTGCGTTTTGTCGGCCGCGGCCTGCGGATCAAATGCCTGGCGGCGGATTCCCTGGTGGTAGAGGGCTTTTTTACCGGAATTGAATTTTTATGGTGAGGGGGGCTGCGGATGCTGGCAGGTTTGGCCCGGTGGCTTCTCGGGTCTGTGACGTTTTCCGTCTTTCCGCAAGGGGGACGGCGCGGCGCAGGGGAGCGCTTCTTTAGCCTGGCGGCCCGCTCCGGCGCGAGCCTTTGGGGCGTGAGGCGGCGTGGGGAGGCCTTTTCGGCGTCAGTCCGGGCGGGGCAGTACGCGGGCCTGCGCGCGCCCGCGCGGCGCGCCGGGGTGCGCCTGCGGGTCTCCAGGCGGAACGGCCTTCCGTTTTGGCTGCGCGCCTGCCGGAGGCGCAAAGGGCTTGTAGCGGGCGGCGCGTTGGCGGCGGCGCTGCTGCTCTGGATGCCGTCCTGCATCTGGAGCGTCAACGTGGCGGGGGTTTCTGGGCCTCAGGCCCAGGAATTGCTGGCGCAGGCGGAGTTGCTCGGTTTGTTTCCCGGCGTGCCGCGCGGGGATATCGACCCGGATCTTTTGCAGCAGTCGCTGATGCGCCGGTACCCGGACGCCGGATGGATTTCCGTCAATACCCGTGGGAGCGTCGCGACGATCACGCTTTCAGAGCGTGTGGAGACGCCGCCGGTGAAAGAGTCCGGACGCTATTATAATGTCAAGGCGGCGCGCGCCGGGCAGGTCGTGTCCATCCATGCCACCGAGGGCGAGGCGGCGGTTTCCCCGGGGGACGCCGTGGCGGAAGGGCAGCTGCTGATCAGCGGGGTTTGGGAAGACGTATACGGCGCCTCCCACCTGAGCCACGCGGCGGGCGAGGTCCTCGCGCGGACGCAGCGCACCGCGGAGGCGGAGGTCCCGCTGCGGCAGACCATACGGGAACCCACCGGGGAGACGGTCGAACGCCGCAGCCTGCGCGTCTTCAGCCTGCAGTTCCCGTTGACGGCCGTCCCCGCGCCGCAGGAAGGGTATTCCTGCACGGCGCGTGTGGAAACGCTTTCTTTTGGCGGGGTTTCCCTGCCGGTATCGCTTTACATCGAGCGCTGGGAGGGCTTTCAAGAGCGCGAGGTCGTGCTGACGGAAGAGGAAGCCGCGGCGCAGGCGTGGCGGGAAATCCAGGCGCAAACGGACGCCTGGGAAGGCGTAGAGCTTTTGCGGGCGGAAGAACGGGCCGCGGTGCAGGGCGGCGTGTACCGGCTCCAGGTGCAATACACCGGGTTGGAAAATATCGCGGTGGAATCGGAGATCTTCACCGGCGGCGGGGATGAAATGACGGGGGATTCAAACGTAGGATGAAAATTTTGTGCAATATTTTGCCCCGCTTCCCCGTGACGGACCCCAGAAATTGTGTTATAATACCAGCAGGAAGGCAGCGGCGCGGGCGGTACAACCCAGCGGAATCACCCGGCCGGGCGGCGTCCCCGCCGCGGGTGGGACAGAGAAAATTTAGAACGCAGAAAGTAGGACAGTAAAAGGACACGATGCTGGAACAAAAGATCAATATCGACCGCATGGAACAGGCGGTCGCGCTGTTTGGCAGTTTTGACGGGAACATCAAACTGATTGAAAAAGAATACCATGTTTCGGTGGTCAGCCGCGACTCCGAACTCAAAATTTCGGGGGAGCCGGAAGACGTGGGCAAGGCGGTGCGGGCCATCGAGAGCCTGCTCTCCCTCGTCAACCGCGGGGAAGCGCTCAACGAACAGAATGTGAATTACTGCATCTCGCTGGTCAACGAGGGGGCGGAACAGAAGATTGAAACGCTCGCCGGCGACTGCATCTGCATTACGGCAAAGGGCAAACCGGTCAAGCCGAAAACGCTGGGGCAAAAAAATTACTGCCAGAAAATCCGGCAAAACACCATCACCATCGGCGTTGGGCCGGCGGGCACCGGCAAAACCTATCTCGCCGTGGCCATGGCGGTGACCGCGTTCCGCGCGCAGGAGGTGAACCGCATCATCCTCACCCGCCCGGCAGTTGAGGCAGGCGAAAAGCTGGGCTTTTTGCCCGGAGACCTGCAACAGAAGGTGGACCCGTACCTGCGCCCGCTGTATGACGCGTTGTTCGACATGCTGGGCGCCGAAACGTACCAGAAATATGTTGAGCGCGGCAATATCGAGGTCGCGCCGCTCGCCTACATGCGCGGGCGCACGTTGGACGACAGCTTCGTCATTTTGGATGAAGCGCAGAACACCACCTCGGAACAGATGAAAATGTTCCTCACCCGGCTGGGGTTCAATTCTAAAATGGTCATCACCGGCGACATCACCCAGATTGATCTGCCGGACGGGAAAAAATCAGGCCTCAAAGAGGTGCTCCGCATCCTGCGGGATGTGAAGGATATTGCTCAGGTCCGCTTCAACGAGCGGGACGTGGTACGGCACAAACTCGTGCAGGATATTATCCGCGCGTATGAAAAAGCAGAGGAAGGAAGGCGTTGAGATGATAAAGATCCGTGTGATCATTGATAACAAGCAGAAAGAAGTCAAAATCCCCACCGGCCTGCGCATGCTGGTACGCCGCTGCTGCAACGCGGTGCTCCGCCTGGAGAAATTTCCCTATTCCGCGGAGATCAGCGTCACCTTTGTCGATAACCGGCAGATCCAGGAGCTCAACCGCCAGTACCGAAACAAAGACATGCCTACCGATGTGCTCAGTTTCCCGATGGGCGAGAACGGCCAGTACGACGAGAACCACGACACCGGCGCAAAGATCCTCGGGGATATCGTCATTTCCCTGGAAAAAGCGGTTGAGCAGGCAGAGCGTTACGGCCATTCGCTTGAGCGGGAAGTCGGCTTTTTGACGGCGCACTCCATGCTGCATCTGCTCGGCTACGACCACGAGAAGGGCGGCATCGAAAAAGTGCGCATGCGCGAAAAGGAAGAGCAGGTCATGGCGCAGCTTGGCCTGCCCAGCACCAGCAGTTATGTCTTGGATGAAGACGAGGAATAACGGGAAAAAGAAGAGGGCCCGGTTCCTGAAAAGCCTGAAATATGCCTTTCGGGGCCTGCTCTACTGCGTCAATAGCGAGCGCAATCTGCGGATACATACGGCGGCGGCGCTGTATGTATTCGCGTTTTCGTTCTTTTTTGAGATGTCCCGGGCGCGGTACGCGCTGCTGTTCCTCACCTTCGCGCTGGTCATCAGCGCCGAGGTGTTCAATACTGTTGCGGAGGAACTTTCCGATCTCGCGGCGCCCAGCTACCACCCGGCGGTGCGCATTGTCAAGGACTTGGCGGCGGGCGGCGTGCTGGTTTGCGCTCTGTTTGCAGTGGCCGTAGGCGTTTGCCTGTTTTGGCAGCCGGACCGGCTTTGGGGGATTGTCCTCTATTTTGCGGCGCAGCCTTGGCGCGCCGCGCTCTTGGCGCTCTCGCTCGCAGCGGCGCTCGTTTACATTCAGTGGGGCCCCGCCGGCATCCGGGACCGCCTCGCCCGGCGGCGCGCCGCGTTCCATCAAAAGAAAAAGAACCCGTGACACGGGGGAAAAGGAGAAACCATTTTGGTTAATCAGGAACTTCAGGAAAAAACGGCGTTTCTCGCCATTGTTGGGCGGCCCAACGTGGGCAAGTCCTCGTTGCTCAACGCCCTTTTAGGGCAGAAGGTGGCCATCGTCTCCCGCAAGCCGCAGACCACGCGCACGCGCATCATGGGTGTGCTCACCGAGGAGGAGACCCAGCTTGTTTTTTTGGACACCCCCGGCCTGCACAAGCCGCACGACCGGCTGGATTCCTACATGGTGCGTTCGGTGGTGGAGTCTGTCTCCGGCGTGGACGCCTGCCTGCTCGTGGTGGAGGCGGGACAGAAGATCTCCCCCGCGGACCGCGAATTGATCGCGCGGTTCCAGAGCCAGGGCTTGCCCGCTGTTTTGGCAGTGAATAAGATCGACCTCTTGGAGGAGAAATCGAAGCTGCTCGCGCAGATCGCCGCATATTCGGAATTATTTCCGTTCCGGGCGGTCGTGCCAGTTTCGGCGCTGGACGGCAACGGCCTCCAGGATTTGAAAAAAGAGCTCAAGGCTTTGGCGGAGTCCGGCCCGCATTTCTTCGACCGCGACACACTTACAGACCAGCCGGAACGCGTGCTTGCCGGGGAAATTGTGCGCGAAAAGCTGCTGCGCCTGTTGGACAAAGAGGTCCCGCACGGCCTGGCCGTTTCCGTGGAACGCATGAAGGAGCGCGGCGACGGCGTCACCGACATCGACGCGACCATCTATTGTGAGCGCGTCAACCACAAGGGGATTATCATTGGAAAGGGCGGCGCCATGCTCAAGCGGGTTGGCTCCTACGCCCGGGAGGATATGGAAAAATTTTTCGGCTGCAAGGTTAATTTGCAGCTCTGGGTCAAGGTCAAGGAGGATTGGCGCAACCGGGAAGCCGTGCTGCGCAGCCTCGGCTACGGGGAAAACGATTTCCAGTGACGGCCGTTCGACCTGATATTTCCTGACATACCGTTTTCCGCGCGGCGAATACTGAATAACGCATGAGCGCGGAAAGGACGGGACCGGGATGAACCAGAAGCAGGCCTGGGAGGCCTTTTGCGCCACCGGAAGCGTGGCGGCTTATTTGGAATACGCGCGGCTGGCGCGCGGCGGCTGTGCCGCACGGAAGGGGAGCACGCATGCAGATCAAAACGGACGGGCTCGTCATTCGGGAGTGGAACGTGGGGGAAAATGACCGCCTGGTCAGCATCTTGACACGGGACGCCGGGGTGGTGCGAGCGTTTGCGCGGCAGGCCAAGCGCCTGCGCAGCGGGAAGGCTTCCTCTACCCAGCTCCTGTGCTATTCCCGCTTCACGCTCTACCGTGGGCGGGAGCGCTACCTCGTCGACGAGGCGCAGCCGGTCGAGGTTTTTTTCGGCCTGCGGGAGGAAATCAGCCGCCTGGCGCTGGCGCAGTACTTCTGCGAGTTGGCGGGCGCGCTGGCCCCGGAGGAAGCGCCCGCAGACGGCTTTTTGCGCGTGATGCTCAATGCGCTCCATTTTCTCAGCGCGGGCGCGCGTTCCCCGCTGCTGCTGAAGCCTGTGGTGGAAATGCGCATGATGGCGCTGGCCGGCTACCAGCCGGACCTCGTCTGTTGCGCGCGCTGCGCCTGCTATGAAGCGGACGAGATGTTTTTTTTGCCTTCGCAGGGCTGCCTGCTCTGCGGGAGCTGCTTTACCAGGGGCGAGGCCCGCGCCGTACGGATGAACCGCGGCGTGACCACCGCCCTGCGGCACACCGTTTATGCGGAACTGGAAAAGCTGTTTTCGTTCCGGCTGCCGGAGGAGGGCTTGTGCGTGCTGGGGCACGCGGCGGAACAGTACGTCCTCAGCCAGCTGGGGCGCGGCTTTGCCACGCTGGACTTTTACCGCGCCTGTGCGGCGCCGGCCGCGCCGGGGCGGAAAACATAGGAGAACAATATGGAACAAACCAATCAGGAAACGAGGAACCTGCGGGCGGTTGAGCTCGACAAGGTGCTGCGGCTGCTTGCAGAGCAGGCCTCCAGCGAGGAAGCCGCGGCGCAGGCGTTGGAGCTCCTCCCTGCGGAAAACCGGGAGGACGCGGTGCGTCTCCTGCACGAGACCGACGACGCTTACCAGCTGATGGCCCGTTTTGGCTCGCCCGGGTTTGGCGGCCTGCGGAATATGACCAACGCGCTGCGCCGCGCGGAAGCGGGCGGCGTTTTGAATCTAACCGAATTGCTGCGCATCGCAGGGCTCTTGCGCGCGTGCCGCGGAATCGCAGAGTGGCGCGCGAAGAGCGAGGGCGTGCGCACCGTGCTGGACCCGCGCTTTGAACAGCTTGCGCCGAACCGGTACTTAGAGGACCGCATTAATACAGTCGTATTGTCTGAAGAAGAGGTGTCGGACCAGGCTTCGCCGGAACTCGCCTCTATCCGCAGGAAGATCCGCGCGGCTTCCTCGCGCGTGCGCGAGCAGCTGGATAAAATGATCCGCTCGCCGGTTTACCAAAAATATTTGCAGGACCCGATTGTTACCATGCGCTCTGGGCGCTATGTCGTGCCGGTCAAGGCGGAATGCCGCGGCGACGTGCCGGGCCTGGTGCACGACACGTCTTCCAGCGGCGCGACCGTCTTCGTCGAGCCAATGGGCGTGGTCGAGGCGAACAACGAAATCCGCGTGCTGCTCGCGCGCGAGCAGGCGGAGATTGAGCGCATCCTGGCGGAGCTTTCGGCGGAAGCGGGCAGCTTCGCCGGCGGGATCATCCAGAGCTACCACGCGGCGGTCGGCCTGGACCTCATCTTTGCCAAAGCCTCGCTCGCCTACCGGATGAAGGCAACGCTTCCGGAAATCAACGATTCCGGCGAGATTTTGCTCAAACGGGCGCGCCACCCGCTCATCGACCCGAAAAAAGTGGTTCCCACCGACATCGAGCTCGGCGGGCGCTTTGACACGTTGGTCATCACCGGGCCGAACACCGGCGGCAAAACGGTGTCGCTCAAGACCATTGGCCTGCTTACGGCGATGGCGTTGTGCGGCCTGATGATCCCCGCGGGAGAGGGCTGCAAGATCGCGGCGTTCCGGCGGGTCCTGGTCGATATCGGCGACGAACAGAGCATCGAGCAGTCGCTCTCCACCTTTTCGGCGCACATGACGAACATCATCCGCATTTTCCGCCAGGCCGGGCCGGACAGCCTTGTGCTGCTCGACGAACTCGGCGCAGGGACAGACCCGGTGGAGGGCGCCGCGCTCGCCACGGCAATTTTGGAATCCCTGCGGGAAAAAGGCGCGAAAATTGCGGCGACGACGCATTACGCCGAGTTAAAAGCCTATGCGTTGCAAACGCCGGGCGTGGAGAACGCCTGCTGCGAATTCGATGTTGCCACGCTGCGGCCGACCTACCGCCTGCTCATCGGCGTGCCGGGCCGTTCGAACGCGTTCGCCATCTGTTCCCGCCTGGGCATGGAGCCCGCCGTCGTGGAGCGCGCAAAGGCGCTGGTTTCCAGCGAGAACACCCGCTTTGAAGACGTGGTGCAGAGCTTAGAGGCCAGCCGCCAAAAGCTGGAGGGCGAACGGGAAACGGCGGCGCGCGAACGCCGCGAGGCCGCTGCGGCCAACGAGGAAGCCCGCGCGGCGCGTGAGAAAGTGGAACGGGAGGGCGAGCGGGAACTTGCCCGCGCCCGGGAGCAGGCCGCCCAGCTGGTGGCGCGCACCCGCGCGCAAATTGACGCGATGCTCAATGAAATGGACGAATTGCGCCGACGCCAGAACAAGGCGCTTTCCGCAGAGGAGAAAGCGAAGCTGCGCGCCGGCATGCGCAACCTGGAAAACCTCGCCGACCCGGTGCATAAAAAGGAAAGCGGCCCCTATGTGCTGCCGCGCCCGCTGAAGGCGGGGGACACGGTGCTGCTGCGCGACATCGACAAGCGCGCCACCGTGCTGGAGACGCCGGAGGACGGCGGGAAAGTCCTGGTGCAGGCGGGCGTCATCAAGACGCGCGTGCCGCTGGAAAATCTGAAATTGATTGAAGAGAAGCAGAAACAGCCGGAACCGCCGCGCCGCCGTGTGACGAAAAATGTGGGCGGGGCGCGCGCGGAGATCCACACAGAGGTGGATGTACGCGGCCAAACCGCGCAGGAAGCCATCATGACGGTCGATCAATTTATCGACTCGGCGGTGCTTTCCAACGTGCCGTCTCTGACGGTCATCCACGGGAAAGGGACCGGCGTCCTTCGCGCCGCCATCCAGGATCATCTGCGGCGCCATCCGTCTGTCAAATCCTTCCGTCTCGGCACGTTCGGCGAGGGGGAATCCGGCGTGACGGTTGTGGAACTGAAATGAGCGGCGCAAAAAGGGTCCTGATTCTGGTAGCGGCCATCCTCCTTTTATTTTTGGCTGCGGGCGGGGCGGCGGCCTGGCTGGCGTTCCAGGACAGCCGCGGCGGGGAGCCGGCGGCGGAGCCCTCGCTTAGCCTTGTGGAGCCGGTGGTTGCGGCGGCGCTGACCGGGGAACCGGCGCAGGTCAGCCTGGAGCAGGCGAACGGGTTCCTTGCATGGCTGCTGGAAGAAAAGCAGCCGCCGCAAGAGGACGGGATTTCCGTCGAGCAAATCACGCTTTCGGCGGGAGAAAACGGCGCGCTGGAGCTCTATGCCCCGGTTTGGAAGGGGGGCTGCCGCCTGGCGTTCTCCGCTTCCGTACGTCTTTGGATGGACACGGAGGCAAACGAAATCTGCGCCGCGCCGGAGGCCTGCTTTGTCGGGCGGCTGCCCGTGTACCCGGCGTGGGCCGCCGCGTGGGCGGCCAAACGGCTGCCGGGCGGCGCCGTTTGGGACGGGGAAGCGCTGCGCTGGGACGCCGCGCAGTTTGCCATCCCGCTCGAAAGCTTGGGGACGGAGCTTGCGCTCACCGGCCTTACCGTAGGGGAAACCGGGATTGAGATCCAGACGGAGAGCTTGACCGGCCTCGCAGGGGAAGAACTAAAGGACCGCCTTTCCTGCTTGGTGGGCGACGGCCTGGATCCGTATCTCGAGCGGTTTGCGGAGGATTTGAAAGACTTCTTTGCGAAATATGCTGGGAATTGAGATTCCCGTCTCATTGACCAAAACCCCGGGAATTTCACCCCGGGGTTTTTCTATGCCGGCTCTTGACATTTGGGGAGCGGTACGGTATAATACACAACTGTAAAGGGAACTGCTTTACAGGGAGGGGACGGCGATGGCCAAGGATCTCGAAATTTCGCTGCTGCTGGATTTTTACGGCGAGATGCTCACGGAGAAGCAGCGCGAGGCCATCGAGTACTACTACAACGACGACCTTTCCCTCGGCGAGATCGCCGCGAACGAGGGAATCTCCCGTCAGGGCGTGCGCGACGCGATTAAGCGCGCGGAAGCGCAGCTGCGCGAGATGGAGGAGCGGCTCGGGCTTGCCCGGCGGTTCCGGGCGATCCAGCGCGGCTTGGAGGAAATCCAGCAGGCTGCGGAGGAGATCGGCGCGCAGAACCGGCGGCTTTTGTTTTCCCGGGAGATTGACGCGCGCGCGCAGCGCATCGGGGAGATTGCCCGGGCGCTGCGCGAAGAATAACAAGCGGAGAGAAAGGGCGGTGCGCCGTGGCGTTTGAAGGGCTGGCAGAAAAGCTCTCGCAGGCGTTCAAAAATCTGAAGGCCAAAGGGAAGCTGAGCGAATCTGATGTAAAGGCCGCCATGCGCGAGGTCCGGCTCGCGCTGCTGGAAGCGGACGTCAACTACAAAGTCGCTAAAGATTTTACCAATAAAGTGACGGAGCGCGCCATCGGCGCGGAGGTCATGGAAAGCCTGACCCCTGCGCAAATGGTCGTGAAGATCGTCAACGAAGAGCTCACCGCGCTCATGGGCGGCGCCCAGGCGCGGCTTGCCACGCCGCCCAAGCCGCCGGCGGTTTACCTCTTGTGCGGCCTACAAGGCGCCGGCAAGACCACCCATGCCGGCAAGCTGGCCTACTGGCTCAAAAGCCAGGGGCGCCGGCCGCTGCTCGTCGCGGGCGACGTCTACCGGCCGGCGGCTATTAAACAGCTGCAGGTGGTCGGTTCAAAGGCGGGCGCCCCGGTGTTTGAACAGGGGAACGGCGACCCGGTGGAGATCAGCCGCGCGGCGGTGCGCCACGCGCGCGACTACGGCAACGATGTGGTGCTCATCGACACGGCGGGCCGTTTGCAAATTGACGAAACGCTGATGGATGAGCTCCGCCGCATCAAGGCGGCCGTCGAGCCGCAGGAGATTTTGCTGGTGGTCGACGCGATGACCGGCCAGGAGGCGGTGAACGTCGCCAAGACGTTTGACGAATGGCTGGATATCACCGGCGTCATCCTCACGAAGCTGGACGGCGACACCCGCGGCGGCGCGGCGCTCTCTGTGCGCGCGGTGACCGGCAAGCCGATTAAATTCAGCGGCACGGGCGAAAAAATCGGGGACCTGGAAGCGTTTCATCCGGACCGGATGGCGTCGCGCATCCTTGGCATGGGAGACGTGCTCTCCTTGATTGAGGAAGCCCAGATGAAGATTGACCAGAAGGCCGCCCAAAAGGCCGCGGAAAAGATGATCCAGAACAAAATGGATCTCAACGATCTTCTCGACCAGTTTGCGCAGGTGAAAAAGATGGGCCCGCTCAAATCGGTGCTCTCAAAGCTGCCGGGCTTGGAAAAAGAACTCAAGGATGTGGATGTGGACGACCGTATGATGGACCGTATGATGGCCATCATCCTCTCCATGACCAAGGAAGAGCGCGCGAAGCCTTCCCTCATCAACCCCTCGCGCAAGCGCCGCATTGCGGCCGGGTCCGGAACCAAGGTGGAGGACGTCAACCGGCTGCTGCGCCAGTTTGAGCAGATGCAGAAGCTGATGAAGCAGCTCAAGGGGAAAAAAGGCAAGCGCCGCTTCGCCGGGTTCCCGCCCATGCAGCCTTGACGGCGCGGGCGGAAAAATTGGAAAACGTCCCGTGGGGGAACCCACGCGGCCGCGATATATTTGTGAACATCTTGAATAGATGGAATTTGGAGGTAGCAAATTATGGCAGTAAAAATCAGGCTGCGCCGCATGGGCGCAAAGAAAAATCCGTTCTACCGCATTGTTGTCGCCGACTCGCGGTATCCGCGCGACGGCCGTTTCATTGAGGAGATCGGTTCTTATGACCCGATGCAGGAGCCGTCCGTTGTGAAGGTGGACCCGGAGAAGGTCAAAAAGTGGGTAGCAAACGGCGCGCAGCCGACCGATACGGTGAAGGCGCTGTTCAAAAAGCACGGCGTACTGTAAGTTCCCCTGGAGGTAATGGGTAGTGGAAGAGCTGTTGGTAGCCATCGCGCAGGGCCTGGTTGAAGATCCTGCGTCGGTGCGCGTAGAAGCCGACGCGCCCGCAGAGGATGGGACCGTTGTGTACCACCTCTATGTGGCGGAAAACGATATGGGCCGGGTGATCGGCAAGCAGGGCCGCATCGCCAAGGCGATCCGCGTCGTCATGCGCGCGGCCGCCACCCGGAACGACCAAAAGGCCTCAGTCGAAATCGGCTGAGGCGCGCCCGTCACCCGGGCTAAAAGACTGCCGCGCCCGCCGCAGCAGTCTTTTTTTCTCCCACGCGTGCGGGGGAGCGCCCCCGCACGCTGCCAAAACAAGGAGGCGGCACAATGAAAAAACGATATCTGGAGGCCGGGCGCATCGTCGGCACGCACGGCGTGCGCGGCGAGCTCCGTGTGGAACCGTGGTGCGATTCCGCCGCGTTTCTCGCAGGGTTCCCGGTACTGTATTGGGACGAGGGTACGCGCCCGGTGAAGGTGCTTTCGGCGCGCCCGCACAAGCGCTTGCTGCTGCTGCGCATTGAGGGCTGCTCCTCCGCCACGGAGGGGGACCTGCTGCGCGGAAAGATCCTCTACTTGGACCGGGAGGACGTCTCTTTGCCAGAGGGGAAATTCTTCATCCAGGACGTCATCGGCCTGGAGGTGACCGACGCCGACACCGGCCGCCGGTACGGGACGCTCACCGACGTGCTGAAGACCGGCGCGAACGACGTCTACACCGTGCGCGACAGCGCGGGGAAAGAATTCCTTCTGCCGGTGATCCCGGACGTCGTCGTCGACACGGATCTGGAAGCCGGGCGGCTGCTGGTGCGCCCGATCAAGGGGATTTTTGACGATGCGGATTGATCTTTTGACGCTGTTCCCGGAGATGTGCGAGACCGTTATGGCTGAGAGCATCATCGGGCGCGCGCGGAAAAAAGGGGCGCTCCAGGTGTGCTGCCACCAGATCCGCGACTACGCCTACGACAAGCACAGCCGCGTGGACGACGCCCCGTTCGGCGGCGGGATGGGCATGCTGCTGCTGGCCGAGCCAATTGCCGCCTGTATGGACAGCCTGCTGGAGCATCTCGGCGGGGCGCCGCATACCATTTATATGTCCCCGCAGGGCAGCGTGCTGGACCAGGAGAAGGTCAAGGAACTGGCCGGATATGAAAACCTGGTGATTCTCTGCGGGCACTACGAGGGCGTTGACGAACGGGTGCTCGACGCCTATATCGACGAGCAGATTAGCCTGGGGGATTTTGTCCTCACCGGCGGCGAGCTGCCGGCCCTCGCGCTGGCGGACGCCGTGAGCCGCCTGGTGCCCGGCGTCCTCTCCGACGACGAGTGCTTTGAAGAAGAGAGCCATTTCAACGGCCTTTTGGAGTACCCGCACTACACGCGGCCGGCAATGTGGCGCGGCCGCCCGGTGCCGCCGGTGCTGCTCACCGGCCACCACGCCAAGATTGCTCAATGGCGGCGGGAACAGTCGCTTTTGCGCACGGCACAGCGGCGGCCGGATTTGTTGAAAAAGGCAAACCTGACGGAAAAAGACCGTGCTTTTTTAGAAAAAACACAGGGAATATAACCGAAAAATTGATGGAATAATTGTGCAAAACCAAAGAAAATCCGGATGGAACAGTGAAAAGGTCAGAAAGAAGATACAAAAGTTTTCAACATTCCTGGCAATGTGCACAAGCGCCGGGCCGGGGAGGAATGTGGGAATAGGGCATCAATCCAAAATTTCCTTTTTTTCTTGACGGCATCCGGAATTGTGATATACTAATAATTGTATTCGCTGGCATTGTTTGGAATGATTCTTTTCGTTTCGGATTTCCCACGGGAAATACCTCATTTTTAATCTCGGTATAGGAGTGAATGAAGCATGTGTGTGAAAGAAGTCATGGTTCAGAATCAGGTTGGCCTGCACGCGCGCCCCGCAACGTTCTTTATCCAGAAGGCAAATGAATTCAAGTCTTCCATCTGGGTGGAGAAGGAAGAGCGCCGCGTCAATGCAAAGAGCCTGCTGGGCGTCCTTTCGCTGGGCATTGTAGGCGGCACGACGATTAAGATTATCGCCGACGGCACGGACGAGCAGGAAGCGGTCGAAAGCCTGATCGAGTTGGTCCAGTCGGGTTTTGCCGAGTAAAAGCAGAAACGAAACAAGGCCAAGAACAGCACCGCTATGCGGTGCTTTTTTATTCCCGGCGCAGCGCGCCGGAAAGGAGGGGACGCCATGGCGGGACCGGTAGAAGAACGTGGGGAGCGCATCCGCCGCTTGCGGGAGAAAGCGATGCGCCTGCCGCTGCACCCCGGCGTGTACCTCATGCGCGACAAAACCGGGAAGATTATCTACATCGGCAAGGCAAAGGCGCTGAAAAACCGCGTGAGCCAATATTTTGGGTCCGAAAAAAACCACGAGGAAAAGGTCCGCAAGATGGTTTCCCATGTGGCGGATTTTGAGTATATCCTCACGGACAGCGAGTTTGAAGCGCTCATTTTGGAGTGCAGCCTCATCAAGCAGCATACGCCGAAATACAACATCCTCCTGAAGGACGACAAAGGCTACCATTACATTAAAGTGACGGGCGGCGCGTGGCCGAAGATCCAGGAGGCGAACCAGATGGACGACCCGGAAGCGCGCTATGTCGGGCCGTACATGAGCTCTTGGGCAGTGAAACAGGCCATCGACGAGGCGCGGAAGATTTTCCGGCTGCCCTCCTGCACCCGGCGCTTCCCGCAGGATATCGGCAGGGGCCGCCCGTGCCTGAACTACTACATCAAGCAGTGCGCGGCGCCGTGCCGCGGCGGCGTGGGGGAAGAGGAGTACCGGGAAACCGTGGCCGAAGCGCTGGAATTCCTGCGCGGCGGCAGCGCCGCCACCGTTCGCTTGCTCACGCAGAAAATGGAGGATGCAGCGGAGCGCATGGAATTTGAAACCGCCGCCCGCATCCGGGACCGCATTGCGGCCATCCGCAAAATGGCGGACCGCCAGAAGGTCGTGCAGTCAAAGCTCCCGGAGCAGGACGTCGTTGCGCTGGCGCAGGGGCCTTCGGCGGCGTGCTTCGAGGTGTTCCGCTTCCGGGACAGCCGCCTTTGCGACCGCGAGACCTTCCTTCCTTCTGGGAGAGCTTGCCGGGGCGGAGGCGGCCCGGGCGGAATTTTTGCAGCAGTACTACACCATCCGGGACCGTGTGCCTCCGCGCGTTTTGCTCGACGGCGCCGCCGCCGATGCGGAAGTGCTGGAGGAATGGCTCTCGCGCCGCGCGGGGCGGAAAGTCTCGCTCGTCGTGCCGCAGCGCGGCGAACAGGCGCAACTGGTGGAGATGTGCCGCAGCAACGCGGCGGAGCAGCTTGCGCAGTCCACCGGGCGCACCGGGCGGGAAGCCTCGGCCCTGGACGCGCTCGGCCGCCTGCTTGGCCTGCCGCAGCCGCCGCAGGTGATTGAATCCTATGATATCTCCAACTTGGCCGGCGGCGAAAACGTGGCCGGGATGGTGGTCTTTGAAAACGGGCGCCCGCTCAAATCTGCCTACCGGCGCTTTAAGATCCGTACGGTGGAGGGTCAGGACGACTACGGCTCCATGCGGGAGGTCATCCGCCGCCGCCTGGACGAATATGAAGCGCACAAGGGCGAAGGCGAAGGTTTTGGCCGCCTGCCGGACCTCATCCTGCTGGACGGCGGGCGCGGCCATGTGGCGGCGGTGCGGCCCATCCTCGCGGAGGCCGGGTACTCCATCCCGGTGTTCGGCATGGTCAAAGACGACAAGCACCGCACCCGCGCTATCGCGGAGGACGGCGGAGAGATCAGCATCCATTCGGCGCGCAGCGCGTTCACGCTGGTTTCCACCATCCAAGACGAGGTGCACCGCTTCGCCATCGGCTACCACCGCCAGATGCGCAAGAAAAACACGCTTTCCACCACGCTGACGTCGATCCCCGGCATTGGGCAGACGCGCGCGAAAACGCTGCTGCGCCATTTTAAGACCATAGCGGCCATCCGCGCGGCAGACCTGGAAGAGCTGGAGGCCGCGCCCGGGATGACCAAGCCGGCGGCGCGCAGCGTGTACCAATATTTCCACGGCGGCGGCGAGGACAAAAATACGTCCGGTGGAGTTGACACGCCCGCCGGATGATGGGATAATAGGACAAAACAGGAAAAGCGGGGAACAATATGCGAGTGATTACAGGCACGGCGCGCGGGCGGCGGCTCATCCCGCCGGAAGGCAGCCAGGTCCGGCCGACGCCGGACCGCGTCAAAGAGGCCCTTTACAATATCATCCAATTCGAGGTGGAGGGCAGGAGCTTTTTGGACCTGTTCGCCGGCTCTGGGCAGATCGGCATCGAGGCGCTGAGCCGCGGGGCGGCGCGCGCCGTCTTTGTGGACGCGTCAAAGGAATCTGCCGCCGTGGTGCAAAAAAATTTACAGATCACCGGCTTTGGCAGCCGGGCGCAGGTGTACCAGACCGACGCGCTTGATTTCCTGCGCTGCTACGACGGGCGCTTTGACCTGGCGTTCTTAGACCCGCCCTACCACAGCGGCCTGCTGGAAGCCGTGCTCCCGGCGCTCTCGCAGCGCATGAACCGTGGCGGCGCCATCCTCTGCGAGCACCCGCAGGACGAAGAGCTGCCGCAGGAGGCGGGCGGGTTCCGCGCGGTGCGCTCTTACCGTTATGGGAAAATTTTGCTCACGGTATTCCGCCATAAGGAGATGACAGAATGAAGATTGCGATCTGCCCAGGCAGCTTTGACCCGGTGACCCTCGGGCACATGGACATCATCATGCGCGCGCGGAAGGTGTTCGACAAGGTAGTGGTCGCCGTGCTCATCAACCCGGAAAAACACACCAGCTTCACTGTGGAAGAGCGCATCGACCTGCTGCGCCGCGCCACTTCGGGCCTGGACAACGTGGAGATCGACGGGTTCCGCGGCCTGCTGGCCGACTATGCCCGGATGCGCGGGGCGACCGCAATTGTCAAAGGCCTGCGCGCGGTGTCCGACTTTGAGTATGAATTCCAAATGGCGTTGACCAACAAAAAATTGAATCCGGACCTGGAGACTATCTTTTTGACGACGGATTCGGAGCATATGTTCCTGAGTTCGAGCATCGTCAAGCAGATTGCCAGCTTTGGCGGGGATATCTCCAATTTTGTCCCGCCGTGCATTTTACGGGACATCCAGGAACGGCTATGTCAGGAGGTAGGGGAAAAATGAATACCGAAGATTTGCTGGACGAGCTGTATGAAATGGTGGATAAAGCTTGGAACCTCCCGCTCAGCGGGGGCCGCGCCGTCCTGGACGGCGAGGAAGTCAAGCAGATCCTCGACGAAATCCGCGACAGCCTCCCGCAGGAGCTGCGCCAGGCCCGCGCCATTGTGGCGGACCGCGCGCAGATTGTCAACGACGCGAAGCGCGAGGCCGAGACCATCATCCGCGTGGCGGAAGAACGCGCCCGGAATATGGTCAACCAAGATGAGATTGTCCGGCAGGCGCAGGCCAAGGCGAACGACCTCATCACGCAGGCGCAGGCAAAATTCCGCGAGATGCGCCGCGCCTCCAACGAATATATCGACGACCTGATGAAGCGGACGGACGATGCGTTGGCGGAAAACCTTGCGGAGCTGCGCAAGACCCGCCAGAATATCAAGGCGAGCCAGCGCGGGCAGTGAGCGCCGGGACCGGGACGCCGCCGTCTGGAAATTCTTTCTAAATCTGTAATCCCCCGCAGGGAATTGGCGCTTCTGCGCAAAACCGCGGGGGATTTTTTGTATATTTTTTGATGTAAAGCCGGAAACTTTTTCCGCTTTTGTAGGGATCTCTCCGAAAAAAGAAGTTGCATTCCACCGGCAAATACGTTATAATCAAATCAAAGTGGTGAAAGGTGGAAGAGAGTGGGGGTTCCAATCGGACCCCATTCTGAGGGCGGAGTCATGCTGATCGGGGAATACCAACATTCCATCGACCCGAAGGGCCGGGTGATCATCCCCGCTAAGTTCCGGGAGGACCTTGGCGAGTGTTTTTATGTCACCAAAGGCTTGGACGGCTGCCTGTTTGTCCTTTCTCCACTGGAATGGCGCCGCTTGCAGGAGAAGGTGATGGCGATGCCGATCTCCAAAGCGCGCGGCCTACAGCGCTTTTTCTTTTCCGGTGCGGCCGAAGTGGAAACCGACAAGCAGGGGCGCATCCTGGTTCCGCAGCATTTGCGGGAGCACGCGGGCCTGACGAAGGACGTGACGGTCATCGGCGCGTCCAGCCGCGCAGAGATTTGGGATTCCGCCCGCTGGGCGGCGTTCAACGAAGACCTCACGGAGGAAGCCATCGCGGAAGCGATGGATGAATTGGGATTATGACGCGGGGGTGAAGCGATGGAATTCCATCACAGGCCCGTCCTGTTCGCGGAGACCATCGAGGCCCTGGCCATCCGGCCCGGCGGCGTCTATGTGGACGGCACGGCGGGCGGCGGCGGCCATTCGGAAGAAATCCTCAAACGCTTGGAGGGCGGCGTGCTGGTCTCAATTGACCAGGACCCCGACGCGGTGGCGGCGGTGTCGCAGCGGCTGGCAGCCTACCCCGGCTCGCGTGTGCGGCAGGGGAATTTTGCCCAGATGGAAGACATCGTCAACGGCTGCGGGTTTTCCGCGGTGGACGGCGTGCTGCTGGATATTGGCGTTTCTTCCCACCAGCTCGACACGCCGGAGCGGGGCTTTTCCTACCATTATGATGCGCCGCTCGACATGCGCATGAGCCAGAGCGGGACCAGCGCACGGGATCTGGTGAACAACCTTTCCTGGCAGGAGCTGGCGGACATCCTCCGCCGCTACGGGGAGGACCCGCAGGCGGCGCGCATCGCCAAGGGGATTGTCCGTGCGCGGGAAGCAGGCCCCATTGAAACGACGCTTCAGCTGGCCGAAGCCGTGAAGGCGGCGCTCCCGGCGGCCGTCAAGCGGGAGCCGGGGCACCCGGCCCGGCGGACGTTTCAGGCGCTGCGCATCGCGGTGAACGGCGAACTGGACCGGCTCTCAGAAGGGTTGGACGCGGCGTTCCGCCTCTTAAAGCCCGGCGGCCGGCTGGCGGTCATCACGTTCCATTCCTTAGAGGACCGCATCGTCAAGCAGCGCATGGCCGCCTGGTGTACAGGCTGTACCTGCCCGCCGGATTTCCCAGTGTGCGTATGTGGGAAGAAGCCGCAGGCAGATTTGATTTATAAAAAAGGATTGACGCCCTCGCCAGAGGAATTAGAGCAAAATCCGCGCAGCCGGAGCGCCCGGCTGCGGGTTTGCGAAAAAAGAGGATGACGGCCCCTCCGGCGCGCCGGGGCGGGCGGAAGAAAAGGAGTGGGGAAAATGGCGGCACAGCAGCGCACCGAGGCGTACGACCTGTCTTTGTTCGAACCGAAGCGGCAGGAATGGCACGAGCAAAAGGACAATATTGTCGTATTGCCTCAGGAACAACTGGAAAAAAACCGAAGGCAAAAGGTCCAGCCGCTGCGGCTGGCGGCGAATTTGTTCTGTATGGCCGCCGTTGTCAGCATTGTCACCGCCATTGTGTTCAGCCAGGTGCAGCTCACCGAGCTGACGGACCAGGTGAACACCGCCGCCGCCCAGCTGGAGGAGAGCGAGAGCGTTTACACCCAGCTGAAAATGCGTTCCGACGCCCAATATACCCTGCAAACGGTGGAGGATTACGCGAAAGACACGCTGGGCATGCAAAAGATCAACCAGAACCAGGTGACGTGCGTCAGCCTTTCGGAAGGCGACGAGGGCGAGGTCCTGCAACAGATTGGCGGGAACTGGTGGGATTCGCTTTGGAACTGGCTGCAAAACCTACTGGCATAACCTGCGCGCGTCCGCCATACATATCGTGGTAACGCGCGGCGCATACAATCCCTGCAGAGCCGGGGAGGAAGGGGTCGAGAGTTGAGAGAAGATCTTGACTCTCCTCTTTTTATCCGGCGCTTCCCCGCCCCGCGCGGCGGGATTTCCCTTGGAGGTACCTATGGCAAAAGGAACGACGGTACGCATGTGGCGCAGGACGCTGTTTATCCTGCTTGTGTTGACCGTGGTCGGATTCGGCGCGGTCATCATCAGCCTGGTGAAATTGCAGCTCATCGAGGGCGAAAGCCTCCAGCGCCGCGCGGTGGACCAG
The DNA here is from genome assembly GCA_944380775.1 of uncultured Clostridia bacterium. Lineage (GTDB taxonomy): Bacteria > Bacillota > Clostridia > Oscillospirales > Acutalibacteraceae > CALWKP01. Next base: position 161,328 of record CALWIP010000023.1, on the reverse strand, counting down.
CAGCTCTCTGATTCCACCATCACCGCGCAGCGCGGGACCATTTACGACTGCAATATGACGCCGCTGGCCCAGAGCGCGACGGTGTGGACCGTCGTGCTGGAACCGTCTTACATTGAAGACGAAGAGACGCGCGACACCATTGTCACCGGCCTGGCCGGCATCCTCGGGATGGAGGAATCCGAGGTGCGGGCGCACGCGGAAAAGGACAACGCCTACGAGGTGCTGGCCCGCAAGGTGGAGACGGAGGTCAAGGACGCCATCCTCGCGTTTAAGGAGGAAAAGGAGATTGGCAGCGGCATCCGGCTCATCGAGGATTATAAACGCTATTACCCGTTCGGGTCCTTTGCGGCCGCCGTCCTCGGTTTCACGGGGGACGACAACCAGGGCCTGGCCGGCCTGGAGGCCCAGTATGACGAGGAGCTTTCCGGTGTGGCCGGGCGGCTCGTCACGGCGAAAAACGCCATTGGAACCGACATGCCGTTCCAATATGAGCAGAAAGTGGATGCCCAGGACGGCTACAGCTTGGTGCTTTCCATCGACCGCGTAGTGCAGCATTTCCTGGAGAAAAACCTCGAAGAGGGCATTGTCAACAACCAGGTGCAGAACCGCGCCGCCGGCATTGTGATGGACGTCAACACCGGCGAAATTTTGGCAATGGCCGTCAAAGGGGATTACGACCCGAACGACCCGTTTACCATCACGGACCCGGCAGTGGCCGCCAGCATTGAAAACCTGCCGGAAGAACAGCGCTCCGCCGCCCGCGTAGAGGCGCTGGAGGCCCAGTGGCGCAACAAGGCGGTGAGCGACACCTATTACCCGGGCTCGGTGTTCAAAATCTGTACCGGTTCTATGGGCCTGGAAGAGGGCGTCATCACAACGCAGAGCACGTTTACCTGCACCGGCGCCGCCAACGTGATGGGCACGACGATCCGCTGCCATAAACTGGCCGGGCACGGGACGCAGACGTTCGTGCAGGGGCTGTGCAACTCGTGCAACCCGTTTTTTATCCACATCGGCGACCTGCTGGGGCCGGATCTCTTTTTTGAATATTTTGAAGGGTTTGGCTTTACGGAACGTACGGGCATCGACCTGCCCGGCGAATCCGGCAGCCTCTATTATACGGCCGAGGAGCTCAACCCCGTCGAATTGGCGACGGAATCGTTCGGCCAGAACTTCAGCATCACGCCGATCCAGATGATCACGGCATGCGCGGCGGTGGCGAACGGCGGGTACATTGTTCAGCCGCATGTGGTCAGCCAGATCATCGACAGTGACGGCAATATTGTCGAGACGGTGGAGACCAGCGTGAAGCGGCAGGTCATTTCGGAAGAGACGTCGGAGACCATGTGCGAAATCATGCAGCAGAACGCGACGACCGGCACCGCGAAAAACGGGTATATCCCGGGTTACCGCGTGGCGGGCAAGACCGGGACCTCGGAAAAAATTGCGGAGAAAAACGAGACCGGCGAGGAAGAGTACATCGCCTCTTACTGCGGTTTTGCCCCGGCAGACGACCCGCAGATTGCCATGCTCATCTTTTTTGACGAGCCGCACGGGGAAAGCTACTACGGCAGCGCGGTGGCCGGCCCGGTGTGGGCCAAGACGATGGAGGAAATCCTCCCGTATTTGGGCGTGGAGCGCAAATATACCGAGAGCGAGCTGCAAAAGCTGGATGTGACCGCCCCGCAGGTGACGGGCGAGAGCGTGGAGGAAGCAAAGCGGATTCTGCAAGCGGAAGGTCTGGAAGCGGAGGTAATCGGCGAGGGGAGCACCGTTTTGGCGCAAATCCCGGAGTACGGCGCGTCGATCCCACAGGAGGGGACCGTGGTGCTCTACACGGATGAGGCGAGCGCTTCCCGCACGGTGACGGTTCCGAACTTTAACGGTTTAACGCTGGCGCAGGCGAACGCCGCGGCGGCGGAGGCCGGGGTCAACCTCTCGGTGACGGGCGCGGCGCTCACCACGGGCAGCGCGGCGCAGGCCAGCACGCAGGACATTGCGGCGGGCACGGCGGTTTCGCCCGGCACGGTGGTGACGGTGCAGTTTATTGAGCGGGACCAGGTCGAATAAGCCTTGCCGTGCAGGGTAAAAAATAAAGGGTGGACGGATTTATGAATGGATTGTGGACTTTAGCGGCGGTAGGAATCTCCTTTGGCGTCACGGCGCTTTTAGGGAAATGGATGATCCCGTTTTTGCACAAGCTACATTTTGGGCAGACCATCCGGGACGAAGGGCCCCGCTGGCACAAAAAGAAGCAGGGCACGCCGACCATGGGCGGGTTGATGTTCATAACGGGGATGGTTTTAGCCATACTAATTTGCGTGCCGCTGTACTACGCGGCGGAGAGCAGCGAGACGCTGCTCATGCGCGCCAAAATCTTCGGCGGCTTGGTGATGGCGGCGGCTTACGGGGCCATCGGCTTTTTTGACGATTATATCAAGGTCGTTAAAAAGAGGAACCTCGGCCTCACGGCGCCGCAGAAATTGATTTTGCAGTTTGTCGCCGCGGCGGCGTATTTCGGCACGCTGTTCCTCGCGGGCGAGGATACCGTGACGGTCATCCCGTTTGCCGGCAGCGTAGACCTTGGCCCCGCCTATTGGGTGCTGGCCGTGCTGGCGCTGGTGGGCATGGTCAACGCCGTCAACTTTACCGACGGCATCGACGGCTTAAACGGATCCGTTACATTCTTTTTCGGCCTGTTTGGCGTCATCCTTGCGGGCATGCTCCGCATGCAGGGCCTTGGCATTGTCGCGGCGGCGCTGGCCGGCGGCTGCCTGGGATTCCTGCTTTGGAATTTCAATCCGGCAAAGGTGTTCATGGGCGACACTGGCTCGCTGTTTTTGGGCGGCATGGTGTGCGCGCTGGCCTTTGGGATGGATCTCCCGGTGCTGCTGCTGCCGATGGGCATTGTTTACCTGTGCGAGATCGGCTCCGTGGTGCTGCAAGTGCTCTATTTTAAGGCGACGCACGGCAAGCGCCTATTCAAGATGAGCCCCATCCACCATCATTTTGAGCTTTGCGGCTGGAGCGAAAGCAAGATTTGCCTTGTGTTCAGCCTGGTCACGGCGGTGGGCGGCGTGCTCTCGGTGCTGGCCGTCCTCTTCGGCTTGTAAGAGAAAAAACAGAAAGGGGAGAATTGCATGGCTTCGGTACGGCAGGGGGGAATCCCGTCCCGGCGGGGCGCAGAGCCCGGGGCGCCGGCGCGGCGCGGCGCGGCGGAACAGGGGAAAAGCCCGGACGGCGGGGCCAGGCGTTCGCTTCCCCACCGCATCCGCAAAAAATTCCGGGTGTTTTCGGTCCGCTCCGGCTTGGATATGCCGTTTTTATTTTTAGTGCTGGTGCTGCTTGTGACGGGCCTTGTCATGATGTTTTCTTCCAGCTACGCCTACGCATATTATAATTACGGAGACAGCTACTACTTCATCCTGCGGCAGGCGGTCTATGCGGCCATCGGCGTTACCATCATGCTGGCGGTCTCCTATTTTGACTACCATCACCTGCATAAATTTGCCATCCCGGCGCTGATGGTCTCGTTTATCTTGCTGGGGGCCGTGTTGGCGCTGCCCGCGTCGGACGGCGTGCACCGCTGGATCGACCTCGGCTTTATCAATTTTCAGCCGTCCGAGATTACAAAATTCGCAATCATCCTCAGCTTTGCGCACTTGATCTCGCTGAATTTCAAGCGCATGGATACGTTCCGCTACGGCGTGCTGCCCTATTTGCTCATCCTCGGCGCGACCTGCGCGCTGCTGGTGCTGGAGCCGCACATTTCCGCCACCGTCATCGTCATCCTGCTTGGCGGCGTCATGTTGTTCATCGGCGGGGTCAAATTCCGCTGGTTCGGCGCCGCGGCCGCGCTGGCGGTGGCGGCGGTCCTGTATCTCGTGGTGTTCACGCAGGAATTTACCTACGCGAACAACCGCCTGGAGGCTTGGCTGGACCCGTTCAACGTAGAGATCCGCGATTTGACTTGGCAGACCCGGCAGTCTATGATGGCCATTGGTTCGGGCGGCCTGCTGGGCTTGGGCCTGGGGCAATCGCGGCAGAAGTACCTCTACCTGCCGGAGCCGCAGAACGATTTCATTTTTGCCATCGTTTGCGAGGAGCTTGGCTTCATCGGCGCGCTGATTATCATCTTGCTCTTTGTGCTGCTCGTGTGGCGCGGGGTGACAATCTCGCTCAAGGCGAAAGATAAATTTGGCATGCTGCTTGGCGTGGGGTTGACGCTGCAAGTTGGCATCCAGGTGGTGCTGAACATCGCTGTGGTGACCAACACCATTCCGAACACCGGCATCAGCCTGCCGTTTTTCAGTTCCGGCGGCACGTCGCTGATCATGCTGCTGGCACAAATGGGCGTGGTGCTTTCCATCTCGCGCACCTCGGCCATTGACAAAACCTAGGAAGGTGGGATTCTGTGAGGATTGTATTTGCAGGAGGCGGGACGGCCGGGCACATCAACCCGGCGCTGGCCATCGCCGGGTATGTCCGGGAGCGCGAGCCGGATGCGGAGATCTTGTACATCGGCGCAAAGGGCGGCATGGAAGAACGGCTGGTGCCCGCGGCGGGGTTCCCGTTCCGCGGCATTGTGGTTTCGGGCTTCCAGCGCAAGCCAAGCTGGGACAACCTCAAGCGCAACGCCAAAACGGTGGTGCGCATGTTTACCTCCAGCGGGGAAGCCAAGCGCATCCTGCGGGAATTTACGCCGGACCTTTGCGTGGGGACGGGCGGTTACGTGAGCGGCCCGGTTGTGCGGGAGGCGGTGCGCCTGGGGATCCCGAGCGTCATCCATGAGCAGAACGCCTTCCCCGGCGTAACGACCAAGGTGCTGGCCAAGCGCGTGCAGCGCGTGATGCTGGCGGTAGAAGACGCCCGGCGTTATCTGGACCCCGGCGCGCGCTGCGCGCTTACCGGGAACCCGGTGCGGCAGGAGGTCCTGCGCGCCCAGCGGGAACCTGCGCGGCGGGCGCTCGGCCTGGACAGCCGCCCGATGATCCTTTCTTTTGGCGGCAGCCTCGGCGCGCGCACGCTCAACGAGGCGATGGCCAGCGTGCTTGTGGAGGAAGCGAAGACCGGCGAGTTCCAGTTCATCCACGGGTATGGGCGCAACGGCGCCTGGATGCCGGAGCGGCTGGCGGAGCACGGCGTGGATGCGGCGCGCGCGCCGCAGATCTCCCTGCGGGAATACATCAACGACATGCCGGAATGCCTGGCTGCCGCAGACCTCGTCATTTGCCGCGCGGGCGCCATCACGCTCAGCGAATTGCAGGCGAAGGGCAAGGCGTCCATCCTGATCCCCTCGCCGAATGTGGCGGAAAACCACCAATACCACAACGCGATGGCGCTGGTGCGCCGCCACGCTGCGGAGATCCTCGAGGAAAAAGACCTTACGGGGGAGGCCCTGCGGGATTTGCTCCACCGCGTGTTTGAAGCGCCGGAGGAGATCCAGATTCTCGGCAAGAACGCGCGCGGCATGGCGGTGGAAGACGCGAACGAGCGCATCTACCGCATTCTCAAAGAGACCGTGAAGCAGCCGTAACGCCCGCACACACCCTGCGGAACCCTGCATAATATGAAAAAGCGATGCGTTTGAATACGCAGGGAAAGGGTGTTTGGAAGTGGCAGAGCTTTTCATCGAAGGTCCCAGCCGGCTGGGGGGAGAAATGTTGGTGCACGGGGCGAAGAACAGCGCGCTTCCCATCCTGGCGGCGTCGATCCTCTGCACGTCGGAATGCGTGCTGCACAACTGCCCGGCGCTCACGGATGTCGGCACCTCCGTTGAGATTTTGGAGACGCTGGGCTGCCGCATCAAACGGACGGGGACAGACCTCTGGGTGGACCCCACCGGCGTGAGCAACGGCGACGTGCCCGACGGGTTGATGCGGAAGATGCGCTCGTCAATCGTGCTGCTGGGGGCGATTGTCAGCAAGCTGGGCCAGGCCCGGCTCACATTCCCCGGCGGGTGCGAGCTGGGGCCGCGGCCCATCGACCTGCATTTGGAGGCCCTGAGAAAAATGGGCCTGCACATCGAAGAGGACGGCGGCAGCCTGGTGTGCGCGGTGCGCGGGCGGCTGCACGGAGAAGTGCTGCGGCTCAAATTCCCCAGCGTGGGCGCGACGGAGAACCTGATGATCGCCGCTTCCTGCGCGCAGGGGACCACAGTGATCTGCAACGCCGCACGGGAGCCGGAAATCTGCGACCTCGCCGATTTCCTCAACCGCTGCGGAGCGAAGGTTGCGGGCGCGGGTGGCCGTACCGTCACCGTGGAAGGGGTGGAGCGGCTGCACGGCTGCGAGCACCGCATCATCCCGGACCGCATTGTGGCCGCTACATATCTTGCCGCTGCGGCGGCAACCGGCAGCGCATTGGAAGTGCGGGGCGTGGAGCCGGAACATCTTTCGGCAGTGCTCTCCACACTGGAGGAGACCGGATGCACCGTGCGCACAGAGCCGGGCCGCGTGGCGCTCGCCGCGCCGTCCCGCCTGCGGCCGGTGCGCCTGCTGAGCACGCGCCCGTACCCGGGCTTTCCCACAGACGCGCAGGCCCCGTTGATGGCGGCAGCCGCCACAGCGGAAGGGGAGAGCGTCTTTGTGGAAAATATTTTTGAGAGCCGCTATAAGCACGCGCCGGAGCTGTGCCGGATGGGCGCTGAAATCTGCATCCGCGGGCGTGTCGCCTCTGTCCGCGGCGTGCCGGCGCTGCACGGCGCGCAGGTGGCCGCGCCGGACCTGCGCGGCGGCGCTGCGTTGGTGATTGCCGGGCTGGCGGCGGACGGGGAAACGCGCGTCAGCGGATTGGAACACATTGACCGCGGGTATGAGCGGCTGGAACAGGCTCTGGCGGCGGCCGGGGCGAACATCCGCAGAATGGAAAGGGAGGGGAAACATGGCTAGGCAGGAGGATGGCAGGAGAAGGGCTGCGGCGCGCGGACAGCCGGCCCCGGAGAGGCGGCCCGCCCGCCCCCCTCGCGAGCCGGCCCCGCCGGCCCGGCCGGCCCGCAAAAAACGCCGCGCGGCCCGGGAACGGGCGCTGCGCCGCCGCAGGGCGGCGGTGGTTTTTTCCTTCCTGACCGTGTTGGCCGTTTTGACGGCCGCCTTCGCCCTCTGCCTGACGGTGCTGTTCCAGATCAGCGAGATCAGCGTTACGGGGACTTCCCGCTACAGCGAAGAGGAAATCCTCAGCGCCTGCCCCATCCGTCCGGGGGAAAACCTGTTTTTGGCCGACACGGCCGCTGCGGGCGAGCAAATTGAACAAACGCTGCCCTACATCGGGACGGCCACGGTCTCGCGCCGCCTCCCCGCCAACCTCGTCATCGAGGTGCAGGAAACGGCGGCCATCGGCGCCATTCAATATCAAAACGGCTACGCCGTGGTCTCTTCGTCCGGCAAAATGCTGGAATTTGCCGCGTCGCCGCCGGACGGATGCCCCGCCATCCTCGGCCTGGCGCTCTCTTCGGCGGAGCCGGGCAAAGCCGTCGCCTACGAGGACGAGCGCCAGTACCGCACCTTTGCCAGCCTGGCCGCCGCGCTGGAGAGCAGCGGCCTTTCCCCGGTGACCCAGCTGGACCTCAGCGACCCGTTACAGGTGCTGGTGGAATACGACGGGCGCATTACGCTGAAGCTCGGCCTGCCGCAGGAACTGGACGCCAAGCTCCGCTTTGCAAAGGAGATCCTCTCGCGCGGCGACATGCAGGATGAAAAGGGCCAGCTGGATCTTTCCGGCTTCCCGGAGAGCGACCGTGCGTTCTTCGACGAGGACACCGGCGTTTCGCTCTCGCAGGTTGTCCCTGCGCCGGAGAGTTCCGCTGCGGCGCAGAGCGCGGCGCCAGAATCGGCTGGTTGACGCCGTGGGCGGAATCGTGCGCTATTGCCTAAAAACGGGGGCGAAAAATATGGAAAACGACTAAGTTTCCCAATTTTGATTCATGATGCAAAATTTGATTGAATTTTCGCCAAAAACGTGATAGATTAAATAATAGCGGGCGCATACCGATAGAACCGCTATTTTGGGGATGAAAACAGCATTTGCCGCAGGGCAAATTTTGGGAGATCAAGCAAGGGGGACGTTCAGCTATGCCGTTTGAGATTGACAACGACTTTGACAATATTGTCCAGATCAAGGTGATCGGGGTTGGCGGAGGCGGCGGCAACGCCGTGGACCGCATGGTGAATACCGGCGTGCAGGGGGTCGAATTCATTTCCGTCAACACGGACAAGCAGGCCCTGAACCGCTCGAAGGCTACGGAAAAGATCCAGATCGGCGAAAAGGTGACGCACGGCAAGGGCGCCGGCTCTAAGCCGGAAATGGGCCAGAAGGCGGCGGAAGAGAGCCGGGAAGCCATCACGGCGGCCATCCGCGGCAGCGACATGGTCTTCATCACCGCCGGGATGGGCGGCGGCACCGGTACGGGCGCCGCGCCAATCGTCGCAGAAATTGCCCGCGACATGGGCGTACTTACCATCGGGATTGTGACCAAGCCGTTTGCGTTTGAGGGCCGCCGCCGCATGGAACAGGCGGAAGGCGGCATCTCCGCGCTGCGTGAGCATGTAGACTCGCTCGTCGTCATCCCGAACGAGCGGCTCAAGCTGGTAAGCGAGCAGCGCATTACGCTGGTGAACGCGTTCTCGGTAGCGGACGACGTGCTGCGCCAGGGCGTGCAGAGCATTTCGGATCTCATCAAGCTGCCCGGCCTGGTCAACCTGGACTTCGCGGACGTAACCGCCGTCATGAAAGACGCGGGCTACGCGCACATGGGCGTGGGACGTGCTTCCGGCAAGGACAAGGCGACCCAGGCGGCGAACGCGGCGATTTCGAGCCCACTGCTGGAAACGTCGATTGCCGGCGCGAAGGGCGTCATCATCAACATCACGTCTTCGCCGGACATCGGCCTCGATGAGATTGAGACCGCTTCCTCAATGATCGCGGAGCAGGCGCATGCCGATGCGAATATCATTTGGGGCGCCGCGTTCGACGAGTCGATGGACGACGAGATGAGCGTCACTGTGATTGCGACCGGCTTCGCCACGCACGACGGGACGCCCGGCCCGCTGCCGGAGAAAAAAGAGGCGGAGTCCAAAAAGGACAGCCGCTTGGACGACGACACCGATTTTACAGATATTATGTCGATCTTTAACCGCTGAACGCCCTTTTGGGCGAGGCGCGGCCCCGGTACGTTTTCACGTGCCGGGGTTTCTGTTTTCCGGCGCCCGCCGCATTTTAATTTTATCTAAAATTTTCCTTCCTGCGTTTGCAGCCGCCCGATTTTATGCTATACTATAAAGAGCGGGCCGCAGTGCGGGAAGGCCCGTCCTCTGCGCCGTTTGGACCGCAGGAGCTGGAAGAAAAAGGGGGATGAAACTGTGAAACCGGACCCGTTAGGAGACCGAAGCGAAAACAGAAAATGGCACGGATCGCTGCGGCCGGTCGGGGAGTAACAGGGCGTTTCTGCGCCGGCGCTTCCGCCGGCAGCGCGCTCCGTGGGGAAAGGAGCGTACGCCAATGATCTCGTACTACAAAACGATGGATGGGACGATCCGGAAGCTGGCGGCCTGCGAGCCGGGCTGCTGGGTCAACTGCGTGGCCTTGCAGGAGGCAGAAGTCGAACGCTTGCTTGCGGATTTTTCTATTGAACCGGAATTTATCCGCGCGGCGATGGACGAAGAGGAATCTTCGCACATTGATAAGGAGGATGACTGCACCCTCGTCATCCTCGACACGCCAATGGCGGAAGAGCAGGGGGCCGAGGTGTCTTATACGACGACGCCGCTCGGCATTATCTTGACAGAGAAAAATGTCATCACCATTTCCACCCGGGCGAACCCCATTTTGGATGAATTCGCCTCCGGGGCGGTCAAAGGGGTGCAGACCAACCTCAAGACGCGCTTCGTTTTGCAAATGATGCTGCGCATCGCCACGCATTTTTTGCAGCACCTTAAGCAGATTGATAAGATTACAGGCGCAATGGAGCGCGAGCTGCGCAAGTCCATGCGGAACCGGGAATTGATCCAGCTGATGGATATGCAAAAATCCCTCGTCTACTTTTCCTCATCGCTCAAAGCGAATGAGATCACGATGGAAAAGATTATGCGCGGGCGCATCATCAAGCTCTACGAAGATGACGAAGACCTGCTCGAGGACGTCCTGATCGAGGTCAAGCAGGCCATTGAGATGTCGAACATCTACCTCAACATCCTCTCCGGCACGATGGACGCCTTTGCTTCGATCATTTCGAACAACCTCAATATCGTCATGAAAATTTTGGCGTCGATCACGCTTTTGATCTCCATCCCGACGGTCATCTCCGGCATTTATGGTATGAACGTGGAGGGCCTGCCGGTGCCGGTGTTCTGGTTCCCGGTGTTTCTCGCCGTGGTGTGTATGGGCGGCGCGTTTGTGGTTTTGAAAAAGAAAGATATGCTCTGAACTCCTTTACAGGGCAAAAAAGCCTCCCCCTGCCAACGGCAGGAGGAGGCCGATTCGCTTTTTGGGGGTTCAGCGGCGCGGGAGCCGCGCGGAAAGGGTCAAAATGTCCAACGGCTGGGCGACGGCGCATTCCACCTGCTTCATTTCCTCCGGGCGGAACCCGTAGGCGCAGCCGATGAACGGGATGCCGTTTTCCTGGGCGGCCTCGCAGTCGAGCAGCGTGTCGCCGACCATGACCGCGAAGGACGGCTTCACCCGCTCCAGCAGGCTGCGCAGGCTCTCCGCTTTGGAGTGCATGCCCGGCTCCAGCGGCTGGAGGAAATCAATGCGGTCGTCCAGGCCAATGGCCTTGAGAACCATGGTAATATAGCGTAAAGAAGCGTTGGAGCATACCGCCGTGCGGAAGCCGCGCTCGTGCAGCAGGTCCAAAAGCTGTGGGCAGCCCTGGTAAGGCGCGGCGTGGTCGAGAAATTCATATTCCATTTCTGAGACGCGCGTCAAGTAGCGGCGCACGGTCTCGCGGTCTGCGCCCGGCAGCAGCCGCGGCATATACTGTTCCGCGGGCTCCCCAAAGGTTGCGCAGATCTCGCCGGCGCTGAGCACCGGCCAGCCCATTTCCGCCTGCACTGCCTGGTGTGCGGCGACGCTGAACAGGTCCGTCCGGTTTAAGGTGCCGTCCAGGTCAAAAACAAAAAGCTTGATTTCTTGTTCCATCCGAATAACTCCTTTTTGGGGCGATCCGTCCCGGCCGCCGGCCGGGGGGAGTTTCGCGTGGTGTCCGTTTCTTATTATAGAGGATTTTTCCGCTGAAAGCGAACGGGTTTTTTAAAAACAGGGAAATCCCCAATAGTTTTGCACGCAAGACCCTTATGTTTAGCAAAGAGGACGGCGCTGCGCGCCGGATTTTGAGGAGGTAACTGATTTATGACAAATTTGCTTTGCCGGCTGTTCATCCGGGATTACCAGGACACGGCGAATGCGGCGGTGCGCGAAGCGTACGGCAAGCTGGCCGGCGCCGTCGGGATTGTGACGAACCTGCTGCTGTTTGCCGTCAAGATCACGGTCGGCCTTTTGTTCCACTCCATTGCCATCATGGCGGACGCGGTGAACAACCTTTCGGATTCCGCATCGTCTATCATCACATTGGTCGGGTTCAAGCTTTCGGGCAAGCCGGCCGACGCGAAGCACCCCTACGGGCACGAGCGGATTGAGTATATCTCCGGGCTTTTAATCTCGTTTGTCGTGCTGATCCTGGGCTTCCAGCTCGCGCAGAGCTCGTTTGAAAAAATCCTCAAGCCGGAGGGCGGCGAGAGCGGCGCTGCCGTGGTCCTCGTGCTGGCGGCTTCCATCGGACTCAAGCTGTGGCAGGGCCTGTTTTACCGCAAAATGGGGCGGATTATCGCGTCGCCCACGCTGGCGGCCGCCGCCTCCGACAGCCGTAACGACGTGATCTCCACCTCTGTTGTGTTGGCCGGCATGGTGATCTCCTGGGCCTTCTCCGTGAACCTGGACGGTTACCTCGGCCTGGCAGTCGCGCTGTTCATTTTGGTTTCCGGTGTGAAAATGGTGTTTGACACTGCAAATCCATTGCTCGGCATGGCGCCGCAGGAGGAATTGGTCGAGCAGATTTATGAAAAAATCATGAGCTACCCCGGCGTCATCGGCATGCACGACCTCACCGTGCATAATTATGGGCCGTCGCGCTGCTTCGCTTCCGTCCACTGCGAGGTGCCCGCGTCGCAGGACATTCTGGTGAGCCACGACATTATCGACAACATCGAGCGCGATTTCCTTGCGGAAATGAACATCCACCTGGTCATTCACCTGGACCCGGTTGTCACGGGCGACGAGCGGACGGACCGCCTGCGGGAGCAGGTGGGCGCGCTGCTGAAAGGCCTTTCCCCTGAGCTGAGCGTGCACGATTTCCGCGTGGTATTCGGCACGACGCATTCCAATCTCATCTTCGACGTGGTCGCGCCGTTTGGTTTCCGGATGAGCGACGCCGCGCTCGCGCAGGAGATCAAGGACCGCGTCCATGCGCTGGACCCCCGGCTCGAAGCGGTCCCCACCATAGACCACAGCTATGTGCCGGCGCCCGGCGGCGGAAAACGCTGAGCGGCGCGAAAAGTTTACAAATAAGACTTGTTTTTTTGTCCGGGATGTACTATCATAGTTTTAGCACTTAGAAGAACAGAGTGCTAAAAACGATGGATTTTGATTTTATCAGATAAAGAGGTTGATTGAAGATGGCGTTAAAACAATTCCAGGCGGAATCCAAACGGCTGCTGGAGCTGATGATCCACTCCATTTACACGCACCGGGAAATTTTCCTGCGCGAGTTGATCTCCAACGCGAGCGACGCGATGGATAAACTGTATTACCAAATGCTGCAGGACGGCGACACCGGCCTGAGCCGCAGCGACCTTTCCGTCGAGCTGAAGGTTGACAAGGAAAACCGCACCCTCACGGTGAGCGACAACGGCTGCGGCATGACGAAAGAGGAGCTGGAGAACAACCTCGGCGTCATTGCGAAGAGCGGTTCGCTGAACTTTAAGCAGGAGAACAATGCGAAAGAGGACATCGAGATCATCGGCCAGTTCGGCGTGGGCTTCTACTCGGCGTTTATGGTAAGCGAGTGCGTCACCGTGCGCAGCCGCGCTTACGGCGCGGCGGAGGCGTACGAATGGCAGTCGCGCGGGGTCGAGGGTTATTCCATTGAGCCATGCGAAAAGGAAGGCCACGGGACCGAGGTCGTCCTGCAATTAAAGCCGAATACCGACGAGGAAAATTACGACGAATTCCTCGAGCAATACCGTCTCAGGGAGCTTGTCAAGAAATATTCGGATTATATCCGCTACCCCATCCGCATGGAGGTGGAGAGGAGCCGCCTGAAGGAGGGCTCAAAGGACGAGTACGAGACCTACACCGAAGTCGAAACCCTTAACAGCATGGTGCCGCTCTGGCGCAAAAACCGCCGGGAGATTACAAAGGAAGAATACAACCAGTTTTATAAGGAGAAATTCCACGATTACCAGGACCCGCAGCGCGTGATCCACACCAGCACCGAGGGCGCCGTGACCTACAACGCGCTGCTCTTTGTCCCGGCGAAGGCCCCGATGGATTTCTACACCCGCGACTATGAGAAGGGTTTGCAGCTCTACGCAAACGGCGTGCTGATCATGGAAAAATGCGCGGATTTGCTGCCGGATTACTTTAGCTTTGTGCGCGGTTTAGTCGATTCGCAGGACCTTTCGCTGAACATCTCGCGCGAGATGCTCCAGCACGACCGCCAGCTCAAGCTCATTGCAAGCAACCTTGAAAAGCGCATCAAGTCCGAACTGGAATCGATGCTGAACAACGAGCGCGAGGAGTATGAGAAATTCTTCCGCAATTTCGGCCTCCAGCTCAAATATGGCGTCTACATGGATTACGGCATGCACCGCGAGCTGCTGCAGGATCTGCTGCTGTTCTATTCATCCAGCGAAAAGAAGCTCGTCACGCTCAAGGAGTACGCCGGCCGCATGAAAGAGGATCAAAAGGCCATCTACTACGCCTGCGGCGAGAGTATTGAGCGCATTGAGCAGATGCCGCAGACGGAGCTGCTCAAGGACAAGGGCCTCGAAATGCTCTATTTGACGGACAATGTGGACGAATTCGCGCTGCGCGTCATGATGAATTACGAGGGCAAGGAGTTTAAGAATATCTCGACGGATGACCTCGGCCTTGAGAGCGAGGAAGAGAAGGAGAACGCGAAGAAACAGATTGAAGAGAACAAGGACCTGCTTGCCTTCCTGCGCGACGCGCTGGACGGCAAGGTCAAGGAAGTCGTGCTCTCCCAGCGGCTGAAGAGCCACCCGGTCTGCCTTTCCACCGAAGGGGGCATCTCGCTGGAGATGGAAAAGGTGCTCAACGCCATGCCGTCTGACGAAAAGGTCAAGGCGCAGCGCGTGCTGGAGATCAACGCGAACCATCCGGTCTTCCAGGCGCTGACGAACCTTTACGGCGCCGATCAGGAAAAGCTGAAGACCTATGCGCAGCTGCTCTACGCGCAGGCGCTGCTCATGGAGGGCCTGCCGGTCGACGACCCGGTCGCGTTCTCGAACCAGGTTTGTGATCTGATGGTGAACCCGGAGGGCTGACGCCGCGACGGGGGACGCCGGGAAGGAGGCCGCATGGAAAACGGGATGGACACCCTGCGCCGCTGGGTGGAAGAGAGCCGCCGCATCGTCTTTTTCGGCGGGGCCGGGGTCTCTACCGAGAGCGGGATCCCCGACTTCCGCAGCGAAGACGGGCTGTACCGGCAGAAATACCGCTACCCGCCGGAGACGATGCTCAGCCACGATTTTTTCGAGGAAAACCCGGAGGAATTTTACCGCTTTTACCGCGAGAAGATCTTGATTGACGAGGTAGAGCCCAACGCCGCGCACCGGAAGCTGGCCGAATGGGAACGGCAGGGTAAGCTGTGCGCCGTGGTGACGCAGAACATCGACGGCCTGCATCAAAAGGCTGGAAGCCGGCAGGTGTGGGAGCTTCACGGCTCCATTTGGCGGAACTACTGTACGCGCTGCGGCAAGCGCTACCCGTTGGAATTTGTTAAAAACTGCGGCACGCTTGTGCCGCGCTGCTCCTGCGGCGGCATTGTCCGCCCAGACGTTGTGTTGTACGGCGAAATGCTGGACCAAACCGTCGTGACGCACGCGGTGGAGGCCATCGCTTCGGCGGACCTGCTGCTGGTGGGCGGCACCTCGCTGGTGGTCTACCCGGCGGCGGGGCTTTTGCAGGCCTACCATGGCAGCCGGCTCACGCTCATCAACCGCAGCCCCACGCCGGTGGACCGCCGCGCGGACCTGCTGCTTTCCGGCAGCATTGGGGAATTGCTCAGCCAAATTTAGACCAATGGAAAAAACGGCCGCCCGTTTTGCAGGGCGGCCGTTTTGCGGAAAGTTTGTAAAAAAGGGACGCAGGCCCTCCTGCGTCCCCTTTTTGCATGGGAAAATGCCGGGCTTATTCGTCCCCGGCGCTGCAATATTCCGCCATTGTGTTTTTGTCGACATAAAACTGCGCCGCTTTCTTAAAGGTGGGCAGCGCCCGCTGCGCCGCGCCGAGGAAGCGCAGCAGCTTCGCGAAATAGACGCTGCTCAGCGCAGTAATCGCGATGGAGATGGCGCCTAAGACCGAGATGCCGATCAAAAGGATCAGGAAGATGCTCTTGCTGTTGTTTTTTTCCATCCCAACGGCCTCCTTTCCGGATCAATCGCCGAAGCTGATGCCCAGGTCGCGCGCGGACTGCACGACGTCGCTGTCCTTCGGCACGGTTTTCAGCTTCCCGGCGACCTCTGCGAGCGGGACCGGGACAATTACGTTGTTTTGCAGCGCGACCATGTAGCCGTACTGCTTGTTCAGGATCAAATTGGCCGCAGCCGTGCCGAAGCGCGTGGAGAGCACACGGTCATAGGCGCACGGGCTGCCGCCGCGCTGGAAGTGTCCCGGCACCGTGACGCGGATCTCTTGGCCGGTCTTCTCGCCGAGTTCCTGCGCCAGGCGGTAGGAGATGGACGGGAACGGCTGGGCCGCGCGGGCCGCCTTGAGCTCTTTTTTGGACATCTGCGCTTCCACAACGGAGAGCGCGCCCTCCGCCACTGCGAGGATGGAGAAGCCCTTGCCCGCCTTTGCCCGCTGCGAGAGGGTCTTGGCCACCTTTTCAATGTTGTAAGGGATTTCCGGCAGCAGGATGACGTCTGCGCCGCCGGCAATGCCCGCGTGCAGCGTGAGCCAGCCGACCTTGTGGCCCATGATCTCCACGATGAACACGCGGCCGTGTGAGGTTGCCGTCGTGTGGATGCAGTCGAGCACATGGGTGGCGATGTCCACCGCGCTCTGGAAGCCGAACGTCATATCGGTGCCCCAGATGTCGTTGTCGATGGTCTTCGGCAGCGAGACGACGTTCAAGCCTTCTTCGCTCAGCAGGTTGGCGGTCTTGTGGGTGCCATTGCCGCCCAGCACCACCAGGCAGTCCAGCTTCATCTTTTTGTAGTTGTCCTTCATGCGCTGAATCTTGTCGCCGCTATTTTCGTCCACCACGCGCATGAGCTTGAACGGCTGGCGCGAGGTGCCGAGGATTGTGCCGCCGAGCGTCAGGATGCCGGAAAAATCCTCTTTTTTCATCAGGCGGTAATCGCCTTCAATCAGCCCGCGGTAACCGTCGGTGATGCCGTAAATTTCAACGCCGTCCTTACATTCCACATACAGCGCTTTCGCTACGCCGCGGATCGCGGCGTTCAGCCCCTGGCAATCGCCGCCGCTTGTCAAAATCCCAACACGTTTCATCTCTCGTCCCTCTCTTCGTCTTGCCGGGCGCAACGCCCGGTCCGTTTCCGCAGGGCCTCCGGTTTAGCGGAGGCCTCTTTTTTAACATAACAAAAAATCCCCCAAAAAGCAAGGGCGGCGCGAAAATTCGTCCGGCGCCGCCCGTAAAAACAGGGGAAAGGTCAGTGCCCGGCCGCTTCCGGGCTGCGGATGGGGTGGTACGGCTGCGTGCGGTCGACCTCTTGCAGCTGCGCCACCGCGTGCTGCGCCATCGAGGCGAACTTGGTCTGGCAGTTGCAGGCCGCGCGCCCACGGCGGCTCACATGCTGGTAAGTCGTGTCGGGCTGCATGGCGCGCGCGTTCACATTGTCGTTCAGCATGACGTTCAAAATCTCCAGGCCGCGCTGTTTGAGGTCCTCGCTTTCAATGGGGAACACCAGCTCGACGCGGCGGTCCAAATTGCGCGGCATCCAGTCGGCGCTGCCCATGTAGAGCTTCGGGTTGCCTGCGTTTTCAAAGAGGAAAATGCGGCTGTGCTCCAGCAGCTGGCCGACGATGCTGTAAACAGTGATGTTCTCGCTCACGCCCGGTTTGCCCGCAATGAGGCAGCAGATGCCGCGCACAATCAGCTTAACGGGCACGTTTGCCTGCGACGCCTCGTACAACAGTTCGATGATGCGCGGGTCCACCAGCGAGTTGACCTTGGCGGTAATGCCGCTGGGCAGGCCGTTTTTCGCATGTTCAATCTCTTTTTTAATCATGTATTCAAAGAACGGGCGCATGTCATGCGGCGCGACGATGAACCGGTTGTACTCCGGCGGGCGGGAATAGCCGGTGAGCACGTTGAAAAGGGAAGAGGCATCCACGCCGTAAGGCTCCTTGCAGGTGAAAACGCCGATGTCGGTGTAAATTTTCGCGGTGGAGTCGTTGTAATTCCCCGTCCCCATGTGGACATAGCGGCGGATGCCGTCTTCCTCGCGGCGCACCACCAGCAGGATCTTGCAGTGGGTCTTCAGGCCCGCCAGGCCGTAAACCACATGGCAGCCCGCCTGCTCCAGCTTTTTCGCCCAGAGGATGTTGTTTTCTTCGTCAAAACGCGCCTTGAGTTCCACCAGCACGGTGACCTGCTTGCCGTTTTCCGCCGCGCGGATGAGCGCCGCCACAATGGGGGAATGGCCGCTTACGCGGTAGAGCGTCTGTTTAATGGCGAGGACGTTCTCGTCCTCCGCGGCGCGGCGCACAAAATTAACCACGCAGTCGAAGCTCTCGTACGGGTGGTGCACCATGCGGTCCTTTTCACGGATGGCCTCGAAAATATCGTCATAGCCCCAGAAGTCGGCCGGCGGGTTCACCGGAACAATGGGCTGGAAGCAGAGCGATTCGCAGCCGGAGAGCGAGGCGAATTTGGAGAAGAACGTCAAGTCGATGGGCCCGGGAATCTCGTAAAGGTCGTCGTCCTTGAGGTTCAGCGAGCCGACCAGGAATTCTTTGGTGTCAGGGTCGCTCTTTTGGAGGATTTCCACGCGCACCGGGCTGCCGCGCTTCCGCTTCTTAATCGATTTCTGGATCTCCGCCATCAGGTCGTCAGATTCCTCGTCGATTTCAAGGTCCGAATTGCGCGTCAGGCGGAACAGGGTGTGCGCCTCAATGGTGTGCAGCTCAAAGAGGACGTCCAGCTTGTCGATAATGACGTCTTCCAAAAGGACGAACGCGCGGCCGTTTTCGCTGGGGATCTCCAAAAAGCGCGAGAGGATCGACGGCACCTGTACCAACGCAAAGACGGACTCGTCCCCGTCCTTCAGGCGCACGGCGACGTTCAGGCTCTTGTTTGCCAGCATGGGGAACGGGCGGCTGGTGTCCACCGCCAGCGGCGTGAGCACCGGGAACAGCACTTTTTCAAAATAATTGGAAATATAGCGCTTCTGCTCTTCGTTCATTTCGGCAGGCGTCAAAAAAGAGAGGCCTTCCTTTTTCAAAGCCGGCAGGATCGAGCGGTGCAGGCAGGAATATTGCTTTTCTGCAAATGTACGGGTCTTTTCCGTCAAAAGCGGGAGCAGCTGGGCGGGCGTCAGGCCGGAAGCGTCCGCCGTGCGGTAGCCGGAATTGACCTGCGCTTTGACGCCGGCCACGCGCACCATGAAGAATTCGTCCAGGTTTGAGGCGGTAATCGCCAGGAAGCGCAGCCGCTCCATCAGCGGGTTTTCCTTTTCCATCGCCTCTTCCAGGACGCGGTAGTTAAAATCCATCCAGCTCAGTTCACGGTTCAAATAAGGATGGGGGGCGTTGTTTTTGTCCAACCGTTTCACCTCCAAAAGAATCAGCGGGGCGCGTCCCCGCAGCGCTTACAGCGCGGAGAACGACTTGATGTGCATCTCGGGGCTGATGCCGAACACTTCTTCGAACATCGGCGCGCAGGCGTCGAAGGCCCAGCGCTCCAGGTAGCAGTCCCGGCTGGCCTTGCCGGTGATGAGGAGCTTGTTGTCCTCCAGCTTGACTTTGCATTCCGAAATTTTCTGCTTCTGCGATTTGTCCAGCGCGTTGGCCAGCCGGAAAATGGCCGCCAGCTTGGAGACGGCCAGCCGCGTTTTGCGGCTGAGCTGTTCAAAGCTCACCGGGTCCGCGGGGACGTTGCGGTCGTTATAGCTCGCAATGTAGGCGGTCATCAGCATCTCTGCGCTGGTCATGCCGTACAGGTCCATGTTCTGGATGAGCGTAAACGTACTGTAGCGGTAATGGCGGGAATTGACGAAGTGGCCGCAGTCGTGCAAAATGGACGAAAGCTCCAGCAGCAGCCGCATCTTTGGCGGCAGGCCGTGGATGCCCTTCATTTTGTCGAAGATCTTGCAGGCCAGCGAGCGGACGAACTGCGCATGTTCGGCGGAGCAATTGTAGGCCTGTCCCAGCACTTCCGCGCAGGAGAGCGCGTTTTCCTTCACCTGCTTTTCGTAGTCGTCCTTGGCCTTTGGCGTGAGCATCTGCCGCAGCAGCGCGTCCCAAAGGTTGATCTTCGGGCAGAGAACATATTCCGGCTCGACGAACATGATAAGCCGGTTGTAAATGATGAGGGACGAATAAAGGCTTTCCGCCTCTTCCTCTGAAAGTTGGTATTTCGTGCTGATGCGCAGCGGCGTCATGTGCCGCACTTCCTCGAACAAACCGGTGATCTTCTTCGCCTCGATGCGGTAGCGGCCGTCCGAGAGCTTCGCGCCGCAGAGCTTGGCGATGAGCTCGATGTCGTTGCCGGTGAGCACCAGGTGCGAGATGGCGCTGTTGGACGGCGGCAGCGCGATGTGCCCAATGATGATGTCCAGGTATTCTTCCATTACGGCGTAGTAGCGGTCCGTCTCGTCTTCTACGCTGCTCAGGATATCGCGCAGTTTGAGCGAGCCAATCGGGATATTGATGGAAAACACCATGCGTTCGCCGTCAAAAATCGTGATGCCCGTGGAACCGGTGCCGATAAACGCGATGAGGGAATTCTGCTTTTTTTTCGCGCCCATCGCGTCGATGGAGCGCAGGATCTCAGAAAAAATCAGGCTTTTCTCTTGGCTGTCCTCCAAGACGGTGACGTCGATGTCGTTTTGGATTTTCAGCTGGTCCGTGACGTAATCGCGGTTCGACGCTTCCCGGAGCGCCGTCGTCGCGACCGCGACATACTGGTCGATGCCGTATTCTTCCATCACGCCGCTAAAGCCGTGCAGAATATTGGAAAGGTCGCGCAGGCTGGCAAAGCTGATCTTCCCGTCGTGGAACACCTCGTGGCCGAGGTGCATGGGGTATTCCAGGCAGTCGATGTCGGAGAGCTCGCCCTTTTTCAGCTGGCAAACCCGCATCCGGAGCAAGTTGGAGCCGATGTCGATCACGGCGGCAGTCCTGGGACTTTTTCTCTTGTTCATGCGTTTTGAAACCTCCTTCACCCTTCCTTTTATTATAATGCGCCGCGGCTGCGCCCGCAACCCTTTTATTGGTTAAGAGAAAGTTAAAAATAGGGAAGAACCTTCCCTTGCGGAAAATTGTGAGGGATGGATTGTATCTTGGAACAAGCTGTGCTATAATAAACCGGAAAGGTCCAAAAGGCCGTCCGGCAGCCAAAGGGGGGGACCCCCTGCGGGGACGGCGGCCTGAAAACGGGACCAAAAACAGGCGCCGGCCCGGCCGGACGCCGCAAACAAGACGTTCTGAGCAAGAGGGGGACCCCGATTGGGAAGGCGGTGAGGAAAGATTCACGGCCTCTTTGCGCCCCGGGAGGGAACGCAAGGAGGATTTTTTTGCCTAAAAGGGAGGGGATCGGTTGGAGACCAGGATCGCTTTAATCGGCATCATTGTGGAGGATACCGGCGCGACCGGCGCGCTGAACAATCTATTGCACGAGTACGGCGAATGGGTCGTCGGGCGGATGGGGATTCCCTACCGCTCGAAGGGCGTGTGCATCATCAGCGTGGTGGTCGACGCGCCCATGCAGGTCATCAGTTCGCTCTCCGGCAAGCTGGGCATGCTCCGCGGTGTGAGCGTCAAAACGGTATATTCCAAGGAAGGGGCGCCGCCGCATGACCGCTGAGTGGAACCGGGAGGACCTGGCGCGCCTGTTGGCGCTGGAAGATTTTTCGGAGATCTACGCGCAGGCGGACGAAGTGCAGCGCAGGGAAAAACGGGACGTGGTGCAAATCCGCGCCATCTTGGAGTTTTCCAACTGCTGCCGCCGCCGCTGCCGCTACTGCGGGCTGAATGCGGAAAACCCGCGCGTCACGCGCTACCGCATGTCCGTGCAGGAGATGAAAGAGGCCGCGGCAGAGGCGTTGGAGGCGGGCTACCGCACCATCGTGCTGCAATCTGGCGAGGACCCGGGATTCCCGGCGGAAGACATCGGCGAAGTCATCCGCTTCATCAAGCAAAAAGGCGCCGCCGTAACGGTGAGCTGCGGCGAATGGCCCAGTGAGGTCTACGCCTACTGGCGGGACTGCGGCGCGGACCGCTACCTTCTCAAGCAGGAGACGGCGGACCCTGCCCTGTACGGTTCGCTGCACCCATGCGGTACGCTGGCGGAACGGGTGGGCTGCCTGCGCGAGCTCAAGCGCCTTGGGTACGAGACGGGCAGCGGGTTTATGATCGGCCTGCCGGGGCAGACGCTGGACACCATTGCGCAGGACCTGCTGCTGCTGGCGGAGATCCCATGCGACATGGCGGGCATCGGCCCGTTTTTGCCCCACCCGGACACCCCGCTGCGGGACTGTCCGGAGGGCGGCTCCGAATTAACCATGCGCGCGGTGGCGCTGGCCCGGCTGCTGTTGCCGCAGTGCAACCTGCCGGCCACCACCTCGCTGGGCGTGCTCAGCGGCGGGGCGCGGCGCTCGGTTTTTTCCTGCGGGGCGAACGTCATCATGCGCAAGGTGACGCCGGAGCCGTACAAAAGCTACTATGAAATCTACCCTGCAAACCTCGGCAGGACGGAGGTGCGCAGGGAGCGGGCGGAGCTGGAGGACTGGATCCGTTCAATGGGGAAAACCCCCGTTTGATTTTACAAAAGGAGAAGATGGTATGTACAACAGCAAATCGAAAATCGCCACGGAATTTATCGACGACGCGGAAATCCAAGAGACCCTGGCGTTTGCCGCACAGCATAAAAACGACAAGGAAATGGCCCTGCAAATCCTGGAAAAAGGCGCAGCGTGCAAAGGTTTAACCCACCGTGAAGCCGCGGTGCTGCTCGAATGCGACGACCCGGAAATCGTCGAGCGCATTTACCACCTGGCTAAGGAGATCAAGCAGAAGATCTACGGCAACCGCATCGTGCTGTTTGCGCCGCTCTACCTTTCCAATTATTGCGTCAACGGCTGCCTCTACTGCCCGTATCACTACAAAAATAAACATATTGCGCGTAAAAAGCTCACCCAGGAGGAGATTAAGCAAGAGGTGCTCGCCCTGCAGGATATGGGCCACAAGCGCCTGGCGCTGGAGACCGGCGAGGACCCGGTCAACTGCCCGATTGAATACGTCCTTGAGAGCATCCATACCATTTATGGGATCAAACATAAAAATGGCGCCATCCGCCGCGTGAATGTCAACATTGCCGCGACAACGGTGGAAAATTACCGCAAGCTGAAGGAAGCCGGCATCGGCACCTACATCCTCTTCCAGGAGACGTACCACAAGCCTACCTACGAGCACCTGCACCCGACCGGCCCGAAGAGCAACTACGCCTACCACACCGAGGCGATGGACCGCGCCATGGAAGGCGGCATCGACGACGTCGGCTGCGGCGTGCTGTTCGGCCTGAATCTGTACCGCTACGATTTTGTCGGCTTGCTGATGCACGCCAAACACCTGGAAGACACGTTCGGCGTCGGCCCGCATACCATCAGCGTGCCGCGCATCTGCCCGGCAGACGACATCGATGTGACGGATTACCCGAATTCCGTGCCGGACGAGCTGTTCTTCCGCATTGTCGCCACGCTGCGCATTGCCGTGCCGTACACGGGCATCATTATTTCGACGCGCGAATCGCCAAAGACCCGTGCGAAAGTGATTGAGCTGGGCGTTTCGCAGGTGAGCGGCGGTTCCCGCACGAGCGTGGGCGGCTATGCAGACCCGCAGGCGGCCGAGGAAGAAGACTCCGCCCAGTTTGAAGTGAGCGACCACCGCACGCTGGACCAGGTGGTGAACTGGCTGCTGTCGGGCGGGTACATCCCGAGCTTCTGCACCGCGTGCTACCGCGAGGGCCGCACCGGCGACCGCTTCATGAGCCTAGCCAAGACCGGCCAGATTTCGAACTGCTGCCAGCCGAACGCGTTGATGACGCTGAAAGAATATCTCGAGGATTACGCCTCGGAAGATACGCGCAAAAAGGGCGAAGAGGTCATCCGCAATGAGATCCCGAAGATCCCGAACGAGAAAGTGCGCGCCATTGTCGAGGAGCGCCTGGAGAAGATTGCGCAGGGCCAGCGCGACTTCCGCTTCTAAAAAGGAGGGCAACGGATGAGTTTGACAGCGACGCCGTCCGCAAACCGGCTGCACATCGGCCTTTTTGGGCGGCGAAACAGCGGCAAATCCTCGCTCGTCAACGCGCTGACGAACCAGCAGACCGCTGTGGTGTCCCCGGTGGCGGGCACGACGACGGACCCGGTGACCAAGGCGATGGAGATCCACGGCATCGGCCCGTGCTTATTTATCGACACGGCCGGCCTGGACGATGAAGGGGAGCTCGGCGGCCTGCGCATGGAAAAAACGCGTGAAGCCATGCGCAAAACGGACGTCGCGCTGCTCTTGTTCAGCGGGGATTTTTCCCTGGAAGCGGAGTGGCTGAAGGAGCTGCGGCAGGCGAAAATCCCGGTGATTGCGGTGCTGAACCAGGCGGACGTGCGCGAGGGCCTGGAAGAGGCGGCAAAGGAGATTGAAAAGCGGTTCGGCCTGACGGCCTGCGTGGTCAGCGCGGTGACGCGCCAGGGGATCCCCGCGCTGCTGGAGCAGATTGCGCGCGCCGTGCCGGAAGGGTTTGAGGCGGAAAGCATCGTGGGGCGCCTGGTTTCCCCGGGCGACGTGGTGCTGCTCGTCATGCCGCAGGATATCCAGGCGCCGAAGGGCCGCCTGATCCTGCCGCAGGTGCAGACCATCCGCGACTTGCTCGACCACCGCTGCGTGGTGCTCAGCGCGACGGTGGACCAGCTGGACGGCGCGCTTGTCGCGCTGAAGGAAGCGCCGGAATTGATCGTCACCGACTCGCAGGCGTTCGCGGCTGTGGCGGCGAAAAAGCCGGAGGGCAGCCTGCTGACCTCGTTCTCGGTGTTGTTTGCGCGCTACAAGGGCGACATCGAGGCGTTCGTGCAGGGCGCCGGGGCCATCGACCGCCTGACGGAGCAGTCCCATGTGCTCATTGCAGAGGCGTGTACCCACGCGCCGCTGGAGGAGGACATCGGCCGGGAAAAGATCCCGCGCATGCTGCGGAAAAGGACCGGCCCCGGCCTGCGCGTCACGGTGGTGAGCGGCGTCGATTTCCCCCAGGACCTGAGCGGGTACGACCTCATCATCCACTGCGGGGCGTGCATGTTCAACCGCAAATATGTCCTCTCGCGCATTGCGCGCGCGAAGGAACAGGGCGTGCCGGTTACCAATTACGGCGTCGCCATCGCCAAACTGACCGGCGTTTTGCCGCAGGTGGTTTATTAAAACGGGAAAGGGTGTTTTCACATGGGGAAGATCCCAACGGTAGAGGAGGCGGCGGCGCTGCTGGACGCGTTCAACGAAGAGCCGTTCCACCGCAAACATGGACGCATTGTTTCGGACGTAATGGGCTATTTTGCCAAAGAATATGACCCGGAACGGGTGGATTACTGGCGCGCCGTGGGGATGCTGCACGACCTCGATTTCGAAAAATACCCCGAGCAGCACTGCGTCAAAGAGCAGGAAATGATGAGGGAAGCGGGCATCGATGAAGGCGTGATCCGCGCGGCGGCGAGCCACGGGTACCCGGCCGTGCCCATTGAGCCGCAGCAAACGATGGAAAAGGTGCTCTACGCGGTGGACGAGCTGACCGGGCTCATCGGGGCGGTGGCGCTGATGCGGCCGTCGAAGAGCGTGCAGGATCTGGAATTGAAATCGGTCAAGAAGAAATTCAAAACGCTGAATTTTGCGGCGGGCTGCTCGCGCGAAGTCATCCAGAATGGCGCGGACATGCTCGGTTGGAGTTTGGATGAATTGATCGAACGCACCATCTTGGCTATGCGCGCGTCGGAACAGCAGGCGTGACCGCGCCGGATTTTAACATGAGAAAACAGCCTCGCGCCGCGCGGCGCGGGGCTGTTTTGCGCCCGGGTCCTGCGTTCATGGAATATTCATGAAAATCCGGGGAAAATACGATAGAATAAGCTGGATGACGCGCATGTGCGAAGGAAAAGAAGGAGGGCTTATGCAGATCATCAGACCAAAAAAGAGGAAGGGTTCGTTTTTTCTGCTGTTTGCGGCCGTACTGGTCATCGCCGCGGCGGCCTCTGTTTTGTTTGTCACGGCGCTGCAGGACGGGGAGTTGGTCGTGGCGGCAAAGCTGGCCTCTTCCCAGACGGAAAGCGAGGGAGAGCCGGAACCCTCCCGGCTGGCGTCTTCCGCGCTGGAATCTTCCGCGCCGGCGTCTTCTGCGCTGGAATCTTCCGCGCCGGAGCCGGAGCTCCTGCTGCCGCAGGACCGCTATTTGGTGCTGGTGAACGCGGAACACAAGATGCCGGACTCCTTTGTGCCGGACCTCGCGGACTACGATTCCATCCAAATGGACCGTCAGGCGCTGGAGGCCTACCGGGAAATGTTGGAGGCGGCGCAGGAAGACGGGGTTAATTTGTGGATTTCGTCGGCGTACCGCAGCGTCGAGCTCCAGGCGGAGCTGTTTGAACGGGAGGTCGAGCAAAATCAAGAGGCGGGCATGCCGCCGGAAGAGGCGGAGGCCGCCGCCGGGCTGCTGGTGCAGCGCCCGGGCTACAGCGAGCACGCCACGGGCCTGGCCATCGACTTCAACGGCGTCACCACGGATTTTGAAGACGACGAAGCCTACCAGTGGCTTTTGGAGAACGCTGGGACCTACGGCTTTGTCTTGCGCTACCCGCTGGACAAGGTAGAGTTGACCGGCATCGACTACGAACCGTGGCACTTCCGTTATGTCGGCCCGGAATACGCGGAGGAGATGAACCGCCTCGGCTACTGCCTGGAGGAGTACGTCTATTTCCTGGCGGAGCAGGCGGCGGAGAGCGCGGCGCCCGCGGAGAGCGCCGCAGCCGAATAACGGACCCGGCGGCGCCCGGCCTTTCCCGGCAGGAAGGGCCGGGCGTTCTGCACGCCGCGCGATTTTTGCGGCAAGCGGATTGAATAATGGGGAATTTGTTGTTATAATGTAGAATATGCCGGATAAAACCGGGAGGGCCGGTCCCGGAACGCTTGAGTATGGATTTAGGAGGCACCTGCATGGAACATCAGACCGTACGCACCCGCTTTGCGCCCAGCCCCACGGGGTTTATGCATGTGGGCAACCTGCGCACCGCGCTGTATGAATATTTGATTGCCAAATCAATGGGCGGCTCGTTTCTTCTCCGCATTGAAGACACGGACCAGGAACGCTACGTCGAGGGCGCGGTGGACGTCATTTACAACACGCTGCGCGAGGTCGGCTTGCAGCATGACGAAGGCCCCGATGTGGGCGGCGCGTTCGGGCCGTACATCCAAAGCCAGCGCAAGGGCGTCTATCTGCCCTACGCCGAGCAGCTCGTCCGCGAGGGCAAGGCGTATTACTGCTTCTGCACGAAGGAGCGGCTGGAATCTCTTCACCAGGAAAACGGGGCGTTCGGCGGCTACGACCGCCACTGCCGCGACCTTCCGCCCGAGGAGGTCCGGCGCCTGCTGGATGCCGGGACGCCGCACGTCATCCGCCAGAAAATGCCGCTGGAGGGGACGACTACGTTTCAAGATGCGGTCTACGGCGAAATCTCGATTGAAAACCGCGAGCTCGAGGACCAGATCCTCATCAAATCAGACGGCTACCCGACGTATAATTTCGCAAACGTCATCGACGACCACCTCATGCAGATCACGCATGTGGTGCGCGGCTGCGAATACCTGACCTCCACGCCGAAATATAACCTGCTCTACGAGGCGTTCGGCTGGGAGATCCCCACTTATGTCCACCTACCGATGATCATGGGCAAAAACGAAGACGGCTCGGTTTCCAAGCTCTCCAAGCGGCACGGCTCCACCGGCTTTGCGGACCTGGAACGGGAGGGCTACCTGCCGCAGGCCATTGTGAACTATATTGCCCTGCTGGGCTGGTGCCCGAAAAGCAACGAGGAGATTTTCTCGCTGGAAGAGCTGGTGCAGAATTTCTCCATCGACGGCATTAGCAAGTCGCCTGCGGTGTTCGACTACGATAAGCTCGCGTGGTTCAACGGCGAATACCTGCGCGCCATGCCGCCGGAGGAATTTACCGCCCGCGCCATGCCGTATTACCGCGAGGTGTTCGGCGAAGAGGAAAAGCCCTGGGACGTGCTCACGGCCATCCTCCAGCCGCGTGCCGTCAAGCTGCCGGAAATTCCCGGGATGATCCCATTCCTCAAAGAATTGCCGGAATACCCTGCGTCGCTTTATATCAATAAAAAGAGCAAGACCAATTTGGAAAACTCCGCAGAGATGCTGCGCGCGGCGATCGCCTGCCTGGAAGCGCAGCAGGAGTGGAGCCAGCCGGCGCTGCACGCCGCGCTGTTGGAGCTGGCCCAGGCGCTCGGCGTGAAGAACGGCACGCTGCTCTGGCCGGTGCGCATCGCCGCCTCCGGCACGCAGGTGACGCCGGGCGGCGCGATGGAGATCCTGGCCATCCTCGGCAGGGACGAATCGCTGCGCCGCCTGCGCGCGGGCCTCAAAAAGCTGGAGGAAGAATAAGGAGGAAACGCCATGGCGGAAGAATATAGCAATTTTATCCATGAATTTATCAAGGAGGATCTCGCGCCCGGCGGGCGCTGCGCCGGCGAGCGGCTGCACACGCGTTTCCCGCCGGAGCCGAACGGATACCTCCACATCGGCCATGCAAAGGCCATCTGCATCAATTTCGGTGCGGCGGAGAAATTCGGCGGCATCTGCAACCTGCGCATGGACGACACCAACCCCACCAAGGAAGATACCGAATATGTCGACGCCATCCAGGAGGATATCCGCTGGCTCGGTTTTTCCTGGGAGGACCGTTTTTACTACGCCTCCGACTATTTCCCGAAGATGTACGAATTGGCGGTCGGCCTGATCCGCAAGGGCCTTGCGTATGTGTGTGAATTGACGCCTGAGCAGATGCGCGAGAACCGCGGGGACTTGACGCATCCGGCTGTCAGCCCGTACCGGGACCGCCCTGTCGAAGAGAGCCTGGACCTCTTTGCCCGCATGAAAAACGGCGAATTCGAGGATGGGAAAATGACGTTGCGGGCGAAGATTGACCTCGCGTCCGGCAACTTCAACCTGCGAGACCCGGTCATCTACCGGATTAACCATTCGCACCACCACCGCACGGGCGGCGCCTGGTGCATTTACCCGATGTACGACTACGCCCACCCGATTGAGGACGCCATCGAGGGCATTACGCATTCGCTTTGCTCCCTGGAATTTGAAGACCACCGCCCGCTGTACGACTGGGTCATCCAGCATGTGGACCTGCCCGCAAAACCGCGGCAGATTGAGTTTGCCCGACTGGGCATCGACCACACGGTGATGAGCAAGCGCAAGCTGCGCCAGCTGGTGGAAGAGGGCCACGTGGACGGCTGGGACGACCCGCGCATGCCTACGCTCTGCGGCCTGCGGCGGCGCGGCTATACGCCGGCGTCCATCCGCAATTTCTGCGAGCGGGTCGGCGTGGCGAAGGTCAACAGCACGGTGGAATATTCGTTCCTAGAGCACTGCCTGCGCGAGGATCTCAATGAAACCGCCCGCCGTACCATGGCGGTGCTGCGGCCGGTCAAATTGGTCATTACCAATTACCCCGAAGGGAAAACAGAGACGTTTGAGATTGAAAACAACCCGAACCGCCCGGAGGACGGCGTGCGCACGGTATCTTTTTCACGGGAGCTGTGGGTAGAGCGCGAGGACTTCATGGAAGTCCCGGTGAAGGGGTATTTCCGCCTTTTCCCGGGGAATGAGGTCCGGCTCAAGACCGCTTATGTGGTCAAATGCACCGGCTGTAAAAAAGACGAAAACGGGGAGATTGTGGAGATTACCGCCGAATATGACCCGGAGACGCGCGGCGGGAACACGCCGGACGGCCGCAAGGTCAAGGGGACCATCCATTGGGTGGACGCTGCCACGGCGAAAGAGGCGGAGGTCCGCCTGTATGACAATTTGTTCGCGGTGGCGGACCCCGGCGCGGGCGACGCCGATTTTCTCACCCAGCTTAACCCGAATTCGCTGGAAATCCTGCAGGGCTGCAAGGTGGAAGCGGATATGGAAAACGCGCAGGCGCCCGCTTCGTTCCAATTCTTGCGGCAGGGCTATTTCTGTGTGGACAACCGTAACAGCCGGCCCGGCCATCTGGTGTTCAACCGTTCGGTCTCGCTGAAGGACGGGTTTAAGAAGAAGGGCTGAACTGCCTGCAAAAAAGGGCTTCCTGCGGAAGGGAAGCCCTTTTTTGCGCGGCCGGCGCCGCTTTGGGGGGAGCCTAGAAAGCCTGCGGCCCCGGCTCGCCGTAGATCCCCTGCACGCTGACTTCGCCGGAGCGCACCGCCTCCAGGCGGCCGTTGCCGCAGCGGAGCAGCAGGTCTCCCTCCGCCGTCACGGCGACGGCTTCGCCCTCCAGCGGGTTGCCGCCGCGCTCTGCGCGCACGCGCCGCCCGAGGGAGATGCACCGCGCCTGGTACGCTTCGAGAAAGCCGGGGCGGCGCTCCTCATAGTACAGCCGGTACGCCTCTTCCAGTTCCAGCAGGATCCGCCGCAGCACGGCGGATCGTTCCACACGGCGGCCCGTCTCCAGGCGCAGCGAAGTCGCCTTCCAGGCAATCTCGTCCGGGAAAGCGCCCTGGTTTGCGTTTAAGCCGATCCCGACGACAGCCCAGTGGATGCGGTCCATCTCGGCGGCCACTTCCGTCAAGATGCCGCACAGCTTTTTGCCGCCCGCGACAATGTCGTTTGGCCATTTAATCCACGCGTCGCACCCGCATTCCCCGCGAAGGGTGTTGCAGACGGCGAGCCCGGCCAGCAACGTGAGCACGGAGGCCTCCGCCGGCGGGCCGGCGGGCCGCAGCAGCAGGCTCATCCAAACGCCTTCGCCCGGCGGGGAATCCCAGTGGCGGCCGAGCCGCCCTTTGCCGCCGGTTTGGCGCTCGGCAAGGAAGACCGCGCCGTGCGGCGCGCCCTGCGCGGCTTGCCGCTTGGCTTCTTCATTGGTGGAATCAACCGACTTGAACACCGAAAGGCTCCGGCCGAAGGTTTGGGTCTTCAGGCCGGCGAGGATGGTGCCCTTTTCCAGCAGATCCGGCGGGCCGTCCAGCCGGTAGCCGCGGCGCGGCGCGGAGGCGATGGGGTAGCCCTCGCTGCGGAGCCGGGCGACCGCCTTCCACACGGCGGAGCGGGAAACGCCGAGCCGCCTGCTGAGTTCCTCGCCGGAAAGGTAGCCTTCCGTCTCGCGCAGGCACTGTAAGAGAATCTCCTGTTCCATGCAACATTCTCCTGGTCTTTTTTTCCATTATATCGCGCGGCGGGGAAAATGCAAGCGTGCCGTAGGGAAAAAAGCATTGCCACCCCCGCGCAGATGTGCTATAATGTCCGAAGGCAACTTGGGGCGCGGGCGCGCCCGCAACGGGAGAAGAAAGGGGGACCTGCGGTGGACGTAAAACCGGGAGACCGGCTGCAAATGAAGAAGCCGCACCCGTGCGGCAGCAAGGAATTCCTCGTGCTGCGCGCCGGGATGGATTTCAAGATCCGCTGCTGCGGCTGCGGGCGGGAAGTGATGGTTCCCCGCCTGAAATGTGAGAAAAACATCAAAAAGATCCTCCGGGAAAACGGGGAGCCTTCCGCATAGGCCGCCGCGCCGGAAATCCCCGCTTTTAGGAAAGGCTGTTGAGGCATGTTCGAAAACCTGACGATTTTTGTCAAGCGATATGAGGAGCTGGAACAAAAATTATACGACCCCGTGGTTGCCGCGGACCCGAAAAGATACTCCACGCTGATGCGTGAGAGCAAGGGCCTCGAACCGATTGTGCAGAAATACCGGGAATATGCCGCGGCGGAGGGCGCGCTGCGGGAAGCGCGCGCGCTGCTGGAAGAGAGCGGCCTGGACCGCGACCTGCGCGAGATGGCGGAAGAAGAGCGCGACGGCGCGGCCCGTGCGATGGAGCGCTGCGCGGAAGAGCTCAAGATCCTCCTGCTGCCGAAAGACCCCAATGATGAGCGCAACGTCATTATGGAGATCCGCGGCGGGGCCGGCGGGGAAGAGGCGGCGCTTTTTTCAGCGCTGCTGTTCCGCATGTACAGCATGTACGCCGTCTCCCAGGGCTGGAGAACCGAGGTGCTCAACAGCAATGAAACGGAGCTCGGCGGCTACAAGGAGATCAGCTTTTTAGTCCACGGGGAGGGCGCATACTCCCGTTTAAAATATGAGAGCGGCGTCCACCGCGTGCAGCGTGTCCCCGAGACGGAGACGCAGGGCCGCATCCACACCTCCACGGCGACGGTGGCCGTCCTGCCGGAGGTCGACGAGGTGGAGGTTGAGATCGATCCCGGGGACCTGCAGATTGACACCTACCGCTCCAGCGGCGCGGGCGGCCAGCATATCCATAAGACGGAGTCGGCCATCCGCATCACCCATTTGCCCAGCGGCATCGTAGTCGAATGCCAGGACGAGCGGAGCCAATATAAAAACAAAGATAAGGCGATGAAAATCCTGCGCTCGCGGCTGTACGAGAAAAAACAGCAGGAGCAGGACGAAAAAATAGCGGCGGAGCGCCGCTCGCAGGTGGGGACGGGAGACCGCTCCGAGCGGATCCGCACCTATAATTTCCCGCAAGGCCGCATGACGGACCACCGCATCGGCTTGACGCTGTACCGCCTGGACGACATCGTCAACGGGGACCTCGGCGAGGTTGTCGACGCGCTCGTCGCGGCGGACCGCGCGGAAAAACTCAAGCAAAGCATGGAACAGGGGAGCTGGTGAGCAGGTTGCAGACAGAGCGGTTAGACGCTTCCCGCCCGGAAGATATCCGGCGGGCCGGGGAGCTTCTGCGGAAGGGGGGGCTGGTCGCCATCCCGACAGAAACGGTGTATGGTCTGGCGGCAAACGCCTTGGACCGCGCCGCCGCTGCAAAGATCTTTGCGGCAAAAGGGCGCCCGGCCGACAACCCGTTGATTGTCCACATTGCAAAGCTGGATCAACTGGCCCCGCTCGTGCGGGAAGTGCCGGAGACGGCCCGCGAGCTGGCCGCGCGGTTTTGGCCCGGCCCGCTCACCGTGATCCTGCCGAAGGCGGACTGCATCCCCGCGGAGGTGAGCGCGGGCCTGCCCACGGTGGCGGTGCGTTTCCCGTCTCATCCGGCGGCGCGCGCAGTCATCCAGGCTGCGGGTGTGCCGTTGGCGGCGCCGTCCGCCAACACGTCGGGACGCCCGAGCCCGACGGCGGCTGGGCATGTCCTGGACGATATGGACGGGAAGATCGACGCCGTCCTCGACGGCGGCCCTTGCGAAGTGGGCGTCGAGTCGACGGTGGTTACACTGGCGGGACAAACGCCGCGCCTGCTGCGCCCGGGGCATATCACATTGGAGGATCTCCGCAACGCGCTCGGCGAAGTGGAGGCGGATCCCGCAATCCTGCACCCGCTCAAAGAGGGCGCGGCAGCGCCTTCTCCGGGCATGAAATATAAACATTACGCGCCAAAGGCGCGGGTCATCCTACTGGACGGCCCGTTCCCGCTCTACCGCGCCTATCTGGAGCGCCACGCGGGGCCGGGCGTAATGGCGCTCTGCTTTGCCGGGGAAGAGAGCCGTCTCCCCGTCCCGGCCATTTCCTACGGCGCGGAATCGGAGCCGTGGGAGCAGGAGCGCGAGTTGTTCGACGCGCTGCGCGAGCTTGACAAGCGCGACGCGCGGCTGGTCTATGCGCGCTGCCCGGAGCCGGAAGGCCGCGGCTTGGCGGTGTACAACCGGCTCATCCGCGCGGCGGGATTCGAGGTGGAGCGCCTTGGCTGATTGGTTTGTGCTCGGCCTGACCGGCCCGACCGGCGCGGGGAAATCGACCGTTGCGCAGGAATTGGCCCGCCAAGGCGGGGAGATTGTGGATTGCGACAAACTCGCCCGCGAGGTGACGGATTCCTGCCGCCCTTGCCTGAAAGAACTCTGCGAGGCGTTCGGGGAGGATATCTTGGACCCTTCCGGCGCGCTGTGCCGCCGGGTGCTTGCGCAGCGGGCTTTTTCCGGGAAAGAGGAAACGGAGCGGCTCAACCGCATCACGCATCCCTGGATCCTGCGTCTGGCGGCGGAACAAACGGCAGCGGCGCAAAAACGGGGCGCGGCGTTCGCCGTGCTGGACGCCCCGGTGCTCTATGAAAGCGGCGCGGACGCCTCCTGTGACGCGGTAATCGCCGTGCTAGCGCCTCCGGCGCTGCGGCTTACACGCATCATGCAGCGGGATGGCATCCCGGAGGAGCTGGCGCGCGCGCGGATGCGGGCGCAGCAGGAACCCTCCTTTTACGGTTCGCGCGCCGATTTTTTGATCGATGGCTCCGCCCCGCCGGAGTGCCTTCCGGAGGCGGTGCGGGCGGTGCTCCGCGCGATGGCGAAAGGGAGGGGGTCCGTATGACGCGGCAAAAACGGCGCGCGCGCGGCTGGCGGGCGGCGCTTTGCTGCCTGGCGCTCCTGGCCGGAGGATTCTGGTGCCTGTTTTACGGCAGCCGCTTTTTCCTCACGCAGGCGTACCCGGTCAGATACAGCGAATATGTCCGTCAAGAGGCGTCTCAATACGGCCTGGACGAATTCCTGGTCTATTCCGTCATCCGGGCGGAAAGCAGCTTCGACCCGGATGCCCGCTCGCATGCAAACGCCATAGGGCTTATGCAGCTCACGCCCGCCACGTTTGAGTGGGTCCAAGGGAAGCTGGGGGGCGGTTCCCAAGAGACGGCGGAAGACCTGGAGGACCCGGAGGTCAACATCCGCTACGGCTGTAAGCTGCTCTCTATGCTGCTTTCCATGTATTCCAGCGAGGAAACGGCCCTCAGCGCATACAATGCGGGCGTGGGGGCGGTGTCCGGCTGGCTCAGCGACCCGGCCCTCTCGCCGGACGGCGAAACGCTCGCCCGCATCCCTTACCCGGAGACGGAGCGTTATGTGGAAAAGGTCCTGCAAAACCGCCGGATTTACGCGGCGTTGTATGAATGACCTGGGCGCGCCCCTTTACCGGGCCTGCCCATGCCAATAAATAGGAAACCAATACCAAGAAGTAATGTGACAAGGAGGAACAAGTATCATGGCAAAGAAGATTGCGAAGGAAGAAGCGGAGCAGCTCGCCAAGGACCTGCTGGTTTCCCGCAAAAACGGCTTCTGGGAAGTCGGCGACGAAACCATTGAAAAAGCGGATCAGTTCGGCGAGGGCTACAAGTCCTTCATGAACGAAGGCAAGACCGAGCGCGAATGCGTCAACTACGCGGTGCGCGTGGCAGAGCAGCACGGTTTCGTCCCCTACGACAGCACGGCGTCCTACAAGCCCGGCGACAAGGTCTATTACAATAACCGCGGCAAGTCCGTCATCACGGCGGTCATCGGCGAAAACGGGTGCAAAGACGGCGTGCGCATCGTGGCGGCGCATATCGATTCCCCGCGCCTGGACCTCAAGCCCTACCCGCTTTACGAGACCAACGATTTGGCGCTGTTCAAGACCCATTACTACGGCGGCATCAAGAAATACCAGTGGACGGCGATGCCGCTCGCAATGCACGGCCGCCTGGTCCGCCGCGACGGTACTTATGTGGATGTTTGCGTCGGCGAAAAGCCGGGCGAGCCGCAGTTCATGGTTACGGACCTGCTGCCGCACTTGGGCAACGAGCAGATGGCGAAAACGCTCTCCAAGGCGATTGAGGGCGAGGATCTGAACATCATGCTCGGCAGCCGCCCGATCCGCACGGAGGACGGCAAAGGGGAAAATCTGTTCAAGCTGAATATCATGAAGATCCTGAACGAAAAATACGGTATCGTGGAAGAGGATTTCATCTCCAGCGAGATTGAATTTGTCCCGGCGTTCGAAGCGCGCGACCTCGGTTTCGACGGCAGCATGATCGGCGCGTACGGGCATGACGACCGCGTCTGCGCGTACCCGGCCCTGCAGGCGCTGCTCGACTGCAAAAACCCGAAGAACACCGTGATGTCCGTCTGGACCGACAAGGAAGAAATCGGCAGCGACGGCAACACCGGTTTGAACTCTTCTTACCTGGAGTATTTTGTCACGAGCTTGGCGGAGGCGGAGGGCCTCAACGGGCGCGACGTGCTCTCCCGTTCGAAGTGCCTGTCGGCAGACGTCGGCGCGGCCTACGATCCCACCTTCTCGAGCGTCTATGAGTATGCGAACTCCTGCTACCTGAACAACGGCGTCGCCATGTTCAAGTATGTCGGGTCGCGCGGCAAATCCGGCACGTCGGACGCCTCCGCGGAATTTGTCGGCGAGGTGCGCAAGCTGCTCAACGACAACCATGTGCTGTGGCAGACCGGCGAGCTCGGCAAGGTCGACGCAGGCGGCGGCGGGACGGTCGCGATGTTTATCGCCAACCTGAACGTCGACGTCGTAGACATGGGCGTCCCGGTGCTGGCGATGCACTCCCCGTATGAGATCGTTTCGAAGCTCGACATCTATGCGGCCTACGAGGCGTTCAAGGCTTTCTACGAGGCATAAGGGCGGCTTTGCCGCAGTGTGGCGCCGGGGGCGGGTCCCCCGGCGCTTTTTCGGGAGGGGATTTCAGATGAAACGTTGCTTCTTCCGCGGCGAACGGGCGGCGCAGGCGGCGCGGTTCCTTTTGGGAGAGCGCAAAGATTTCGACTCCGCGCGCTATGACCGCTACCCTGAGCTGGAGCTGGTTTTGCAAGAGGACGGGCGGTTCTCCCTCTGGGGGAACCTTGGCGGCGACGCGGATCTTTTGCAGGATACGCGCAGGGATCCGCGCGGCTTGGCGCGGGACGCCGCCGCCTGGGCGGACGAGGTTTGGGACGAGCCGGACGGGGATTGACGCGGCCTTTTCTTCGCCGTTCAAACCTTTGACATATTTTTTTGCTATGCTGGCGGTACCAAAGCGGAAAACCGCAGGAAGGGGAGCGCGCATGGGCAGGAGAAAATGGGAAACACCGACTGCAAAGGGGGAAAAAATCCTCAAGAGCAGGCCGGGCTGGCGGAGGACCAGCGAGATAAAAAAACTGCGCATTGTTATGACGGTCGTAGTGGTTGTGCTGGCCATTTCCGTGGCGGCGGCCGCCGCTATCGCGTGGGTGACGGTGGACCCCCTCCAATTCTGGGCGCCGGAGAGCAGCGCGCCTCCCGTTTCCTCCGAAACAGCGTCTTCGGAGCCGCCGGAAGCGCCCGATGTCACGCGCTATGACCTCACGGTGGTCAACAATGACGCGCCGGTGCCGGAGGGGTTTGATCCGGCCCTTGAGGAAGTGGAGGGCGTCCCCGTGGCCGGGCGGATCGCCGGGCCGCTGCGGGAGCTCTTGCAGGCGGCGCGGGAGGACGGCGTAGAGCTGCAGCTGGCGGGCGGCTATGTCCCTGCGGAGGAACAAGAGCAGGTCTACCGCGCGCGGGTAGAAGAGCTGGAGGCCTCCGGGATGACCGCCGTGCGCGCGGAAAACGAGGCGCTTTCCACAGTGGAGCGCGGGAATTGCAGCGAGCGCCAGCTGGGCTACACGGTGGAGTTTTCCCCTGGGGACGGCGCGTTTGGGGAATCCCCCGCCTACAGCTGGCTGCTGGCGCATTCGCTCGAGTACGGCTTTGTACAGCGCTACCCCGACAACAAAACAGAGGAGACCGGTAAGCCCGGCAGCGCCGTCGTTTTTCGATTCGTAGGTGAGAAAAACGCCCAACGCATGCGCCAATTGGGCATGTGCTTAGAGGAGTACGCACAATATGTAGCGCAGCAACAAAAAAATAATTCGTGAATTCTCAAAATTTTTTCTTGCTTTTTCCCCCCGGATGTGCTAAAATTCATTTGTTAAAGTTGGAGTTTATCTGAAAGAGGTGACGATAGATGAAGGAGAACCTGCACCCGAAGTATGAAAAGACCACGATCACCTGCGCGTGCGGCAATGTGATCGAAACGGCTTCCACGAAGAAGAATATCCGCGTGGAAATTTGTTCCAAGTGCCACCCGTTCTTTACAGGTAAGCAGAAACTGGTGGACACCAGCGGGCGCGTCGATATGTTCAAAAAGCGCTACGGCATGGGCAAATAAGAACCAAATAGTGGGAATTCAGGGCGGCGCGTCGCGCCGCCCCTGTTTTTATCTGTGAAAGGGGGCGCGCTGCCGTGGAAGGGGATTACCGCACGCTGTTGCGGGAGGGCTTTGACGAATTTACCGAGCGCCGCTCGCGTTTTCTGGGCGCGGCGCGCCCGGTGCGCACCGAAGAGGAGGCCATGGCCTTTGTGGAGGCGCAGCGGCAGAAATATTGGGACGCCCGCCACCACACCTACGCCTACCTGCTGCGGGAGGGCGGCCTGGCGCGCTATTCTGACGACGGCGAACCGCAGGGGACCGCCGGCCTTCCACTGCTTGAAGTGCTGAAAAAATCCGGCGTGACGGACGCTGTGGTGGTGGTTACGCGTTATTTCGGCGGCGTGCTGCTGGGCAAGGGCGGCTTGCTGCGCGCGTACTCGCACGGCGCGGCGCTGGCGGTCAACGCAGCCGGGGTGGCGTGCATGCGGCGGTGCGCGCTGGCGCAGGTGGTTTGCTCCTACAGCCAGTACGGCCGCCTCGCCGCGCTAATCCCCGAGTTGGGCGGCGTCGTGGACGACACCGAATTCACCGACGGCGTGACGCTCCGCTTTCACTTGACGGCCGGGGACCTGCCCCGCCTGCAGAAGGAAATCACCGAGGCCACCAGCGGGACGGCGTGCGTCGAGAAGACCGGCGAAAAATTTTTCGCCTTTTTAGAGGATTCCTGAAGGTTTTTGCGTATATCTTCTAAGAAAGAAGGTGGCGCGATGACGATTCGGGAACGGACGCAGCAGATCGAGCGGCAGACCCTTTCGCCGGAGGCGGCGTTGTCGGAGCGGACGCTCGGCCGCGTGCAGGCGGAGGAGGAATGCCCGCTGCGCACGCCCTACCAGCGGGACCGGGACCGCATCCTGCACTGCAAATCCTTCCGGCGGCTCAAGCACAAGACGCAGGTCTTCCTTTCGCCGGAGGGGGACCACTACCGCACGCGTCTCACCCACACGCTTGAGGTGTCGCAGATTGCCCGGACTATTGCCCGCGCGCTGCTGCTCAACGAGGATTTGACGGAAGCCGTCTCGCTCGGGCACGACCTCGGCCATACGCCGTTTGGCCACGCGGGAGAGCGCGCGCTTGACGCGCTGGCGCCCGGCGGCTTCCGCCACTACGAGCAGAGCGTGCGCGTGGTGGAGCGGCTGGAGAATGGGGGCCGCGGCCTGAACCTGACCTGGGAGGTGCGCGACGGCATTTTTTGCCACACGCGCGGCCGTGAGGCCGGGACGGCGGAGGGCCGCGTGGTCCGGCTGGCGGACCGCATCGCCTACATCAACCACGACATCGACGACGCCGTGCGCGCCGGCGTCCTGCGGGAGCGCGACCTGCCGCGAGAGGCGGCGATCCTCGGCGGGCGGAAGTCGGAGCGCATCGACACGCTCGTCCGCTCCGTCATCGAGAACAGCGCCGGCGGCGAGATCCGCATGGCGCAGGAGGTGGAACATGCGTTCCGCACCTTGCATGAATTCATGTTTGAGAGCGTGTACCGGAATCCATATGCGAAAAAAGAGGAGCGCAAAGTCCCCGCGCTGATCGGCGCGCTCTATGACCATTTGGTCCAGCCGGGCAACCTGCCGGAGGACATGCGGCGCATTGCGGAAGAAGACGGCGCGCCGCGCGCCGCGTGCGATTACATCGCGGGTATGACGGACCATTTTGCGGTCCGGCTCTTCCAAGCCATTTATGTGCCGAAGGCCTGGAGCATCTAAACCCCGGCCGCGCCGGGGGAAGGGGGGATCACATGCCGCTGCCGGAAGCATTTTTACAAGAGCTCAAACACCGTTGTAACCTTGCGGAGATTGCCGCGCCCTATGTAAACCTGCGGCGCAGCGGGCGGAACCTGGTGGGGCTCTGCCCGTTCCACAGCGAAAAAACGCCCTCGTTCCACATCTACCCGGACAACGATTCGTTTTACTGCTTCGGCTGCGGGGCCGGCGGCGACGTGATTACCTTTATCCGCCGTTTGGAAAACCTGGATTACATAGAAGCGGTGAAATTTCTCGCGGACCGTGCCGGCCTGCAAATGCCGGAGGACCGCGTGGACGACGGCTACGCGCGGCTGAAGGCCCGCATTTTGGAGATCAACCGGGAGACGGCGCGCTTTTACTACCATGTCCTGATGAGCGCGCAGGGGCGGCGCGGCCTGGAATATTTGACGGGGCGCGCCCTTACCGCGCGAACCATCCGCCATTTCGGCCTCGGCTTTTCGCCGGAAACCCGCTTTGCATTGGTGGACCACCTGGCCCAAAAGGGCTACCGGCAGGACGAGCTTGTGCAGGCGAACGTGGCGTTCCGCTCCGCGCGCGGGCGGCTGGTAGACCGCTTTTTCGGCCGCGTGATGTACCCGATTATCGACCTGCGGGGGAACGTCATCGCTTTTGGCGGGCGCATCCTCGGCGACGGCAAGCCTAAATACCTCAACACGTCCGATACGCCGGTCTTCCGCAAAAGCAGCGGCCTTTTTGCCATGAATTTTGCCAAAAACAGCGCGAACGGCCAACTCATCCTTGCGGAAGGCTACATGGACGTCATCGCGCTGCACCAGGCGGGGTTTACCAACGCCATTGCGACGCTCGGCACCGCCCTCACCGCGGAGCAGGCCCGGCTCATGGCGCGCTACGCCAAGGAAGTTGTCATTTGCTACGACGCGGACGGCGCGGGGCAGAAAGCGACCGCGCGCGCCATCCCCATCCT
This sequence comes from uncultured Clostridia bacterium, assembly GCA_944380775.1. Classification (GTDB taxonomy): domain Bacteria; phylum Bacillota; class Clostridia; order Oscillospirales; family Acutalibacteraceae; genus CALWKP01. The sequence continues at coordinate 120,967 of CALWIP010000023.1, read as the reverse complement.
GCGGGAGGCGGGGCTTGAGGTCCGCGTGCTGACGGTGACGGGCGGGAAAGACCCGGATGAATTCCTCCGCTCGCACGGGGAACAGGGTCCGGCGCGCTTCAAGCAGCTTTTAGAGGGCAGCCGCGACGACGTGGAATACCGCCTGCAAAAAATCCGCGACAGCTGCGACATGCGGTCTGCCGCAGGGCGCGTCTCTTACTTGACGCAGGCGGCGGACCTGCTCGCCACGCTGGACAGCAAGATTGAGCAGGAAGTGTACGCGAGCAAAATTGCCGCGGAACAAGGGGTGGACCGCAGCGCGGTGCTGCTGCAAATTGCCCGCAGCCGCCGCAAAACCTCGCAGGCGCGCCAGAAACAGGAATTCCGTGCCATGCAGCAGGCTTCTTCCGGCTACCGCGACTCGGTGAACCCGGAAAAAGGGGAGCACCTGCGCGCGGCCAACGCGGAAGAAGCGCTCCTTGCGTTTTTGTTCGACCACCCCGACATGGCGCGCAAAACCGCAGAAAAGCTGCCGCCGGAAAAATTCTGCACAGAATTTAACCGCCGGGTATATCGCACGATATTGGGCAAAATGATAGACGGCAAGGCGTGCAGCTTGACGGATCTTTCCGGGGAATTTTCTGTTGAAGAGATCAGCGCCATCGCCAGGATCCTGGCGGTCTATCATCCCATTACGGCGGGGATGGAGGATGCGAAAGAATATATCGACGTGATCCTGCAGGAGGGCGCCAGACTTGGCGCGGCGGAGATCGCCTCCGCCGACGGGAAGGCCATACAGGCATATTTACAGACATTACGGGAGCAGAAAAAATAGGGGGATTCACTCAATGGATACGCCGGATAAAAGGACAGTCATTCGAAGCTTGCTGGAGCAGGGCAAGAGCAAGGGCCAGCTCACGACAAAGGAAATTGAGGATTCCCTGGGGGAATTGGACCTCGAGCCGGAGCAGATTGAAAAATTCTACGATTCGCTGGAGAGCCAGGGCATCGAAGTCATCGAGGATTTTTCCGACCTGCACCTGGAGGACCTGGAGCTGGAAAACGACCTGAGCGACGCCGAGGACCTCGAGTCCGCGTTGAGCACGGAGGGCATCGCCATCGACGACCCGGTCAAGGTCTACCTCAAGGAAATCGGCCGCGTGCCGCTGCTTACGCCCGAGGAGGAGATCGACCTTGCCATCCGCATTAAAAACGGGGATGAGAGCGCGAAAAAACGCCTCTCTGAGGCGAACCTGCGCCTGGTGGTGAGCATTGCAAAGCGCTACCTCGGCCGCGGGATGCAGTTTTTGGACCTCATCCAGGAGGGAAACCTGGGCCTGATTAAGGCGGTGGAAAAGTTCGACTACACAAAGGGCTTCAAATTTTCTACTTACGCCACTTGGTGGATCCGCCAGGCCATCACCCGCGCCATTGCGGACCAGGCGCGTACCATCCGCATCCCGGTGCACATGGTCGAGACCATCAACAAAGTGAAAAAAGTGTCCAGCCAGCTGCTGCACACCAACGGGCATGAGCCGACGGCCGACGAGATCTCTGAAGAATTGGATATGCCGGTGGACAAGGTCCGGGAGATTATGCGCGTGGCGCAGGAGCCGGTCTCGCTGGAAACGCCGATTGGCGAGGAAGAGGACAGCCACCTGGGCGACTTCATCCCCGACGACGACGCCCCCGCGCCGCAAGACGCCGCTTCGCACACGCTGCTCAAGGAGCAGCTCTCCGAGGTGCTGGACACGCTCACCCCGCGCGAGGAAAAGGTGCTGCGCCTGCGTTTTGGCCTGGAAGACGGGCGTTCCCGCACGTTGGAAGAGGTGGGCAAGGAATTCAACGTCACGCGCGAACGCATCCGTCAGATTGAGGCGAAGGCCCTGCGCAAACTGCGGCACCCGAGCCGCAGCAAAAAGCTGAAGGATTTCTTGGATTGAGCCGGGGGAGGCGCCGTTTATGCATATGACCCTGGAGGCCGATTACGCCGTGCGGATTGTGGACCGGCTCGCAGACGGCCGCAAGCGCGACGCGCGCTCTCTTTCGGATGAGACGCATGTGCCGCCGCGCTTTGCGTTGAAAATCCTGCGCAAGCTCGTGGCCGGCGGCATCGTGCAGTCCTACAAAGGCGCGCACGGCGGCTATCAGCTGGCCCGCCCGCCGGAGAATATTACGCTGCGCGAGGTCATTGAAGCGGTGGAAGGACCGTACATGATTTCGCGCTGCCAGCAGGATGCATACTGCTGCGACAACACGAGCTGCCGCTTCCACGAAATTTACGGGGAAATTTCCCGCCTGGTGCGGGAAAAGCTCGACTCTTACACGTTTGCGGCGCTCCGCCCGAAGGTGTGAGCGCAAAAAAAGAAGCAGGAAAACCGCCGTGGGTCCTGCTTCTTTTTCTTTTTGCGCGGGAAGGTTGCCAGGGGAAAACAAAAAAGCCTTCCCCACGGAAAGGCCCCCGAAAAAACCCAAGAAATTTCCTCTGGTAGAGTTGACAAATACCGGATGTTGTTATAAAATAGTATACTGCATCATCATGGAAACTTATACTCTTCCTAACTGATTCCTATCTTAGCATGGATTTTGAAAAAAGGCAAGAGTATCACGGAAAATTTGTAAAAATTTGCGTGGATCGGTGTAACTGGGCAGAAGAACTTGCAGACGCGGCAAATATAGGAATGGAGTGATTGCGCCAATGGTGAATGTCAAACCGGTACAGCTGGGCAAAACTACTCGTATGAGCTTCTCGCGGATCGATGAAGTGCTGAACATGCCGAACTTGATTGAGATCCAGAAGAATTCCTACCAGTGGTTCCTGGACGAAGGCCTGAAAGAGGTTTTCCGGGACGTCTCAGGCATTACGGATTATACCGGGAACCTGGTGCTCGATTTTGTTGACTACAAGCTGGACGACAAGCCGAATTACAGCGTAGAAGAATGCAAGGAGCGCGACGCGACCTACGCCGCCGCGCTGCGCGTGACCGCGCGCCTGCTGAACAAGGAAAGCGGCGAGATCAAGGAGTCGGAGGTTTTCATGGGCGATTTCCCGCTCATGACCGAGAGCGGCACCTTCGTCATCAACGGCGCCGAGCGCGTCATCGTCTCGCAGCTGGTGCGTTCGCCCGGGGTCTATTTCAAAATGGAATATGACAAGACCGGTAAAGAGCTGTTCAGCTCTACGGTCATCCCGAACCGCGGCGCCTGGCTTGAGTATGAGAACGACGCCAACGACGTTTTCTATGTGCGCATCGACAAAAACAGGAAGATCCCGATTACGGTGTTCATTCGCGCGCTGGGCCTCGGCACCGACGAAGAGATCTACGACTACTTCGGCGACGACGACCGCATCAAAGCGACCATTGACAAAGACCCGACCAAAAACACGGAAGAAGCCCTGTTTGAGGTGTACCGCCGCCTGCGGCCGAGCGAGCCGCCCACCATTGAGAGCGCGCAGGCGCACATCAACGGCCTGTTTTTTGACGCGCGCCGCTACGACCTCTCCCGCGTAGGCCGCTACAAATATAATAAAAAGCTGAACCTGGCCGGCCGCCTGGCGGACCAGCAGCTCACCCGTCCGGTGGTGAACCCGTTCACCGGCGAACTGATGGCCGAAGCTGGAGAGACCGTCTCGCGCAAGCGCGCCCAGGAGATGGACGACGCTGGCGTCACGGTGGCGTACGTCTCCGTGAACGAGCGCGAGGTGAAGATCATCTCGAACGGCATGGTAGACATCAACAAATTTGTGCCGTTTGACGCGAAGGCCGAATGCGGCGTCAACGAGCGCGTCCGCTTCAGCGTCCTGGCGGAGATTTTGGAATCCGCCGACGGGGAAGAGGCCCTCAAGGAGGCAATCCGCGCACGCGCCGACGAACTGGTGCCGAAGCACATCATCATTGACGATATTTTTGCGTCCATCAACTATATGAACTGCCTGGCGGTCGGGCTTGGCACAACCGATGATATCGACCACCTGGGCAACCGCCGCATCCGTTCTGTCGGCGAACTGCTGCAGAACCAGTTCCGCACCGGTTTTTCCCGCCTGGAGCGCGTCATCCGCGAACGCATGACCCTGCAGGCGCAGGACCTCGAGGTCCTCACGCCGCATTCGCTTATCAATATCCGCCCGGTGGTGGCGGCCATCAAAGAATTCTTCGGCTCCTCGCCGCTCTCGCAGTTTATGGACCAGACCAACCCGCTGGCAGAGCTGACGCACAAGCGCCGCCTCTCCGCGTTGGGTCCGGGCGGCCTCTCCCGGGACCGCGCAGGCTTCGAGGTTCGCGACGTGCACTACAGCCATTATGGCCGCATGTGCCCAATTGAGACCCCGGAAGGCCCGAATATCGGTTTGATCTCCTACCTCGCGACCTTCGCCCGCATCAACGAATACGGCTTCATTGAAGCGCCGTTCCGCAAGGTGGACAAGGAACGCGGCGTCGTGACCGACGAAGTGGTCTACATGACGGCCGACATGGAGGACGAATTCATCGTTGCACAGGCCAACGAGCCGCTGGACGCCGAGGGGCATTTTGTCCACACCAAGGTCAACGGCCGCTGCCGCGACGAATTTGTCGAAGTGGACCGCAGCCAGGCGGATTATATGGACGTTTCGCCGCGGATGGTTGTTTCCGTCGCGACGGCGATGATCCCGTTCCTGGAGAACGACGACGCCAACCGCGCGCTGATGGGTTCCAACATGCAGCGGCAGGCGGTGCCGCTGCTGCGCACGCAGGCCCCCATTGTCGGCACCGGCATGGAGTACAAAGCCGGCGTTGACTCCGGCGTCTGTGTGCTGGCGAAGCACGCCGGCGTGGTGCGCAGCGTGAGCGCGAACGAGGTGCGCGTGACCCGCGACGACGGCGAGGTCGACACCTACCACATCGTCAAGTTCCTGCGTTCCAACCAGGGCACCTGCTTTAACCAGGTTCCGGTGGTCGAGCGCGGCCAGCGCGTGCAGGTGGGCGACGTCATCGCCGACGGCCCTGCCACCAACAACGGCGAGATCAGCCTGGGCAAAAACGCGCTCATCGGTTTTATGACCTGGGAAGGCTACAACTACGAGGACGCCGTTCTGATCAACGAAAAGATCGTGCGGGACGACGTGTATACCTCCATCCATATTGAAGAATACGAGATCGAATCCCGCGACACCAAGCTCGGACCGGAGGAGATCACCCGCGATATCCCGAACGTCAACGAGGACCTGCTCAGCGACCTGGACGACAGCGGCATCATCCGCGTCGGCGCGGAGGTGCGCGCGGGGGACATCCTCGTGGGGAAGGTCACCCCGAAGGGCGAAACGGAACTCACCGCGGAAGAACGCTTGCTGCGCGCGATCTTCGGTGAGAAGGCCCGCGAGGTGCGCGACACCTCGCTGCGCGTGCCGCATGGCGAATACGGCATTGTGGTGGACGTGAAGGTCTTCACGCGGGAGAACAGCCACGACGAGCTGAGCCCCGGCGTCAACAAGGTGGTGCGCTGCTACATTGCGCAGAAGAGGAAGATTTCGGTCGGCGACAAGATGGCGGGCCGCCACGGCAACAAGGGCGTCGTGTCCCGCATCCTGCCGGAAGAGGATATGCCCTTCCTGCCGGACGGCACGCCGCTTGACATCGTCCTCAACCCGCTGGGCGTCCCGTCCCGTATGAACATTGGGCAGGTGCTGGAGGTCCACCTCGGCATGGCCGCGAAGGCGCTGGGCTGGAAGATCATGACGCCTGTTTTTGACGGCGCGCATGAAGACGACATCCGCGAATGCTTCCGCCAGGCGGGCCTGCGCGAGGACGGCAAGACCATTCTGCGCGACGGCCGCACCGGAGAATATTTCGACAACCCCGTCACTGTGGGGTATATGTATTACCTCAAGCTCCATCACCTGGTCGACGACAAGATCCACGCGCGCTCTACCGGCCCGTACTCGCTTGTCACGCAGCAGCCGCTGGGCGGCAAGGCGCAGTTTGGCGGCCAGCGCTTCGGCGAGATGGAAGTGTGGGCGCTGGAAGCCTACGGCGCCGCCTACACCCTGCAAGAGATCCTGACTGTCAAGTCCGACGACGTGGTCGGGCGCGTGAAGACCTACGAGGCCATTGTCAAGGGGCAGAACATCCCGAAGCCCGGCGTTCCGGAGTCGTTCAAGGTGCTCATCAAAGAATTGCAGTCGCTGGGCCTGGATGTCAAAGTGCTTGACAAGAACAATGAAGAAATCGACCTCAAGCAGAATTTCGACGATGACGACGACCTCGGCTTTACGCCGGCCGACGGCGTCTTTGAAGAGCCGAATGTGGCCGACGATTTGGACGGTTACAATGTGGAGAATGCCGAGGACGACCTCTTTGGCGGCAATGACGACGATTATTTGAACCTCAACGACGAGGATTTGTTCGGGGAACCGACAGACAGCGACGAATAATGGAGCGAAGGGGGCCATCGCATGGAATTTAACGTGTTCGAATCAATGAAAATCGGTCTGGCTTCCCCGGATAAGATCCGGGAATGGTCTCACGGCGAGGTCAAGAAACCGGAGACGATCAACTACCGCACCCTCAAGCCGGAACGCGACGGTCTGTTCTGCGAACGCATTTTTGGGCCGCAGAAGGACTGGGAGTGCCACTGCGGCAAATATAAGCGCATCCGTTACAAGGGGAAAATCTGCGACCGCTGCGGCGTTGAGGTCACCCGCGCCAAGGTGCGCCGCGAGCGTATGGGCCACATTGAGCTGGCCGCGCCGGTTTCCCACATTTGGTATTTCAAGGGCATCCCGTCGCGCATGGGCCTGATTTTGGACATTTCCCCGCGGATGCTGGAAAAAGTGCTCTATTTCGCCATGTATATCGTCACGGATCCCGGCAACGCCCGCGAGCTGCAAAAAAAGCAGATGCTCAGCGAAAAGGAATACCGCGATATGCGGGAAAAATATGAGGATGATTTTGAGGCGGGCATGGGCGCCGAAGCCATCAAAAAGCTGCTTGAGGAGATTGACCTGGAGAAGGACTCCGAAGAGCTCAAAGCGGAACTGGCCAACGCGACCGGCCAGAAGCGCGTGCGCATCCTCAAGCGCCTGGAAGTCGTGGAGGCGTTCCGCCTCTCCGGCAACCGCCCAGAGTGGATGATCCTCGACGTAGTGCCGGTCATCCCGCCGGATATCCGCCCGATGGTGCAGCTCGACGGCGGCCGCTTTGCCACCTCGGACTTGAACGACCTTTACCGCCGCGTCATCAACCGCAACAACCGCCTCAAGCGTTTGCTGGAGCTTGGCGCGCCGGACATCATTGTGCGCAACGAGAAGCGCATGCTACAGGAAGCTGTGGACGCCCTCATCGACAACGGCCGCCGCGGCCGCCCCGTTACCGGGCCGAACAACCGCCCGCTCAAATCCCTTTCCGACATGCTCAAGGGCAAGCAGGGCCGCTTCCGCCAGAACCTGTTGGGCAAGCGCGTCGACTACTCCGGCCGCTCCGTTATCGTCGTCGGGCCGGAGCTGAAGATGTACCAGTGCGGCCTGCCGAAGGAAATGGCGCTCGAGCTGTTTAAGCCGTTTGTCATGAAGCGCCTGGTAGAGACCGGCGCGGTCGGCAACATCAAGGCCGCGCGTAAGGCCGTGGAGCGCGCCCGCCCCGAGGTTTGGGACGCCCTGGAAATTGTCATCAAAAACCATCCGGTGCTGCTCAACCGCGCGCCGACGCTGCACCGCCTCGGCATCCAGGCGTTTGAGCCGGTGTTGGTGGAAGGCCGCGCGCTGAAACTGCACCCGCTGGCCTGCACCGCGTACAACGCCGACTTCGACGGCGACCAGATGGCCGTACACGTTCCGCTCTCTGCGGAGGCGCAGGCGGAAGCCCGCTTCCTGATGCTGGCGGCAGGCAACCTGCTCAAGCCTTCCGATGGGCGCCCGGTCACGGTGCCGACGCAGGACATGGTGCTCGGTTCCTACTACCTCACGCTGGATAAAGACGGCGAGCCCGGCGAGGGTAAGGTCTTCCGCGACGTCAACGAGGCCCTCATGGCCTACGACGCCAAGGTCGTGAGCCTACACGCGAAGATCAAGGTGCGCCGCACGTTTGTCATCGACGGCAAGCCGGTGAGCCGCCTGGTGGATTCCACCGTGGGCCGCATCATCTTCAACCAGCCGGTCCCGCAGGACCTCGGCTATGTGGACCGCTCCGTGCCGGAGAACATCTTCCTGTTCGAAATCGATTTCCTGGTCGGCAAAAAGCAGCTGGGCAAGATCATTGACAAATGCATCAAGGTCCACGGCACGGCCCGCACGGCGGACGTGCTCGACGACATCAAAGCGCAGGGCTATAAATATTCGACCAAGAGCGCCATTACCGTCGCGGTGTGCGATGCGACGATCCCGGAGTCGAAGAAGACGATTATCGCAGATGCGGAGAAGAAGATCGACCTCGTCACTGAGGAATACCGCAACGGCCTGCTCTCCAACACGGAGCGCTACAACGCCGTGCTGAAGACCTGGGAAAAGGCGACGAACGACGTCACCGCCGCCCTGCAAAACGCGCTGGACCGCTATAACCCGATTTATATGATGGCCGACTCCGGCGCCCGCGGCTCGATGAGCCAGATCCGCCAGTTGGCCGGCATGCGCGGCCTGATTGCGAATACCTCCGGTAAGACCATCGAGATCCCGATCCGCGCAAATTACCGCGAAGGCCTGAACATTTTGGAATACTTCATCTCCTCCCGCGGCGCGCGCAAGGGCTTGGCCGACACCGCGCTGCGCACGGCGGACTCCGGTTACCTGACCCGCCGCCTGGTGGACGTCTCGCAGGAAGTCATCATCCATGAGGAGGACTGCGGCGCAACGGACGGCCTTGAGGTGTTCGATATCCGCGAGGGCCGCGAATCTATCGAGCCGCTGAGCGAGCGCTTGCTGGGCCGTTACCTGGTGGAAGATTTTGTCGACGAAGAGACCGGCGAGGTCCTCGTTTCGAAGGATAAGATGATGGACGACGCCGACGCCGCGCTCATCGTTTCCCGCGGCGTGACGCACATCAAGATCCGCAGCATCCTCAACTGCCGCGCCAAGCACGGCGTGTGCAAAAAATGCTACGGCGCAAACCTGGCAAACGGCCAGCCGGTCACGGTTGGCGAGGCGGTCGGCATCATTGCGGCGCAGTCCATCGGCGAGCCGGGCACCCAGCTCACAATGCGGACCTTCCACACCGGCGGCGTTGCCAGCGCCGAAGATATCACGCAGGGTCTTCCCCGCGTCGAAGAGCTGTTTGAGGGCCGCAAGCCGAAGCATTTGGCCATTATCAGCGAGATCGGCGGCGCCGTCTCCTTTGAAGAGATCAAAAAGAACCGCCACGTTGTGGTGACGAACCGCGAGACCGGCGAACAAAAGGCGTACCTCATCCCGTTCGGCTCGCGCATCAGCGTCAAAGAGGGGGACGAGATCAAGGCTGGCACGCGCCTGACAGAGGGTTCCGTCAACCCGCACGACGTGCTCGCTATCAGCGGCACGCAGGCGGTGCAGGATTACCTCATCCAGGAAGTGCAGCGCGTTTACCGCATGCAGGGCGTTGATATCAACGACAAGCACATTGAGGTTATCGTCCGCCAGATGATGAAGAAGGTCAAGGTTGAAGATGCCGGCGACACCGGGCTGCTGCCCAGCGCGCTGGTGGAAAAGACCGAATTCGAGACGGAAAACGAAAAGATCCGCGCGCGCATTGAGGCTGGGGAAGAGGGCCTGCGCGAGGCGACCTGCTCGCCAGTGCTGCTCGGCATCACGAAGGCGTCCCTGGCTACGGATTCGTTCCTCTCCGCCGCTTCCTTCCAGGAGACGACCCGCGTGCTCACCGACGCCGCCATTAAGGGCAAGGTGGATCCGCTGCTCGGCCTGAAGGAGAACGTCATCATCGGCAAGCTCATCCCCGCCGGCACCGGCATGCGCTGCTACAGCGAAGTCGAAGTGGAACCTGCGGCGGAGGCCTTGACAAACGACGCGGTTTCGTGATAGAATAAAAAACCGTGGGGTCAAATGCGGAAAAAGGAAAATCCTGCCGGAGGGAAATCCCCCCGCGGCGGGATTTCCGCGCGTGGTTCCCCTTGGGTATTTTTGGTTAAACGGGGCATCCTAATGCCTGTTTAACATAGAACAAATCTTACAAGGAGGTGTCTGAATGCCAACATTTAACCAGTTAGTCCATACGGGCAGAGAGGTCAGTGAGAAGAAGGCGAAGGCTCCGGCTCTTTTGAGGGGATGGAACTCCAAGAAGAGGATCCCGATTGATCAGGATTCCCCGCAAAAGCGCGGCGTTTGCACGTCTGTCAAGACGATGACCCCGAAGAAGCCGAATTCCGCGCTGCGCAAAGTAGCCAGGGTCAGGCTTTCCAACGGGATCGAGGTTACCGCCTATATTCCCGGCGTCGGCCACAATCTGCAGGAGCACAGCGTCGTGATGATCCGCGGCGGCCGTGTAAAGGACCTGCCTGGCGTGCGTTACCACATCATCCGCGGTACGCTCGATGCGCAAGGCGTTGCTAAGCGCGCCCAGGGCCGTTCCAAGTATGGCGCGAAGCGTCCGAAGCCCGGCGCTAAGAAGTAAGGTTAAGTGAAATTTGACAAGGAACCTATGGCTTGCATACCGCTGCTGGTATGACAGCGGCGTTTTGGATAGATCATTCTAAAAACGCCTCTGCTGGCCAACGGGAGTTTTGTCGCTTTCGAGTACCTGTGATATCATTGCTGTGAAGGAGGGAAGCAAAGTGCCAAGAAGAGGTAATATTGCGAAACGTGATGTCCTGCCCGATCCGATTTACAATTCGAAGCTGGTCACGCGCCTGGTCAACAACATCATGTATGATGGGAAGAAGGGCGTCGCCCAGAAGATCGTTTACGGTGCGTTCGACATTGTAAGGGACAAAACCGGGAAGGACCCGCTCGAGGCGTTCGAGCAGGCGATGGAGAATGTCATGCCGTCGCTGGAAGTAAAAGCCCGCCGTGTCGGCGGCGCCACCTACCAGGTCCCGATTGAGGTCCGCCCGGAGCGGCGGCAGACGCTGGGCCTGCGCTGGATGGCGAATTATTCCCGGCTCCGCTCGGAAAAGACCATGAAAGAGAGACTTGCCGGCGAGATCCTTGATGCGATGAACGGTGCTGGCGGCGCCGCCAAGAAGCGTGACGACACGCATAAGATGGCGGAGGCCAACAAGGCGTTCGCACACTACAGGTGGTAATGCGGCAGCATTGCCCAAGCCGGGAGCCGCTGGGCTGCGGCCCGCAGGAGAGGCCGGGCCCCGCGTGTTTTCGGCACGCGTAGGGACGAGCACCAGGCCACACATGTCCGACCATATCATTGAAGGAGGAAACTATGCCAAGGCAGGTATCACTTGAGATGACCCGCAACATCGGTATCATGGCGCATATCGATGCAGGTAAAACCACGACGACCGAGCGTATTCTGTTTTACACCGGTATTAACCATAAGATCGGCGAGACCCACGACGGTTCCGCCACGATGGACTGGATGGCGCAGGAGCAGGAGCGCGGCATCACCATTACGTCCGCCGCGACGACTTGCTTCTGGAAGAACCACCGCATCAACATCATCGACACCCCCGGCCACGTGGACTTCACCGTTGAGGTGGAGCGCTCCCTGCGCGTGCTGGACGGCTCGGTGACGGTATTCTGCGCCAAGGGCGGCGTTGAACCGCAGTCTGAGACGGTTTGGCGCCAGGCGGAGGAATATAAGGTCCCCCGCATGGCTTATGTCAATAAAATGGACATCATGGGCGCCGATTTCTATCGCGTCGTCCAGATGATGAAGGACCGCCTGAAGTGCAACGCGGTGCCGATTCAGCTCCCGATCGGTTCGGAGGATACCTTCAAGGGGATCATCGACCTGGTGGAGATGAAGGCATATGTTTACTACGACGACCTCGGCAAGGACATCCGCACGGAAGAGATTCCGGAGGATATGAAGGAACTGGCCGAAAAGTACCACACCGAGATGGTCGAGCATGTTGCCGAGCAGGACGACGAGCTTTTTGAGAAATATCTGGAGGGGCAGGAGCTCACGCAGGATGAAATCAAAAAGTGCATCCGTAAGTCTACCATTAACAACACGATGGTGCCGGTTACCTGCGGCACCTCTTACAAGAATAAGGGCGTGCAGAAGCTGCTCGACGCCATTGTCGACTATATGCCCGCCCCGACCGATGTCCCGAGCATCCGTGGCGTGAACCCGGAGACCGGCGAGGAAGAGGAACGCCATTCCTCCGACAATGAACCGTTCTCGGCCCTTGCGTTTAAGATTGCAACGGACCCGTTTGTCGGCAAGCTGTGCTTCTTCCGCGTGTATTCCGGTACGCTCACCGCGGGCTCTACGGTTTACAACTCGGTGAAGGATACGAACGAGCGCATCGGCCGCATCTTGCAGATGCACGCGAACCACCGCCAGGACATTGAAATGGTGTATGCGGGCGATATCGCCGCGGCGGTCGGCCTGAAGAACACCACCACCGGCGACACGCTCTGCGACGCGAAAGCGCCCGTTGTGCTGGAGTCGATGGAATTCCCGGAGCCGGTTATCCGCGTGGCCATTGAGCCGAAGACCAAGGCCGGCCAGGAAAAGATGGGCATTGCGCTGGCGAAGCTGGCGGAAGAAGACCCGACCTTTAAGGCTTACACCGACGAGGAAACCGGGCAAACCATCATCGCCGGTATGGGCGAGCTCCATTTGGAGATTATCGTGGACCGCCTGATGCGTGAGTTCAAGGTGGAAGCGAATGTCGGCAAGCCGCAGGTCGCCTACAAGGAGACCATCCGCAAGCTGGCGGATGTCGACACCAAGTATGCGCGCCAGTCCGGCGGCCGCGGCCAGTACGGCCATGTTAAAATCAAGATTGAACCGAACCCGGGCAAGGGTTACGAGTTTGTCAACGCCACCGTTGGCGGCTCCATCCCGAAGGAATATATCCCGGCGGTCGACCAAGGTATCCAGGGCGCAATGCTCAGCGGCGTTCTGGCGGGCTACAATGTGGTAGACGTCAAGGTTACGCTGTACGACGGTTCTTACCACGAGGTCGACTCTTCGGAAATGGCCTTTAAGATCGCCGGTTCGATGGCGTTCAAAGAGGCGATGCGCAAAGCGGACCCGGTGCTGCTCGAGCCGATTATGAAGGTGAGCGTCACTGTTCCGGAGGAGTATATGGGCGACGTCATCGGCGACCTGAACTCCCGCCGCGGCATGATCCTCGGCATGGACGCCCTGCCGGGCGGCCAGCGCATTAACGCGGAAGTACCGCTCTCCGAGATGTTCGGCTATGCGACCGACATGCGTTCCAAGACGCAGGGCCGCGGCCAGTATGTCATGGAGCCGGCGCACTACGCCGAGGTTCCGAAGTCTGTTTCGGAGTCGATTATTTCCGCCCGCGCGAAAAAAGAATAAGCAAGTTTTTGAATCTCTCTTGATTTTTGGCTTCTTACTTGTTACAATGATAAACAAGCCGAGAAGGATCTGTACAAATTAAAGGAGGAAGTTTTCCAATGTCCAAGGCAAAATTCGAAAGAAATAAGCCCCATGTCAACATTGGCACCATCGGCCACGTTGACCACGGCAAGACGACTTTGACCGCTGCGATCACCAAGGTTCTGAACCTGCAGGGCGACGCCGAATTCGTTGACTACGCGAACATCGACAAGGCCCCGGAAGAGCGTGCCCGTGGTATCACGATCAACACCGCGCACGTTGAGTACGAGACCGACAACCGCCACTATGCGCACGTTGACTGCCCCGGCCACGCCGACTATGTCAAGAACATGATCACCGGCGCTGCGCAGATGGACGGCGCCATCCTGGTTGTTTCCGCGGCGGACGGCCCGATGCCGCAGACCCGCGAGCACATCCTGCTTGCCCGTCAGGTCGGCGTGCCGTATATCGTTGTCTTCATGAACAAGGTTGACCAAGTTGACGACGAAGAGCTGCTCGACCTCGTCGAGATGGAAATCCGCGACCTGCTCAACGAGTATGAGTTCCCGGGCGACGAGACCCCGATCATCCGCGGCTCTGCGCTCAAGGCCCTGGAGTGCACCTCCAACGACCCGAACGCGCCGGAGTATGCCTGCATCCATGAGCTGATGAAGGCTGTCGACGAGTTCATCCCGACCCCGGAGCGCAAGGCGGACCAGCCGTTCCTCATGCCGGTTGAAGACGTCTTCACCATCACCGGCCGCGGCACCGTTGCTACCGGTAGGGTTGAGCGTGGCCAGCTGAAGATGAGCGAAGAAGTCGAGATCGTCGGCCTCACCGAAGAGCGCCGCAAGACGGTTGTCACCGGTATCGAAATGTTCCGCAAGCTGCTGGACTATGCTGAGGCTGGCGACAACATCGGCGTTCTGCTCCGCGGCGTGCAGAGGAACGAAATCGAGCGCGGCCAGGTTCTGGCGAAGCCGGGCACCATTCACCCGCACACCAAGTTCCACGGCCAGGTTTACGTCCTGACCAAGGATGAAGGCGGCCGCCACACCCCGTTCTTCAACAACTACCGCCCGCAGTTCTACTTCCGCACCACCGACGTGACGGGCATCATCTCCCTGCCGGAAGGCACCGAGATGTGCATGCCGGGCGATAACGTCGAGATGGACGTAGAGCTCATCACCCCGATCGCCATCGAAGAAGGCCTCCGCTTCGCTATCCGCGAGGGCGGCCGCACCGTTGGTTCCGGCGTTGTCAGCAAGATCAACAGCTGATTATTCCGCAGTTTTAAGGCTCCCGGCCCCGCGCCGGGGGCCTTTTCCTTTCCCGGAAAAGTTTTTGTGCCGGGGTCTTGACATTTTGCCCCGGCCGCGCTATGATAAAAGCAAATAAAAACAGTGCTGTCTTCGGGGCGGGGTGAAAGTCCCCACCGGCGGTGACGCGGCGCATGCCGCGAAGCCCGCGAGCGAAAGCTGATTTGGTGAGATTCCAAAGCCGACGGTATAGTCCGGATGAAAGAAGAAGTGCGTACTTTGTATGCGTGCGCCCCGTGGATTTTCCGCGGGGCGTTTTTTCGTAGGCAGCCAAAAAGGAGTGCTTTTTGATGAAATTGTCCAGTCCAAAAGTCAACGTGCTGCAAATGGTCCAGCTGGCGATGCTGGCGGCCATCGCGATTGTCCTGGTCGCGTTTGTGCGCATCCCGCTGGTTCCGTCGCTTGATTTCCTCAAGTATGACATGGCAGATGCGCCCATCCTGATCGCCACGCTGCTGTTCGGCATCGGGCCGGGCATGGCGGTGCTGGTCGTCGTTTCGGTTATCCAGGCGTTCTGCTTTGCGGGCGACGGCTGGATCGGCCTGTTCATGCATGTGGTGGCGTCCGGCGCGCTCGTCGCGCTGACGGGGGTTTTCTACCAGCACTGGAAAAACTGGAAGGGGCTTGTCACCGGCCTGGCGCTCGGCACGCTTGCGATGACGCTTTTGATGATCCCGATGAATTACATTTTTACCGTCAACGTCTACGGCACGCCGAAGGAAGTGGTCGACGCCATGATGCTGCCCGGCATCATCCCGTTCAACCTGCTCAAGGCGGGGCTCAACAGCGTTATTGCCGCGGTGCTGTTCAAGGCGTTGCAGCCGTTTTTCCGCAGGAACCAGAACCTTATCCATGCTGCTTAAAAAATCGGCCGGGCAAGGCCGGATTTTCTCCGATTCTGCCGCTGGATTTTCCGCGCGGATCCTGCTATAATCATCATATTACAATTTCATATCCCCCTTATCAAGAGTGGCGGAGGGAACAGGCCCTGTGATGCCCGGCAACCTGCTTTTTGCAAGGTGCCAATTCCTGCGGGTAAACCGAGAGATGAGGTAACGCATGCCGTCCGGTTTTTCCCGGGCGGCTTTTTTATGATGGAAATGAGAAACGGAGGAATACACCAGATGGCACGACATTTTTTTACTTCAGAATCTGTAACGGAAGGACATCCTGATAAGCTCTGCGACCAGATCTCCGACGCGGTGCTGGATCAAATCCTGGAGAACGACCCGCAGGCGCACGTGGCCTGCGAAGTGACCGCCACGACGGGCATGATCCATGTGATGGGCGAAATTTCGACGAGCTGCTATGTCGATATCCCGACCATTGCGCGCACAGTTGTCCGCGAGGCGGGCTACAACAACCCGGCCTACGGCTTTGACGGCAATATCTGCGGGGTGATGACCTCCATCGACATGCAGTCTCCTGACATCGCAATGGGCGTGAATGAATCCTACGAGACGAAAAACGGCGCGACGGACGAGGCGGACCGCATTGGCGCGGGCGACCAGGGCATGATGTTCGGGTTTGCCTGCGACGAAACGCCGGAGCTGATGCCTGCGGCGATCTCCTACGCCCACAAGCTTGCCAAGCGCCTCGCCCAGGTGCGCAAGGAAGGGATTCTGCCCTACCTGCGCCCGGACGGGAAGACCCAGGTGACGGTGGAATATGACGGCGGGCGCGTTGTGCGCGTGGATACGGTCGTCGTTTCGACACAGCACGACCCGGACGCCTCTTTGGAGCAGATCCGCCGCGACATCCTGGAAGAAGTTGTGAAAAGGGTTATCCCTGAGGAATTGCTGGACCAGGGGACCAAGTATTACATCAACCCGACAGGGCGCTTTGTCATTGGCGGCCCGGTGGGGGACAGCGGCCTGACGGGCCGTAAGCTCATTGTGGATACCTACGGCGGCTACGGGCGCCACGGCGGCGGCGCGTTCTCCGGCAAAGACCCGACCAAGGTGGACCGCTCGGCGGCCTATGCCGCGCGCTATGTGGCGAAAAATATTGTTGCGGCCGGACTGGCCCGGCGCTGCGAGGTGCAGTTTGCCTACGCCATCGGTGTTGCGCACCCGGTGTCCGTCATGGTGGATGCGTTTGGCACTTCCGCGTACTCCAACGAACAGCTCGCGGAGGCGGTGCGCAAGGTGTTTGACCTTCGCCCGGCGGCGATTATCGAAAAGCTGGGCCTGCGCAAGCCGATTTACCGCCAGCTGGCCGCCTACGGCCACATGGGCCGCGAGGACCTCGGGGTCTCCTGGGAGAAGACGGACCGCGTGGATGCGCTGCGGGAAGCGGTCGGGCAGAAATAAGGCTGTTCCACGGGTTGCCTGGCTTTTCCAACTGAGGAAAGGCGGCCGCAGTTGTCATTTTCCCGCCCCCGCGCATACGCTGGGGTAAGAGGTGATGGCAATGGCGGAATGGATTGGCTGGGCGGTGGCGGCCCTGTTTGCAATGGTCGGAGCGGTAACGGTGGTGCGCGGCGCGCTGCGCTGGCTTTTGCGCCCCGAGGAAACGGGCGTGCTGGTGTTGGCGGTTCCGCTTTCCGGACCCGCAGAGGACGCCGAAGAGCGCCTGCGCGCCGCAGTGGGCCGCTTGCTCTGGCTGGACGGCCCGGAGGACCGCTTTGTCCTTTGCCTGGACGGCGGCCTGGACCCGCAGGCGCGCGCAGTGTGCGAAGCGGCGGCGCGGGAGATGCCGCTCATCCGCCTGCACTGCGCAGAGGACCGCCTGGGCGACATTTTGGGAACAGAAGGAACGGGAGGGCTTTTCTAGCGGCCCTCCCGCTTTTTTTGCACAGCTGTTTGCAAAAAAGAAAGGAATATACTATACTGAAAGAAAGAGGAATGCGGGGATTCGAGGGGTGCCGATGCAAAAAGATGAGCTGCTGGAAATGACGGGGTCCGTGGAACAAATCATTTTCCGCAATGAAAAGAATCAATATACCGTTTTAGAGCTCAACAACGGGCAGGAGTTGGTAACGGTGGTGGGGACGCTGCCCGGAGCCGCCTGCGGGGAGGAGCTGCGGGTCTTTGGCGCCTGGGAAAACCACCCCAGCTTTGGGCAGCAGTTCAAGGCGCAGGCGTTTGAGCGCACCCTGCCCTCCACCAGCGAGGCGATGCTCAAATACCTCTCCTCCGGCGCGGTGAAGGGGATTGGCCCGGTGCTCGCCGCACGGCTGGTGGAGGCTTTCGGTGAGCATACCTTCGAAATTTTGGAAAAAGAGCCGGAGCGCCTTTGTTCCGTCAAGGGGATTACCAAGGCAAAGGCCCGCAAGCTCGCGGAGGAATTCCAAAAGGTCTACGGGATCCGTGAGATCATGGTGTACCTCGGCAAATTCGGCGTCACGCCGGAGGAGGCTGTGCGGGTGTGGAAGCAGTACGGCGCCCAGGCGGCGGAACTGGTCCAGGAAGATCCCTATTGCCTGTGTACGGAAGAGGTTGGCCTCGATTTCGACCGTGCGGACCGGATCGCCGCCTCGTTGGAAAAGCCGCAGGACGCCCGCTGCCGCGTCCGCGCCGGCCTGTTCTATGTGCTGCGGCATAACGCTGGGAACGGGCACACCTGCCTGCCGGCCGACAAGCTCATCCCTACCGCGGCGCGCATGCTGGGCGTGCCCGAGGAGTCGGCCGCCGCCGTGGCGGAGGAGATGAAGCAGTCGGAAGAGCTGGTCTCCTGCGTGTTCCAAGAGCGGGACTACCTATTCACCCCGCGCCTTTACCGCGCGGAATGGTATATTGCCGCGCGCCTGCGGATGATGCTGCGCTACCCGGCGCAGCCGATCCTCCATGCGGAGGGGTATGTGGAAGAGATCGAGGCAAAAGAGGGCATCCGCTACGCGCGCGGGCAGAAGGAAGCCATTTTGCAGGCGCTCTCCAAAGGGATGCTCATCCTGACCGGCGGCCCCGGCACCGGCAAGACCACGACCCTCAACGCGATGATCACCATCCTCGAGCAGCGCGGCGAAAGGGTCTTCCTGGCCGCGCCCACGGGGCGCGCCGCGAAACGGATGTCGGAGGTGACGGGCCGGGAGGCGAAGACCGTCCACCGCCTGCTGCAGGTTGGCTGGACGGAAAACGACCAGCCGGTGTTCAGCAAAAACGAGAAAAACCTGTTGGAATGCGACGCGCTGATTATCGACGAGCTTTCGATGGTGGATGTTTCGCTGTTTGAAGGCGTCCTGCGGGCGTTGCCGCTCGGTTGCCGTTTGATCCTCGTGGGGGACTGCGACCAGCTTCCGTCCGTCGGGCCGGGCGACGTGCTCGGCGACCTGATTGCGAGCGGGATGCTGCCGGTGGTGCAGCTGCGGGAGGTTTTCCGGCAGTCGATGAAAAGCCTGATTGTCTCCAACGCGCACCGCATTGTCTCCGGTGAATTGCCAGAGCTTTCGTGCCACGACGGGGATTTCTTCTTCCTCCCGGTGCGGGACCCGGAGAAAATCCGCGAGACGGTGGTCGGCCTTTGTGCGAAGCGGCTTCCCGCCAGCTATGGTTATTCGCCGTTTACGGAGATCCAGGTTCTCTCGCCGGGCCGCAAAGGGGAGCTCGGCACCTACGAGCTGAACCTCCGCCTGCAACAGGCCCTGAACCCGCCCGCCCCCGGGAAAACAGAGGCCCGCGTCAACGGGACGCTGTTCCGCGAGGGCGACAAGGTGATGCACATCAAGAATAATTATGACCTGGTCTGGAGCCGGGAGGACGGCACGGCCGGCGAGGGCGTTTTCAACGGCGATGTGGGGACCATCCTCGCCATAGACCGGCGCGCCGCCGCCATGACGGTGCAGATCGACGACAAATGGGTCCTTTACACGTTTGAAAATGCGGCGGAATTGGAACTCGCTTATGCGATGACGGTCCATAAGAGCCAGGGCAATGAGTTCCAGGCGGTCGTCATCCCGATGTACCCGGGGCCGCGCCAGCTGTATTACCGGAATTTGCTCTACACCGCCATCACCCGCGCGCGGTCGCTGCTCATTTTGGTCGGGTGGAAGGAGACGGTGCGGCAAATGGTGGAAAACGACCGCAAGACCAAGCGGTTTTCAGGCTTGCGGTATCTTTTAGCAGGGGAGGACGGCGACAGTGTGGAAGGAAGCGCTCTCGCGCCTGGCGGGCTTGGTCTTTCCTGAGCGCTGCCCGTTCTGCGGCGGCGTGACCGCCAGGGACTGCCCGGTGTGCGCGGCATGCGCCGCCCAGCTGCCGTTTTGCGTGCCGCATGCCTGCCGGATATCTCTTAGGCCGGAGGGAAAAGATATCGTTTGTTACAGCGTTTACCGCTATGAGGGGGCCGTACGCAAATCGCTCCAGGCGTTCAAATTTCACGGCCGCCGGGTTTACGCAAACGGATACGCCGCGGAAATGGCGCGCCTTTTGCGGGAGGAGGGCGCCGCGGGGATCCACGCGGTTACGGCGGTGCCGATGTCGCCCAAGCGCCGCGCGGCGCGCGGGTACGACCAGGCGGAGCTGTTGGGGCGGGGCGTCGCCTCGCGCCTCGGCTTGCCGTACGCAGCTTACCTGGCCAAAGTGCGTGAGAATGAACTGCAACACCTGCTCAGCAAAGCGGAGCGGCGGGAAAATGTGCGCGAGGCCTTTTCCATCGTGCCGGACCAGGACCCCGCTGGGAAAAAGCTCCTGCTGGTGGACGATATCTTCACCACGGGCGCGACCCTCGCGGAATGCGCCGGGGTGCTCTACGAGGGCGGCGCAGCGGAGGTGCTCTGCCTGACGGCCGCGCGGACGGCGCGCGCAGCCGGTTGAAAACAGGGGATTTCTGTACTATAATGGAACTGCCGGGAACCGGCGCGAAAAATGGAATTTTCAGTCAAAGGAAGGAAGAGGTGAGGATGCTGGGGACTGACATTGCCATCGACCTGGGGACCTCCAGTGTTAAAATTTACCTGACGGGGAAGGGCATCGTTTTGAACGAGCCGTCCGTCGTCGCTTATGATACGCAAACCGACGAGGTGGTCGCCATTGGGCGCGAAGCCTACGAGATGACCGGCCGGACCTCGAAAAAAATCGCGGTGGTGCGGCCGCTCAACAACGGCGTCATCTCCGACTTTTCCCTCGCGCAGTATGTAATCCTCCATTACCTCAAAAAGGTGAGCACCAATAAGCTCGTCATGCCGCGCGTCGTCGTCAGCGTCCCGTGCGGCATCACCGAGGTGGAAAAGCGCGCCGTGGTGGACGCCATCAGCTCGTCTGGCGTGCGGAAAATCTGCCTCATTGAAGAGCCGGTCGCCGCGGCGATGGGCGCGGGCGTGGACATTTCCACCCCGCATGGCTGCCTGGTGGTGGATGTTGGCGGCGGCACGACCGATATGGCGGTGATCTCGCTGAGCGGCATCGCCATCTCGAATTCCATCAAAGTGGCGGGCAGCGCGTTCGACGAAGCCATCGTCAAATATGTGCGGCGCAAATATCATCTGATCATTGGCGCGCGCATGGCGGAAGAGGCGAAAATCGCCGTCGGCTGCGTCTATCCGCGAAAAGAAGTCATTTCCTTCCTGGTCAAAGGGCGCAATGCGTTGACCGGCCTGCCGCAGGCGCAGCAGATCACCTGCGACGAAGCGCTGGAGGCCCTGATTGAGCCCGCAATGCAGATTGTCGGCGTGGTGCAGGATATGATCGAGCGCACGCCGCCGGAGTTGGTGGGCGACATCAGCACGGACGGCCTCATCCTGACGGGAGGCTCGTCCCGCCTGTACGGCTTTGACACGCTGATGGCCAAAAAGACCAAGATGCCGGTGCGCGTGCCGGAGGAACCGGAAAATTGCGTTGCGGTCGGCGCGGGCAAGGCGACGAAATTCATCGACGACATGGAGAATAAAAATTACGGAGTGCTCAACCCGCTGAGCGCGGTTTATTGACCGGGCCGGGGGGCAAAAGAGCCCGGCTGGCGCAACGCCTGGCCGGGCTCTCTCTGTTAACGTTCAAAGGAAGGCCGCCTGTTTGAGCACGAACACCCAGAGGAAAATGGAGAGCACCGAAAACAGCGAGCCCCACACCACCAGTTGCCCGGCGAGTTCGCCGTCGCCGCCCATCTGCTGCGCCATGACGAACGAGGATACCGCCGTGGGCGAGCCGAAAAGCGAGAGCAGCACCGTCAGGTTTGCGCCGCGGAAGCCGAGCGCAGCGGCGGCGGTGAGGAACACGAGCGGCACCAACAAAAGGCGTCCGCAGACCCCGAGGGCAATCTGACGGGCGCGGCCCTTTGCGCCGGAAAAGGTGAACGACGCGCCAAGCAGGAACAGCGCGAGCGGCGTCGCAATGCCGCCGATGTCCGCCGCGGCTTCCTCCAAAAGGGAGGGGAGCTTCCACCCGGTGGCGAGGAAGACCAGGGCGGCGGCCGTCGCAAGGATGAGCGGGTTCGTAACGATACCCTTGAGGATGGGGAGCAGCCGGAATTTCCCGCCGCGGAAGATCTCCAGCACCGCGACCGCGAGAATGTTGAACAGCGGGATGACAAACGCGATGAGCAGGGACGCGATGCCGGAGGCCTCAGCGCCGAAGAGCGAGGCGGAAACCGGGACGCCGAACAGGACGAAATTGCTGCGGAAAATGCCCTGGATCAATACGCCGCGGCGCGCGTTTTCCTTTTCCAAAAGGCACACCGCGCCGAAAGAGAGCGCAAACGAGAGCAGTACCGACGCCACGGCAAACGCTGTTAAGCCCGGCTGGAACGCTGTGGAGATCTCTGTAGAGTAGACGTTGGAAAACAGCAGCACCGGCAGGAAAATGCGGAAGACCGCGTTGTTCATCTGCCGGACGGTTTCGCTGCTGAGCATGCGGATCGATTTCGCGCCGTAGCCCAGCGCGAGATAGAGAAAGAGCGGGAAGACCACGGAGAACGAAAGAGCCAGATTTTCCAAGGGGACACATCCTTTTCCTGCGCGCGGCGCGCAGCTTTTTTTGTATTATAACACGGGGCGCGGCGTTTTACCAGGGATGGGGAAAAGCCCCGCCCGCGGCGGCATCTGGTCTGTATTTTTCTAATATAGAATAGAACATGGGGCGGCGCATGTTATAATAGCATCAGGCCGGCCTCTGTGCCGCCCTCGTGCGGATAGCGCCTCCAGGCGCGGGAATACTATGCCTCAAGGATTCCCCAAAACAGGAGGTAGACCGCATGAGCGAAGAAGAAACGAGGGAAGGCGCGCGCCAGGAAGACGACGCCGCGCGCCAGATCCCACAGATTGTCGACACGGGTTCCGTCGTCACTTCCGGCAACGGATGCACCATCCATTGCCTCACGGTGATTGGCCAGATTGAGGGGCATTATATCCTCCCCTCACAGAATAAGACCACAAAATATGAGCATGTCATCCCGCAGCTGGTCGCCATTGAGGAGGACCCGGCGATTGACGGCCTTTTGATGCTGCTGAACACCGTCGGCGGGGACGTAGAGGCCGGCCTTGCCATTGCAGAGCTGGTGGCCGGCATGAAGAAACCGGCGGTTTCGCTGGTGCTGGGCGGCGGGCATTCCATCGGCGTGCCGCTCGCCGTGGCGGCGAAGCGCTCGTTCATCGCCCCTTCAGCCTCGATGACGATCCACCCGGTGCGCATGAGCGGCCTGATGCTCGGCGTGCCGCAGACGCTGGAATATTTCCAGCGCATGCAGGACCGTATCACGCAGTTTGTCACGCAGAATTCCCGCATTTCCGCAGGGCGCTTTTATGAGCTCTCGATGAACACGCAGGAGTTGGTCATGGACGTCGGCACGGTGCTGGAAGGCGCCGCCGCCGTAAAAGAAGGATTGATCGATTCGTTGGGGACGCTTTCCGACGCCCTCGACTGCCTTTATGATATGATCCGCGAAGAGAAAAACAAACAGGAAGATCCTGAACGGCGGAAACCTTGAGCGGCCCGCCCGCGCCGGCCCGGGGCCGGTACATAAGGGGAGGACAGGTGAAAAAATTGGCAAAGAAAACGAAAAAGCCCGCGCAAGCGGCGGAGAAGAAACCAGCCGCGCCGCGGAAAAAGAGCGGGGCGCGCTACGCGGAGAAAAAAAGCGCCGCGCCGCGCCGGGAAAGCCGGGGCCGGGCCGCCGCGCGCGACCCGGAGGCGCAGCGGCAGCGGAACCAGACGGCCGCTGTGCTGATGTTTGCGGCCGCCATTCTCACGGCGTGCATCGTGCTCATTGAGGGCGAACACATTTGGTATGGCTTACATAGCTTTTTGCTCGGCCTGTTTGGGAATTGCGCCATCCTCTGGCCCATTCTGCTGCTGTATGTCTCCATTGTGACGGCCGTGGAGAAGCCGCGCGGCCGCAGCGGCCTGCGGATCGGTCTCATTGTCGCGATTATCCTGCTGTTCAGCGCGGCGGTCTATATTTTCCGCGTCACACCGGAGGATCCTCCGGCATCGTTCTGGGAAAAACTGGTTGACCTCTACACGCTCGGCGGGCAGCGCAACGGCTCCGGTTTTGCTGGCGGCCTCATCGGCATCCCGTTTGTGGCGGCGCTCGGCGCGCTCGGCGCGAAAATCGTCATCGTGCTGCTGCTTTTCGTCGCGTTTATGGTGCTCACGGGCACCAGCCTGATCCAGCTGTTCCGCGCGCTGGCCAAGCCGGTGGATTATGTCTCCGACAGCATTGGCGCGGCGCGTGAGCGCAAAAATTTGGAACGTGAACAGATGGAACGCGCGCGTGAATCGCAGGAAATCGATATTTCGCTCGATAAGGACGACCTCCCGCCGCATCCGGTGAGCGCAGCGCCGTCCGGGGGGAAGAAGCCGAAGAAAAAGAGCGAAAAATTAACGCACTTAGAAGAAGTGTTCCGTAGCCCGGACCCGGTGATGCCTTCCGCCCCAGCGCGCGAGGAACCGGCCCCCGCGCCGGAAGAGGAGAAGCGCGCGCCCGCCGTACCGGAAGCGGAACCCGCCCCGCCCGCGCCTGTCCCTGCCGCGCCTGCCCCTGCCGCGCCGCCGAAACCCGGCGCCGCCGAGGCGTTCCTGCGCACGCTGGCGGAAAACCAGCCTGCCGAGCCGCCCGCGCCGCAGCCGCTCTTCCCGCAGGAGGAACGCGCGCCGGACGGCGAATATCACTACCCGCCCACGTCGATGCTGGCCTACAGCAAAAAAACGGACGAGGCGGCGGCCAACGCCGAACTGGAGCACAACGGCGAATTGTTGGTGAACGCCCTGAAGAGCTTTGGCGTGCAGACCAAGATCCTGGCCATCAGCCGCGGCCCGGCGGTTACCCGTTATGAGCTGCAGCCCGCCGCTGGGGTCAAGATCAGCAAGATCACCAGCCTCTCTGACGACATCGCGATGAACCTGGCGGCCTCCGGCGTGCGCATTGAGGCGCCGATCCCCGGGAAGGCGGCCGTCGGCATCGAGGTGCCGAACCGATCCGTCAGCGTGGTGCGCATGCGGGAACTGGTGGAGTCTGAGAACTTCCAGACGGCGAAGAGCAAGCTGACGGTGGCGCTCGGACGCGACATCGCCGGGGAAGTCACCCTTGCGGACCTCGCGAAAATGCCGCACCTGCTCATCGCCGGGTCGACCGGTTCGGGCAAATCGGTGTGCATCAATTCGCTGATTGTCAGTTTGCTGTATAAGGCCACGCCCGACGAGGTCCGCTTTTTGATGGTGGACCCGAAGGTCGTCGAACTCGGCGTATACAACGGCGTGCCGCACCTGCTGGTGCCGGTGGTCACGGATCCGCGCAAGGCGGCGGGCGCGCTAAGCTGGGCGGTAACGGAGATGCTGCACCGCTACAAGATCTTTGCCGAAAACAACGTGCGAGACCTGGCTTCCTACAACCGCGCGGCGGAGACCACGTCCTTCCGCGACGCGGACGGCCAGCCGCTGCAGAAAATGCCGCAGATCGTCATCATCATCGACGAGTTGGCGGATTTGATGATGGCTGCGCCAAATGAAGTGGAGGATTCCATCTGCCGCCTGGCGCAGATGGCGCGCGCCGCCGGGATGCACTTGGTCATTGCGACGCAGCGCCCGTCGGTGGACGTCATCACCGGCATTATTAAGGCGAATATCCCCAGCCGCATCGCGTTTGCAGTGTCCTCTCAGGTGGACTCGCGCACCATCCTCGACATGAGCGGCGCGGAAAAGCTGCTCGGCCGCGGGGACATGCTGTTTTCACCCGTGGGTTCCCAGAAGCCGACGCGCATCCAGGGGTGCTTTGTGAGCGACGAGGAGATTGAATCCGTCGTGACGTTCGTGAAAAAAATGCAGGAGCAGGGCTACGACACGTCCATCATGGAGGAGATTGAAAAGAATGCCGTGGCGGAAGGCGGGAAAGGCGACGCCGAGGTTTCCGGCGGGGAACAGGATCCGATGATGGAAGAGGCGATTAAATGCGTGGTGGAGGCCGGGCAGGCGTCCACGTCGCTCCTGCAGCGCAGGCTGCGCCTCGGCTACGCCCGTGCCGGCCGGTTGATTGACGAGATGGAACAGATGGGTGTCGTCGGCCCGCATGAGGGCTCCAAACCGCGGCAGGTGCTCATGACCTACCAGCAGTACCTTGAACGCAGCTTGCAGGTTACGGACCGCGGGGAACAAACGGAAGGATGACGGTTCGTCATAGAAAGGGGAAGCGATGGCTTTTTTACCGATCACCCAAGAAGAAGTGGCAGCGCGCGGCTGGGATAGGCCGGATTTCGTCGTTGTGACGGGCGACGCCTATGTCGACCACCCGACCTTCGGCCCGGCGATCATCTCGCGGCTGTTGGAAGCCTATGGATACCGGGTGGCGGTGCTCGCGCAGCCGGACTGGAAAACGGACCGCGATTTCCTGCGCTTTGGCCGCCCGGCGCTGGCGTTTCTGGTTTCCTCCGGGAACATTGATTCCATGGTTGCGCATTATACGGTAGCCAAGCGCCGCCGCAGCGAGGACGCGTACTCCCCCGGCGGGAAAACCGGGCGGCGGCCGGACCGCGCCGCCATGGTCTATACGCGCATCCTCAAGCGGCTTTTCCCGGAGACGCCGGTCGTGCTTGGCGGCCTGGAAGCGTCGCTGCGGCGCTTTGCCCATTATGATTACTGGGACGACGCAATCCGCCCGTCGATTCTGCTGGATTCCGGCGCGGACCTGCTCACCTACGGGATGGGTGAAAAACAGACGCTGGAGATTGCCCAGCGGCTGAACCAGGGGGAACCTGTTTCCCTTTTGACCGATATCCGTGGGACCTGCTACGCGGCGCCCATCAAAGAATACCGCCCCGGCCCGGCAGTGGAGTGCCCAAGCCTGGAGCAGGTGCGGGCCTCCAAGCGGGAGTACGCCGTTTCCTGCCGCAAGCAGCAGGATGAACAAGACGCGGTGCGGGGCCGCCGGGTGATCCAGCGGCACGGGGATTGGATGTTGGTGCAAAACCCGCCGATGCCGCCGTTGCAGACCAAGGAGCTCGACGAAGTGTACGAGCTCCCCTACGAGCGGGCCTACCACCCGTGCTATGAACCGATGGGCGGCGTCCCCGCCATTCAGGAGGTGGAATTTTCCATCACGCACAACCGCGGCTGCTTCGGCGCGTGCAATTTCTGCTCCATTGCGTTCCACCAGGGGCGCGCGGTCACCACGCGCAGCAAGGAGTCGGTGTTGCGCGAGGCGGAGCTGCTCACGCACCACCCGCATTTTAAGGGGTACATCCATGACGTCGGCGGCCCGACGGCCAATTTCCGCCTGCCCTCCTGTGAAAAGCAGGCCAGGGACGGCCTGTGCAAGGGCAAAAAATGCCTCGCGCCTAAAACCTGTCCGGCGCTTCGGGCGGACCACACGGAATATTTGGAAATTTTGCGTGAAATGCGGAAGATCCCCGGCATCAAGCGGGTGTTTATCCGCTCCGGCATCCGGTTCGATTATTTATTGGAGGATCCGGACGAGTCGTTTTTCAAGGAATTGGTCCGCTACCATGTGAGCGGGCAGCTCAAAGTTGCGCCGGAGCATTGCTCCGCCCATGTGCTCGACTGCATGGGAAAGCCGCATTTTGAGACCTATTTGAAATTCCGCAGGCGCTTTTACGAATTGACCAAATCGTTCGGGAAGGAACAGTACCTTGTGCCGTACCTGATGTCGTCCCACCCGGGTAGCACCCTGCGGGACGCGGTGGAGCTTGCGCTCTTCCTCAAGCGGGAGCGCCTGCGCCCCGAGCAGGTGCAGGATTTCTACCCCACGCCGGGGACGATTTCCACCTGCATGTTTTACACCGGCCTGGATCCCTATACGATGAAAGAAGTGTTCGTGCCGCGCACCAGCCGCGAAAAAGCGCAGCAACGCGCCCTTTTGCAGTATTTTGATCCCAAAAACCGCGCCAAGGTGATCGACGCCCTGCGCGCGGCCGGGCGCGCAGATCTCATTGGAACCGCTGCGGACTGCCTGGCGCCGCCGCTGCCGGGGACGCAAGCCCCCCGCGGGGGAGGGCGCGGGAAGGGAGGCGCCTCATGGGAGAAACGCAGGGCGGGCCAAAAGCCCGGAAGGCCCGGCCCAAGGCGGCGCGGATAAAGCGCCTGCTGCCGGGAACCGCCCTTTTGTTGGCGCTGCTGCTCTTTTTGCCGGGAAGCCCCGCGAGGGACGCGCAGGGGATGTTGGCTGCGTTTGGCGTGGCGGATTTTGGCGGCGCGCCGTCCCGCTGGCCGTTTTCGTTCCTGGTGTTTGACGTGGGGAAGGCCGACGCGCTGCTGATTGAATGCGAAGGGGAAGCCATGCTAGTGGACGCCGGAACCTACGGCTGCGGCGCGCAGATCAGCGAATACCTGGCGCGGCGCGGCCTTGCGCTGCGCTATGTGGTCAATACGCACCCGGACAGCGACCACGCCGGCGGGCTGGAAGAAGTCCTGCGCCGGTGCGGCGCGGAGACGTTCCTTTCGCCGCCGCTGTCAACGGACGGCCCGGAATCCGGTTCCGGCTGGAGGGAAGCCGCGGATGCCTGCCGGGAGAAGGGCATCCCAGTCCGGGTTTTGCAGACGGGCGAGTGGTTCCCCTTGGGCGGGGCGCGGGTGTACGTCCTCGGCCCGCTGCGGGAATATGAGGGGTCCAACAACAACTCGCTGGTGCTCAAGGTTGTTTACGGCGAGCGCAGTTTTTTGCTGACCGGCGACGCGGAAGAGGAGGCCGAGCGGGACTTGCTGCGGGAGGGCGGCCTGCAGGCGGACGTGCTCAAAGTGGGACACCACGGCAGCGCGTCGTCCTCCAGCGCGGAGTTCCTCGCGGCGGTGGATCCGGACTATGCGGTCATCTCCGTGGGGCCGGACCGCAACGAGCTGCCGCGCAAAGAGGTCCTCGAACGCCTCTATGAAACGGGCGCGGAAATCTACCGCACCGATGTCAACGGGCCGCTTTTGTTTTGTTGCGACGGAGAAAGCATCCGGGTTTTTACGGAGGGCGAGCCGCCCGGCTCCTATCCGGGACCGGAAAAATAAGGAGGAAGCAAGATGAAGACCTTAAAGATCCAGCGGATGGAAGGGATCTACGCCATCTGCGCCGATGCGGAGAAGAAATACTACGCCATTGCCCAGGCGGAACTTCCTGCGGGGGCGAAAGAAGGGGACCGGCTGGAGATCAGCGACGAAGGGGAGCTCTCTTTGGCGTCCCTTTCCGGCGGGGAGCGGCTGTGAGCGCCGCTGCGGAAAAATAGAAGAAAAAACCAAATAGGAAGGATGTGCACGGGGATGAAAATTTGCATTGTGGGCGGCGTTGCGGGAGGCGCCAGCGCGGCTTGCAGGCTGCGCCGTCTGAGCGAGGAGGCGGAGGTGGTCTTATTTGAAAAAGGCGAATATGTCTCTTACGCGAACTGCGGCCTGCCATACTACATTGGCGGCGAGGTTACCGAAAAGGCGGATCTACTGGTGGCGAAGCCGGAGCTGCTGCGCAACCGCTTCCGCATCGACGTGCGCACCGGCAGCGAAGTGACGGAGATCCACCGGGACCGCAAAACGGTGACGGTCAAAGAGGCTTCCGGGAAGACCTACGAGGAAAGCTACGACAAGCTGCTGCTTTCCCCGGGCGGCGAGCCGAAAAAGCTGCGCATCCCCGGCGCGGACTTGCCCGGGGTGTTCACGCTGCGCACCGTACCGGACACGCTGGAGATCGACCGGTTCCTCACAGAGAGCAAGGCGGCTTCCGCCGTGGTGGCGGGCGGCGGCTTCATCGGCCTGGAAATGGCGGAGAACCTGCGCAAACGCGGCCTGACGGTGACCGTGGCGGAATTTGCCGGGCAGATTATGGCGCCGCTGGACCCGGAGATGACGGCCCCGCTGGAGGCGGAGCTCAAATCTCACGGCGTGACGCTCCTGCTGCACGCGGGCGTGGCGTCCGTCGCCCAGGAGGCGGGCGGTCTCCGCGTGACGCTCACCGACGGCACGGAGCTTTCTACCGGGATGCTGCTCATGAGCGTCGGCGTCGTGCCGGAGAGCGCGCTGGCTGCCGCCGCGGGGCTGGCGCTCGGCGTAGGAAACAGCATTGCCGTGGACGGGCAATTCCGCACCAATGACCCGGACATTTACGCCGTGGGCGACGCTGTCGCCGTGCGGAACATGCTCACCGGGGCTGAAACGCTGCTCCCGCTGGCCGGTCCGGCCAACCGCGAGGGCCGCGCCGCCGCCGCGAACCTGTTGGGCGGCAGCGAGACCATCGGCAAGGGCGTGCAGGGCAGTTCCGTTGTGCGCGTCTTTTCGCTGACGGCGGCGTCTACCGGCCTCAATGAAAAACAGGCGAATGCGGGCGGCATTCCCTACGGGAAGACCTATATCCATCCGCAGTCGCACGCGTCGTATTACCCGGGCGCAAAGCCGCTGGCGATGAAACTGTTGTTTGGCCAGGACGGCAAGGTGCTCGGCGCGCAGGCGGTCGGCGCAGAGGGCGTGGAAAAACGCATCGACGTCATCGCCACGGCAATCCGCCTTGGCGCGACGGTCTATGACCTCGAGGAACTCGAACTCTGCTACGCGCCGCCGTATTCTTCGGCGAAGGACCCGGTCAATATGCTCGGCTTTACCGCCGCGAATATCCTCAAAGGGGATATGCCGGTGTTCTACGCCGAACAGCTCGCGGACATCGACCCGGAGAAGGCGGCGTTTCTGGATGTGCGCACGCCGGCCGAGGTGGCGAACGGTAAGATCCCCGGGTTTAGCAACATCCCGCTGGACAGCCTGCGCGAGCGCCTCTCTGAGCTCGACCGCAGCAAGCCGGTCTACGTCACCTGCCAGGTCGGCCTGCGCGGGTACCTAGCCGTGCGCATCTTGCTGCAAAACGGCTTTACCGCGTACAACCTGAGCGGCGGTTACAAGACCTACCAGATGGTTCAGGGCGCCACCGAGCTCAAGGCGGAGCCGTACCTTTGCTACCGCCCGGAATAAAAAGGGGATTTTCTCCCTGTTTTCAGGGGACCGGGGATCCGCCCTCGCGGCGGGTCCCCGGCGCTTTTCTGCGCCGGAGGGAAAATCGGAATTTTTTGTTAAAACCGCAGAAGAAAGCTTTCCATTTTGGTGGAATTGTCGTATAATAAAAAAGCATCCGTTTGGAAAGGCGAAACTGAGTGTTAGGGGAATTGCAGACATGAAAAAGAAATGGTTCAAAACGGCGGCGTCTCTGGCGGCTGCCCTGGTTCTGGCGGCGACGGCGATGCTGCCCGCAGCGGCGGCGGAACAGGAGATCCCGGAGCTCGGCCTCACCGTGGAGCTGCCCGACGGGATGATCCTGCTCACGCAGGACCTCAACTCGATGACGCAGGCGGCCTCCGTAGGCGTCACCGACGTTGCGGAGCGCCTCCAGTTCTACCAGGAAAATAACGTCTATCTGGAGGCGTTTGCCCCAGACCATTCTTACAGCGTTATTTTCTCCAAAAAGGAGAATGAGGCGACGTACGACCTCTACGACCTGGCGCAGGCCGGGGAAGAGGCTGCGCAGAGCATCATGGACGAGATGGCGGCGTCGTTCGACGAGGGCGGCATCACCGACTACACGCTGGAGGTGTATGAGGCCGGCGGCCGCCCCTATGTCTATATGTTTTATACGATGGAAGAAAACGGCGTGCAGCAGTATGAGCTGAGCTACACGACGGTGGTCAATGGCTATTCGCTCGCCATGAACAGCTACGGCGAGGGCGAGCCGACGCAGGCCCAGCGCGACGCGGTCCGCGAGATTGTCGATTCAGCACAGATGGAGGCGACTGAGAAGCCGGAGAGTTCTCCCTACAGCTCGGTCATCGCGGTGCTGATCATGTTTGTACCGCTGGTTTTGATTTTTGGCATTGTCTTGGTGCCTGTCCTTTACAACCAGCACCACCAGAAGGCGCTGAAAAAGGTGCGCGCCGCCATGAGCGAGCGGCTCGACGTCTACCACAAAGCGCAGCAGGAAAAAGAGCGCAAGGCGGAGGAAGCCGGCGTGCCGCTGGAGCAGCCGCCGGTGCTGTTCAAAAACAGGACGGAGATTAGCGACGCGGCCATCCGCGATTTCTGCCATTTCCACTGCATCTGGAAGCGGATTTACGGCCTTGCCGCCATCCTTTTGCTCGGCCTGGGCTGCATCGTGCTGAGCGTAGTGCTCGGCACCGATTTCCTTTCCCGTATCTTGCTGCTGGCGCTGGGCGTGGTGTGCGTGGTGTACCCGCTGTACCTGCCGTACAAGATGACGCGCAACACGCAGTTTGCCTATCGCAAGATCCCGAACCGCACGGCGATCTACCTGTTCCGGCCGGAAGATTTCCGCGTTTCCGGCATCCAGTCCACCTCGACGTACCCGTACTTCCAGATTACCCGCGCGTATGAGAGCAAAGGGTATTTCTACCTGTATTTTGGCGACGAGCACGCCTACTATGTCAAGAAATCGGAGTTCAACCAGGGCACGCCCGAAGAATTCCGCGAGCTCTTAAAGCAGCAGCTCGGCAAGAATTACAAGCGCCGTTTCATCCTGTGAGCATCCCGCCCGGCCCGAAAAAGGGGCCGGGCGGTTTTTGTGAAAGAATTTTATCTGTTTTGTACGAAAATTGTGCGGGATGCCCCTAGGAATTTCTGTTTGAATCTGCTATAATGAAAACATCGCAGAAAAAGAAGGGCCGCCGGGCAGCGGACAGCGCTCCCGCGGGAAAATCAAGGCGGCCGGGGACCCGACGCCGGACTTTTTTGGAAAAGGAGAAATGCAGCATGAAAATGTCGTTCCGCTGGTATGGGGAATCGGACCCCGTCTCTTTGGAGTACATCAGCCAGATCCCGGGGATGCGCTCCATTGTTTCCGCGGTGTATGACGTCAAGCCTGGAGAGGTTTGGCCGGAAGAAAGCCTCGCGAAAATGAAAAAACAGTGCGAGGATCACGGCCTGGTGTTCGACGTCGTGGAGTCCATCCCGGTTTCGGAAGATATTAAACTCGGCCGCGCAAACCGCGACGAGCTTTTGGAAGTGTATTGCGAAAACATCCGCCGCTGTGCGAAATACGGCGTGAAATGCGTGACGTATAATTTTATGCCGGTGTTCGACTGGACCCGCACGCAGCTGGACAAAAAAGCGGCGGACGGCTCGACCAGCCTGGTGATGTATTGGGACCAGCTCAAGGGCCTCGACCCGCTTACGGACGATATCAACCTGCCCGGCTGGGATGCAAGCTACACCCGCGACGAGATTAAAAAGCTCTTTGTCGCCTACGGCGAACTGGGCGAAGAGGGCCTGTGGAAGAACTTGGAGATCTTCCTCAAAAAGGTTATGCCGGTTGCGGAGGAATGCGGCGTCGTCATGGCGATTCACCCGGACGACCCGCCGTACCCGATCTTCGGCCTGCCGCGCATCATTACCTGTGAGGAAAACCTGGACCGCATGCTTGCCATGTATGATTCCCCTGCCAACTCGCTCTGTTTGTGCACCGGTTCGCTGGGCTGCGCGGCGTTCAACAACGTCCCGGCGCTGGTCCGCAAATACTCGGCGATGGGCCGCATTGGTTTCATGCATATCCGCAACGTCAAGATCATGGAGGACGGCTCGTTTGAGGAGCGCGCGCACCTCTCCGGCTGCGGCAGCCTGGATATGTACGAGATCGTCAACGCGCTGGTGGAGACCGGCTTTGACGGGTATGTCCGTCCGGACCACGGCCGCATGATCTGGGGCGAAACGGGCAAACCGGGTTACGGCCTCTACGACCGCGCGCTGGGCGCGGCGTATCTCAACGGCCTGTTCGAGGCGTGCGAGAAAGCGCGCCAGAAGTAATTCCCATCAAAAAAGACCGAAAAGGGCGGCCCCTCCAAACCGGCGGGGCCGCCTTTGCGCGGTTACAGCCAGTACACCAGGCTCTCCGCAAAGGTGAATCCGAGTTTTTTCTGCAAATTCCACGATTTTTCGTTCCCGACAACCACATGGACGTACGGCACGCAGCCTGCGTCCAGCGTTTTGTTGACAAGGAAGCTCTCCAATTCCGCGCCGTAGCCCTTTTGGCGGCAGTCCGGGAAAATTTCGAGCATCCCGAGGCTTCCGCCGGCGTGGCGTCCGGCAAAGCCGACAAAGAGGTCCCCGTCAAATCCGCAGTAGAGGTCCCCCTTTTCGTGCGCACGGTCGATGCCGGCGGGCGACGTCATGTGGTATGTCTCCTTGATGCGCGGCAGCTCCGCTTCCGTCGAATGGCGCACCGAAAGGCGCGGCGCGTAGGGGATTTTTTCCTTTTTTAGGTAGACCGCGGAGTAACAGGGGAGGCTTTCGCCCAGAGAAAAGCGTTTTTGCGCCGGGGAGACCAGAAAATCCTGGAATACCACCAGCGAGCGGAGCGGTGGAAGCAGATCCATCAAGGCTTCGCCGTGCGCAGCGGAAGCGGCGGAGAGCATCCAGGCGCCGCCCTCTTTTTCGCGCATCAGCACGCCGAAGCGCGAGGCGGCGCAAATCTCGGCGGAGCCGCGCGCAATCGGGTCCAGCATCGTGATATGAAGCGGCGCGTCCTCGCGCAGATACGCAAGCGCCTGTTCAGTCAAATCCATGTCCATCAACCTTTCTTGTGCAAAAGAGGAAATCGTTTCCCGCGCAAAAGGGGAACCTCCCGCGCGGCTGGAACAAGACGATTATACTACAAACCGGGCGAAAAGGCGAGAGCAGGAAAACCGCGCGCCCGCTTTTTGGGAAAACGGACCCCAAGCGGTGGGCCTGCACTTGATGCTTTCAGCAAAATGTGGTACAATATTACGGAAAACATTCGCAGCGCGGGCAGGGGGATCCCGTCCGCGCGCTGCGGTTTACAGGGGGAATGCCTGTTTGACCGGTTATTTTCCGGAAGGGTCCCCGCTCTGCGCACAGCAGGACTGCGCGGAGGAAGTGGCGCGCATCATGGAGGTGCGCGCGATGGGGCCAAAACCGTTGGCGTATGTCCGTACCTACGGATGCCAGCAAAATGTGGCCGACGGGGAGAAAATCAAGGGCCTGCTGGAACAGATGGGCTTTGGCTTTACGGACACGGAAGAGGACGCAGACCTCATCCTTTTCAACACCTGCGCGGTGCGTGAACACGCGGAAGACCGCGTGTTTGGCAACGTTGGCGCGCTGAAAAACGTCAAACGGCGCCATCCGTCCGTTTTGGTGGCGGTGTGCGGCTGCATGATGGAGCAGGAGCACGCGGCCGAGCGCATCCGCAAGAGCTTCCCGTTTGTCAACCTGGTGTTTGGGACGCACGTCATCCACCGGCTGCCGGAAATGCTGCTTGAAACGCTCACCGGCGGGCGGCGGGTCTTTGTCCGCGGGGAAGACGGGGACGGGCGCCGTGTGGTAGAGGGCCTGCCCATCCACCGGGACGGCAGCTTCAAGGCCTGGCTCAGCGTCATGTATGGCTGCGATAATTTTTGTTCTTACTGCGTGGTGCCCTATGTGCGCGGCCGCGAGCGCAGCCGGGAGCCGGAGGCCGTGCAGGAGGAATTTGAAAGCCTGGTGCGCGCAGGTTACCGCGACATCACGCTGCTGGGGCAGAACGTCAATTCCTACGGGAAGACGCTTGCGAACCCGGTCAGCTTTGCGGAGCTGCTGCGCCGCCTCGACCGTGTAGAAGGCGATTACCGCATCCGTTTCATGACCTCGCACCCAAAGGATGCGACCAAGGAGCTCCTCGACACGATGGCCGCAGGGCGGCATATCGCGCCGCACCTGCATTTGCCGTTTCAGTCCGGGAACGACCGCGTCCTTCGGGAAATGAACCGGCGCTACACGCGGGAGCGCTACCTTGCGCTGGTCGATTACGCGAAGAAGACGGTTCCCGGCCTTTCGCTTACCTCCGACGTGATTGTCGGATTTCCCGGGGAAACCTACGAGGAATTCCGCGACACCGTTTCCCTTGTGGAGGAGGTCGGCTTCACGTCGCTTTTTACGTTTATCTATTCGCCCCGTGTGGGCACGCGCGCGGCGTCTCTGCCGGACCCGGTGCCGCACGAGGAAAAGGTTCGTTGGTTCCAGGAACTCACCCAGGCGCAGGAGCGCGCCGCGGCCGTGCGCTGCGCCGCAGCCGTGGGATCCACAGAGCGCGTGCTGGTCGAGAGCCGCAACGTGCGGAACGGCCGGCTCGAGGGCCGCACCGGCGGCAACGTCATCGTCGAGCTGGACGGGCCGGACGCGTGGATCGGGCAATTCCGCGAGGTGCGTATCACGCAGGCGCGAAACTGGATCTTACGCGGCGTCCCCAAAGAAGACGCATAAAAGGAATTTTCTCATTTTCACATGACAATGGAGGAATGAATCATGGATTTGATTGAATTGGCCCGCGCGCTGGGGCGCGCGCTGCAGCAGGACGAGCGGTTTACGGCGCTGCAAGTGGCGCGCCAGAACAGCGACGAGGACCCGGAGCTTCAAAGGCTGATTGGGGAATTTAATCTCAAGCGCATGGCCATCCAGAACGAGGGTGCGAAGCAGGACCGCTCGGAGGAAAAATTGCAGCAGTATAACGCCGAGCTGCGCCACTGCTATGCGGAAATTATGAAAAACCCGAATATGACGGCCTACAACGCCGCCAAAGAGGAGATGGACGCGCTGTTGCAGCGCATCCAGGCGATCCTCACGCTTTCCGCGCAGGGCGAAGATCCGAACACCGCCGACTATACGCCCTCTTGCGGCGGCGATTGCTCCGGCTGCGCCGGGTGCTCCTGAGGCGCAGTTTTTTTTCCAAGATTTCATGAGAGGGGGCGGCGCGCATGGCGGACCTTTCGCCGATGATGAAGCAGTATTTCCAGGTGAAGCGGGAAAATCCCGACACGCTGGTCTTCTTCCGGCTTGGCGATTTTTATGAATTATTTTACGACGACGCGAAGATTGCGTCGAAGGAGCTGGAGCTCACTCTGACCGGGCGCGACTGCGGCCAGAGCGAGCGCGCGCCGATGTGCGGCGTGCCGTTCCACAGCTATGAATCCTACGTGGCGCGTCTGGTTGCTAAAGGCTACAAGGTCGCCATCTGCGAGCAGATGGAAGACCCTGCGCTGGCCAAGGGCCTGGTGAAGCGGGATGTGGTGCGCGTCATTACGCCCGGCACCGTGATGGAAGGCAGCATGCTCGACGAGGCGAAAAACAACTATCTGTGCTCCGTCTGCGCGGGCCCCGCGCAGGCGGGCATCTGCTTTGCAGATATTTCCACCGGGGAGCTGCATGGCACCGTGCTTGAGACTGGTTCGCAGGAAGCGCTCGAGCCGTTGCTGCGGGAAGAATTGGCGCGCTTTGCCCCGCGCGAGGTGCTTGTCAACCCGGACGCCGTCTCTTTTCGCACACTGGCGCCGTTCCTGCGCGACCGGCTCAGCGCTGCGCTGGAGTGCCTGACGGACGCGGATTACGGCGGGGAGGCCTGTGCGGCGGCAGTAAAAAAGCAGTACCGCGCGGAAACGTTGGAGCAGCTGGGCCTTGAGGGAAAGGAGCCGCTGGTGCGCGCGCTGGGCGCGCTGCTCGGCTACCTGGAAAAGACGCAGCGCACCGGGCTCGAACGCATGGAAAAGGTCGCCCTCTACACCAAGGCGCAGTTCATGCGGCTGGACCTCAACGCCCGGCGCAATCTGGAACTTTTGGAGACCATGCGCGCCAAGGAAAAGCGCGGCTCGCTGCTCTGGGTGTTGGACAGAACCTGCACGGCAATGGGCAAGCGCCTGCTGCGTTCTTGGCTTGAACAGCCGCTGGTGGGCATTGCGCCGATTACCCGCCGCCTGGACGCGGTGGAGGAGTTGGTGGGCGACAGCATCCGGCGCGGCTCGCTCGGCGACGAGTTGGACGGGATCAGCGACATGGAGCGGCTGCTGACCCGCATCGTCTACGGTTCCGCCAATGCGCGCGAATTGCGGGCGCTTTGCGCCGCGGCGGACCATTTGCCGCGCATCCGGGAATTGCTTGAGCCGTCCGGCGCGACGATGCTCCGGGAATTGTACCGGCAGATTGACCCGCTGGAGGATTTGCGCAAGCTCATCGATTCCGCCATTGTCGATTCCCCTCCGTTTTCCATCCGCGAGGGGAATATGATCCGCGAGGGTTACCACAGGGAATTAGACCTGCTGCGCGAGACCATGACGGACGGCCGCGGTTTCCTGGCCCGTATTGAGGCGCAGGAGAAGGAGCGCACCGGGATCCCGAAATTGAAAATCGGCTATAACCGCGTCTTTGGTTATTACATCGAAATATCGAATTCTTACAAGGATCAGGCGCCGCCGGAATATGTGCGCAAGCAGACCCTTGCGAATTGCGAACGTTACATCACGCCGCAGCTCAAGGAGCTGGAAAGCCGTATCCTTGGCGCGCATGAAAAATCGGTCCAGCTGGAGACGCAGCTGTTCGAAGAACTGCGCGCGAAGGTCTCCGGAGAGATGGCGCGCATCCAGCGCACGGCTTCGGCGCTCGCCCAGCTGGACGTGCTCGTTTCGTTCGCGCGCGTCTCGCAGGAAAACGGCTACACGCGCCCGGCGGTGGACCTCAGTGGGAAAATTGTGCTCAAAGAGAGCCGCCACCCGGTGGTAGAGCTCCTGCTGGACGGCGCGCCGTTTGTCCCGAACGATGTGGAGTTGGACCGCGGCGAAAACCGCGTTGCGGTGATCACCGGCCCAAACATGGCGGGGAAGTCGACTTACATGCGCCAGGTCGCGCTGATTGTCCTGATGGCGCAGGCCGGCTGCTTTGTTCCGGCCGCCTCGGCGCACATCGGCGTGGTGGACGCGATCTTTACCCGTGTCGGCGCTTCGGACGACGTGTCGGCGGGGCAGTCGACCTTCATGGTGGAAATGACGGAGGTCGCGGAAATCCTGCGCGCCGCGACGCCGGACAGCCTGCTCATTTTGGATGAGATCGGCCGCGGGACGTCGACGTTCGACGGGATGAGCATCGCCCGCGCGGTGGTGGAATATGTTGCGGACAGCCGCCAGCTTGGCGCAAAGACGATGTTTGCGACGCATTACCACGAATTGACTGAATTGGAAGAACAGCTCGACGGCGTCAAAAATTACAACATCGCGGTGAAAAAGCATGGCGACGACATCACCTTCCTGCGGCGCATTGTGCGCGGCGGCGCAGACGACAGCTTCGGCATTGAAGTGGCAAAGCTGGCCGGCGTGCCGGACAAAGTGCTGCGGCGCGCCAAGCAGGTGCTGGCGGAATTGGAGAGCGGCCAGGCCGTCTCGCCGCCCAAGCGGCGGAAGAAGGCCGCGCCTGAGGAGGGGCTGGGCC
Source organism: uncultured Clostridia bacterium (assembly GCA_944380775.1). GTDB lineage: Bacteria > Bacillota > Clostridia > Oscillospirales > Acutalibacteraceae > CALWKP01. The sequence continues at coordinate 81,652 of CALWIP010000023.1, read as the reverse complement.
AGATGAGCTTCACGCCGCCCGGCGAGACAGAGGCGGTGGAGCGCCTGCGGGCGCTGGACCTCAATACGCTCACGCCGATTGAATGTATGAATCTTTTGTTTGAACTCTGCAAATTGGTGCAGAAATAACGGCGCTTGCGCCGCGCGAGAAAGGAGGCGCGCTTTTTGGGAAAAATCAACCGGCTGGAAAAGCATGTAGCGGAATTGATCGCCGCAGGCGAAGTGGTGGAGCGTCCCTCCTCCGTAATGAAGGAATTGGTCGAAAACGCCATTGACGCAGGCGCGTCGTCCGTTACGGCGGAGATCCGCAACGGCGGGACCACCTACTTACGTGTGACGGACAACGGCAGCGGCATCCTGCGGGAAGACGTGCCGGTGGCGTTTTTGCGCCACGCCACAAGCAAGGTAAAAAATGCGGAGGACCTGGCGGCGATTGCGACGCTCGGGTTCCGCGGGGAGGCGCTGGCCTCCATCTGCGCAGTGGCGCGTGTGGAATTGCTCACTCGCACCCGAGGGGAACTTGCCGGGACGCGCTATGTCATCGAAGGCGGGGACGAGGTCCTCTGCGAGGACGCAGCTAGCCCGGAGGGGACGACGCTGATTGTGCGCGACCTCTTTTACAACGTCCCCGCGCGCATGAAATTTTTGAAAAAAGACCAGACCGAGGCGAACGCGGTGGCGGGTGTGCTCGATAAGATTGCGCTTTCACACCCGGAGGTTTCCGTCCGATTCCTCCGCGACGGGAAGGAGCAGTTCCGCACGCCCGGCGACGGAAAGCTGAAGGCGGCGGTCTATGCGGTGTTCGGCAAGGAATTCACCTCCGGCCTGCTGCCGGTGGATTATTCGCTCAACGGGGTGGAGGTCCAGGGCCTTGTCAGCAAACCCTCCGCCGCGCGGCCGAACCGCAGCATGCAGCATTTCTTTTTAAACGGCCGCTATGTCAAGAGCCGCACCGCGATGGCCGCGCTGGAGGAAGCGTGTAAAGGCTCCATCATGGTGGGGAAATACCCGTCTTGCGTGCTCCATCTCGCCATGGCATGCGAGGCGGTGGACGTCAACGTACACCCGGCCAAGCTGGAGGTGCGGTTCCTCAATGAACGGCCGGTGTTCGAGGCGGTGTATCACGGCGTGAAAACGGCGCTCCTCACGGAGGATTCCCCCAAAATGATGGCGCTGGCGCCGCAGGGAAAAGCGGCGGCCCCTGCCCGGGAGATTGTTCCGCCCGCGCCCGAGGAGAAGCCGCGCGCCGCGGTTCCGTCCGCGCCGCTGGTGGAAGAAACAAGGAGGAAGGCCGTCGCTTACCCGGTCCCGCCTATTGCGCAGCGCCGCCCGTTGGGCATCGATATCGAGTATGACGAGCGGCCGCACGGGCCCGCCGTGTTGCGTGACAGCGGCGCCGGGCAGGCGGAAGCCGCCCAGGCAAATGATTGGCTGCAAGAACCGGCGCCGTCCGCGCCGCAGAAAACGCCGCCTGCGCTGCCCATAGAAGCGGCGGAGACCGCAGAGGACGGCGCCGGGCAGGAGCGTTGGGTACAAGCCGCGCCGCGCACCCCGCTGCGCATTGTAGGCGAAGTGTTCCAGACCTACCTTTTGGCGGAGCGGGGGGACGAGCTGGTGTGGATTGACAAACACGCGGCGCACGAGCGGATGCTCTATGAACGCCTGAAGCGGGAAAACGCACAGGCATATTCGCAGGTGCTGCTCGAGCCGGTGACGGTAACGCTGAGCAAGGAGGAATATTCCGCTGTGCTGGAGGCGTCCGGCCTGCTGCGGCAGGCGGGGTTTGAGGTGGAGGATTTTGGCGCGGGGACGGTGCTGCTGCGCAGCGCGCCGCTTTCGCTGGACCGCAGCGACCTCGCCGCCGCCGTGATGGAGATCGCAGGATATTTGCTCCACTCCAAGACGGATCTTACAACGGAACGCCTGGATTGGCTTTACCACAACATTGCCTGCCGTGCGGCGGTCAAGGCGGGGGACCGCACGTCTCCGGAAGAAATTGCGGCGCTGGTGGAACGCCTGGAACAGGAGCCGGTCCGTTACTGCCCGCACGGCAGGCCGGTCACCGTCCTCTTAAAGCGCCGGGAGTTGGAAAAACAATTCGGGAGGATCCCGTGAGATGGAACAGCAGGAATGGAAAGCCGTCGCGGTCGTTGGGCCGACCGCTTCGGGAAAAAGCCGCCTGGCGGTAGAGCTTGCGCTGCGGCTTGGCGGGGAGGTAATCTCCGCCGATTCGATGCAGATCTACCGCGGCATGTCGGTTGGCACGGCAAAGCCGACCCGCGAGGAAATGCGCGGGGTTCCGCATCATTTGATCGATATTTTGGACCCCGCCGAGACGTTCAGCGTGGCGGATTTCCAGCAGCGGGCCGGCGCGTGCATCCGTGAGATCGCATCGCGCGGCAGGCTTCCGGTGCTGGCGGGCGGCACGGGCCTCTACCTGCGCGCGCTGCTCCGCAACACACAGTTTGCCGAGAGCCGGTCGGACCCCGGCCTGCGGGAGGAATTATACCGTCTGGCGGAGGAACAGGGGCCGCAGGCGCTTTGGGAAACGCTCCGCATGGCGGATCCTCAGGCGGCGGCGCGCATCCATCCTCATAATGTTGTGCGCGTGGTGCGCGCAATAGAGATCCACCGTCTGACGGGAAAAACCATGACGGAACAGAATGCGCTTTCCCACCGGGAACCGTCCCCTTACCGTGCGTGCTGGGTCGGCCTTTGCTTTTCCGACCGCGCGGTCTTATATGAGCGCATTGGCCGCCGCGTGGATGAAATGCTGGAAAACGGCCTGGTGGAAGAGGCGCGCGCGCTCCTTTCGCGTCCCTGCGCGGCGACGGCGGCGCAGGCCATCGGCTACAAGGAACTGGCGCCTTACCTGCGCGGCGAGTGCACGCTCGAGCAGGCGGCGGAAGAGATTAAGCGCGAAACCCGGCGTTACGCCAAGCGCCAGATGACCTGGTTCCGCCGGGAACCGGAAATCCACTGGCTGGAGGCGGACGGCCCGGGCGGGTTCCCGGCGCTGGCTGCGCGCGCAGAAGAATGGGTGCGCCGCACGCTGGCGCTTCCCCAGGGAGAAAAGAGGGCATGCGATGGACCATGAGAGGCTCCGAAAGCTGGGCTCAGGCCTTTTGGCGGCGCTTTTGCTGCTGTACATTGGCTACCAGGTCGTGAACGCCGGGTATCAGTCGGTGCAGACCGAGACGGCCGTTTACGCCTCCCTGCAAGATGTCGTGCAGGCGGACGCCTTTGCCGTGCGGCAGGAAACCGCCGTCATGTCGCAGACGGCGGGCGTCGTCTCTTACCGGCAGGGGGAAGGCGGCAAAGTGGCCAAGGGCGGCGTCGTCGCCGAGATCTACCGCACAGCGGAGGACGCGGCGGCGCAGCAGGAACTGGAAAAACTCGACGAGGAGATTGAAACCCTGCAGGATCTCGCTGCGCCCGGAGAGACCTACGCCGCGAACCCGGACCGCCTGGAGGAGCAGGTTCAGCAGGAGTTTACCACGCTGTTGCGTCAGATTTCTGAAGAGAATTTTTCTGAGCTGGATGCCGCCGGGAGCGCGCTGCTCAAGCTGCTGAACCAAAAACAGATTGTCACGGGGAAGACGGAGAATTTCAACGCGCGCATCCAGGAGCTGCAGGCCCAGCGCAGTGCGCTGGCGGCTTCGGCCGGGCAGCCCGTCGGGACGGTGACGTCCCCGGTTTCCGGCTATTTTACCCGTGCGGCAGACGGCCTGGAGAGCTTGGTTCCTTACGAAACCGTGCTCGACCTCACGCCGGACGCCGTGCGGCAGGCGCTGCAAGCGCAGGCCACCCCGCCGGACGGCGCGGTGGGGCGCGTCTGCAGCGAGTTCAACTGGTACCTTGTTTGTGTTGTGGACGCAGACACCGCGCTGAAACTAGACCGCATGGCGAACGACGGTAGGCGTGTGTCTGTCAGCCTGCCGTTTGCGTCCTCCGAACAGATTCCCGCGCAGGTGGCGGCGGTCAACCAGGAGGACCGGGACTCGGAGGCGGCCGTCGTGCTCCAGTGCACCTATATGAACGCGGAGCTCGCCGCCATCCGGCAGGAGACCATCCAAATCCAAATGGCGGAATACGAGGGCATCCGCGTGAGCCAGAAATCCATCCGGTTTGAGGATGTGACGGTGACGGAGACCGGGGAGGACGGGGAGACGCGTGAACGCGTGGTGGAGAATGTGTGCGGCGTCTATGTCATGCACGGCAGCGAGATCGAATTCGTGCAGATTTTCCCGCTGTTCAGCAGTGAAAATTATGTGATTTGCGAAGTCGTGGACGAATATTCCGGCCGCTGGGAGGAATTGGCGACCAGCCGTTCGGTCGAGCTTTCGGATGAGGTCGTTGTGGAAGGGACGGATCTATATGACGGAAAAGTGGTCAAATGAATGGGGGCAGAAATGCCGGGACCTGGAGGAAAACTGGAAATATGTGCAGGAGGAAATTGCCAAAGCGGCGCTGCGCGCGGGGAAAACCGCAGAGGACATCACGCTTTTAGCGGCGACCAAAACGGTCCCGGCGGCGGTTGTCAACCATGGCATTCGGCTTGGCATCCGGCACATCGGCGAGAACCGCGTCCAGGAGTTTTTGTCCAAAGAGGCGGACCTTCTGCCCTGCGACCGCCAGTTCATCGGCCATTTGCAGACCAACAAGGTGCGCCAGCTGATCGGCCGTGTGAGCATGATCCAGTCGGTGGACAGCGAAAAGCTCTTAGCGGAGATCTCCCGCCTCTCGCTTGCAAACGGCCTTTGCACCGACATCCTTCTGGAAGTGAACATCGGCGGGGAAGAGAGCAAATCCGGCGTCGCGCCGGAAGCGCTTGAGGAATTGGCCGCGAAAGCGGCGCAGACCCCCGGCGTGCGGGTGCGCGGCCTGATGGCAATCCCGCCTGCCGGGCGTTCTTCCGCCGAAACCAGGCATTATTTTGAAAAGATGACGCAATATTTTATTGACATGCGGGCGAAAAAATCGGATAATGGTACTATGGACTATCTGTCGATGGGGATGTCGGCGGATTATGCGCTGGCAATCGAAGCGGGCGCCAATATGGTCCGTGTTGGTTCCGCCCTGTTCGGGGCCAGGGAATATCCCGCAGGGCGCTGAGCCCCCCGCGCGGGAAAGCTAACAGCATAGAGCATAGGAGGAAACGGCTATGGCAGGATTGGTTCAAAAAATAAAGGATATGTGGAATCCGCCGGACGACGAGTACGATTACGACTACGAGGACGGCCAGCAAGAGGAGACGATCACCCGCCAGGAAGAGCGGGACCGCGACCGTTTCATGGAGAGCCGTTACGAGCAGCGGGATTCGATTAAGCGCGCGCCGTCCCAAGGCAGCAAGGTGGTCAATATCCATGCCACGGCGCAGCTCCAGGTCGTGCTGTTTAAACCGGAACGCTTTGGCGAAGAGACCCGCGCGGTGGCAGACGAGCTGTTGAAGATGCATACCGTCGTTTTGAACCTGGAGAACACCAACAAGGACATTTCCCGCAGGATCATCGACTTTTTGAGCGGCGTCGCATACGCCAACGGCGGCAAGATCAAAAAGGTTGCCACCAACACGTTCATCATTACGCCGTACAATGTGGATCTCACCGGCGACGACGTGCTGGACGAGCTGGAAAACAACGGGGCTTATTTCTAATGAAAGGGGCCCCTGGCAAAACGGAGGACGCCCTGCTGCTTTCCCGCTTGGCAGACGCGGCGCGCTTGAGCGAAGCGCGCTGCTTTGCGCATTTTGTCGGCTTTTTGGACGAGCGGGAAGCGGCGTTTGCGGAAAAGTGGGCCGCGCGGAACGGCGTGGAAAACGCCCGCCTCTGGGGCGGGTATGAGGGAGCGGAGCGCGTCGTATTCGGCGCGTTCCCGGAGTTCCTTGAGCCGGACCCGGAGGCGTATCCCATCACGGCCGTTACGGCGCGCTACCGCTCCTGCGACCGGTTGACGCACCGCGATTTCCTCGGCGCGTTCCTTGCGGCGGGCATCCGGCGGGAAACGCTAGGCGACATTTTGCCGGAGGAAGGCCGCTGCGTGCTGTTTGTGCGGGAAGAGGTGGCGGAACACCTGCTTTCCAGCATCCAAAAAGTGGGGCGCGTCGGGGTCGCGCTTTCGCGCGGCTACGAGGGGCCGCTGCCCGCGGGGCGCGCGTTTGCGCCGTTCCAGGCGGTGGTCGCTTCCGCGCGGTTGGACTGCGCCGTGGCCGCGGCGCTCGGCGCCAGCCGGGAAAAAGCCTCCGGCCTGATCGCCGCGGGGCTGGTCGCGCTCAACCACGAGGAAACGCTTTCCCCTTCGCGTGAGGTGAAGGACGGAGACCGCCTCTCCGTGCGCGGGAAGGGCCGCTTTTTGCTGGACCAGGTCGGGCCGCCCACCAAAAAAGGGCGGTTGAAGCTGTCGGGTAGGAAATATTTGTAACGTGACAAGGGAGAACATGCCATGCTTTCGCTAAATGACATCATCAATATCAGTTTCCGCAGGTCGAACTTTTCCGGCTACCGGGCGGACGATGTAGACGCGTTCGTCGACCAGGTGCGGGACTCCTACGACGCTCTCATCAAGAAAAATGTGGAGCAGAAGGAGCAGAACGAAGCGCTGCAGGCGGAAAACGCCCAGCTGAACCGGAAAATTGAGGTGCTTGCCGCAAAAATTGAAGAATACCGCGCGGAAGAGGACGACATCAAAAATGCGCTCATCAGCGCGCAGAAGCTCGGCGACGCGGCCATTCGGGAATCGCGCCACAAGGCGGAGATCATTTTGAAGGACGCGAACCTCAAGGCGGGCCGCATCCTTGCCGCGGCCCAGAGCGAAGCGGAGGAGCAGAGCCGCTCGCTGGACCGCCTGCGCAAAGAAGCGGCGGATTTCCGCTCGCGCCTGCTGGATATTTATAAACAGCACCTCACGCTGATTCACGAGATCCCGGTGGAAAAGCCGGCGCCCGCCTCCAAACCGGCGGAAGCGCAGCCGGAGGCCGCCCCCACAGAGGAAGCGGCGCCCGCCCAGCCGGTGGAAGCGCCCGCTGCGGAGCCTGCTGCGGACCTCGGCGCGACGCGGGAATTCTCTGTGGAGGCCGTGAGCTTTGACAAGGAAGAACCGTCTGCGCCGCCCGAGCGGGACCTGCGCTACGATGTGCTGAAATTTGGGGACGATTATTCGATCTCCGGCGATTTCCAATAAGAGGAGCCGGGCAGAGCCCCATACGGAAGGAGAACAAAAAGTACGATGCCTCAAGATTACAAAAATTCCCTGAATCTTCCCAAAACAGATTTTGCCATGCAGGCCGGCCTCCCGAAAAAGGAGCCGGAGATGCGCAAGCATTGGGACGAGCAGGATATTTACGGCAAGCTGATGAAAAAGAACGAGGGCAAACCGCTCTATGTGCTGCATGACGGCCCGCCCTACGCCAACGGGGACGTTCACCTCGGCACCGCGCTGAACAAGACGCTCAAAGATTTCATCGTCCGCTACAAGAATATGGCGGGCTTCCAGGCCCCGTATGTCCCGGGCTGGGATACGCACGGCCTGCCCACCGAGCTTAAGGCGCGCAAAAAGGCGGGCGTGGAAAATTCCACGACGATCTCCGACGTCGAGCTGCGGCAGATCTGCCGGGAGTTCGCGCTGCAATATCTGGACGGCCAGCGCAACCAGTTCAAGCGCCTGGGCGGCCTGGGAGAGTGGGACAACCCGTATATCACGCTGACGCACGATTTTGAGGCCAAACAAATCGAGATCTTCTCGAAGATGGCGTCCCAGGGCCTGATTTACCGCGGGAAAAAGCCGGTGTATTGGTGCCCGTCCTGCGAAACGGCGCTCGCCGAGGCAGAAATCGAATATGCGGAAGACCCCTGCCAGTCGATCTACGTCAAGTTCCGCGTCACCGACGACAAAGGCGTCCTTTCAGCAATGGGCGCGGACCTCGCGAAAACCTACTTCGTCATTTTGACGACGACAACCTGGTCGCTGCCGGTCAACTTTGCCATCTGCGTCGGGCCGGAATTCTCCTATTCCCTCATCCGTTGCGGCGGGGAATATTACGTCATGGCTTCCGCGCTCTGCGAGAGCGCGATGAAAGCCGCCGGAAAGGCGGAGTACGAGGTCGTCGGTACGGTGCAGGGCGCTGAGCTCGAGTCCATGAAGACCGCGCATCCGTTCCTGGACCGGGAATCGCTCGTCATCGTCGGCGACCATGTCACGCTGGAGAGCGGCACCGGCTGCGTGCACACCGCGCCCGGCCACGGCGTGGAGGACTTTGAGGTCTGCAAAAATTACCCGGAGCTGCCGGTTGTCGTTCCGGTGGACGACCACGGGAAGCTTACGGCGGAGGCGGGCCAATTTGCCGGCCTGACGACGGACGAGGCGAACCACGCCATTGCGAAATATCTGGAAGAAACCGGCGCGCTGTTCGCGTTGGAGAATATCATCCACCAGTACCCGCACTGCTGGCGCTGCAAGACGCCGGTGCTGTTCCGCGCCACGGAACAGTGGTTCTGCTCGGTGGGAGACATCAAGCAGCAGGCGGTGGATGCCATCAACGAGGTGGAGTGGATCCCCGGCTGGGGCAAAGACCGCATCACGTCGATGGTGCTGGACCGCAATGACTGGTGCATTTCCCGCCAGCGCCGCTGGGGCGTGCCGATCCCGATCTTCTACTGCAAGGACTGCGGCGAGCCGCTGATCTCGGAGGAGGCTATGCAGGCGGTCGCGGACCTGTTCCGCGCAGAGGGGTCCGACCAGTGGTACGTCAAAACCGCGGCGGAGATTTTGCCCGCCGGGACGGCCTGCGCGAAATGCGGCTGCACGGAATTTACGAAGGAAAAGGATATCATGGACGTCTGGTTTGACTCCGGCGTCACGCATGCAGCGGTGTGCGACGCGCGCCCGTACCTGCGCTGGCCCGCCGACCTCTACCTGGAGGGCGCCGACCAGTACCGCGGCTGGTTCCAGTCGTCCCTGTTGACCTCCGTCGCCTGGCGCGGCGGCGCGCCGTACCGCGCGGTGGTTACGCACGGCTGGGTCGTCGACGGCGAGGGCCGCAAGCTGTCGAAGTCGCTCGGCAACGGCATCGACCCGAGCGATATCACGGAGAAATACGGCGCGGATATCCTGCGCCTGTGGGTCGCTTCCTCTGATTATCACGCCGATATCCGCATCTCCCCGGAGATCCTTAAGCAGCTCTCCGACGCCTACCGCAAGATCCGCAACACGGCGCGGTTTATCCTTGGGAACCTTGCCGACTTTGACCCGGACTGCGACAGCGTTCCGCTCACGGAGCTTCTCCCTATTGACCGTTGGGCGCTGAGCAAGCTCGACGAGGTCAACCGCCGGGTGCGCGACGGCTACGACCATTTTGAATTCCATCAGGTCTATCACGCCATCCATAATTTCTGCGTGGTCGATCTTTCCAATTTCTATCTCGATGTGCTCAAGGACCGCTTGTATGTGGAAAAAGCGGACAGCAAAACCCGCCGCGCGGCGCAGACCACGATGTACCGCATTTTGGATGCGATGACGCGGTTGATCTCGCCGGTGTTGGCTTACACGTCGGATGAGATTTGGCATGCGATGCCGCACGACGCCTCTGCGGACCGCGAATGCGTGGTGTTCAACGAGATGCCCGCGCAGACCGGCGTCGATGCGGACGAGGCGTTTACCGCGCGTTGGGACCGCATCCATGCGGTGCGCGACGTGGTCAAAAAAGCCCTGGAACTCGCGCGCAAGGAGAAGGTCATTGGCGCTTCGCTGGACGCGCGGGTAGAACTCTTTGCAGAGGGCGAGCAGTACGAATTCCTCGCTTCTGCGGCGGAGGAGTGGAAGGACGTCTTCATCGTTTCCGAAGTCGCCCTGATGGAAGGCGGAAAGGGCGATTATACGGCGGAGGAAATGCCCGGCCTCTCGGTTACGGTGCGCCATGCGGACGGCGAAAAATGCGCCCGCTGCTGGTGCTACAGCCACACGGTGGGGCAGGATCCGGAACATCCGGACCTGTGCAGCCGCTGCGCCGGGGTCCTGCGCTAACAAAGGAATGGAAAAAGGGGCGGGTTTCCGCCCCTTTGCTGCGTGAAAGCGTCCGATCCGGAAAGGGGGGAGATCGTGCGGGAAGAGAAGGTACCCGTTGCGCCGGAGGAAGCCGGAGAGCGGGTTGATAAGTTTTTGGCCAGAAAATTAGACGGATTGACCCGCTCTGCGGTGCAAAAGCTGTTGGAAAAGGGCTGCGTGACCCGGGACGGGAAAACGCTGGAAAAGCAGGAGAAAACGGTCCCCGGCACGGCCCTTTGCGTGCAGATCCCGGACGCCGTCCCGCTGGAGCTACAGCCGGAACCGGTCCCTCTGGATATCGTGTATGAGGATGGGGACCTGCTCGTGGTGAATAAGCCGAAGGGGATGGTCGTCCATCCTGCGGCGGGGAACCCATCGGGGACGCTGGTCAACGCGCTGCTCGCGCACTGCGGGGAGTCGCTTTCCGGCATCAACGGGGTTGTCCGGCCGGGCATTGTCCACCGCATCGACAAGGATACCAGCGGCCTTTTAATCGTGGCAAAAAACGACCGGGCGCACCAGAGCCTGGCGGCGCAGATCAAAGAGCACAGCTTTACCCGCCTCTACGAGGCCGTGGTCTACGGTGTGCTCAAAGATGAGGCGGGGACGGTGGACGCCCCGATTGGCCGCCACCCGGTGGAGCGCAAGCGGATGGCGGTGACGGAGCGGAATTCCCGCCCTGCCGTAACGCATTACACGGTGCTGCGGCGGTACGAGGGTTTCACCCATGTGCGCTTGCAGCTGGAGACCGGCCGCACCCATCAGATCCGCGTGCATATGGCGTACCTCGGCCACCCGGTGGCGGGCGACCCCGTGTACGGGCCGCGCAAGGTCATCACCGCGCTGCACGGGCAGTGCCTGCACGCGCGCGTCATAGGGTTTCGCCACCCGCGGGACGGGCGGTACCTGGAGTTTACCAGCGAGCTGCCGGAATATTTCACCCGCTTTTTAGCATCGCTGCGCGCGCGGGAGTGAGGAGGTCTTTTATGCGCTGGGAAGAAATCCTACTGCTTGCCGACATGGACGGCACGCTGCTGGGCCGGGATCTGCGCATCCCGGAACGGAATCTCGCCGCCATCCGGGAATTCATGGCGCGCGGCGGGCATTTTTCTATTGCGACCGGCCGCTCGATCCAATCCGGCGCGCCGTACTACCGGCAGGTGCAGCCAAACGCGCCGTGCATCTTGCTCAACGGGGTTATGCTGTATGATTTCCGCACAGAAACGGTGCTGCGGGTGCGCGCGCTCCCAGAAGGGGCCGCGCAATGGGCGCTCAGACTGGCGGAGGAGATCCCCGGCTGCGGCTTAGAGGCTTACACGGCGCGCGACATCTTTGCGCTGCGGGATAGCCCGGCCCTACAGGCGCATCTGGTGCGCGAGCGCCTGCCGTTCCGCCTGCGCCGCGCGGAAGAGATGGGCGGCCCTTGCTGCAAGCTGTTGTTTGCCGGGGAACCGGAGGGCGTTGCGCAGCTGTACCTCCGCTGCACGGAAGCGCCGCTGCCGGGCGCGCGGGTGGTGCTCTCGTGCGCTTCCCATCTGGAGGTGCTCCCTGCGGGCGCGGACAAGGGTTCCGGTTTGTGCGGCCTGCTGCAGGAGACCGGGTTTTCCCCGGGGCAGGTATGCGCCATCGGCGACTATTACAACGACCGCGAACTGCTGGAAGCGGCGGCCGTGTCCGCCGTGCCGGAAAATGCGCCGCAGGACCTGAAACGGCTGGCGCGCTATGTGGTGTGCCACTGCGACGGCGGCGCGGTCGCGGATTTTTTGGAGCGCTTGGAACGCGATTGGGTGACCTGAAATGGAGAGCGAGGAAAAATTCCTTCGGAAATTGATCCTTTTAACGGCGGTCCTCTGTGTGGGCGTGGTCTGCTACAACCTGCTGTTCAAGCCGCAGATTTCCGTCACGGTGGTCTGGCCGGAGACCGCAGAGGCGTGGAGCCCGCTGGAGGAGCAGGGGCAAAGCGCGGGCGAATGGCCCGCGGCCTCTTCCCAACCGGCGGGGATCGTTTCTGAGCCGCAACCGGAGAGCGAGGAGCCGCCGCAGGCTTCCTCTGCGGAGGGATCCAGCGGGGAGGTACCTGGGGCGGAGGAGCCGGAGCCGTCTGCCGCGCAGCCGGGCGCGGCGTCTAACGGGAAGGTCAACCTGAACACCGCGACGCTGGAGGAACTGGACACGCTTCCCGGCATCGGCCCGGTGCTGGCGCAGCGCATTTTGGACTACCGCGCGCTGGCAGGCGGTTTTACTTCGGTGGAGGAGCTGACAGAAGTTTCCGGTATTGGGGAGAAAACCTACGAAGACCTCCGCGACCTGGTCACGGTGGGAAGATAGAAGGGGCCCGGGGGATTGCCGGACCCCCTTTTTCTGGCATCGGAAGAAAGTTTTTTGGAAATTCGCTTTGTTTTCCCGTTTGGATATGGTACAATTATTCTAAGAAGAAGGGAACCCTACAGGGACAAAGAGGTCATTTTATCCAAACGGGAAGAGAGGCGCATAGATGAACGGAAAATTAAAAGAAAAAACACGGGAAGCCTTGAGTTCGGTGCTTCCCATCACGCTGATCGTGCTGGCGTTGAGCGTGACGGTCACCCCGATGCCGATCGGGACGCTTCTGCTGTTTTTAACGGGCGCATGCCTGGCCATTTTAGGCATGGGCCTTTTCTCTTTGGGGGCGGACCTTTCTATGATGCCGATGGGTGAGGGCGTCGGCGCGCAGCTCACCCGCTCGCGTAAAGTGTGGCTGGCGGTGCTGGTCTCTTTTGTCATGGGGGTTTTGATCACCATCGCAGAGCCGGATCTCACCGTCCTGGCAAATCAGATCCCTTCCATCCCGAACCCGGTGCTCATTGGCACCGTGGCGGCCGGCGTAGGGGTGTTCCTGGTGATTGCCGTGCTGCGCACGCTATTCCGCGTGAAGTTGCCCACGCTCCTGCTGGCCTGCTACGCGGTCGTTTTTGTGTTGTCTATTTTTTCGCCCAACGCATTTGTCCCAATGGCGTTTGATTCGGGCGGCGTAACCACCGGGCCGATCACCGTTCCGTTTATCATGTCGCTTGGCGTAGGCCTTGCCGCCATGCGCAGCGACAAAAACACGCAGGAAGACAGCTTCGGGCTGGTGGCTCTTTGCAGCGTAGGCCCCATCTTGGCGGTGTTGATTTTAGGGATTTGCTACAATCCCTCTTCCGCAAACTATGAGCCGGTTACGATTCCGACCTTGTTCACCACGAGGGACGTGGCGGCAGAATTCGCCCATGGCATTCCGGATTATTTAAAAGAGGTGCTGCTCGCGCTGCTGCCGATCCTCGCGTTTTTCCTGGTATTCCAGTTGGCGTTCCGGCGCTTCACCCGCCCGCAGATCGGCAAAATGGGCGTCGGGTTCCTCTACACGCTCGCCGGGCTCGCCCTGTTTTTGACAGGCGCGAACATCGGCTTTATGCCGGCCGGTTATTTCCTTGGGACAGAACTGGTGGAGTCCGGCCGCCCGTGGGTGCTCATTCCATTGGGCATGGTTATCGGTTATTTCATCGTCGCGGCGGAGCCCGCGGTGCATGTGCTGAATAAACAGGTGGAAGAGGTGTCGGACGGCGCCATCTCGCAAAAGGCGATGCAGCGCAGCCTTTCCATCGGCGTGGCCCTTTCGCTTGGGCTTTCCATGCTGCGGGTGCTCACCGGCATTTCGATTTATTGGATCGTCATCCCCGGCTACGCGCTGGCCCTGTTGCTCACTTTCTTTGCCCCGCCGATCTTCACCGGCATCGCATTTGACTCCGGCGGCGTGGCCAGCGGGCCGATGACAGCAGCGTTTTTGCTGCCGTTTGCAATGGGGGCGTGCGCCGCAGTGGGCGGCGACATTTTGACGGACGCGTTCGGCGTGGTAGCGCTGGTGGCGATGACCCCGCTGATCACCATCCAGCTTTTGGGCGTATTCTCCCACAGGAAGCGTGCGCGCACCGTGCGGCCCGTGGACCTGGAAGCGGCAGACGACCAGATTATTGATTATGAAGAGGAGGCCTTGCATGGAGAAGAATCCGTTGCCGGTGGCAAAGTTGCTGGTGTCGATCGTTGATCATGGCAGCGGGGAGACGGTTTCCGCCATCCTGCACCGGCGGGGGATGCATTTGCAGCTCTTCTGCCTGGGGATGGGGACGGCGAGTTCCGCCATCCTGGACCGGCTCGGTCTGGGGGACACCACGAAGGAAGTGGTGTCCTGCCTCCTCCCGGAGGAGGAGGCGCCGGCCGTTTTGAAGGAGATCTCCTACCGGATGCAGATGAAAAAGCCGGGAAACGGCATTGCGTTTACGGTCCCGCTCTCCGGCATCTGCTCCCTCGCTTGTGAAATGCTTCCGGCCGTCCAGCCGGTGGGAAGAAGAAAGGAAGGAAAACGGATGGAAAAACCCTCGCAGTTTAGTCTGGTGGTTGCCGTGGTGAACCAAGGCTATGTGGAAACCGTAATGGAAGCCGCCCGTGAAGCGGGGGCGTCCGGCGGAACCTCGCTGCGGGCGCGCGGTGCGGGCAGCGACGGCGCGGAGCGCTTTTTGGGCGTGACGCTGCAGCCGGAAAAGGACGTGGTCGCTATTCTGGTGGAGCGCGAGAAAAAACTCGCCATTATGCAGGCGGTCAACCAGGCCGCGGGCCTGAAAACAGAGGCCCAGGGGATTGTCCTCTCGCTCCCGGTGGACGAATTAATTGGGCTTTCTGGCTGAACGAAGAGTAGACCGGCGCAACACAAGACCGCAAAAAAGAACGGGCCGCGCAGGCCCGCTCTTTTTTGCCCGGAAAGAGCCGGGACCGCCGCAGGCCGCTGTGAAAACCTGGCGGAAAAAGGGGGAAAAGGCGGAGAGGGCCCGTTTTTGCGGAATTTCCTCTGCACACTTGACAAAGTGCGCCCCAAAAAGTTACACTGGAAGCAATCCTTTTGGGAGAAGAAAGGACAGTGGAGAAAATGACGTTAGCGGAATTAAAAATAGGGCAGTCCGCCAAGATCCTTGCGGTGAACGGGGAGGGCGCGCTGCGGCGCAGGCTGCTGGACATGGGCCTGACGCCCCGTACCGAGGTCATGGTGCGCAAGGTTGCGCCGATGGGAGACCCCATCGAGGTGCATCTGCGCGGCTATGAGCTGACCCTGCGCGTGCAAGACGCGCAGGAGATCGAGGTAGAAAGGGTGGAAATGGCATGATCCTGGCGTTGGCGGGGAACCAAAACTGCGGCAAAACAACGCTGTTCAACCAGCTTACCGGCTCCAACCAGCATGTGGGGAACTTCCCGGGCGTGACGGTGGAACAGAAGAGCGGCTCTGTGCGCGGGCATCGGGAAGTCCAAGTTGTCGATCTGCCGGGCATTTACTCGCTTTCTCCTTACACAAACGAAGAGATTGTCACACGGGATTTCCTCTTGCAGCAGAAGCCCGACGGCATCATCAATATTGTGGATGCGACCAATATCGAGCGCAATCTTTATTTGACGTTGCAGCTCATTGAGCTCAATATGCCGATGGTGCTGGCGCTCAATATGATGGACGAAGTCCGCGCGAACGGCGGGACCATCGACATCGCAAAGCTGCAAGCAGAGCTCGGCGTCCCTGTGGTGCCGATTTCCGCCAGCAAAAACGAGGGCGTGGAAGAGCTGATCCGTACCATTATTGCAACGGCGGAGGCGCGGCAAAAGCCCAAGCGGCTGGATTTCTGCTCGGGCGCGGTGCACCGCGCCATCCACGCTATCGCCCACCTGGTGGAGGACCACGCGGAGCGCATCCATGTGCCGCCGCGCTTTGCCGCAACCAAGCTGGTAGAGGGCGACGCGCCGATGATGGAGGCGCTCAAGCTCTCTGACAACGAGAAAGAATTGCTGGATTACAGCGTTTCAGAAATGGAAGCGGAGCTCGGCACCGACCGCGAGGCGGCCCTGGCGGACATGCGCTACACCTTTATTGAAAAGTTGTGCGCTGAAACCGTGGTCAAGAGCGGCGAGTCCAAGGGGTACCTGCGCAGCGTGAAGATCGACAGCATCCTCACGCATAAATATCTGGCAATCCCGATTTTTCTCGCCATTATGATGCTGATCTTCTGGCTCACCTTCGGCGTCATTGGCAGCGCGCTGGACAGCCTCTTGTCCCTCGGCATCGACGCGGTCACCGCGGCGGCGGACCACGGCCTGACGGCCTACGGGATCAATCCGGTGGTTCATTCTTTGATTATCGACGGGATCTTTGCCGGCGTGGGTAGCGTGCTTTCATTCCTGCCGACCATTGTCGTGCTGTTCTTCTTCCTTTCCATTTTGGAGGATAGCGGGTACATGGCGCGCGTGGCGTTCGTGATGGATAAGCTGCTGCGCAAGATCGGCCTCTCCGGCCGCAGCTTTGTGCCGATGCTCATCGGCTTCGGCTGTTCCGTCCCGGCGATTATGGCGACGCGCACGCTCTCCAGCGAGCGGGACCGCCGCATGACGATCCTCCTCACGCCGTTCATGAGCTGCAGCGCGAAGTTGCCGATTTACTCGGTGTTCGCCATGACGTTTTTCCCCGGCTACAGTGCGTGGATCATGATTGCGCTGTATGTTTCCGGCATTTTGGCCGGTATCCTCAGCGGCCTGCTGCTCAAGGGGACGCTGTTCCGCGGCAAGCCGGTGCCGTTTGTCATGGAGCTGCCGAATTACCGCTTCCCCAGCGCAAAAAGCGTGGCGCTCTTGATGTGGGACAAGGCTAAGGATTTCCTCACGCGTGCGTTTACCATCATTTTCGTGGCGACAATCATCATCTGGTTCCTGCAGAGCTTTGACACGCGCCTGAATGTTGTGGAAGACAGCGCGCAGAGCATGCTGGCGATGATCGGCCGCTGGATCGCCCCGATTTTTGCGCCGCTTGGGTTCGAAGATTGGCGCGTTTCTACCGCGCTTATCACGGGCTTTAGCGCCAAAGAGGCGGTGGTGAGCACGCTGGCGGTGCTCACCGGTACCGGCACGGCAGATCTGCCCGCCGCGCTGAGCGGGATGTTCACGCCGCTGGCGGCGTTTGCGTTCCTTATTTTCACCCTGCTTTACACCCCGTGCGTCGCGGCCATCAGCGCCGTTAAAAGGGAGATGGGCAGCGCACGCAGCGCATTGCTGGTGGTTGTTGCGCAGACCGGCGTCGCGTGGGTGGTGGCGTTCCTGGTGTACCGCGTGGGTCTCTTGCTCGTGTAAAAAGGGGGGAGCCGGTTGCAGCCGATGGATTTCTTCCTGCTGGCCGTGGTCGCGGCGTTGGCCTGCCTGGCGTTGCGCGCCTGCTGGAAGCGCCGGGGGAGCGGCTGTTCCGGTTGTTCCGGATGCTCCGGCGCGTGCGGCGCATGCCGCCGGAATGCCGCCAAACCGGGCGGCCCTTCCCAACGGGAAAAACGGTAAACAAAAGCGAGGGGTCCCGGCTGCGCCGGGGCCCCTCACTTTTGCCGGAGCCGGGCGAGAGAAAAGAGGAAAGCCCGCGGGTTGTCAACCCGCGGACTTTCCCTAACAATATGACAGAAAAAGAAGGAAGCGATATGAAAGGCGTTATACGCCGGAGTAGGCGCTGAAGCCGCCGTCTACCGGGATGACCACGCCGGTGACAAAACCCGCCGCCTCGTTCGAGAGCAGGTACAGCAGCGTGCCGACCAGTTCTTCGCTTTCGCCGAAGCGCCCCATCGGGGTAGCGGCAAGGATCTTGCCGGTGCGCGCCGTTGGCGTGCCATCGTCATTATAGAGCAGTTTTTCATTCTGCTTCGTGACAAAGAAGCCCGGGGCAATGGCGTTGACGCGGATGCCCACCTTGGCAAAGTGCACGGCCAGCCACTGGGTGAAATTGCTGATGGCCGCCTTCGCGCCGGAGTATGCCGGGATTTTGGTCAGCGGGGTGAATGCGTTCATCGAGCTGATGTTGATGATGGTGGAACCGGGCTTTTCCACCAGGTCCTTCGCGAAGACCTGCGTGGGAACCAGCGTGCCGATGAAATTGAGGTTGAAAACAAACTCTACGCCGCTCTGGTCCAGGTCAAAGAAAGACACCACGTCTTTGTCCAGGTCGCCGGGGAAATAATATTCATTCGTCGTGGTCGCGCGCGGATTATTGCCGCCCGCGCCGTTGATGAGGATGTCGCAGGGGCCGAAGTCGGCGAGGACCTTTTCGTGGACCTCTTCCAGGGAGGCCTTGTCCAGCACATTGGCCTTGTAGCCCTTGGCGGTGTAACCCTCCGCGTTGATTTCGTCCGCATATTTGCAGGCAGCCTCTTCGTTCAGGTCTAACAGGGCGACCTTTGCGCCGCACTGGGCGATGGCTTTGGCAAACATGCTGCACAACACGCCGCCAGCGCCGGTGACAACGGCGACTTTCCCGCTCAGATCGATCTGTAACGGCAGTTTTGACATAGCGATCTTCCTTTCTATTCAGATGTTTCAGGTGTTCCGCCGGGGCTACGGCCCGGCCCCGTTTCTTTGCTCTTAGTATAACGCGCCGGAAAAGAATTGTCACTGAGAATCTTGCTGTAAAAAATGGGGAATCTTGCTCAATCCTTGCGCACGTGTTGGGGAGAATTTCAACTGATTCCCTTGCATTTTTTGGGGAAAAGGCCTAAAATAAAAGAACAATAGCGCGTTCTATGCGGGAAAAGGGAAAGAAGGGAAGTCAATGAGAGAGGAAACGGCGCAATTTTCCTCCCGGCAGGTCATGAACCGCCCGGATTTTGAGTTTTTCCACAATACCAATACCCGTCCGGTCGACGTTGCATACCACAGCCACGATTTTTACGAATTATACTATTTCCTCTCCGGGAACGTCTCCTACGTGGTGGAGGGGAAGACCTACCGCCTGCAGCGCGGCGACCTCCTTTTGACGAACAACCGCGAGCTGCACAAGCCGCTGGTGGAAGACGGTTGCCCCTACGACCGCTTTGTCGTGTGGATCCGTCCGGCGTATCTGCGCAGTCTTTCGCGCGGAGGCGAGGACCTCGCTTCCTGCTTTGAGGCGTCGGCCCGGCGGCACCACAACCTGCTGCGGCCCGGCGGCGCGCTGGGCCAGGAGATTTATGAGCGCCTCCAGCGCATGGAAGAAGCCTCCCGCCGCACATTTTACGGGCGCGAGGCGCTGCTGCAAGCGTATTTGACTGAGCTTTTGGTGCTGGTCAACGGGGCGTACCTCCAGGTCAAGGGAGACGAGGGGTATGACATCGTCTACCACGAGAAGGTCAGCGAGGTCCTGCGCTACATCAATGAAAACCTGTGCGCGGACTTGTCGCTGGACGCGCTTTCCGCGCGGTTTTATGTGAGCAAATTCCATTTGGGCCGCCAATTCAAGCAATATGTCGGCTTGACGCTGCACCAGTACATCCGTAAAAAACGCTTAATCGCCGCGAAGCTGCTGCTGCTTGACGGGGCAAGCGTGCGGGAGGCGTTTGAGGCGAGCGGGTTTGGCGACCTTTCAAATTTCCTCAAAGGTTTCCAGCGGGAATTCGGGAAAACCCCGAAACAATTCCGGCGGGAAAAGGGACCCGCCCTGCGCGCGGCCAAACAGTAAGCGCGGCAGAGCCCCGCCGCGCTTTGCGCTTCCATCTTTACGGCAGCCATTTCGCCAGCGGCGCAGGGTCGCGCACAATTTTCAGCGTGTAGGCCGCTTGGTCCGGCGCGCCGTCTGGGAAGGCTACGCGCAACAGGTTCCCTTCTTCCCGGAAGGGGAGCGGCGCGTCCCAGCCCAGCAGCGAAACGGAGAGAACCTCGCCGGGGAGCAGGTTGGGCGTCACCTCATGCAGGACGATGTCCCCGTGGGGGCGGGCCAAAACGATTGCGTAGATGCAGCCTTCCCTGGCTGTGTAGCGGATGTCCTCGGGCGTGTAGCGCATCGTCTCCCGTTCGGAGAACATCCCGGCGGTCTTCATCTCCGTCGGGCCTTCACCGAAGGCATACCAGGGGTGCGTGCCGTAGACAGCTTCCCCGTTGACGCGCAGCCACGCGCCCAACTCCCGCAGGGAGCGCTGCGCTTCTTCCGGGATGGTTCCGTCGGCGCGCGGGCCGACGTTTAGCAGTAAATATCCGTTTTTCGAGACGTTATCGGCGAGATATTGGACCAACTCTGCGCCGGACTTGTACGACGCGCCTTCCATATAGCCCCAGGCTTCCCCGGCGTCTACGGTCGTGTCGGTAATCCAGTCGTGGACGCGCAGGTCGTTAAAGCGGCCCTGTTCCAGGTCGATCAGGCCGGCGCCCGGCAAAAGATCCCGGTTTTTGTAGCACACCGCCGGGTCGAACCCCTTTTGCCGCGCCGCTGAGAGGTAGCGGCGGAGCATTTCCTGCTTCCATGCGTCGGGGATTTCTTTGAGGCCAAAATCAAAATAGAGAATCTCAGGACCGTATTGGTCGAAGACCTCCTGGCATTGGTCGAGCCAGAGCTTGCAGTATGCCGGGT
This sequence comes from uncultured Clostridia bacterium, assembly GCA_944380775.1. Taxonomy (GTDB): domain Bacteria; phylum Bacillota; class Clostridia; order Oscillospirales; family Acutalibacteraceae; genus CALWKP01. The sequence goes on along the minus strand of CALWIP010000023.1, from coordinate 61,219 downwards.
AGGGCATGGTCCCCCGTTTGGAGAAAAGTGCGGCGTTCTCCGGGCGGACGGCGTCGGTGCCTTCCATCCGCTCGAGGAACCAGTAGTTTTCCGCATGGTGGAAAGCTGTGAGAAAGCGCATGCCCTTTGAGCGGACCGCGTTTGCCAGCTCGCCGGTCACGTCCCGCTTGGGCCCCATGCCGCAGGAATTAAACGGCGTGGTGCGCGTGCGCCACATGGCGAAGCCGTCGTGGTGGATGGCCACCGGGCCGGCGAACCGCGCGCCCGCGCTTTGGAACAGCTCGGCCCAAGCGTCTGGGTCGAAGCGTTCGGCCGTAAAGCGGGGAATCAGGTCTGTGTAGCCATGCGGGCCAAAGGCGCCGAAATGCGCTTCAAAATGCGCGCGCTCTTTTTCGCCGCCCCGGTATAGATGGTGAGCATACCAGGTGGTGTTCGGGCCGCAGGCGTGGACCGAGTAAATGCCCCAATGGGTGTAAATGCCCAATTTGCCTTCCCGCAGCCATGCGGGCGTTTCCAAAAGGACTTGGCCGTTTTGTTCTCTGTTCATTCCACGTTCTCCTTTTCCGCCGCACCGCCGCGGTTGATGTGGGCGCGCATATCTGCGCCGTTACCCTAACGATAACAGAATAACGGCGAAATGGCAAGAGGGGGAAACGGCCCCGCGGGGATTGCCAACCGCGCGGGAACATGGTACCATAAAAGAAAAAGGGGTGAGGAGCGATGGCGTTCCAGTTTGGACCGGCGGGAGAAGAGGATCTGGAAAAGGTGTTTGAGCTTCTCCGGGAGCGAATGGCCTGGCTGAAGGAAAAAGGGATCCCGCAGTGGGAGCCAGAGGAATATTGGGCGGCGTTCCCGGAGGAATATTACCGGCGCGCGGCGCGGGAGGGGCGTTTATTCGCCCTGAAAGACCCCGCGTGCGGGGCGCTCGCCGCAGCCGCCGTGCTGACGCAGCAGGACCGCGGATGGGACGGGGAGACCCAGGCGGTCTATGTGCACAATTTTGCCGCGTCCCGGGCGTATCCCGGCGCGGGTTCCCTGTTTCTGGAGTACTGCGAGGCGTCTGCGCGCGCGCAGGGGAAGCAGAGCGTGCGGCTTGACTGTGCTGTGGGGAACGAACGCCTGAACCGCTACTACGAGCAGCGCGGCTATCTTCCGCGCGGCTGGGTTACGGCGGGCAGTTACCACGGGATCCGGCGGGAAAAGCGGTTGCTGGAAGGGCCGGCTGGGAAGCAAAATCCGTAAGGGACAAAACGGTTAGAAAAGAGACGGGAGGCGATGGGATGAAGCTGATCTCTTGGAATGTCAACGGCCTGCGGGCGTGCCTGGGGAAGGGGTTTGCAGGATTTTTCCAGGAAGCGGATGCGGATATCTTTTGCTTGCAGGAGACCAAATTGCAGGCGGGCCAGGTGGAGTTGGATCTGCCGGGCTATCAACAGTATTGGAATTACGCGCAGAAGAAAGGGTATTCCGGCACGGCGGTGTTCACCCGGCGGGAGCCGCTGGACGTCCGCTACGGCCTCGGCGTAGAGGAATTGGACGGCGAGGGCCGCGCCATCACGCTGGAATTCCCGTCGTTTTATTTGGTGAACGTCTATGTGCCGAACGCGCAGCGCGGCCTCGCGCGGATTGCGCACCGCATGGCGTGGGAGGACGCGTTCCGCGCATATCTGCTCCGGCTCGACGCGGAAAAGCCGGTTGTCGCGTGCGGGGACCTGAACGTCGCCCACCAGCCGATCGACCTGAAAAACCCGAAGTCCAACGAGGGCAACGCAGGCTATTCCCCGCAGGAGCGCGGCAAAATGACAGAACTCCTGGACGCCGGCTTCCTGGACACATTCCGCGCCTTGTACCCAGAAAAAACGGGCGCCTACACCTGGTGGTCCTACCTCTATCATGCGCGGGAAAACAACGCCGGATGGCGCATCGACTATTTCCTAATTTCCCGCCGCCTGCGGGACTGCCTCGAGGACAGCATGATTTACGCGGATATTCTAGGCAGCGACCACTGCCCGGTCGGCCTGCTGCTTTCGGAAGGGGGCGGAAGCGCGTGACGCCGCCGTTTTCCGGCTATGACCGGCAGTCGTTGGAGTACCTCCGGCTGCTCTCCGAGCGTTATCCGACCATCCAGGACGTCTGCACGGAGATCATCAATTTACAGGCGATCTTAAACCTCCCCAAAGGGACCGAGCATTTCATGAGCGACCTGCATGGGGAATTCGAGGCATTTTTCCATATTTTGAACAACTGCTCCGGCGTCATCCGCGAAAAAGTCGACCTCGTGTTCGGCCGAACGCTGCCGGAGGCGGAGCGCTCCGAACTCTGCACGCTCATCTATTACCCAGAGAAAAAGCTGCGGCGCCTCAAGCGGGAGGGCCTCGTGAACGAGGATTGGTACCGCACGACGCTGCTGCAGATGCTAGACGTGTGCAAGGAGACCGCGGCGAAATATACGCGCTCAAAGGTGCGCAAGGCGCTGCCAAAGGAATTCAGTTATATCATTGACGAATTGCTCCACGCGCAGCCCGGCGAGGGGAGCAGCCAGCAGATCTACCACAATAAAATTTTGGATACGATTATCAGCATCGACAACGCGGACGCATTCATCTGCGCGCTCGCCTCGCTCATCAAACGCCTGGCGGTGGACCGGCTGCACATCGTGGGCGATATCTTTGACCGCGGGCCCCGCCCGGACAGCATCATGGAACTGCTCATCCGCCACCACGCCGTGGATGTGGAATGGGGCAACCACGACATCCTCTGGATGGGCGCAGCGTCCGGCAGCGAGGCGTGCATCGCCACGGTGGTAAAAAACAGCGTGGCCGCTGGGAACATGGCGGTGCTGGAGAACGGCTACGGCATCAGCCTACGGCGGCTTGCGATGTTTGCCCAGCAGGTCTACGCCCCTGCGGGGCCGGACGCGTTGCTGCGGGCCATCTCTGTGCTCATGTTTAAGCTGGAGGGCCAGGTGATCCTGCGCCACCCGGAGTATGAAATGGAAGACCGCCTCCTGCTTGGGAAAATAGACCGGGAGCGCCGCTGCGTGACGGTTGAAGGCAAGGAATACCGGATGAACACCATTTTTTTCCCCACGGTGGACCCGGAAGACCCGTATGCGCTTACGCAGGAAGAGCAGGAGATCCTCGACGGGCTTAAGCAGGATTTCCACCAGAGCGGGCCGCTGCGCCGCCACATGCAGTTCCTCTATGAAAACGGCAGCATGTACCGCTGCTACAACCAAAACCTGCTTTTTCACGGCTGCATCCCGCTCAATGAGGACGGCACGCTGATGACGGTGACGGTGGACGGCGTGCCCGCGCGCGGCCGCGAGTTGATGGACCGCTTTGAACAGATTGCCCGCAAGGCGTATTTCAGCCCGTCGTGGGACCAGCGGAAATGGTATTACAATGATTCCATGTGGTACCTTTGGTGCGGCAAACGCTCGCCGCTGTTCGGCCGCTCGAAGATGACGGCGTTTGAACGGCTCTTCGTTGAGGACCGCAGCGCCTGGGCGGAGCAGAAAAATCCCTATTATACCTACTGCCATTCGGAGGAAACCTGCCGCATGCTGTTGTGGGAATTCGGCCTGATGAGCCCGCATTCCCACATCATCAACGGCCATGTGCCGGTGCGTGCGGCGGAGGGCGAAAGCCCGGTAAAAGCGAACGGGAAACTGATCGTCATCGACGGCGGTTTCTGCCGCGCCTACCACAAGGCCACCGGCATCGCCGGCTATACGCTCGTCTACAGCTCGCACGGGATGCGGATCCTCTCGCACGGGCCGTTTGATACCACAGAAAAAGCAGTGGAGGAAAATAAGGACATCGTCTCGCATTCGGACCCGTTTGAACCGGTGGCTGCCCGCGTGATGGTGATGGACACCGACAACGGCAACCAGATCAGCGAGCGGATCTTCCAGCTCACGCTGCTGCTCAACGCATACCGCCAGGGCTTGCTGGTGCCAAGCCGTTTTGAATGAGCACCCGGACAACAGGAAAGGAGAAACCGCCATGAAATTGACCTTTTATGGAGCCGACAAGGAAGTCACCGGCAGCTGCCACTGCTTGGAGGTGAGCGGCAGCCGCTTTTTGGTGGACTGCGGCTTGCAGCAGGGCCAGGATGTCAAAGAGGACAACAAGCTCCCGTTTGCGGCGGCGGCAATTGACTTTGTCTTGGTGACGCATGCGCACATCGACCACAGCGGCCGCCTCCCGTGCCTGGTGAAGGAGGGGTTCCGCGGGAAGATCTACGCCACTGGCGCGACTTGCCGGCTGCTGAGCATCATGCTGCTGGACAGCGCGCACATCCAAGAAGTGGACGCGGAGAACGAAAACCGCAAGGACCGCCGCGCTGGCCGGGAAGAAGTGGAGCCGCTCTACACGGCGCAGGATGCGCAGCAGGCGCTGGAGCACCTGGTCCCGTGCGAATATGGGCAGGAAATAGAGCCTGCGCCAGGCGTGCGCTTCCGCTTTGTGGACGCCGGGCACCTGCTCGGCTCGGCTTCCATCGAGCTCTGGGCGACGGAGGGCGGCGTGACGAAGAAAGTGGCGTTTTCCGGCGACATCGGCAACCTGCACCAGCCCATTATCCGGGACCCGCAGTACCTGCACGACGCGGACTATGTGGTGATGGAATCGACCTATGGCAACCGCGAACACGGAAAAAACGAAGATTATGTCGAAGAATTGGCGCAGGTGATCGACACAACGCTGGGCCGCGGCGGAAATGTCGTCATCCCAAGCTTCGCCGTCGGCCGTACGCAGGAAGTGCTGTATTTCCTGCGGGAGATCAAGGAGCGCGGCCTGGTGCATTCCGCCCCAGACTTCCCGGTCTATGTGGACAGCCCGCTCGCGGCGGAGGCCACGCGCATTTACAGCGGGGATCTGCGCGGCTATGCCGACGAAGAGACGGTCCGGCTCATCCGCAGCGGCTACAACCCCATCGGTTTTTCCAATTTGAAGATCAGCCAGAGCGTTGAAGAATCCAAATGGCTTAACGAAGATCTCGAACCCAAGGTGATCCTCTCTTCCAGCGGCATGTGCGAGGCCGGGCGGATCCGGCACCACCTCAAGCACAACCTGTGGCGCGAGGAATGCGCCGTCCTGTTTGTTGGTTATCAGGCGAACGGCACGCTCGGGCGCCTGCTCATCGACGGGGTCGAACAGGTCAAGCTGTTTGGCGAATCCATCGCGGTGCGCGCGCAGATTTATAATTTCCGCGGCTTGAGCGCCCACGCGGACCATACCGGCCTGCTGCGCTGGATCAGCGCGTTTGAGGAAAAACCGGACTGCGTGCTGGTTGTCCACGGCGAGCCGACGGCCTGCCTCGGTTTTACAGAGGACCTGGAGCAGGTTGGCTACCGCGCCATCGCGCCCAATTACCTCGGTTCGTTCGACCTTTTGACCGGCCGTGTGCTGGACGAGGGCATTGAGCCGGAGGCCCTGCGGCCGAAAGCCGCCAAGAAGAGGAAGGTTTCCACCGCGTACACGCGCCTGCTCAATGCGGCGCAGCGCCTGATGGATGTGGCGGAGCGCAGCGAAGGCGGCGCAAACAAGGACCTGGCGAAATTTGCGGACCAGATCCTTTCGCTCTGCGACAAGTGGGAGCGCCGGGATTGACCTCATTTTAGGGGTTGCGCCGGAAGCGCAAAAGAGATAAAATAAAACAAGCGCCGCGCCTGCGGCAGGCAAAGAGGAATCAATAGGGGAGGATTTTGATGAAACATCCAATCGTGACCATTCGTACGAACGAAGGCGTGATCCGTGTGGAATTGTACCCGGAAGTTGCGCCGAATACCGTCCGTAATTTTGTGTCGCTGGCCTCCAAGGGCTTTTACAACGGCACGATTTTCCACCGGGTGATCCCGGGGTTCATGATCCAGGGCGGGGACCCCGACGGGACCGGCATGGGCGGGCCCGGCTACCGCATCCGCGGGGAATTTGCGGCCAACGGCGTGCCGAACAGCCTGAAGCACACCCGCGGCGTGATCTCGATGGCGCGCGCGGCGATGCCGAATAGCGCCGGCTCGCAGTTCTTCATCATGGTGGAGGACGCGCCGCACCTGGACGGGCAGTACGCCGCGTTTGGCAAAGTTATTGAGGGCATGGAGGAAGCGGACCGCATTGTCAACGTGCAGCGGGACTATTCGGACCGGCCCTACGAGCCGCAGCCCATGGTGGAAGTAACGGTTGAAACCTTTGGGGAAGAATTCCCGGAGCCGGAAACGCTGTAACCGGCTTCGCGTTTCCCGGAAAGCCGTCCAAACGGGCGGCTTTCTTTTTTTGTATTCGACGAACCGCCCGCTGGGGCGGACTACCGCCGCGTGCGGTGGTATTTTTATGCGTTGGACGGAGAAATAAAGCGCGGATATGAATCGCTTTTGAATGATCTGTAAAGGTTTCAAGCGGAAAATCACAAAATCGAAAACACGGCGTAAACGATTTGTAAATTTGAAAAAATCTCCTTTTCTTTGCAATTTTTTGCAGTATAATCGAGATGAAAATTCCTTTTGGAAAGGCGGAATTACGATGAAATCTCTTCCCCGAATACTGGTTGCGGCGTCGTTGTCAGCCTGCCTTATTGTGGGCGGGGTTACGGTCTCTGCGGCAACCGGTTCTTCCTCGTTGCCCCCGGCGGTGCTCGCCGAGCTGGAAATGGCGGAGGGCGTTTCCTCGCAACAGCAAACGGTCGCGCGCGGCGCGTTTGCGCAGGCGCTGCTCAGTGTTTCCAAGCAGTATCATAACGGCTTAGGCACTGCGGCGGCATATCAGCTTTTTTCGGATGTGCCGTCCACGCGGGATGATGCCGCGGCGGTTGCGGCGGCAGTACAGAACGGCTGGATGAGCGGCTCCCTCGGCGGGGTCTTCCGCCCGGACGACCCGGTCACGGTGCGGGAGGCGGCAGACGCGGCGCTCGCCTTGCTTGGCTACACCGCGTCGGACTTTGGCGAAAACGAAACGCAGGGCCGCCGGGCGGCTTATGCGTCTACCGGGCTTCTGGATGGGATTAGCGCGGACCTGGGGGACCCGCTTACCGGGGCGGGCTTGCAGCGGATGTTCTATAACCTTTTGAAGGCGGAAACCCCGCAGGGCGCAATGTACGGGACGTCCTTTGGCTGCACGCTGGATGAGGACGGGGAAATCGACCTCGAAGCCCTCCAGGATGAAGAGGACGAAACAGGAGAAAACTCCATCCGCGGGCCGGTTTTAGTGGAAGAAACCTTGGAGGATGCCGTCCCGTTCTCGCTTTCCAAGGCGACGGTCCTGATCGACGGCGTGGTGGTGGATAGCGAAACGGCTTCCGGCCGGGTCAGTGAAGGCAGCGCGGCTTACTACAGCTCAAGGACCCGCACCGTATGGGTGTATCAGGACAATGTTGCGACCGGCACGGTGACGGGCGTGGCGTACGACCTTTCCGGCTCCCTGACCCCCACGGCAGTTTATGTGGACGGCACGGAATATCTCGTGACGACCGAGGAAATGAAGGAAGAGCTCGAGGGGGGACGCGCGGTGCGCGTCGGCGATGAAGTGACGCTTCTGTATGACGAATCCACCAGCGACGAGGGCGGCTCGCTCACGCTGCCAGCGTGACGGCCTTGGTGAGCGGGGAGGTTGTAGCGGCCGACTTCGAAGAAGGGGATCAGGTACAGGAAGGGGATGTACTCTACCGGGTGGATACGGATTCTGTGGAAACGCAGATTAGCTCCGCGTACAAACAGGTAGAGCGGGCGCAGGAGGATTATGAAGAAGCCCTTGCGGATTACCGCGAAGCCGCTTCCCATTATGATTCGCTGGACTATGTTACCCCGAGCGGAGGTTATGTGCGCTCAGTTTCTGTGCAAGAGGGAAGCGCCGTTCAAGAAGGCGCGGCGCTGGTGGAGCTGTATGACGACAGCGTCATGCAGTTAGACGTCCCGTTTGCAGCGTCGGTGGCGGAAGGGATCTCCGTTGGGGACGCTGCGTCGGTGACGGTCAACCGCACAATGGACGTGTTGACCGGGACGGTAGCCGCCGTGGAAGACCATGAAGACGCCGCGTCGGGCGGCGCGGTGACGCGCACCGTGACCATCGAGGTGGAAAACCCCGGGGGACTTTCGGAAGGGATGACTGCGTCGGCGGAGGTCAACGGTATGCCGTGCAGCGCCGACGGGACCTTTTCCGCCCCGGACGGCACGACGGTTACGGCGGATTACGGCGGAAAGATTGAAGAAGTTTTCGTAGCGAAAGGCGATTATCTCGAAGCGGGGGACGCGCTCTTCCGGTTTACCGCGGATTCTGTGCAGGACCAACTGGAATCTTTGGAACGCACGCTCGAAAATGCGGAAAACAGCTTGGAAGACGCAAAGGATTCCCTCGAAAACCAGCAAGACCAGCTTGCGGATTATGAAATTACCGCGCCGATTTCCGGCCAGGTGGTGCAGAAGAATGTCAAGGCCGGGGAAAATCTAAATGCGGGGACGTCGCAGGGCGCGATGGCGGTCATTTACGATATGTCGGCCCTTACCTTTGAAATGAGCATCGACGAAACAGACGTCCTCGACGTGGCGGTTGGGCAGACCGTGCAGGTAACGGCAGACGCTTTGCCGGAGGAAAGCTACACGGGCGTGGTGACCAACGTGAGTTTGGTGAGTAGTTCGTCCAACGGAGTCACTGTGTACCCGGTGACGGTGCGCATCGACGAGCCGGGGAACCTTTTGCCCGGCATGAACGTCTCGGCAGATATCGTCCTCGAGGAATCGGCGGATACGCTGGTGGTTCCGGTTTGGGCGACAAATTGGGGTACTACCCCACGCAGCTTTCCGGCGGGCAGCAACAGCGCACGTCCATTGCGCGGGCGCTGGTCGGCAACCCGCCGCTCATCCTAGCGGACGAACCGACCGGCGCGCTGGATTCCCGCACGGGGCGCGAGGTGCTGGCGCTTTTGCATCAGCTCCACCGCGAGGGGAACACGGTTATCATCATTACGCACGACCCGTCCATTGCGGTGCAGGCACAGCGCGTGGTGCAGGTTCAGGACGGGAAAATCATCTTTGACGGGGACGGAGAGACCTATGCTGCAAACCTTTCAACTGGCGCTTAAAAGCTTGGCGGCACGGCCGCTGCGCGCGTTTTTGACCATGCTCGGGATTATCATCGGCGTGACGGCGGTCATTGTCCTGGTGAGCTTGATGAACGGCATGACGAATTATATTGTTGAGAGCTTTTCCGACCTCGGCGCAGACCAAGTTACGGTAACCGTGACCAACACCGATTCACGGAATGTGGAACCGGAGGACCTCTATGAAATGCTGGAGGATTCCGATGGCTTGCTTTTGGAAATGACTCCCGTTGCGTCTGTCATGGGTTCGGTGCGCAAGGAAGACGTCACGTTAAACCGCACAAGCGTTACCGGTGTTGCCGAAGGCTATTTTGCCATTAATGGGCTGGAGCTTTCTTCCGGGAGGTTTATTACCTATTCCGACACAGAGGCGGAGCTCAAGGCCTGCGTGGTCGGCTCCTATGTTGCGCAGGAACTGTTTAGCGGGGAAGATCCCATTGGGCAGCGCATCAAGATCAATGGGCAGCCGTACCAAGTCGTAGGGGTTTTGGCAGAAGAAGCGGACTCGGAAGAAGGCAGCTCAGACGACTGCGTTTACCTGCCCTATTCCAGCGCGGCGAAACTTTCCGGAAGCGGGAGGATTTCCCAGTACTCCTTTTTGGCGGAAGAGAGCGCTGTGGATGAAGCGAAGAGCTATTTGGAGCAAAAGCTGTTTGCCGTCTTTGGGGACGAAGACCTTTATTCTGTGACGACGCTTGCCGAGATGATGGAAATGGTGGAGACGATCACCGGCATGATGACCGGGTTGCTGGTTGGCATTGCGGGCATCTCGTTGCTGGTGGCGGGCGTCGGCATCATGAACATCCAGCTGGTCTCCGTTACGGAACGGACGCGGGAGATCGGCATCCGCAAGGCGCTTGGGGCCAAACGGCGGGTGATTCTCCGGCAATTCGTTGTGGAAGCCGCGGTGCAGAGCTCGCTCGGCGGGGTGCTGGGCATTTTGCTGGGCGCGGTGCTGACTTACGTTGCGGCGTCGCTGATTGGGTTTGACGCGGCGCCTTCAGCAGGGGTGGTTGCCGTGGCGTTCTTTGTTTCGGCCGGCATCGGCGTGTTGTTTGGTTACATGCCGGCTCGGCGCGCGGCGATGCTGCACCCCATCGACGCGCTGCGCAGCGAATAAAAACAGACCCAAAAACGGCGGGGCATTCCAAACGATGCGCCCGCCGTTTTGCTGCGAAGAAAATCAGGGGTCTTTGCGGAAATATTCAGCCACCATGAGGACCAGTCCCAAGAGGGTTAAAAGGACCGACACGACAAACAGGGGCATGAGGTCCATTTCCAGGAGGGTCGTCAAAAACCGCCCCGGGGGGTTGCTCCAGCCGGAGACCAGATTGCCCAGCGCGACCATCGAAAAAGTCAAGGCCCAGATGGTTCCAATCAATGCGAGGAACCCGCCAATTAACGCCCGTTTCATTTCGCTTCCTCCCTGTGTTATGGATGGGTTTTATGAAAAAATCGGAGTATCCCGAAAGATACTCCGATGGTCCGAGTGACAGGAGTCGAACCTGCGGCCTCTTGAACCCCATTCAAGCGCGCTACCAATCTGCGCTACACCCGGAAATGCAACGTAAATAATTATACTATAGGGAAAGGGAAAAAGCAAGGTTTTTTTGAAAAAAACGGAAGGGGAATAAAAAACCGGATCCGGGGAATCCGGATCCGGCCAGTTGGCGGAGAGGATGCGACTCGAACGCACAATGCCTTTCGGCACACCACATTTCCAATGTGGCTCCTTACCAATTAGAATACCTCTCCATTTGGCGCGCCGCCCACAGGCGACTGTTATATTATAGCGGAAGTATTCCGGAAAATCAAGACCTTTTTGAAAAAAACTTTTTTTCAGCGGTTTTTTACCGCAGGCGGTCTTTTTGGAGGAAAATCCCTTGCGTAAACCGGCGCGCTGTTATACAATAGATAAGAACGCCTGCCGCATGGCCGGCGAAACAGAGTAAGGAGGTCTTTTCTTGAAAAGGACGGAGATCGCAAAGCTGTATCAAAGCGCGCAGGAGCTGGCCGGCCAGACCCTCACGGTGTGCGGCTGGGCGCGGACCATCCGCGACTCGAAAGCGCTGGGATTCATTGATTTGAACGACGGGAGCTGCTTCAAGGGCGTCCAGGTTGTGTTTGAAGACGGCAAAGTCGAGAATTATAAAGAGATTGCAAAATTGAATGTCGGCACGGCGCTCCGCGTCACGGGCACGCTGACGCTTACGCCGGAGGCGAAGCAGCCGTTTGAAATCCACGCGCGGGAAATTGCGGTGGAAGGCCCCTCTACGCCGGATTACCCGCTGCAAAAGAAGCGCCACTCGATGGAGTTCCTGCGCACCATTGCGCACCTGCGCCCGCGCACCAATACGTTCAGCGCGGCCTTCCGCGTGCGCTCGGCGGCGGCGTTCGCCATCCACCAGTTCTTCCACAGCCGCGGGTTTGTCTATGTCCACACGCCGCTCATCACCGGGAGCGACTGCGAGGGGGCGGGCGAAATGTTCACCGTCACCACGCTGGACCCTGAAAACCTGCCGCGCACGGCGGACGGCGCGGTCGACTATTCGCAGGATTTCTTCCAGAAGCACACCTCGCTTACCGTTTCCGGCCAGCTGGAGGGCGAGTGCATGGCGATGGCGTTCGGGAAAATCTATACGTTTGGCCCGACCTTCCGCGCGGAAAAATCCTACACCCCGCGCCACGCGGCGGAATTCTGGATGATTGAGCCGGAGATCGCCTTTGCGGACCTGCAGGACGACATGGATCTCGCGCGCGATATGATCAAATATATCATCCAATACGTCATGGATACCTGCCCGGATGACCTGGATTTCTTCAACACCTATGTCGACAAGGGCCTCAAGGAGCGCCTGCAGCACGTTGTTTCGTCCGACTTCGGCTGCGTCACCTACACCGAAGCGGTGGAGATCCTCAAAAAGAACAACGACGCGTTTGAATATAAGGTGGAATGGGGCTGCGACCTGCAGACCGAGCATGAGAAATACCTCACGGAGCAGGTGTTCGGCAAGCCGGTTTTCGTCACCGACTACCCGAAGGAAATCAAGGCGTTTTACATGCGCCTGAACGACGACGGGAAAACGGTGGCCGCAGTGGACCTGCTGGTGCCGGGCATCGGCGAGATCATCGGCGGCAGCCAGAGGGAAGAGCGCATGGACGTGCTGCTCGCCCGCCTCAAGGAGCTTGGCCTTAACGAGGAGGACTACTGGTGGTACCTGGACCTGCGGCGTTATGGCGGCGCGAAGCACGCGGGCTTTGGCCTCGGCTTTGAGCGCATGGTCATGTACCTCACGGGCATTTCCAACATCCGCGATGTGCTCCCCTTCCCACGGACGACCGGCAGCGCGGAATTCTAATTTATTTACCGGCAAACAAAAACGGCGTGCATCGCAAGATGCACGCCGCTTTTGGTCTGTGGGCCGCCGCTAGGCGGCCGGGCCGAGCAATTCCCGCAGGATGCGGGCTTTTTCTTCCTGCCAAAGGCCGGGGGAGAGATCCCGGAGGAAACCGGCGCAGAACGCGCCGTAGCGGTCCTTTGCGGCGCGCAGGAATTCCGCTGCCTGCGCTGTTTTTTCCCGGTACGCCGCCTGGAAGGCCGCGAGCTCCGCAGCGTAAAATTCGTCCGTCCCCGGCTTGACGGCGAGCGCATACAGGTCCCAGATCTCGTCGCCGGGCAGTACGGGGAAATATTCATGCGGCGGCGTGCTGTCAAATACACAGAAGCCGAGCGAGCGCAAGACCACCATGTCGGCGCTGTCCGGGTCAAAGGAGCAGTGGTACAGCTCCACATCGTAACCGCGGTCGAGCGCATATGCGGCAATAAGCCGCAGGAGGGTCGATTTTCCCGTGCCGGGCCGGCCCTTGAGAAAATAGCGGTTCGGCAGGCCGGCGGTCAGCTCCGCAATGTGGTCCACGGAGCCGTCTGCGGTGGCGGCGCCAAAAAAGCGGTGGACGCAGGCGCCTTTCGGCTGCGCCGGTTCCCCGGGGATCAGCGCGCGGCTCTTTTCGGCGGCAAACCGCCGGACCCCGGCGAAATCCGTGTTGGCAATGTAGACCTTTTCCCACGCGTCGTGGATCCCTTTCGCCTCCCGAAAGCAGCGCTGCGCCTCCCGCAGCGCTTGCCGCACCGCGGGGATCTCGCCGTCTAACAGGCTAAAGGCGGCGTGGCTTTCGGGAAGGTAGGCAGGCTGGTTCATCACCGCCGCGGAGATCCCGGGGAGGATGACGCCCTCAGGAGAGCCGTCCAGAAAGCAGCACGGCGTCTCGGCCTCAAGGCCGCACGCCGCCGCCGTTTCCGCCAAGCTACCCGCAAGTTCTTCCATCAGCGGCGCAGGGTAGGCGTTCAGGCGCACAACGCGCCGCAAGGCGCCCAGGTGGGACGCTTCATAGCTCACAAGGCCCTGCGAGCCGTTGGCGCGCAAAAAATACCGGCGCAAATGGTCCATCGTCATCGGTCCTTTCCTCTAGGTTCTTCTCTAGTATATGGACCGTGGGCCCGCGGTGTGACGGGCGCGTTTGGGGCTTTTGGCCTCAGTCTTCCCCGTGCGGGAGGTCCGAGGCGCAGTGCGCGCATTTCACGGCTGCCGCCGGGATTTCACTACAGCAATACGGGCATTTTTTCGTCGCCGGGGCCTTCGGGGCTTCCGGCTTTTTCCAGAGGCCCTTCAACTTGTTCGAGAATTTGAGCAGGGAGAAAAGCACCAGCGCCATTATAAAGAAATTGATGACGGAGGATAAAAACGCGCCGAACTTCAATTCACAGCCACCCAGCTGCAACGCGAGCTGGCTGAGGTCCGCGCTGCCGGCCAGGCCGAGGAGGGGGTTGATCAAGTTGTCGGTCAAAGAAGAGACAATGTTAGAGAACGCGCCGCCGATGATGATGCCGACAGCCATGTCCAGTACGTTGCCGCGCAGGGCGAACGCTTTGAATTCATCCACAAATTTTCTCATCAGTAAATCTCCTTTCTGTCGTCCCGAGGGACCCGCCGGTATGCAGGCAGAAAAAAAGCCTGGGACGCATCCAACGTCCCAGGCTGGCCTGGTGCGCGAGACGGGACTTGAACCCGTACGTCATAAACACACGCCCCTCAAACGTGCCTGTCTGCCAATTCCAGCACTCGCGCTCATGTCAACGTTTGCTATTATACCATTGGGCGCGCGGCTTGTCAACTAAAAAAATAAAAAAAGTATGGGAATTGTAAAATGAAAGGGCGAAAACAGGAATCCGCTTGATTTTTGAGAAGGAAAGAATTATTATAAAATAGGTTTTTTCCGCCCGCCGCGCGGGGCGGAGAAAGAGAGAAACCGCGCGCGGGGAAACGCAGGAGTAGGGGAATGAATAATCAGCTCACAGACCGCATCCGCGAGAGGATGCCGAAGTTTTCCAAAGGGCAGCGCCTGATTGCAAAATATATCGAAGAGCATTCCGATAAAGTTGCGTTCATGACGGCCTCGCGCCTCGGCGCGACCGTGGGCGTGAGCGAATCCACGGTGGTGCGTTTCGCCACGGAGATCGGCTACAGCGGCTACCCGGAATTGCAGCAGGCCATGCAGGAGATGATCCGCAGCAAGCTCACCAGCGTCCAGCGCATGGAGGTGACCGCCGGGCGCATTGGAGACAACGACCTGCTCGAATCGATCCTCAACCAGGATATCGAGATGATCCGCCGCACGCTGGAGGAGACCAGCCGCGAGGATTTCTATGCGGCTGCCGGCGCCATTGCCCGCGCGCGCAAGATCTACATTCTGGCTGCGCGCAGCTCTTACGCGCTGGGTTCGTTCCTTTACTATTATTTTACCCTGATGTTCGAGCGGGTCAAGCTGGTCAATTCGACTAGCGAAGCGGAAATCTTTGAGCAGATGATCCGCGTCAACGAAGAGGATACCGTTATCGGCATCAGCTTCCCTCGCTATTCGCGCAAAGCGGTCAAGGCGATGAATTTCGCCTCCGACCGCAGCGCAAAGGTCATCGCCATTACAGACAGCCGGCTTTCGCCGCTGGCGCAGCCCGCCGATTACCTGTTGCTTGCGCGCAGCGACATGGCGTCCATTGTGGACGCGCTTGTTGCGCCGTTCAGCCTCATCAAGGCGCTGATCGTCGCCGCCGCGCTGCACAACCGCGAGGACGTCACGCATATTTTCCAGCAGCTGGAGGATATTTGGGACGAATATAAAGTTTACGAAAAGGTGGATGAGAATTCTGAACCGACAGGCGCGGTATGATGTTTTGGTCGCCGGCGGCGGCCCGGCCGGCATGATGGCGGCAGGCGAGGCGGCGCGGCGCGGCCTGCGCACAGCGCTGCTGGAGAAAAACAGCCGCCTGGGCTGGAAGCTCAGCATTACCGGGAAGGGGCGCTGCAACGTGACAAACGACAGCACGGTGCAGGAACTGGTCGCCTCCACGCCGGGCAACGGCCGCTTTTTGTACGGGGCGTTTTCGCGCTTCGGCGCGCAGGCGGTTATGCGCTTTTTTGAAGGGCTTGGCGTGCCGCTCAAAGTGGAGCGCGGGCGGCGCGTGTTCCCGCAGTCGGACCATGCGGCGGACATTGTAGAGGCAATGCAGCGTTTCCTGCGGCAGAACGGCGTAGAGGTGCTGCACGGGACGGCGGAGAGCCTGCTCCTTGGGCCGGACGGCGTGGAGGGCTTACACACTTCCGCCGGGCCTGTGCAGGCGGCGCACACCATCCTGGCTTGCGGCGGTTGCTCGTACCCGGCCACCGGCTCCACCGGAGACGGGTACCGTCTCGCGCAGCCGGCAGGCCACACGGTGACGCCGCTGCGTCCCTCCCTTGTTCCCCTTGTGGCGGAGGATGGCGTCTGCGCCGAAATGCAGGGCCTTGCGCTGAAAAATATTGCAATATCCGTGCGCGACACAAAGAAAAAGAAGGAGATCTACCGGGATTTCGGTGAGATGCTGTTCACGCATTTTGGCGTTTCCGGCCCGGTGATCCTCAGCGCGAGCAGCCACATGCGCGAAATGGAGGCAGGCCGTTATGAAGTCCATATCGACCTCAAGCCGGCGCTTTCGCCGGAGCAGCTGGATGCCCGCCTAGTGCGGGAATTCGCGCAAAACCAGAACCGCGATTTCATCAATGCGCTCGGCGGGCTGCTCCCGCGGAAAATGATCCCTGTCGTGGTGCGGCGCTCTGGCATTGCGCCGCAGGAAAAATGCAACCGGGTCACACGGGAAGAGCGGCAGGCGTTTGCGCGCCTGCTGAAGGACTTCCCGGTGCGGGTGCGCGGGTTCCGGCCGGTGGAGGAAGCCATTGTAACGGCGGGCGGTGTGAACGTGAAGGAGGTAGACCCGAAGACGATGCGCTCCCGGCTGGCGCAGGGCCTTTCGTTTGCCGGGGAAGTGCTCGACGTGGATGCGTATACTGGCGGATTTAATTTACAGATTGCATTTTCTACAGGATATTTGGCGGCGGCCTCTTTGGCCCCGGGAGAAGGAGACGGAACATGATCGCGGTTGCAATCGACGGGCCGGCCGGCGCGGGGAAGAGTACCCTGGCGCGGGCGGCGGCAAAAGAATTGGGGTTCCTTTATATCGACACTGGCGCGCTGTACCGCGCCATCGCTTATTGTATGCTGCGCGGCGGGGTCGACCCGTCTGACGCGGCGGCGGTTGAAGCCGCGCTGCCGGGCGTGCAGGTCGAGCTGAAATTTGTGCAGGGGGAACAGCGGGTCTTCCTTGGCGGCGAGGACGTCTCTGGCGCCATCCGCACGGGGGCCGTCTCGATGGCGGCGTCCCGCGTCTCGGCAATCCCCGCGGTGCGGGCGCGCCTGCTCTCGATGCAGCGGGATTTCGCGCGCAACCACAATGTCGTAATGGACGGCCGCGACATCGGCACGGTCGTCCTGCCGCAGGCGCAGGTCAAGGTGTTTCTCACCGCTTCGGCGGAAGAACGGGCGCGCCGCCGCTTTTTGGAATTGCAGCAAAAGGGTCAGCCGGCCGGGTACGAGCAGGTCCTTGCGGAGATCCGGCAGCGGGACGAGCAGGATTCGCACCGCGCGATCTCGCCGCTGGCGCCCGCGGCGGATTCCGTGCTGCTGGATACGACCGGCGTCAGCCCCGAGGAAGCGGTGGCGCGGCTGGTGTCCCTGGTGCGCGCGGCGGGCTGCGCCTGATGAGGCCGAGATCCATTGAAACCCGAAAATTCTGAAAGAAACGGCGGGATATTCATGAAGTACACCCCATTATACGCGTTAGGAAAAGCGGTTTCCCCTCTGCTGCGGCTCTTTTTCCGCTTTCAGGGGGACGGCGCGGCGCGTCTGCCGGAGGGAGGGCCTGTCATCGTGTGCAGCAACCACACCTCCATGAAGGACCCGGTCTACCTGGGCCTCTTCTTCCGCCGGCAGGTCTTCTATATGGCGAAGGCGGAGCTCTTCCAAAACCGGCTGGTCTCCGCCGTCATCACGGCGCTCGGCGCGTTCCCCGTCCATCGCGGACAGGGGGATAGCGGCGCGATTCACACAGCGGAGGATCTGCTGCGGGACGGCGAGGTCCTCGGCATTTTTCTCGAGGGGACGCGCTCAAAGGATGGCAAGCTTGGCAAGCCGAAATCCGGCGCAGTGATGCTGGCGCACGCAACGGGCGCGCCGGTGCTTCCCGTGTGCATTACTGCGGACACGCCGGACGGCGTGCCGAAACTTTTTCACAAGATCCGCATTTCTTGCGGGGAACCGGTTCTGCCGCAGGAACTTGGCCTCGCGGAAGGGACGCCCTCGGAATTCCGGCGTGCAAGCCGCGCGGTGATGGACCGGATTCAGGCCATGCGGGACCGGGACCTCGCCTCCCTCGGCCTGCAATGAGCGCCTGCCGCATATCTGGGCAGAAAATGGCAATGCTGTCGGAGGGGTGCATATGGAAATAAAAGTGGCGAAGACCGCCGGCTTCTGCTTCGGCGTCGACCGGGCGGTCCAGTGCGTGTATTCTTTGCTCCGGCAGGGGAAGCGCGTCTGCACGCTTGGGCCGATCATCCACAACCCGCAGATGGTGGAGGAGCTCTCTCAAAAAGGCGTGACCATCGTCTCCCGCCCGGAGGAAGCCGTTCCCGGCGGAACGCTGGTCATCCGCTCGCATGGGGTTCCCGCCCGCGTGTGGGACCGCGCCGTGTCGCTCGGTTTGGAATGCGCCGACGCGACCTGCCCATTTGTGGCCAAGATTCACCGCTTGGTGCGGGAGGCCTCGCAAAACGGCCGCTTCGTGCTCATCGCGGGCGACGCCGGCCACCCCGAGGTGGAGGGCATCGTCGGGCACTGCTGTGGGCCCTGCCGGGTCTTCCGCAATGCGGAAGAATGCAAAACAATGCTCCAGGAAAATCCAGAATTGGCAAAAAAAGAAATAATTGTTGTAGCACAAACAACATTTCAACAGACCGAATGGAAAATCTGCGAAGAAATTCTAAAAAGGGTATGTACAAATGCTACAATTTTTGATACAATATGTAATGCTACTGTACAACGTCAATCGGAAGCCGCGGAGCTGGCCGCCCAGTCCGACGCGATGATCATCGTGGGCGGCAGGCAAAGCTCCAACACCGCAAAGCTCCGGGAGGTTTGCAGCGGTTTTTGCCCAACCTATTTGGTGGAGTCAGCAAGGGAGCTCCCGTCCCAGCTGCTCAGGGGCGCGGCAAAAATCGGCATTACTGCCGGCGCGTCGACGCCGGCAAGTATCATAAAGGAGGTACTAGTTACCATGACAGAAATGAAAGAGGGCATGGAAATGCCGGTGGAGTCCACCGAATCCAACTTTGAGGAGATGCTTGAGGAATCCCTCAAAAGTTTAAATACAGATGAAAAGGTACACGGCGTGGTTGTCGGCATTGCCCCGAATGAGATCTACGTGGATGTCGGCCGGAAGCAGGCCGGTTTTGTTCCGCTCTCCGAACTTTCCGCGGACCCGAACGCCAAGGCCGAGGATCTGGTAAAGGTTGGCGACGAGATGGATCTTCTCATCATGCGCACCAACGACCAGGAAGGCACGATCATGCTTTCGAAGAAGCGCCTGGATGCGATCAAGGGCTGGGAGAAGATCGCCGAGGCGGAAGAAAATGGCGACATCCTCACGGGCACCGTGACGGAGGTCATCAAAGGCGGCGTTATTGCGGTGACCGAGGGCGTGCGCGTCTTCATCCCGGCGTCCCTTGCGACGGCGTCCCGCGGCGACCCGCTGGACGACCTGCTGAAGAAGGAAGTCCGCCTCCGCATTATTGAGGTCAACCGTTCCCGCCGCCGTGCGGTGGGCTCCATCCGTTCTGTGCTCAAGGATGAGCGCAAGGCGATGGCGGACAAGTTCTGGGAGACCGCAGAGGAAGGCAAGGAGTACGACGGCGTTGTCAAGTCGCTCACGTCTTACGGCGCGTTTGTCGACCTGGGCGGCATTGACGGCATGATCCACATTTCCGAGCTGTCCTGGGGCCGCGTGAAGCACCCGTCTGAGGTGGTCAACGTTGGCGACAATGTCCATGTTTATATCAAGGGCCTCGACCGCGAGAAGGGGAAAATCTCGCTCGGTTACAAGCGTCCGGAAGACAACCCGTGGGAGATCCTGAAGAGGGATTACCCGGTTGGCACCGCCGCGGAGGTCCAGGTGGTCGGTATGACGACCTTTGGCGCGTTCGCCAGGGTTATCCCGGGCATCGACGGCCTGATTCATATTTCTCAGATCGCGGATCACCGCATTGAGAAGCCGCAGGATGTGTTGAAAGTCGGCGACACGGTCAAAGTCAAGATCACCGACATCGATTTTGATAAGCATCGCGTCAGCCTGTCGATCCGCGCCCTGCTGGACGAAGAGGGGAAGAACGCGGAGGATGCGGCGGAGTAAGCCCCTGCAAGAAATTTGATTTCATGAAACGGCGTAAAAGGCCTTGCCCTTTTGCGCCGTTTTTCATCCCCGCACACAGGCCAGGCTGTTGCGATAAGCTGGAATAGAGAAACTGGCAAAGGGGGCGGCGGGATGAAACGTTACCGGAGGAAGCGCCGCAAATTGCGCTGCCGGCGGGTGGCCGCACTGTTGGCGTGCGCGCTGCTCTGCGCAGGCGCGTGGGCGTTGTTTGAAGCTGCGGTTGCGCCGCTGCTGCGCGTTTACGCGGGGAACGAAGCGGTGCGCGCAGCAACTGCAGCGGTAGAAGAGGCGGTAGAGGAAGCGCTGGAGGAAAGCGCCGCAGAGGAAGAGACCCTGGTGCAGATGGAGCGCGGCAGCGCGGGCGAGGTCTTAGCGGTGACGGCGGACATGGCGTCCGCCAACCGGCTAAAGGCGGCTGTCACGCAGGCGGTACAGGAAAAGCTCGGCAACCGGCATGTGGAAACGGGCATCCCGCTTGGCACGCTGCTGGGCGGGAGCCTGCTGCACGGCCGCGGCCCGGAGGTCCCGCTGTTGGTCACCTTGGCGGGGAATGTCGAAACGGACCTCGAGGGTTCGCTGGAATCGGCGGGGATCAACCAGGCGCGGCATGTGCTCACGCTGCGGGTGCGGGCGGAAGTAAATGCGTTTTTGCCGGGCGCGCACACGCAGGTGGAGGTGGAAACCGGCGTCCCAGTGGCGGAGACCGTATTGATGGGCCCGGTGCCGGAGACGTACGCGCGGCTCGCGCTGGAGGACCGTTCCTCCTGACCGTTGGTTTTCCCGCAGCTCCTGCTATGACAAGGATCAGGCCGGCCCAGGCCGCACGGAGGAAAATGAGATGGAGTTTTTGGAAGCAAAACAGAAATGGGAAGAATTGGTCCGCGTAATTACGTACCACAATCAAAAATATTATACGGAAGATGCGCCGGAGATCGAAGACGACGAGTACGACCGCCTCTACCGGCAATTGCAGGACCTGGAGGAAGAATTCCCGGCGCTTGCTACGCCGGATTCGCCGACGCGGAAAATTGGCGGGGCGGTGCGCAGCCAATTTGCGCCGGTGCGGCATGAAGTGCCGCTGGAAAGCTTGCACGATTCTTTTTCTGAAGAGGAACTATGTGACTTTGACCGCCGCGTCCGCTCCCTCGTGGAAGATCCGGTCTATGTCGTCGAGCCGAAATTCGACGGCCTTTCCGTCGCCCTCGAATACCGCAACGGCGTGTATGTGCGCGGCTCCACGCGCGGCGACGGCCTGGTCGGGGAGGACGTGACGGAAAATATCCGCACCATCCGCACGGTCCCGAAGCAGCTGCGCGAGCCGGTGCCGTTTTTGGAGGTGCGCGGGGAGGTCTATATGTCCCACGAGAGCTTTCTCCGCCTTTCGGCGCGGCAGGAGGAAAGAGGGGAGCGGCCGTTTAAGAATCCGCGCAATGCGGCGGCCGGGTCTCTGCGGCAGAAGGACCCGCGCATCACAGCGGAACGCCAGCTCGATATTTTCGTGTTCAATGTGCAGCAAGTAGAAGGGAAAACGCTCTCCCGTCACGCAGAATCCCTCGAATACCTGCGTTCGCTGGGGTTCACGGTTCCGCCGTTTTATACGCGCTGCGCGACGATCGGGGAAGCGGTTGCAGAAGTGCGCCGCATCGGAGAAATGCGAGGGGAACTCGGGTATTCCATCGACGGCGCCGTTGTTAAGGTGGACGATTTTGCCCAGAGGGAAGCGCTTGGCAGCACGGCGAAATTCCCCAAATGGGCCGAGGCGTATAAATATCCGCCGGAGGAAAAAGAGACCACGCTGCTGGCGGTAGAGGTCAACGTCGGGAGAACCGGCGTTTTAACGCCCACAGGCGTCTTTGGCCCGGTGCAGCTTGCGGGGACAACCGTCTCCCGCGCAACGCTGCACAACCAGGATTTCATCGACGAAAAAGGGATCTGCCTGGGCGACACCGTTGTGCTGCGCAAAGCTGGGGAGATCATCCCGGAGGTGGTGCGCGTCGTTGCACATGCAAAGGGCGCGCAGCCGTACCGCCTGCCGGAGGTTTGCCCGTCCTGCGGAGAACCGGTCTCCCGCGAGGAAGGCGAGGCGGCGCTGCGCTGCACCAATCCGGAATGTCCCGCGCAGCTTGCGCGGCATTTGATCCATTTTGCCTCGCGCGACGCAATGGATATCGACGGCCTCGGACCGGCGGTCATCGAGCAGCTTTTGGCGGCGGGATTGGTGGCTTCCCCCGCGGACCTGTATTCCCTCCGGGAAGAGCCGCTGGAGAAGCTTGAGCGCATGGGGAAAAAATCGGCGCAGAACCTGGTGGCGGCAATCGCGCGCTCTAAGGAAAACAGCCTTTCCCGGTTGGTGTATGCGCTCGGCATCCCTCACGTCGGGCAAAAAGCGGCCAAGCTGCTTTGCGCGCGCTTCCCCTCGATGGACGCGATCTTTTCGGCGGAAGAGGAGGAGATTGCCGCCGTAGAGGGATTTGGCGCTGTGATCGCACACAGCGTGCGCGCCTTTTTCGACCTGCCCGGGACGGCGCATCTCGCCGGACGCCTGCGGGACGCCGGCGTGCGCATGACGGAAGAAACGGAGGCCGCCGGCGCGCAGCTGCAAGGCAAAACTTTCGTTTTGACAGGGACGCTGCCGACGCTCAAACGGGCCCAAGCCGCCGCGATGGTGGAACGTGCGGGCGGCAAGGTAGCCTCCAGCGTTTCAAAAAAGACGAGTTTCGTCGTGGCGGGGGAGGAAGCTGGCAGCAAACTGGAAAAAGCCCAGGCGCTCGGCGTGCCGGTGCTTACGGAAGAAGAATTCCTGCGGATGCTCGCGGAATCCTGATCAAAAATGGAACCAGGCCCTGCGTCAAACCGTTTGACAGGGCGTGCCGAAAGGAGAGAGAACGATGAGCGAATTACGCTTAGCGCTGATGCAGCTTTATCCGGCGGAAAGCAAGAAAGAAACCTGCCGCCTGGGTTTGGAGGCGTGCCGCAGGGCCAAAGAGGCCGGGGCGGATATCGCGCTTTTCCCGGAAATGTGGAGCTGCGGTTACCGCATGGAAGGGGAGCCGGCGCATTGGGCGGCGCGGGCTATCCCGGTGGAAAGCCCGTTTATCGAAGCGTACCGCGCCGTCGCGCAGGAACTCTCAATGGCCGTCGCCGTCACATTTCTGGAGTGCTGTGAAACCGGGCCCAAAAACAGCCTGGTTTTGTTCGACCGCCACGGAAAAGAGGTCCTGCGCTACGCGAAGGTGCACACCTGCGACTTCGATGTGGAGCGCTACCTCACGCCGGGAGACGGGTTCCACGTGGCGGCGCTCGACACCGCGGCGGGCGAGGTGCAGGTTGGCGCGATGATCTGCTACGACCGTGAGTTCCCGGAGAGCGCGCGCATCTTGATGCTGCAAGGGGCGGAATTGATCCTGGTGCCGAACGCGTGCCCGATGGAGCAAAACCGCTTGGCGCAGCTGCGCGCACGGGCGTTTGAAAACATGCTGTGCGTCGCCACCTGCAATTACCCGGAAGGGTACCCCGACTGCAACGGGCATTCGAGCGTTTTTGACGGCATCGCGTTCGGCGTGGGGGACGAGCCCTACGACATGTGCCGGCTGGAAGCGCCGGGGGATGCGGGGATCTATCTTGCCCACGTGGATTTAGACGCGCTGCGCCGTTACCGCGAGGCAGAAGCGTTCGGCAACGCATACCGCCATCCGCGCAAATACCATGCGCTCATCGAAGAGGAGATTCGCGCCCCGTTCCGCCGCCCGGATTACCGCCCATCATAGGGCGCGTTTGCGCACGGCCATTTCCCAAAAAAGATCCCGCCCGGGCAACCGGGCGGGACTTGGCTTTTTGGGGGATGCCGCATCAGCAGACGGGCTGCGGCATCTCCACCGGGTGGAGCTGTTGGAAAACGGATTCCCCCAAGACCTGGCGCAGCAGCGCGCAGTACTCCGAAAAGGAGACGGGCTTGCCGGAAACCTGCAAAAGCTCCATCTCCGTGCCGTACACGCGCGCGAACACATGGGCTTCCTTGCAACCGTTGCGCAGGTAGAAGCGCTTGCGCCGCTCGCGCTGTACCGCGTTTTCTGCGTCTGGGTCCGGCTGTTCGATCTCCAAAAAGATCCGTTTGTCCGGGTAGCGTTCCCGCAAAAGGTCTAAAACCCGGCTGCCAGTTCCCTGGCCGCGTGCTCCCTCGCACACAGCGAAATAATCCACCAGCGCGAGGCCGCCGTCAAACAACAGGACCGTTAAGCCTAAAAATTCGCCGTTGTCCCCGGCGATGGCCAAAAGGTCGCAGCGGCCCTGCTCGCGCAGGGAGAGCAGCAGAGGGAACGGCTTCCGTTCCTCTTCTGGGAAGGCTGCGCGGTAGAGTTCCTCCATTTGTGTCAGGCGCCCGTTTTGGGCGTGCTCTAGTTGCATGGTTTTTCCTCCTAACGCCGGGGCGTCCCGGCCTGCCCAGTATAACACAAGATCCGCCGGCGGCGCAAGGCAAAAGCGCGCGAAGCGCTTGAGAAACGTTTCCGCCTGTGCTATGATAGAAGCGCGCAAAGGCGCGAGGAGGAAAAAAGGATGAACCAACGATCGATCCGGATAAAAAAATTAGCCGTCGCGGGAATGCTGGCGGCGGTGGCGGTGGCGTGCTCGCCGCTGAGCATCCCCGTCGGCGCGTCCCGGTGCTACCCGGTGCAGCACTTGGTCAATGTGCTGGCGGCAGTGTTTTTAGGGCCGTGGTACGGCTTCGGCATGGCATTCGCTACCAGCTTGGTGCGGAACCTGCTCAGCACAGGCAGCCTGCTGGCTTTTCCGGGCAGCATGTGCGGCGCGCTTCTCTGCGGCCTGGTTTTCGCCGCCACCAAGCGCGTTTGGGCAACGTGCCTGGGCGAGGTGTTCGGCACCGCGGTGCTCGGCGGTTTGCTTGCCTGGCCCATCGCGGTACAATTGATGGGGCAGGAAGCGGCGGCGGTCACCTACATGCTGCCGTTCTTTGTCTCCACGGCGGGCGGGACCATCCTTGCGGCGGCGTTTCTCGCGGTATTAAAAAGAAGCGGCGCATTTGACGCAATGCGCCGGATGATCAACGCATGATGCAGGCGGTTTTGGAAACGGTCCGCCAGGGGTCCCCGCGCGTCCATTGCATCTGCAATACAGCGGCGGCAAACGATGTTGCAAACGTGCTGCTGGCAGTGGGCGCCAAGCCGATCCTTGCGCAGGCCGAAGAAGAGGCCGCCGAAGTCGCGCGCGCGTGCAGCGCGGTCTCCCTCAACTGCGGCACGCCGGACGAAAGCCGCTTCCGCGCAATGCGAAAGGCGGCGGAGGCGGCCCGCGCGGCCGGGCGCCCGGTGGTGCTGGATCCCGTGGGCGCGGGGGCGAGCGCGTGGCGGCTGGCGCGGGTGTCAACCCTGCTGCGCGCGGCGCATCCGCAGGTGATCCACTGCAATTATTCGGAATGCCGGGCGCTGCTGGGGGAGCGCACCGCGTTTTCCGGCGTGGACAGCGTCGCGGCGAGCGTGGAGGAGCGCGCCGCCGCAGCGCAGGAATTGTCGCGCCAGACCGGCGCGGCCGTGCTGCTGAGCGGCCCGGAGGATCTGGCGGCGCATGCGGGCCGGCTCGCAAAGATTGCCGGTGGGAGCCGGATGATGGGCCTGGTGACGGGTTCCGGCTGCATGCTGTCGGCGCTCCTTGGGGCGTTTTGCGCGGCGGAACCGGACCCCTTCCGCGCGGCTGTGGCCGCGTCCTCGTTTTGGAAGGCGTGCGCACAGGAGGCCTGGGAGAGGTCGGGGCAAGCCGGCGGCGGCCCGGGTACGCTGCACGCGTGTTTATTTGACGCCGCCTGGAAGATCCGCGAATGGAGGGAAACCATTGAATTTTTCTAAAGAGCAACTGTTGTTGTATGCTGTGACAGAACAGAAAGATCTGGCTGGCCGGCCGCTGGAAGAGGCGGTAGAAGAGGTTTTACGCGGCGGCGCGACTTGTGTGCAGCTGCGGGAAAAGCACGCCTCCGGGGAAGAACGGGAGGCGCTTGCGCGGCGGCTCAAACCGGTCTGCGCGCGTTACGGCGTGCCGCTCTTGGTCAACGACGACGTCGAAGCGGCCCGCCGCGCCGGGGCGGACGGCGTCCATGTGGGGCAGGGCGATCTGCCGGTGCGGCGCGCGCGGGAAATCCTTGGCCCGCACGCCATCATTGGAACAAGCGCGCACAACCGCGCGGAGGCGGAGCAGGCGCTGCGCGACGGTGCGGACTATGTCGGCAGCGGAGCGGTCTTTGGCTCCGGCACGAAAACGGATGCCGGGAAGCTTCCCTTCGCGGAGCTGCGGCGCATCTGTGCAGTGGGCATCCCCGTTGTGGCAATCGGCGGCATCCAGGAGACGAACGCGCTGGCGCTCGAAGGCTTCGGCCTCTGCGGATTGGCCGTGGTGAGCGCGCTGTTCAGCGCTGGGGACCGGGAGGCGGCGGCCCGGCGGATGCGCTGCTTGGCGGAGCGCGTCGTGACGCCGCAGCGCAAACGGCCGGCGGCGCTCACGGTTGCGGGCAGCGACCCGAGCGGCGGCGCAGGAATCCAGGCGGACCTGAAGGCCATGACGGCAAACGGCGTCTACGGGATGAGCGTCATTACTTCGCTGACGGCGCAAAACACCAACGGCGTCTCCGGTATTCTTGAGACCCCGCCGGATTTTGTGGCGCAGCAGATGGACAGCGTTTTTCGCGATATCCGCCCTGACGCGGTGAAGACCGGGATGCTCGGCAGCGCGGCGCTGATTGAAGCGGTGGTGGGAAAATTGCGCGAATACGACGCGCGGCCGGTGGTTGTGGACCCGGTGATGGTCTCCACCAGCGGCTCCCGGCTGCTGCCGGAGGATGCGATGGATTCGCTGAAAAAGCTGCTGCTGCCGTTCGCGTCCCTTGTTACGCCGAATATTCCGGAGGCGGAAGCGCTCTGCGGCGAGACCATCTCCGACGCCGCCGGGATGGAAGCGGCCGCCCGCCGCATCCACGAGTCCTACGGTTGCGCGGTGCTCTGTAAAGGCGGCCACCGCGTGCAGGACGCCGACGACCTGCTCTATGACGGAAGCGCAACCTGGTTTTATGGGAAGCGCATCCAAACGGGGAACACCCACGGCACCGGCTGCACGCTTTCCAGCGCAATTGCCGCCAATTTAGCCAAGGGGATGCCGCTGCCGGCGGCGGTTCGCCGCGCGAAAGACTACCTTTCGGGCGCGCTGGCGGCAGGGCTGGACCTTGGCGCCGGGCCCGGCCCGATGGATCACGCGTTCGCAGTGGGAGAATGACGCAAAACGGCCGTGCGCAGGGAAGATTGTGCGCACGGCCGTTTGATATTTTTCGGGAAGTCCAGATTAAAAAAAGGTATGTTCCACAAAGATCTTCAGGCCGATGCCAATGAGCACGATTCCGCCGAGGACCTCCGCTTTGGAAGAGAGCAGCGCGCCGAAGCGTTTGCCAATGTACACGCCGGGGAAGCAAAGCAGGAAGGTTACCAGCGCGATGAGCGAAACAGAAAGGATCATCGCCGGAATGGTGGACGCGCCCACGGCGGAGGGGAGCAAAATGCCAGTGGCCAGCGCGTCAATACTGGTGGCGACCGCCGAAACCAACAGCGCCTTCCAGGCGATGCCGTCGCGCAGGGGGCCGCCGCTTTCCTTGTGGTTGCGGGATTCCCGCAGCATTTGAACGCCGAGGTACCCCAGAAGGATCAGCGCAATCCAATGGTCCAGGCTGCTGATGAGGCCTGCGCCCACCGTGCCGACCAACCAGCCGAGAAATGGCATGAAGCCTTGGAAAAGGCCGAACGCGAGGGCAATTTTCCCCGCGTAGCGCCAGGTGACTTTTTTGGAGACCGCGCCGTCCGTCAGGGAGACGGCAAACGCATCCATCGAAAGGCCCACGGCGATGCCGGCCAATGAAACGTAATCAATTCCGATCAGTGTTTGCCACTGGTCCATGAAGAACACTCCTATAAAAACAGATTAAATTTTACTATACCATAATCAATCGAGATAAAATTATAAAATTAGAAAATAATAGAAAATTGCCGCGCCTTGCGGCGAGCAGAAAAAACAGGTATAATGAAAGCGATACCGGACCGGCCGGGGGTTCCTTTTGGCCGGGGGAGGGAGAGAAGGAAAATTGATCGCGATCATTGATTACGGCGCCGGGAACCTGCGCAGCGTGGAAAAAGCGTTCCGTTACCTCGGCGAGGACGCCGCGGTGACGGACAGCCGGGAGGCGCTGTTGCGCGCCGACGCCGCCGTGCTGCCCGGGGTTGGCGCGTTCGGCGATGCAATGGCGTCGATGCGGGCCTCCGGCTTAGAGGATGCCGTGAAAGAATTCGCCTGCTCCGGGCGGCCGTTTTTGGGCATCTGCCTGGGGCTGCAGCTGCTGTTTGGCGGCAGCGAGGAATCCCCCGGCGTGCGCGGGCTGGGGATTTTGCCGGGACAGATCTGCCGCATCCCGCCAAAGGAGGGCCTGAAGATCCCGCACATCGGCTGGAATTCCCTTTTGCTGCAAAAGCGGGACGGCCTGTTCCGCGGCCTGCCGGAAGAACCCTATGTTTATTTTGTACATTCGTACTGCGCGTTCGCGGAGAACCGCTCCGATGTCTCGGCCCAGGCGCGCTACGGCGTGGCGTTCGACGCGGCGGTGTCCCGCGGGAACCTGCATGCCGTGCAGTTCCATCCGGAAAAAAGCGGCGAAACCGGGCTGGAAATGCTGCGGAATTTTGCCGCAATGATTTGAAAAGGGGGGACGGCGGATGTATGCGAAACGGATTATCCCCTGCCTGGACGTAGACCGCGGCAGGGTGGTTAAAGGGACGTCGTTTGTCGACCTGCGGGACGCCGGCGACCCGGTGGAGGCGGCGGAGGCCTACAACCGCCAGGGAGCGGATGAGCTGGTGCTGCTCGACATCACGGCTTCCGCGGAAGAGCGCGGGACGATGCTGCGCATCGTGCAGGAAGTGGCGAGCCGGATTTTCATCCCGTTTACCGTCGGCGGCGGCATCCGCACGGTGGAGGATTTCACCAAATTGCTGCGCGCCGGAGCGGATAAGGTGTCCGTCAATTCGGCGGCCCTGAAAAACCCGGCGCTTCTGCGCGAGGCAGCGGAGAAATTCGGCAGCCAGTGCGTGGTGTGCGCGATTGACGCAAAGCGCAGGCCGGAAGGCGGCTGGACCGTTTACCTCAACGGCGGGCGCGTGGACACCGGGCGGGACGCGCTCGCGTGGGCCGTGGAAGCCGAGCGTCTCGGCGCGGGGGAAATCTTGCTCACCAGCATGGACTGCGACGGCGTCAAGCAGGGTTACGACCTCGAATTGACTCGGGCTGTGTCAGAACGCGTGCAAATCCCGGTGATCGCGTCGGGCGGCGCGGGGACTATGGAACATTTTTATGACGCGTTTGCGCGCGGCAAGGCCGACGCGGTGCTGGCGGCGTCGCTCTTCCATTTCGGGGAGATCGCCATCCCCGAATTAAAGGGTTACCTGGCTTCGCGCGGCATCCCGGTGCGGCCCGCCGGCCCGGAGAACGCCGCCCGGCGCGGATAGAACGCGCGCTTCCCGCATACCTATGGAGAAAGGCCCGTTTGACGGGCTGATCTGTGGGAGGTGGAAAGCATGAAATGGGCAAAACGCCTGGCCTGCGCGGCGCTTACCGCGGCTTTTGCCTGCGCGGCGGTTACGCCGGCGGCGGCGCTCTCGGCCGAGGAGATCAAAGCGCCGGCAGCCGTGCTGATGGAGGCCGAAACCGGCCAGGTGCTGTTTGAGAAGAATCCGCACGAGAAACGCGCGGCCGCTTCCATCACGAAGGTTATGACGCTCCTTCTCGTAATGGAGGCGCTCGACAGCGGGCGCCTCCGGCTGGAAGACCCGGTCACAACGAGCGCGCACGCAGCGTCAATGGGCGGCTCCGACATCTGGCTGGAGGAAGGCGAAGTCATGTCGGTGGACGACCTGATCAAAGCGACAGTCATCATGAGCGCGAACGACGCGGCGGTGGCGCTGGCGGAGGCAGTCGCCGGGACGGAGGAAGCGTTCGTCGCACAGATGAACCGGCGCGCACAGGAGCTCGGCATGGCGGACACGACGTTCTGCAACTGCAACGGCCTGGACGAGGAGGGTCACCTGACCTCCGCCTACGACGTGGCCCTGATGTCTGCGGCGCTCATGCGGCATGAACGCATCTTTTCCTATGCCGGCACGTGGATTGACACGCTGCGCGGCGGGGAGACCCAGTTGGTGAACACCAACAAGCTGCTGAAAACCTACAGCGGCATCACCGGCCTGAAGACCGGCACCACAAGCCAGGCGGGCAGCTGCATCAGCGCCACCGCGGAACGGGACGGCATGGCGCTCATCGCCGTGGTTCTGGGCAGCGCCAACACGTCGGACCGTTTTTCTTCCGCCGCCGCGCTGCTCGACTACGGCTTTGCCAACTGGGCGATGGCGTCCCCGCAGCCGCCGGAACTGCCGGAGCTCCCGGTGGAAAAGGGGATGCAGCCCTTTGTCCCGCTGGAAACGGCCCCCGCCGGCCGCCTGCTGGTGGCGAAAGGGCGGGAGGGGGACGTGACCTGCGAGCTGAACCTCCCGGAGAAGCTCACCGCCCCGGTAGAAAAGGGGGACGCCGCCGGTTCCGTGCGGTACCTTCTCGACGGGGCGGCGCTCCAGGAGACGGAAATCCTTGCCGCGCAAAGCGTGGCGCCGGTCACATTTTCCTCCGCGTTTTTGCGCCTATGGGACGCATTTCTGCGCGCGTGAGGAGGGCAGAGCAAATATTTTGGGATATTTGTCCGTCTTGCCTTGCAAATATCCGCAAGATATTGTAAAATAAAGACCAGGGAGCAACCAAACGAGCAAAGGGAGGTTATGGAATGTCTATCAAACTGGATACCAAGCATCTGGGAGCCTTTATCTCTGAGAAGGAATATACATCGATGGCGCCGCAGGTAAAGCTTGCCCATGAAGAGCTCCACGCGGGGACGGGGCTCGGCAACGACTTCCTCGGCTGGGTCGACTTGCCAGAGGCCTACGACAAGGAAGAATTTGCGCGCATCAAAGAGGCGGCGAAGCGCATTCAGGCGAACACGGACGTTTTTGTCGTCATCGGCATCGGCGGTTCGTACCTGGGCGCCCGCGCGGCAATTGAATACCTTAAATCGAACCAGTATAACGCCCTGCCGAAGAAGACCCCCGATATTTATTTTGCGGGCAACAGCATCAGCTCCTCTGCGCTGGCGGAGCTGCTGCACATCTGCGAGGGCAAAGACGTTTCCATCAACATGATTTCCAAATCGGGCACCACGACGGAGCCGGCCATCGCGTTCCGCGTGTTCCGTGAATTCCTCGAAAAGAAATACGGTAAAGAGGGCGCGCGCGAGCGCATCTACTGCACGACCGACAAGGCCCGCGGCACGCTGAAAAAGCTGGCCACGCAGGAGGGTTATGAAACGTTCGTCGTCCCGGACGACGTCGGCGGGCGCTATTCGGTGCTTACCGCAGTCGGCCTGCTGCCCATCGCCGTGTGCGGCGCGGACATCGACGCGCTGATGGAAGGCGCGAACGAAGCCCGCAAGGAATACAACAACCCGGACCTCGCGGCGAACCCCTGCTACCAGTATGCGGCGGTCCGCAATATCCTCTACCGCAAGGGCAAGGAGATCGAGATCTTGGCGAGCTACGAGCCGTGCTTCGCGCTGATGTGCGAATGGTGGAAGCAGCTGTACGGCGAGAGCGAAGGCAAGGACCACAAAGGCCTGTATCCGGCTTCCGTTATTTTTTCCACGGACCTGCACTCGATGGGCCAATATATCCAGGACGGCCGCCGCTCTCTGTTTGAGACGGTTGTGCTGTTCGACAAAGTCAAGGAAGAGATCTTCCTCGGCAATGACCCTGAGAATGTAGACGGCCTGAACTTCCTGGAAGGAAAATCAATGGCCTATGTGAACGAAAAGGCGTTTGAAGGCACCGTGCTGGCGCACACCGACGGCGGCGTGCCGAACGTGGTGCTCCGCGTGCCGGATTTCTCCGAACGTTCGCTTGGCGCGCTGATCTATTTCTTTGAAAAGGCCTGCGCGATCTCCGGCTACCTGATGGGCGTCAACCCGTTTGACCAGCCCGGCGTGGAGAGCTACAAAAAGAACATGTTCGCCCTGCTGGGCAAGCCCGGCTATGAGGCGGAAAAAGCCGCTTTGGAGGCAAGGCTCCAAAAATAACCCAGCGCGAGGTTTGAAACGCCGCTGCCGCGGCAACAATATTGACAGGAAACAGGAGGAGTTTGCAAGATGGTAACTCTTTTAGTAGGTAAAAAAGGATCCGGCAAAACAAAGAAATTGATCGAAAGCGCGAACGAGGCGGTCAGGGTCTCCAATGGCAACGTGGTTGTCATCGAAAAGGGCCTCAAACTCACCTATGATATTTCCCACCGCGCCCGCCTCGTCGACACCGAGGCTTACGGCGTGCAGGGGCCGGAGATGCTGTTCGGCTTTTTGAGCGGCATTTGCGCCGGTAACTACGATGTGACCGACATGTTCATTGACTCCACGCTGAAGATCATCGGCGACGACATGGAGACGCTGGCGGCGTTCATCGAGAAGGCCAATAAGCTGGCGGGCCAAGCGGAAGTCCGGCTCACCTTCTCGGTCTCTGCCGACGCCTCCGCCATTCCGGAAAGCCTGAACGGGATTGTCGACAAGGTGTAAAAAGCGGAAAAACACACAAAGGGTACTGCTGCCGGGAGGACCTTCCGGCAGCAGCTTTGCGCCGGCGGGATTCCTGCCGGAAAAAGGCTCCAGCGGAGCGGGGGAGAGCAAGAAACATGGCTTTTAGAAATCATCCGGAAGAGCGCCGGGAGGAAAACGGGGTCGTCTACTACCTGCGCAGCAACATCGAGGTTAACGGAAAGACGTACCGCCGGTACGCAATCCAGACGCATTTTGTCCAGCGCGGGGAATCCTATGTGGAACTGGTGAAAAAATATGTCTGCCCGCTGTATGAAGAGGGCGACATCCTTTCCATGAGCGAGAAGATCATCGCCATGTGCCAGAACAATGTGGTGGAGAAAAAGGACGTCAAAGTCGGGTTTTGGGCGCGCCTTTTGTCCCGCTTCGCTTCTTCCAACAACCATGGCGTCGCGATGGACGAGCCGTACAAGCTTCAGCTCGCCATCAACCTCGCGGGCCTGCCGCGCATCCTGCTTGCCAGCTTCTGTTCTGCCGTGACCAAGCTCTTTGGGAAACACGGGGTCTTTTACAAGATCGCCGGGCATGGCATCGACGGCATCGACGGGTTTTATATGGGTTCCTCGTTTGAGATCTATCACGACCTTGCGCTGCTGAATCCCCGCGAGCCGGAAAAAGTGTGCAACGAGATCTGGCAAAAGCTGGGCGTCAGCTGCCAGCTGGTCGACGCGAACGATTTGAGCCAGGAGCTCTTTGGGAAGTCGGACTCGCTGCGAGAGGTCCCAGACGCGGATCTGCTCGCGCTCATCCGCGACAACCCGGCGGGGCAATCGGACGAGCTCACCCCGCTGATCCTCATCAAGCCGGAGAGGGAGCAAGAGGGTGCGCAGCCCGCTGTAGCAGGCGTCTGACCGCAGCCCTTGTGGACGCCGGCACGGAATTCGCAAAAAAACCACTGGATTTGGAATCTTTTACTTGACAAGAGACTAGAAAACCGATATAATAGCTAAATGTAACGTTGAGGTGTGTTGGCATGATCCTAAAGCTGGAAAGCATCTTCCTCGAGCAAGGGGCGCAGCCCCTCCCGTTTGCATATGAGCTGGACTGGTCTTCTGTGGAGATCAACTCCTGCCGCCCTTTTTGTACGCCCGTTAAGGCGTCGGGGACGGTCCGCCGTGAGGCGGGGGCCGTTTTGTTGGAGATGGAAGCGTCGTTCCGCCTGCGGATGCCGTGCGACCGCTGCGCCGAGGAATTTGAGCGGGACTACCGCTACTCGTTCCGGCACCGGCTAGCCCGTTCCCTGGAGGAGAAAGACAACGACGAGTATCTCACATTGGACGGGTATGACCTGGATGTGGACGAGTTGCTCCGCGCAGATATCCTGCTGGAGCTCCCTACCAAATATCTCTGCCGGCCCGATTGCCGCGGCCTTTGCCCGGTGTGCGGGAAAAATCTCAATGAAGGCAGCTGCGGCTGCGAAAAACGTCAGATCGACCCCCGCTTGGAGGTTCTGAAACAATTGATAGATTAGTTAGATTTATCTAGCGGTGTAAGGAGGTGCTGAGGATGGCGGTACCCAAGAGAAAATTATCCAGCGCGCGGAAGAATAAGCGCCGTTCCAACGTTTGGAAGCTGAGCGCTCCGGCCCTGATGCGGTGCCCGAAGTGCGGCGAGTACAAAGCGCCCCATCGGGTCTGCGAAAACTGCGGGTTTTACAATGGCCGTGAGGTCGTAAAGAAAGAAGCATAAGTTTCGCCTTGGCAAGAGTAGAGAAGGAGCGATCCTTCTCTATTTTTTTGAAGCGCCGCGGGTCCCGGCCCGGGCAAAGGCAAAGAGAGGAAGGAGGGGATCTTTTGGCGGTTGTGATTACGGCGGTGGTCAAAAACAGTCCGGCGGCGCGCGCCGGCATATGCGCGGGGGACGTGCTGCTCTCCATCAATGGGCAGGAGATCATCGATGTGCTGGACTACCGGTTTTACGAGACGGACCCCGCCGTCGAGTTGCGGCTGCGCTCCCCTGCGGGGGAAGAGCGCAGCATACGGATCCGCAAGGGGCAGTATGAATCCTTGGGGTGCGAATTCGAGACCTATTTGATGGACGCCCAGCACCACTGCAAAAACCGCTGCATGTTCTGTTTCATCGACCAGCTGCCCAAGGGGCTGCGGGAAACGCTCTATTTCAAAGACGACGATTCCCGCCTCTCGTTTTTGTTCGGCAATTATATCACGCTGACGAATTTAAGCGAACATGAAATTGAGCGGATCATCCGCATGCACATCAGTCCCATCAATATTTCCGTGCATACGACCAACCCGGAGTTGCGCGTCAAGATGATGGGGAACCGCTTTGCCGGGGAAGCGCTGCAGGTCATGGAACGTTTTGCGGCAGGGAAGATTGAAATGAATTGCCAGCTGGTGCTCTGCCCGGGCGTCAACGACGGGCCGGAGCTGGAGCGTACGCTGCGGGACCTGCTGGCGCTGCGCGTTGCGAGTATTGCGGCGGTGCCGGTGGGCGTTACGCGCTACCGCGAGGGCCTTTGCCCCATTGAGCCGTACCGCCCGGAGCAGGCGGCCGCCGTCTTAGAGGTGATAGACCGCTGGGGCGAGCGCTTTTTGCGCGAGACCGGGGAGCGCACCGTCTACGCGGCGGACGAATTTTACCTGGCCGCAGGGCGCGCGCTTCCGCCGCCCTCCTACTATGGGGAATATCCCCAGCTGGAAAACGGCGTCGGCCTGATGACCAGCTTGCGGGCGGAATTTGAGGACGCCTTACAGGGCCTGGAAGAGCCGCCGCGGGCGCCGCGCCGGGTTACGCTTGCAACAGGCACGGCGGCCGCCAGTTTCCTGCGCTCGTTACTTGACGAACTGCGTGGAACATGCCATAATTTAAAAGGGCAGGTCGTTCCGGTACCGAATGATTTTTTGGGGCATACCATTACAGTGGCGGGCCTGGTCACAGGCGGGGATTTGATCCGCCGCCTGAAAGAAATCCCGCTGGGCGACGAGGTGTTGATCCCGGCGGTCATGCTGCGCCACGAGGGGGACCTATTCCTTGACGGCGTTTCGCTCGAACAGGTGCAAAAAGAGCTGGGCGTGCGGGTGCGCCCGGTGAAAAACGACGGCTACGAGCTTTTAGACGCGATTTTAGGGAGGGAACCGGAATGGCAAAACCCGTAGTGGCGATTGTCGGCAGGCCGAATGTCGGCAAATCCACGCTGTTTAATAAATTGATCGGCCGCCGGGTCTCCATTGTGGACGACACGCCGGGCGTTACGAGGGACCGGGTCTACGGCGAATGCGAGTGGAAAAACCGCCGCTTTTTGCTGGTGGATACCGGCGGCATTGAACCGGACAGCAACGACGTGATCCTCTCGCAGATGCGCGCCCAGGCGCAGCTGGCGATGGACGCGGCCGACGTCATTGTCTTTGTGACGGACCTGCGCACCGGCGTCGTCGCCACCGACGCGGAGATTGCGGCGATGCTGCTGAAGAGCGGACGCCCGGTGGTTCTCTGCGTCAATAAATGCGACGCCATCGGCGAGCCGCCCGCTGAATTTTACGAATTTTACAATCTCGGCCTGGGCGACCCCGTTCAGGTCTCCTCCGTACACGGGCACGGTACGGGCGACCTGCTCGACTGCGTGACGGACCGGTTCCCACCCGACGAAGGGGAGGAAGACGACGGCGAAGTCGTGAAGATCGCCGTCATCGGCAAGCCGAACGTGGGGAAATCCTCGCTTGTCAACCGCATCGCAGGGGAAAACCGCTGCATCGTCTCCGACATTGCCGGCACCACGCGCGACGCGATCGACACGGAGGTCGAAAACGAATACGGGAAATTTGTCCTCATCGATACGGCTGGCCTGCGCCGGAAAAATAAAGTGGAAGATGCCATTGAGCGCTACAGCGTCTTGCGCGCGCAGATGGCCATTGAGCGCGCGGATGTCTGCGCGATCCTCATTGACGGAGAAGTCGGTTTCACGGAACAGGACTCCAAGATTGCCGGCCTGGCGCACGAGGCGGGCAAGGGCTGCATCGTCGTCGTCAACAAATGGGACGCTGTGGAGAAGGACGGCCGCACCATGCAGGAATACCGCAAAAAGCTGGAGAAGGATTTTTCCTTTATGCCTTATGTGCCGTTCCTGTTCCTTTCCGCAAAAACGGGCCAGCGGGTGGACCGCTTGTTCGACCTGGCAAAGCATGTGGCGAACATGAACGCTATGCGCATCCCCACCGGCATGCTCAACGACATCCTCGCGCAGGCGACGGCACGGGTGCAGCCGCCTACAGACAAGGGACGCCGCCTGAAGATCTTCTACATGACCCAGGCGTCCGTCAAACCGCCCACATTCGTCTGCTTTGTCAATTCGGCAGAGCTGTTCCACTTTTCTTACCAGCGGTACCTGGAAAACCAGATCCGCGCCACGTTTGGCCTGGAAGGGACGCCTGTGCGGATGATCGTGCGGGAACGGGGCGAAAAAGGGAAATAACGGGCGGGCGCCAGCCCGTGCCGAGATGGTTTGAGGAGGTCTCTTTATGGAAGCTGTGAAGGTGTTTATCTTGCCCGCCGTACTTGCCGCAGTGGTTCCATACCTGCTGGGGAGCGTTAGCTTTTCGATCCTTTTCACCCGGCTTTTTGCGCACCACACCGACATCCGCACCCTGGGGAGCGGCAATGCGGGCGCGACCAATGTGCTGCGCTCGGTGGGCAAGCTGCCTGCGCTGCTCACGACGCTGCTGGATTTCGGCAAGGGCGCGCTTTCCGTCGCTTTTGGGGAGTGGGTGTTCCGCTGGTCCTGCGAGCAGACGGGTGCGCCGCTTTATAC
Source organism: uncultured Clostridia bacterium (assembly GCA_944380775.1). Lineage (GTDB taxonomy): Bacteria > Bacillota > Clostridia > Oscillospirales > Acutalibacteraceae > CALWKP01. The sequence goes on along the minus strand of CALWIP010000023.1, from coordinate 23,779 downwards.
GGTACAGTACGGCGCGTACATCGCAGGCTTGGCTTGCATCTTGGGCCATATTTTCCCGCTGTATTTTGGTTTCCGCGGCGGAAAGGGCGTGCTTACCTGCGCCGCAATGATGGCCCTTATTGACTGGCGCGTGTTCCTGTGCTGCTTTGGCATTTTCCTCTTGGTGTTCCTGTGCAGCCGCATCGTTTCGCTCGCCTCTATTGTCGGCTCGTCGTTCTACCCGCTGGTGACGTTCCTCTTCACCTGGCTGGTGGATTACCCCGCCGGGAACGCTTCCCCGCTCGGCGTGGGCGTTTCTACCGCGGTGACGTTCCTTGTGGCAGTGATCATCGTGGGCAAGCACCATGAGAACATCGCGCGCATTCGCGCGGGAACGGAGAAGAAGATTACCATTAAGAAAAAAAACGGCGCTTCTTGAAAAAATCCCCCTCCGCCTGGGAAAGCTCCCGGCAGAGGGGGATTTTGCCGCGCAAAAGGGCGGCAAAAAGGGGCCCGGTGCAGGCCCCTTTTGGTTTCGGGTATTTGCCTTACACGGCGCGCGTGACCTTGCCGGAACGCAGGCAGCGGGTGCAGGCGTAGATGCGCTTAGGAGTCCCGTTCACCACCGCTTTTACGCGCTTGATGTTCGGCTTCCAGGTCCTGTTCGAGCGCCTGTGAGAGTGAGACACCCGGATCCCGAAGACCAGATTCTTGCCGCAAATTTCGCACTTTGCCATTGTCAGCACCTCCTTTAAGCGCTGTGATTTCTCCCATAACGTTGCTATTTTATCAGATTTGCAGGACAAATGCAAGCGTTTTTTCAAATTTTGGCTTTTGCCCTGCGCCGCCCGGCCGCGCGGGCGCCGGTTCAGCGGGATTTTGCTTGTATTTTTTTCCCGGACGTATTATAATAAACAAATCAAAGGAGGTTTTTTGATGCTGTTTGATGTGATCCGATCCTTGCTTGCCGGACGGCCGGTGGATCTCGTGAGCGTGCTGGTGCAAGTGCTCGCGGTCTTGTTCGTGATCTTCTGCATTCTCCCGTTGCACGAATGCGCCCATGGCTGGATGGCGTCCAAGCTGGGCGACGACACCGCGCGCGTCAACGGCAGGATCACGTTGAACCCGCTCGCGAGCATCGACCCATTCGGGGCGCTGTGCATTTTGCTGTTCGGCTTCGGCTGGGCCAAGGCTGTGCCGGTGAACCCGCACAATTTCCGCAACCCCAAGCGGGATATGGCGCTCACGGCGCTGGCGGGGCCCGTTTCGAACCTGTTGGCCGCGCTGGCCGGGGCGCTTTTGCAAAACGTGCTGTTTGTCATCCCGGGGATCCCCAACGGCTTGCTCTTGTGGATCTCCGTCTTTTTCTCGTATTATATCAGCATCAACGTTATGCTGGCGGTCTTCAACCTGATCCCGCTGCCGCCGTTGGACGGCTCGCGTGTGCTCGGGGCGTTCCTCTCATACCGCGCGCTGCAGGCGTATTACCGCTACCAGCAGTATATCATGATCGGCCTGGTAGTCCTTTTGTTCAGCGGCCTCCTCGATTACCCCCTCTCGTTCTTGGCCAACGCCGTGAGCGATGGGATCTACTGGCTCGCATCCCTTCCCTTTTGGGCGTTCTGGTGAGCGATGGAAAAGCTGTCCTACCATTTGGAGGCCTTTGACGGGCCGCTCGACCTGCTCTTGCAGCTCATTACCCGCAATAAGCTCGATATCCGGGAGATCCCGATTGCCGAATTGCTCGACCAGTATTTAGAGCAGGTGCGGAAGATGCAGGAAGAAAACCTCGATGTGGCGAGCGAATTTTTGGAAATGGCGGCGCGGCTGGTGTATATGAAGACGGTTTCGCTCCTGCCGCAGCAGGAAGAGGCGGAACAACTCCGGCGCGAGCTGACCGGCCAGCTGCTGGAATACCAGGAGTGCAAGCGGGTGGCTGCGATGCTGGCGGGGCAGATGACCTACGACACGGTGACGCGCGCGCCGTTGCCTCTGCCGCCGGACCTGACCTACCGCCGCCACCACGACCCGCGCGAGCTGGCCGCCGCCTATCTGAACGCAGTGGGGCGGGGCAGGCGGCTTTTGCCGCCCCCGGCGGAGTCGTTCACCGGCATCGTTGCGCGGCGCGTGGTGTCTGTTTCCTCCCGCATTGTCTATGTGCTGCGCCGGCTGTGGAAAACACGCCGGGTCGAATACCGCGCGCTGTTTGCGGAGGAAGAAGACCGCTCAGAACTGGTTGCGACGTTTTTGGCGGTGCTGGAACTTGTCAAGGGCAAGCGGGTCCGGGTGGAAGAGGGGGAACGCGGCGCGGTAGTCGCGCTGATTCCCCGCGGAGAAAAACGTGAGGTGTGGCGTACAACGTGGAAATCGAAGAGCTGAAGGGGCGCATGGAAGCGGTGCTGTTTGCCAGCGGGGACCCCGTGCCGCTCGACCGGATTGCCCAAACTTTGGAATTGGACCGCCCCACGGCGGAAAAGCTAATGCAGAGCCTGATGGACCGCTACAACGACGGCCCTTACGGCGGCGTGCGGATTGTCAAGCTGGAGGACAGCTACCAAATGTGCGGCAACCCTGCCTACGGGAAAGACGTGCGCCGCGCGCTGGACCTGCGGCGGAACGTTCCTCTCTCCCAGGCGGCGATGGAGGTGCTGGCAGTGGTCGCCTACAACCAGCCGGTGACGAAGGCGTTTGTCGAGCAGGTGCGCGGGGTGGATTGCTCCGGCGTGCTCGCCAGCTTGACGGCGAAGGGCCTGCTGGAAGAGCGCGGTAGGCTGGAACTGCCCGGGCGGCCGCTTTTGTACGGGACAACGCAGAATTTTTTGCGGTGCCTGCAAATTTCTTCCCTGCGGGAACTCCCGCCGCTGCCGCAGAAACCTGCGGAGGAAGCAGGGCCGGAGGAAGAGCAGGCGCAGGAATAGGAGGTGCGGGCCATGACGGGACTTTGGGTCGCCCTGGGGATCGCCGCCGTTCTGGCTGCGCTGTTAGCGTTGCCGGTGGTCTGCACCGGAGAATACGGCGGTTCCCTCACCCTATGGCTGCGGTACGGCCCGGTGAAGATCCGGCTCTGCCCGCCGCCGGAAAAAAAGAAAAAAAACAGAAAAAAGCGCCCCCTTGGGCGCGCCCCGGCAGCGCCGCCTAAGCCGCCCGGGCGCAAAGAGCCGGAGTGGAAAGCCCTGCTCCGCAGGCTGTACCGGCGGGAAGGCCTTCCCGGCCTTTTTGCGCTGCTGGAGGACGCCTGCGCGTGGGCGGCTGCGGCCGGGGAACGGCTGCTGCGCTGCCTGCGCCTGCGCGAACTGTGGATCGACGTGGGGACCGGCGGCGCCGACGCGGCGGAGGCCGCGCTCCATTACGGGCAGGCGTGCGCCGTCCTTTATCCGGCGGTTGCGTTCCTCGTGGGCAGGCTGCCCTGCCGCCGCTACGGGGTGAGCGTGCGCCCGGAATTTTACCGGGCGGGCCATGTCTTGGCCTGCTCGTGGAAGGTTTCGGCCCGGCTGGGCCCGCTGTTGGCGTGCGCAATCTTTGCTTTGGCGAAGGGTCTGCCGCTCGTAAGGCGCTTGACCGGGGAGCCGGAGGCCGGAAATCAACAAAAGCAACGGGAAATATCAGAACAAAATGAGAAAGCGGTGTAAAAAATGAGCAACCATCCGATTGAAGGCATGATGGACACGACGCTGGAGAAAATCAAGCAGATGGTCGACGTGAATACGATGATCGGCGACCCGATCACCACGCCGGACGGGACGGTGATTATCCCCGTGTCCAAGGTCACCTATGGGTTTGCGTCCGGCGGGTCCGATTTCCCGTCTAAAAGCCAGCCGAGCAAGGACTTTTTCGGCGGCGGCGCGGGCGCGGGCGTCACGCTGACGCCGGTCGCCTTTTTGGCCATCTCCGAGGGGAACGTGCGCCTGCTCCAGGTGGATCCCTACAACAGCTCGGCGGACCGCGTCGTGAGCATCGTTCCCGATGTGGTGGACAAGATCAGCGAGTTTTTTAGCAAACGCAAGGAGGAAAAGGCGGAAGCCGCAAAAGCGGAACAGGAAAAAAACTAACCGGCGCGGCCTATTTTGCAGCCTGCCCGCATACATTAACAGGGGCAGGTGATTCTTTTGCGGAAAACGGTAGTGGCAATCGTCCTCACGGCGGCGCTTTTCTTTTGCGGGCTCCCGGCTCACGCGGCAGAACCGGAGATTTCCGCCTACGCGGCGGCGCTGTATTCCCCGGATATGGGGGCGTTTCTGTATGAAAAGCGCGCGGAAGAACGGCTTCCGATGGCGAGCACGACAAAGATCATGACGGCGCTGCTCTTGCTGGAAGAGGCCGCGCAGGAGGACGGGGAAATCCTCGTTACGGAGGAGATGACGCGCGTGGAGGGTTCGTCGATGGGCCTGCGCCCCGGCGACCGCCTGACGATGCGCAACCTTGCGGCGGGTATGTTGGCGGCTTCCGGCAACGACGCGGCCCACGCGGCGGCCCTTGCGCTCGACGGCTCGGTGGAGGCGTTCGCTGCGCGGATGAACCGGCGCGCGGCGGAGTTGGGCTTGGAAAATACCCATTTTGTCACGCCTTCGGGCCTCGACGCGGAGGGGCACGCGACCACGGCGCGGGATTTGGCGCGCTTGACCGCCGCGGCGATGGACCAGCCGGATTTTGCCGCCATTGTGGCGGAGCCCGCTGTCGAGGTGGAATTTTTGGAGCCGGAAAAGACCGTGCGGTATGAGAATCACAACCGGCTGCTCATGCAGTTCGAGGGTTGCTGCGGCGTCAAAACGGGATATACCAAAAAAGCCGGGCGCTGTTTGGTTACGGCGGCGGAGCGGGACGGCGTACGGCTCATTGCCGTCACGCTGAACGCGCCGGACGATTGGAACGACCACACGGCGCTGCTTGAATATGGTTTTTCCCGGCTCGTTTCCTTCCGGCCCCAGCCGCAGGGCGCGCCGGAGCAGCTGCCCGTGGTGGGCGGCGGGAGCGGCCAGGTCCGGCTGCGCTATGAAAGCGCGCCGCAGGTTGTTGTTGCGCGCGGTGGGGAGGCGGAAATTTCTTCCGCGGTGCTGCTGCCGCATTTTTTGTATGCGCCGGTGGAAGCGGGGCAGCAGGCCGGCAGCGTTGTTTATTTTCGGGACGGAGCGGTCTTGCTGCAAATGCCCGTCTACGCGGCGGAAACGGTCTCCGCGCTGCCAGAGGAGCCGGAACGGACGCTCTGGGAATGGATTTCCGGCTGGTTTCACTGAACCGGCAGAAGAGGACCTAAAAACAGGAGGAACAACATGAAGGACATACGGCTGCAAAAGCTGCTGGCGGAGCGCGGCATCGCGTCCCGCCGGAAAGCGGAGGAGCTGATCGCGGCGGGGGAAGTCCAGGTCAACGGCAGGACGGCCCGCATCGGCGATAAAGTAGACCCCAAAAAGGATCGCGTTACAGTGCGGGGAAAGCTGGTGCCCCGCCCGGCGGAAAACGTCTATTGGATGCTGCACAAGCCGCGCGGTTTCATCACGACCATGCACGATGAGCACGGCCGAAAATGCGTGGCGGACCTGCTGCGGGATCAAAAGGAGCGGGTGTTCCCTGTCGGCCGGCTCGACCGGGACTCGGAGGGCCTCTTGCTGATGACGAACGACGGGGATTTTGCCAACCGTATGACGCACCCGTCGCATCATATTTCCAAGACGTACCGCGTCACCGTGCGGCCCTCCGTTACGGAGGACCAGCTCACGCAGCTTGCAACCGGCGTGATGCTGGACGGGAAGATGACCGCCCCTGCCGGGGTGGAGGTGCTGCTGCAGGAACCCGGACGCGTCGTGCTGGAGATGGTGCTGCACGAGGGGCGCAACCGGGAGATCCGCCGCATGTGCGAGGAAGTCGGGCTCGAGGTCGCGCGGCTCAAACGGATTGCCGTCGGGCCGCTCAAGCTGGGGATGCTCCAGCCCGGGAAATGGCGGCCGCTGACCAACGAGGAAGTCCGGCGGCTGCTGGCCGCCGCCAGGAAGGGGGGAGAGCGCGATGCTGACGATCCTGCCCCTACAGGATGGGGAAGAAAAGAGCGCGCTGCTGCGCCAAACGCCGGAGGCGGGCGCTGACGCCGAGGTCCTTGTGATGAAGGACAGGGGAGAAACGCTGGGCTGGACGGCGGTCGACGTGCGGGATTCCTGCGTGCGGATGCTGCGCGTGCGCGGCGCGGACGGGAGCCTGCCGGCAGGGCCGGAAGGCCGTTTTTTGGCAGACAGCCTGATGCGCGCGGCGGCGTCGTTTGGTGCGAACCACGGCGCCTACCGCATTTTCTGCCTGGACCCGGAGGCGGGCCCTTTGCTGGAGGTTTCGGGTTTCCGCCGGGAAGGCCGCGCGTTTGCCCAGGACCTGGGGGAGATTGTCCATGTGACGAAGGGACCCGGCGGATAAAAAATCCGGCAAGAATCGCGCGGGTTTTCCCGTGAGGGACTTGTCATTGTGTCCCCAATCGATTATAATATAAGCTGATATTTTGTGAGGTCATATCAGGCTCTGTCTGACGCAGACCGCCGTCTCCTGCTTTCCGCGGCCGCCTTTCGCATGCTTGCCGCGGCCGTTTCGCTTTGAGACCATTCCGGCGGACCCTGCGCGGGCGGCGTCTGGGAACGACAAAGGTCCGTTGCGCTTTTGTTTTCCCAAAATGACCGGGCAGAAAGAAATGGAGGAACAAAAGAATGAGCAATGCAGAGCTGTTGCAGGCTTCTCGCGATGCGGCGAAGGATACCGGCGCATACCGGCGCATCCGCCTTTTGCTCGATGAAGGGACTTTCCATGAGATCGACGCCTATGTCCGGTCGAACGGCGGCCCGGCAGAGGCGGTGACGGGCTTTGGCACGGTGGACGGATGCCCCGTGTATGTTTTTGCCCAGAACAGCAGCGTGGACGGCGGCGCAATGTCAAAGGCGCAGGCCGGGAAGATCCGCAAGCTGTATGAGCTCGCCGTCAAAAATGGCGCGCCGGTCGTCGGGATTTATGATTCCGTGGGCGCGCGCTTGGCGGAGGGCGCAGATATGATGGCTGCGTATGGGGAGGTTCTGCGCAGCAGTAACCTGCTCTCCGGCGTCGTGCCGCAGATTGCATGGGTTGCCGGGCCGTGCATCGGCACCGCAGCGCTGATGGCGGCGGGCGCAGATTTGGTTGTCATGACGAAGGATGCGGAATTAACGGCCGACACGGCTGGGGAGGATGCGTCCCCCGAGGCCGCAGTGAAGGCCGGGGTCTGCCAGCTCATTGCTGAAAATGACGAAGAAGCCGCCCAGGCCGTGCGCCGGTTGGTTTCTTACCTGCCGTCGAACAACCTGGAGGGAGCGCCGGTCACCGATGTGCTGGGCCTTGCAAGCCAGGTTTCCTTGACGGAGGAAAGCGCCGGCAAAACGGTGCTGGAGGGGCTCGCGGATGAAAACAGCTTCCTCGCGTTGGGCGAAGGCTTTGGCTGCGGCGTAACGGTGGGGCTGGCCCAGGTGGCGGGCTCTACTGCCGGCCTTCTCGCATACGAGGGCGTCATCGGCGCCGATGCGTGCGCGAAGGCGGCGCGCTTTGTGCGCTTCTGCGACTGCTTCTCCATCCCGGTGGTTTCCGTTGTCAATGCGGAGAAATTTGCCTCTCTGCGCGAGGCGTCCAAGCTCTCCAGCGCTTACGCGGAGGCGACGGCCCCCAAAGTTGCCGTCATCACCGGCGAAGCCTACGGCCCGGTTTATCTTGCGCTCGCCGGGCGCGGCGCGGGCGCGGACGTAACGCTCGCTTGGGTGGATGCGGCGGTTTCCCCGCTTTCCGCTTCGACTTCCGCCATCTTTGAATGGAGTGGGAAACTGGCGGGCGCCAGCGACCCCGTTGCGGAGCGCAAAAAGCTGATTGAAGAATATAAAAAGACCGAGGCCTCCCCGCTGGCGGCCGCGGCGAACGGCCTGCTGGAGGACGTCATCCGCCCGGAAGAGACCCGGGCCAGCGTGGCGGCGTATTTGGAGATGCTCGCGGGCAAGCGCGTAACCGGCCTGCCGAAAAAGCACACCAATCTTCCGCTGTAATTTGAAAATCAGAATGATCGAATGATCTTTTTCAGGAGGATATGCGACGATGAAAAATCTTAGAATCACAGTCAATGGGATTCCTTACGATGTACAAGTAGAAGAGCTTGGTGCCGCCGCCCCGGCTCCGGTGGCTGCACCCGCGCCCGCCCCGGCCCCTGCTCCGGCTCCTGCCCCGGCCGCCGCTGCGCCCGCCCAGCCTGCGCCTGCCCCGGCTCCGGCTCCTGCCGCTGCCCCCGCCGCTGGCGCGGAGGTAATTTCCTCGCCGATGCCCGGCACCATCCTGAGCATCTCGGCCGAACCGGGCAAAAGCGTGAAGAAGGGCGACGTTCTCCTGATCCTGGAAGCGATGAAGATGGAAAACGAGATCATGGCCCCGCACGATGCGGTTGTTGCCGGCGTGCACGTCAACAAGGGCGACAGCGTCGATTCCGGGACCCCGCTCGTGTCCCTCCAGTAAGGGAGGTGTCGGTTTATGGCAAAAAAAATCGGCATCACCGAGGTGGCGCTGCGTGACGCGCACCAATCGCTGATCGCGACCCGCATGCCCATCGAGGACATGCTCCCCATTCTTGAAAAACTGGATTCCGTCGGTTTCCAGTCGCTGGAGTGCTGGGGCGGCGCGACGTTTGACGCCTGCCTGCGCTTTTTGAACGAGGACCCCTGGGAGCGCCTGCGCACCATCCGCAAGCACTGCCCGAAGACCAAACTGCAAATGCTGTTCCGCGGCCAGAATATGCTCGGCTACCGCCATTACGCCGACGACGTGCTGGAATATTTCGTACAGAAAACCGTTGCCAACGGCATGGATATCATCCGCATTTTCGACGCGCTGAACGATATTAAAAACCTGCAAACCGCCATTCAGGCGGCGCGGAAGGAAGGCGCGCACGCCCAGGTCGCCATTTCTTATACCACAGGGCCGGTATTTACGGATGAATATTATGTCAACTATGCGAAGCAGATTGAAGAGGCCGGCGCCGATTCTATCTGCTTGAAGGATATGGCCGCCCTGTTGACGCCGTATGAGACGTACCGGCTGGTGAAGGCCCTGAAGGCCGCCGTCAAGATCCCGGTTCAGATCCATACGCATGCGACGTCCGGTCTCGCCGCGATGTGCCTGCTCAAGGGCATTGAAGCGGGCGCAGATTCCGTCGACACGGCCATCTCGCCGCTGGCGCTGGGAACCTCGCATGCGCCGACCGAGTCGATTGTCGCGGCGCTGCAGGGCACGGAGTATGACACGGGCCTCGACCTGGTGCTGCTCAATGAGATCCGCGAATACTTTATGGGCCTGCGCAAGAAATATATCGACGAGGGCCTGCTCGACCCGAGCATGCTCGCCACGAACACCAAAGCGCTCATCTACCAGGTTCCGGGCGGCATGCTTTCCAACCTGCTCTCCCAGCTCAAGCAGGCCGGCAAGGCGGACCAGCTGGAAGAAGTACTCCAGGAGGTCCCGCGCGTGCGCAAGGATTCCGGCTACCCGCCGCTTGTTACGCCGACCTCGCAGATTGTCGGCACGCAAGCGGTGTACAACGTCATCACCGGCGAGCGGTATAAGATGTGCACGAACGAATTCAAAGGCCTGGTCGCGGGGAAATACGGCACGACGCCGATCCCGATTGACCCGGAGTTCCGCAAGAAGATCATCGGCGACGAAGAACCCATCACCTGCCGCCCGGCAGACCTACTCGAGCCGGAGCTCGACACGCTGCGCAGCGAATGCGCCGAATGGATCGAGCAAGAGGAAGACGTGCTGTCCTATGCGCAGTTCCCGAAGGTTGCGGTCGATTTCTTCAAAAAGCGCCGCGATAAGAAATACGGGATTGACGGCAAGCACGCCGACGCAGAAAAGCAGATTCATCCCGTGTGATCACGGGGCGGAAGGAGGACCGTATGAACAGGATGGTTTGCCGGCAATGCGGCGCGTTCTTCCCGGAGGGAGCGCATTTTTGCCCTTACTGCGGAGCACCGCTGGAGAGCGAAGCGGCGCCGTCTGCGCCGCGCCAGGATTCCCCGTGGCAGCAACCGGGTGCAGGGCAGTTCCCCCAGCCGGTGCAGCCCCTACAAGACGGTCCCGCCCGGCCGGGTAAGGCGAAGCGCCCTGCGGCGCAGGTGCTTGGCATCGTCGGCATCGTGTTTGCCACGTTGATCCCGGCGGCTGCGCTTGCCTGCTCTATTCCTGGATTGGTTATGGCGGTCAAAGAGCAGAAAGGCGCTGCCGGCGCCAGTGTGCCGCTGGTTCTGAACATCGTGGCGCTTGGTTTGGCTGCGCTCCGCATCACAAGCCATGCAGGCTGGTTCTTTTTCTGAACGCTTTTGTTTTCTGCAGGACCCGCTTTGTGCACCGCACAGGGCGGGTCCTGCTCTGTTTTCCTCCTGCCGCGCATGTTTTTGTTGCATTTACCGGCGAAAACTGGTATATTAAATAATAATGCTCTCTTTTCCAAAGAGACGGGAATTTAACAGAATTGGGATGAATTGCCTTGATCAAAAGCATGACGGGATATGGCCGGCAGGAGGGCGTCGCCGGCGGCCGCGGGATCGTCGTTGAGATCCGGTCTGTCAATCACCGCTATTTCGAGCTTTCCTCGAGGATCTCCCGTGGGTACGGCTTCCTGGAAGAAAAACTGAAGCCTTACCTTCAAGGGAAAATCTCGCGCGGGAAGGTGGACCTTTTCCTCTCGGTGGAAGCCCCGGAGGACACGGAAGCCCGCGTCACCATCAACCATTCGCTTGCGGCGGGATATGTCAGCGCGCTGCGCGAGCTTTCTCAAAAATATGGCCTGCTGGACGACACCACGGTCTCCACGCTTTCCCGTTACTCCGACATTTTTACCGTCCGCAAAAGCCCGGAAGACGAGGAACAGGTGTGGGCGGCGGTGCGCGAGGTGCTGGACCGCGCCCTCGAAGGCTTTTTGGAGATGCGCTGCCGCGAGGGTGAGCGCATGAAAGAAGACATTGCGCAGCGCGGGCGGACCATCCTCCGCTTGGTGGAGCAGGTGGAGGAGCGCTCGCCGGAAACCGTGAAGGAATACCAGAAAAAGATGGAGGCCCGCCTGGAGGAGCTGTTGCGCGACGTCCCAGTAGACGAGCAGCGGCTGCTTACCGAAGCGGCGGTGTTTGCCGACAAGGTTGCTGTTGCAGAGGAGACCGTGCGCCTGCGCAGCCACCTTTCGCAGATGGACCGCATGCTTGCGGCGGAAGAACCGGTGGGCCGTAAGCTCGATTTCCTGGTGCAGGAAATGAACCGGGAAGCCAATACCATCGGTTCGAAGGCGATGGATTCCCAGATTGCCTATTTGGTCGTAGATATGAAGGCGGAGATTGAAAAAATCCGCGAGCAGATTCAGAATATCGAGTAACCACAGGAGGTCGTGTGGGATGAGACTAGTCAATATTGGATTTGGCAACATGATTACGGCGGAACGCCTGATTGCAATTGTGGGCCCGGAATCCGCGCCGGTCAAACGGATCATCCAGGACGCGAAGGAGCGCGATATGTTGATCGACGCCACTTACGGCCGCAGGACCCGCGCGGTCCTGGTGATGGACAGCGACCATGTGGTGCTTTCCGCGGTGAACCCGGATACGGTGGCAAACCGCCTGTGCGGCAAGGACACCGGCGACGGCGACGAAGAGGAGCTGGAAGAGAATGAATGAGCAAGGCCTTTTGGTGGTGCTTTCCGGGCCGTCTGGCGCGGGGAAGGACACCGTGCTGCGCTGCCTTCTGGCGCAGGAAAAACAGATCCGCCTTTCCGTTTCGGCGACAACCCGCGCCCCACGGGAAGGGGAGCAGGACGGGAAGGATTACTTTTTTGTCACCCGCGAACGCTTTGAAGCGCTGACAGCGCAGGGAGGCATGCTGGAGCACGCCGAATACTGCGGGAATTTTTACGGGACGCCGCGCGAGCCGATTGAGCGGTGGCGCGCGCAGGGCGACGACGTGATTTTAGAGATCGAGGTCCAGGGCGGGCGGCAGATCAAAGAAAAATGCCCTGACAGCGTCGGGATTTTCCTCGCGCCGCCCTCCCTCGCTGTGCTGGAAGAACGGCTGCGCGCGCGCGGTACCGAGACGGAAGAGGTTCTCTCCCGCCGGCTGGAGGCCGCCCGCCGCGAGTTGGCGCACGCGAAGGACTATGACTATGTGGTGTTCAACACCACGGTGGAAGCGGCGGCGCAACGCATTGCGGCCATCCTTGCCGCGGAAAAAAGCCGCTACCACCGCAACCATGCTGCATTAGAAAGGATGTTGGAGGATGCTGAAACCTTCTGCTGATTTACAAATTCCACCCGAGCTGAGCCGTTATTCGTTGGTCGTGGCCGTCGCGAAACGGGCGCGCCAGATTGCCGAGGAGGCGGAGGCCCGCGGCGAGATCCTCATCGAAAAGCCGGTTGACCTCGCGGTGAAGGATTTCGCCGCGCACCGTTACCGCATTGTAGAACCGCAGCAAACGGAAGAGGACGAAGCCCCGGCGGAAACCGGCGCCGCGCAGGAATCCGCACCGGAAGAGTGAGCCAATGGGCGCAGACCGGGCCGCAAAAGTTGCGGTGGAGAACGCCGTTTATCATTTTGACAAATTGTTTGATTACCGTATCCCGGAGGCCCTCCGGGATACGGTTGTTGCAGGGGTACGCGTGCTGGTCCCGTTTGGCGGCGGCAGCCGCCCGCGGCTCGGCGTTGTTCTTTCGATCGGCCCCGCAGAAGGGGACGGGCCGCTGAAACCGATCTCCGCCGTGCTGGACTGCGCGCCGTTGCTCAGCCGGGAAATGCTGTTGCTCATCCCGTGGATGAAGGAGCAATATTTCTGCACGTATTTTGAGGCGGCAAAGTTGCTCTTGCCCACCGGCGCCCATTATAAGCTGGAGGAACGCCTTTCCCTCGGGCGGCCGGACGCGGCTTCCGCCTTTCCAGAAGAAACGGCGGAAGGGCAAATCCTGCGGTACCTGGCGGCCCGCCGCGCGCCGGTTGCGGTAGAGCAGCTGCAAAAGCTTTTTTCTCTCCCGCAGGGGGACCGCACGCTGGAGCGGCTCTGCCGGGCGGGCCTTGCGGTGCGCAGCAGCGAAGCGCTCCGCCGCATAGGGGATGCGACGCTGAAAATGGTGCGCCGGAAGGAAGCGCCCGGTGTCAAGCTGACGCCCCGCCAGCGGGAGGTGGCAAAGGCGCTGGAGGAGACCGGGCCTGCGCCGCTCAAAGAACTTTGTTACTTCACCGGCGTTACGCCCGCGGTGGTGCGCGCGCTGGTTGGAAAGGGCGCGGCGGAATTTTTTGAAGAGGAAAGCTACCGCAATCCCTACGGCGCGGTCTCCGGCCAAGGGGTATCTGACGCCATTACGCTTTCCGAGGGGCAGCAACAGGCGTACGAGGGCCTGCTTGCGCGCTACCGCGCAGGCGGCGGAGGAACCGCCCTGCTTTACGGCGTCACCGGCAGCGGGAAAACGCTGGTATTCACGCGGCTGATTGACGATGTGCTCGCCGAAGGCAAGGGCGTCATCGTCATGGTGCCGGAAATTTCCCTCACGCCGCAGACCGTCGCCTTGTTCCACCGGCGCTACGGGCGGCGCGTGGCGGTGTTTCACAGCGGTCTCTCGGCCGCGCAGCGCCTCGACGAATGGAAGCGCGTCAAGCGCGGGGAAGCGTGCCTCGCGGTAGGGACGCGTTCAGCGGTTTTCGCCCCGTTTGAGACGCTCGGCCTTGTCATCCTCGACGAGGAGCAGGAATACACCTATAAATCGGAATCCGCCCCGCGCTACCACGCCCGTGAGATTGCGCGTTTCCGGTGCGCATACCACAAAGCGCTGCTGCTGCTCTCTTCGGCGACGCCGTCTGTGGAGAGTTTCTACTGGGCGGAAAAAGGCCGCTATTCGTTGCACGCGCTGCCCGGGCGTTACGGCCGGGCCGAGCTGCCGGAGGTAGAGGTCGTGGACATGAACCGCGAGCTGGAGGCGGGAAACCCCAGCGTGCTCAGCGCGCCGCTGCTCCAGGCGCTGCAGGAAAACCTCGGCCGTTCGCAGCAATCCATTCTGCTGCTAAACCGGCGGGGATACCATACGTTCGCCTCATGTAAGGCGTGCGGCCATGTCATTACCTGCCCGCATTGCAGCATCTCCATGACGTACCACGCGGCGAACCAACGGCTGATGTGCCATTACTGCGGCTATTCCATCCCGTTCACGCGCACCTGCCCGGAATGCCGCGAGGAAAGCGTCCACTACAGCGGCGCGGGCACGCAGCGGGCGGAGGAACAGCTCCGGCAGAGCTTCCCGGACGCGCGCATCTTGCGCTTGGATACGGATTCCGCGATGTCTCGGGCGTCCTATGAGAAAAAACTGCGGGCGTTCGCCCGCGGCGAATATGACGTCATCATCGGTACGCAGATGGTGGCCAAAGGCCTGGATTTTGAAAAAGTAACGCTGGCGGGCGTTCTTTCAGCGGACCAAGCGCTCTACAGCGACGATTTCCGCAGTTCGGAGCGGGCGTTTGACCTGCTCACCCAGGTGGTGGGACGCTCCGGGCGCGGCAATCTGAAGGGCAGAGCGGTTATCCAGACCTACACGCCGGAAAATCCGGTCATCCGCCTGGCGGCCGCGCAGGATTACCCGGCGTTTTACCGGGATGAAATCCGATTCCGCAAGGCGATGCTGTATCCCCCGTTTGCGGACCTCGCCGTGGTGGGGTTCATCGGCCAGAGCGAAGAAAAAACGCGCGCTGCAAGCCTTTTTTTCCTCCGCCTGCTGGAAGGGGAGGCCGCGCGCGGGTACCCGGACCTGCCGCTGCGGATCCTCAACCCCTCGCCTGCCGCGGTGGTGAAGGTGAGCAATAAATACCGCTATAAAATCATCATCAAATGCCGGAACAGTAAGCCGTTCCGCGCGCTCCTCTCCGGCGTTTTGACTGCGTTTGGAAAAGAGCGGGAATTTTCCAGCGTCACTGCATTGATCGATTGTAATCCGGATATGATTTTGTAAAGGGAGGGCCTTATGGCAGTTCGCGATATTTTACGGGAAGGGGACGCCGCGCTCTCGCAAGCCTGCGCCCCGGTGGCGGCGTTCGGCGCGGCGCTTGCGTCCCTGCTGGACGATATGGCGGAGACCATGCGCCATGCGGATGGCGTCGGCCTGGCCGCGCCGCAGGTGGGCGTCCTCCTGCGCGTGCTGGTGATCGACGTGGGGGAAGGCCTCATCGAGCTCGTCAACCCGCAGATCGTCTCGCAGAGAGGGGAACAGGAGGCTGTGGAGGGCTGTCTCTCCTGCCCCGGGGAATACGGGGTAACCAAACGCCCAGCTAGAGTCAAGGTCAAAGCCCAGGACCGCCGTGGGAAGCGCATCACCGTCAACGGGGAAGGCCTGCTGGCAACCGCGCTCTGCCATGAGATCGACCATCTGGATGGGATCCTGTTTAAGCGGCATGTCATCCGCATGATGGATCCGAAGGAATTGCAACAATAAAGGAGGGAGACCCATGCGCATTTTGTTTATGGGAACGCCGGAATTTGCCGTCCCTTGCCTGGAGGCGCTGCTGCAAGCCGGGCACGAGGTGTGCGGCGTTTACACCCAGCCGGACAAACCGAAGGGACGCGGGTATGCCCTGGCGCCGCCGCCCGTCAAAGAGTTGGCGCAGCGTTTTGGCCTGCCAGTGTTCCAGCCCAAAACGCTGCGCACGCCGGAGGCTGCCGCAGAGGCCCGCGCGCTTGCGCCGGAGGTCATCGTAGTGGTGGCGTATGGGAAGATCCTCCCGAAGGAGATCTTGGAAATCCCGCCGCGCGGATGCGTGAATGTGCACGCGTCGCTGTTGCCGAAATACCGCGGCGCCGGGCCAATCCAATGGGCGGTGCTCAACGGGGAAACGGTCACAGGCGTCACGACGATGTATATGGCGGAAGGCCTGGATACTGGAGATATGATCCTCCGGAGGGAAACGCCCATCGGCCCCGAAGAGACCGCAGGAGAGCTGCACGACCGGCTTTCTCAGCTTGGCGCACAGCTTCTGACAGAAACGCTCGGGCAGATTGCCGCAGGGACCGCCCCGCGTATCCCGCAGGAAGGAGCGTCCAGCTATGCGCCGATGCTCACGAAGGACCTTTGCCCCGTGGATTGGACCAAAAGCGCCCAGCAGGTCCACAATCAGGTGCGCGGGCTTTCCCCTTGGCCGGTGGCCTCTACGGTCTACCAGGGCAAACGGCTGCGCATCCACCGTGCGGCGCTGGCGGATGGGGTCTCTGGCTCGCCCGGCGAGCTGCGCACCGCGGACGGCCGTTTTGTGGTGTGCTGCGGCGAGGGCGCGGTGGAGCTGTGCAGCGTGCAGTATGAGGGCGGGAAACGGATGGACGGTGTGGATTTCCTGCGCGGGCACCCGCCGCGCGCTGCCCGGATTGACGGATGAACGGAGGTGCTCCGTGTGAACGGATTTTATTTCTTTGATTACACGTATTTTATTTTTATTCTTCCTGCGCTGGCCGTTTCGCTGGTTGCGCAGATTCTGGTGCAGACGACGTTCCACAAATATGAAAACGTCCGGAATGGGCGCGGCGTGACGGGGGAGCAGGCCGCCGGGGCGGTGCTGCGCGCGAACGGCCTGCCGCCCATCCCTGTGCGCGCGGTCGGCGGAAGGCTGACGGATCATTTTGACCCGCGGACGAACACCATTAGCCTGTCGCAGCCGGTTTATGCCGCTCAAACAGTTGCGGCAGTCGGTGTGGCGGCGCACGAGGCTGGGCACGCGGTGCAGTACGCGACCGGATACGCGCCGCTCAAGCTGCGCGCCGCGCTGGTCCCGGTCACGCAGATCGGCTCCAACCTCGCAGTGCCGCTCGTGCTCATCGGCCTGCTGCTCCCGGTGCAGTACAGTTTTATTGCGTACCTCGGCATTGGCCTGTACGCGTTGGCTGTGCTATTCTCTCTGGTGACGCTGCCGGTGGAATTCAACGCCAGCGCGCGCGCCGTGCGGGCGCTGGCGGAAACCGGGCTGCTGGACGAAGACGAGCTGGACGGCGCGAAAAAAGTGCTGCGTGCGGCTGCGATGACCTATGTTGCCGCGACATTCTCGGCGCTGATGTCCCTTCTGCGGCTTTTGGCGATTGTCAACCGCCGGGAGAGCCGCCGATGACCCCTCATGCGCGTTCCGT
Source organism: uncultured Clostridia bacterium (assembly GCA_944380775.1). GTDB lineage: Bacteria > Bacillota > Clostridia > Oscillospirales > Acutalibacteraceae > CALWKP01. Next base: position 6,642 of record CALWIP010000023.1, on the reverse strand, counting down.
CGCGCTGGAGGCGCTGCTGCGGGTGGACGAGGCCGGCGGATATTCCAACTTGACGTTGGACCGCGCGCTGCGGAAGGCGAACCTGCCGCCGCGCGACGCGGCGCTTGCGACCACTCTGTTCTACGGTGTGCTGGAAAAACGCTTGGCGCTTGATTATGAGATTGCCGCATTTTCTCGTACGCCGCCGGAAAAATTGGACCGGAAAGTGCGGGAGATCCTGCGCATGGCGGTGTACCAACTCTTCTTCCTAGAGAAGATCCCGGCGGCGGCCGCGGTGGACGAGGCGGTCAAGCTGGCGAAGTATTCCGACGCGGGGAAGGCCGCCGGGTTTGTAAACGGCGTGCTGCGCGCTGCGCTGCGGGGCGGCAGCCTGCGAGAGCCGGACCCGCAGAGGGATCCGGCCGCGTGGGAAAGCGTCCACTACGGCTGCCCGGCCTGGCTGGCGGCGCGCTGGCGCGCCGGATATGGAGAGGAAACCGCCCAAGCGCTGCTCGAGTCGCTGGGCCAGCCGCCAAAGGTGTTTTTGCGCGTCAATCCGCTGCGCGGCAGCGCGGAAGAATTTCAAAAACGCTTGGAGGAAGCGGGCGTGGCGGCGGAGACGGTTCCGGGCGTGCCAGGGGCGCTTTGCCTGGAGCAGGCGGGCGCCGTTGCGGGGCTGCCCGGCTTTGCAGAGGGCTGGTTCCATGTGCAGGACCTTTCTTCGCAGCTTTGCTGCCAGCTTTTGGCCCCCCAGCCGGGGGAAACGGTTGCCGACGTTTGCGCCGCGCCGGGCGGGAAGACCTTTACCCTCGCGGGGCTCATGAAAAATGAGGGGCGGATCCTCTCGTTTGACCGCGCCTCGGGCAAGGTGGCGCTCCTCCGGCAGGGGGCGCGGCGTTTGGGCTTTTCCTGTGTGGAGGCGGCGGTGCGCGACGCGCGCGGCCCGCGCGGGGCGTTGCCGCTGGCGGACGCCGTCCTGTGCGACGCGCCATGCTCCGGGTTCGGCGTCATCCGCCGCAAACCGGAGATCCGCTACAAGGATCCGGAGAGCGTGCGCGCCCTGCCGGATTTGCAGGCGGAGATCCTGCAAGCGGCGGCGCAGCTCTGCCGGCCGGGCGGCCGGCTGTTCTACTCGACCTGCACGCTGCTGCCAGAGGAAAACAACGCGGTGGCGGATCGCTTTTTGCGGACAAACCCGGAATTTTCCCCGCTGCCGCTTTTCCTGCCGGAGGGATTTTCCCGTGCGGTGGGCGAAGCGGAGAACCAATGCACGCTCCTGCCCGGCCGGCAGGGCTCCGACGGGTTTTTCATCGCCGCGTTCCGCCGCGGCGGCGCGGGAAAGGAGGGCGTGTGATGGAAATGCTGCGGGACATCAAATCAATGACGCTGGCGGAATTAAAAGAAGCCTTTTCCGGCGCGGGCTTGCCTGCTTACCGGGCGGGCCAGGTGTTCTCCTGGCTAGGCCGCGGCGTGGAATCGTTTGAAGAAATGACAAACCTGCCACGCGCGCTGCGCGATTCTTTGAAAGACAACTATTACATTTCTGTTGCAGCTCTTGAAAAGAAGCAAGTTTCCCGATATGATAATACCGTAAAATATTTGTTCCGCCTGAACGACGGCGAGCGTGTGGAATCCGTGCTGATGCAATATCATTACGGCCTTTCCCAGTGCATTTCCACGCAGGTGGGCTGCCGGATGGGATGTACGTTCTGCGCAACCGGGCAGAGCGGTTTTTCCCGTAATCTGACGGCGTCGGAAATGCTTGCGCAGATTCAGGCGGCGCAGAAAGATGCAGGCGAGCGCGTTTCACACCTGGTGCTGATGGGTATGGGGGAGCCGCTCGACAACTACGACAACGTGCTCCGTTTTTTGCGCCTGGTGAGCGCGGAAGAGGGGCTCAACTTGGGGATGCGGCACATTTCCCTTTCCACCTGCGGCTTGGTGGACCAGATTGCGCGGCTAGCGGAAGAGCGGCTGCAGCTGACGCTCTCCATCTCGCTGCATGCGCCGAACGACGAGATCCGCTCCCGGACGATGCCGGTGAACCGCCGCTGGGGCGTGGACGAGCTGCTGCGCGCGTGCCGCGATTATGCAAAAAAGACCGGGCGGCGCATTTCGTTTGAATATGCGATGATTGCAGGGGTCAACGACAGCGAAGCTTGCGCGCGGGAATTGGCCGCGAAGCTCAAAGGGATGCTTTGCCACGTCAACCTGATCCCGGTGAACGACGTGACGGGCTCCGGTTACCGCAGGAGCTCCGCCGGGCAGCTGGAGCGGTTTTCCAAGGCGCTGCAAAGCAGGGGGATCCCTGTGACAGTGCGGCGTACACTCGGGTCCGACATCGACGCGTCCTGCGGTCAACTGCGGCGCAGGCATGAAAAGGAGGCGAACTGTATTGACAGTGTGCAGTAAAACGGATATCGGCCTGGTACGGCAGTCTAATCAAGACGCGTGCGCGGCCGGTCTCTTTCCCGGCGGGGCTGCTTGGGCCGTCGTCTGCGACGGAATGGGCGGCGCAAACGGCGGAAACGTTGCCAGCGAGCAGGCCGTGACGACCATCCGCGCCGCAATGGAGCAGGGCTACCGCCCCGCGATGGACAAGGACGGCCTCCGGGAGTTGATGACAGGGGCGGTGTTTGCGGCAAACGCCGCCGTATATGGGAAATCCAAGGAAGTAGAGGGTCTGCGCGGGATGGGTACGACCGTGGTGGCGGCGATTGTGAGGGGAGAAACCGCTTACATTGCGCACGCGGGCGACAGCCGCGCTTATTTTGTCGGCGATACGATTCGCCAACTGACCATAGACCATTCGATGGTTCAGGAGCTGGTCAACCGGGGGGATATCACGGAGGAGGAAGCGCGCAGGCATCCGCAGAAGAACATCATCACACGCGCGGTCGGCGTGATGCCGTTTGTGACGGTGGATTTCGGCGCCCACACCATGCAGCCGGGGGACCGGCTGCTGCTCTGCAGCGACGGGATGTCCAACTACGCGGATGAGCGGGAAATTTTGGCCTTGTTTCACACGCTGCGAGGAGAACCCCTGGCAGAAAAGCTGGTGGAGTTGGCCCGGGACGGCGGCGGCGGGGACAATATCTCCGTCGCGCTGATCGAACCTTGACCTTCAGGATCGGAGAGGATTGGATATGGATAAATATACGGGCAAACGGCTGGACGGCCGCTATGAAATCCACGAGCTGATCGGCGTCGGCGGGATGGCGGTGGTTTACCGCGCTTATGATACGATTGACGACCGCGTGGTCGCCATCAAGATTTTAAAGGACGAATTTTCAAACAATGCGGACTTTATCCGCCGGTTTAAAAATGAATCCAAGGCCATTGCGGTGCTGTCGCATCCGAATATCGTCAAGGTGTACGACGTGAGCATCGGAGACCGCATCCAATATATCGTGATGGAATACATCGACGGCATCACTCTGAAGGAATATCTCGGCCAGCAAAAGGTCATCAAATGGAAGGAAGCCATCCATTTCACAGTTCAGATCCTCCGCGCATTACAGCACGCGCATGAAAAAGGGATTGTCCACCGCGATATCAAGCCGCAGAACATCATGCTGCTTTCCGATGGCACCATCAAGGTGACGGATTTCGGCATCGCACGGTTTGCCCGCGGAGAAACGCGCACGATGACGGACAAAGCGATCGGTTCGGTGCATTACATCGCTCCGGAACAGGCGCGTGGAGACCGCACCGACGAAAAGGCGGACATTTATTCGGTGGGCGTCATGCTCTACGAGATGCTGACCGGGCGCCTGCCGTTTGAGGCGGACAACGCCGTCTCCGTGGCGATTATGCAGCTGCAGGCGGACCCAACGCCGCCGCGCGACATCAACCCTTCCATCCCGGAAGGGCTCGAGGAAATTACCCTCAAGGCGATGCAGAAGGACCCGGCCCAGCGCTACCAGTCCGCCGCCGGAATGCTCAATGATATTGAGGCGTTCCGCCGCAACCCGAGCATCAATTTCCAGTACAAATATTTTGTGGATGAAAAACCGACCAAATATATGGATGCCATCGACAGCGTGCGCAGTTCGGACACGCAGTCGTTCGAGTCGCGCCGCGAGTACAGTCGCTACCCGGTGTACCAGGATCCCTACGACTATGAGGAAGCGGAAGAAGCCGCGCCGCGCCGGAGGTCTCCCGCGGTGATGATCGTCGCAGGCGTCGCCGTCGCCTTCCTGCTCGCCGCGCTGGGCTTTGGCCTGGTGGCGGTGGTGAACCATTTTACCAGCAGCGAAGGGTATGAGGATGTCGACCTGCCGAATTTTGTCGGCCAATATTTGTCGGACATCGAGGCGGACCCGCAGTATGAATTCCAATTTTTCATCGAATATGAAAACGACGCGACTCAGCCGGAAGGCATTGTCCTGGACCAGAATCCCCACGGGAACATGAAGGTCAAAGAAAATTCCGAGGTTACGCTGGTGGTCAATTCCGGCGGCAAAATGGTGACGGTTCCCGCCAACCTCGTGGGCCTGACGGAGGCGGAAGCGCGCGAAAGCCTGCGCGGCGCCGGCTTGACGCCGGAGGTGACGGAGGTCTACGACGACCAGACCGCCGAGGGCTATGTGAGCCGCTGCGAGCCGGCGGAGGGCAGCCAGGCGCTGGAGGGCAGCACGGTGCGGCTCTATATCAGCCGTGGCCCGGCCCTGGATGAGGTCGACGTGCCGGCGGTCATCGGCAAAGATCTCGAAGCTGCGCGCGCCGATATCCTGGCGGCCGGCCTGGTGGTCGGCGAGGTGCGTGAGCGCGACGACAGCGACCAGCCGGAGAACACCGTGGTGGAGACGGACCCGCTTCCCGGCGTGCCGGTTGCGGAGGGCTCCAGCGTTACGCTGTATGTCAGCTCCGGGAAGCAGAGCGAAAAGACCATTGAGGTCTATGTGCAGCTTCCCGGCGGCGTAGATCAGGATATCGAATTGAAGGCGTATGTCGACGGCATCCTTTCGGAGACGAATACGGTCAACCCGTCGATGAGCGACGTCTACCAGATGTCCTTTACCGGTTCTTCCGGCCAGCAAACCCTGACCATTCAGCTCAACGGGCAGAAGTACAAGGTCTATACGCTGGATTTTGACACCGGAAACCCCACGGAGACCGAGAGTTATGAATTCACGCCGGAGGAAGAAGAACCTGAGAGCAGCGACACCAGCAGCCAGGGCGGCCACTTCCCGCTGTACGACCCTGACGATGTCCCAGGCGCGCAGGGGACCGGCGGCGGCATTACGCCGAACTGAGCGGGGGGCCGGCTGTGAGGGAAGGAAGCGGACGGATCCTCAAGGGCGTGGGCGGTTTCTATTATGTAGAAGCCGGCGGACGGGTGTATGAATGCCGCGCCCGCGGGATTTTCCGCAAGGAAAAAACGACCCCGGCCGTGGGGGATTTGGCGCGGATCAGCATGGAAGAAGACGGGACCGGCGCGGTGGAAGAGATTCTTCCGCGCAAGAACCGCCTGGTCCGGCCGCCGGTTGCAAACCTGGACCAGTTGGTGGTGGTTGCGTCGGTGTGCGACCCTGCGCCGAACCTGCTGGTCATCGACAAGGTCATTGCCGCGGCAGAATACCACGGCATCGCGCCGGTGGTGGCGGCCTCCAAGACAGACCTGGAGAGCGCCGCACGCCTGGAAGAAATTTACACAAAGGCGGGCATCCCGTTTGTGGCGGTTTCTTCACAAACCGGCGAAGGCGTGGAAGCTCTGCGCGAACTCCTGCGCGGGAAGATCACAGCGTTTACCGGGAACAGCGGCGTGGGGAAATCCTCGCTGCTCAACCGGATCGACCCGCGGCTCGGCCTGGAAACGGCGGAGATCAGCCGCAAGCTGGGGCGCGGCCGGCACACAACGCGCCATGTGGAGCTGTTCCCGTTGGAGGGCGGCGGTTACGTCGCTGATACGCCGGGGTTTTCCTCGGTGGATTTGGAACGCGGTACGCTCATTTTGAAGGGGGAGCTCCCGGGATGCTTCCGGGAATTTGCCCCATATCTCGGGCAATGCCGGTTCCCCTCCTGCTCGCACACCTGTGAAAAGGGCTGCGCGGTGCTCGGGGCGGTGCGGGAAGGCAGGATTGCGGTTTCCCGCCATGAAAATTACTGCGCAATGGTGGAGGAGGTCAAGGAGATCAAAGAATGGCAGCGCAAAGGAATTGTTTGATCATCGGCTCGGTTGAAGAGCCGGACGGCGCGCTCCTGCGCGAATATGCGAAGGATGCGTTCATCATCTGTGCCGACGGCGGCTGGGACAACGCCCGCCGCTGCGGGATCACGCCCCATCTTTTGGTGGGGGATTTTGACTCGGTTCGCAGCGAGCTCCCACAGGGGATTGAGACGATCCGCCTGCCGGAGAAAAAGGACGACACCGACATGCTTTTTGCGGTGCGGGAAGGTTTCCGGCGCGGCTGCACGTCGTTTTGGCTGACGGGCGCAGTGGGCGGCGCACGGTTTGACCACTCCATCGCCAACCTCTCGGTTTTGTATTTCATCGCTTCGCGCGGCGGGAAAGGAGCGATCCTTTCCTCCACTTGCGACGTATTCCTGCTCACGGAGGGACGGCTTACGCTGACGGAGATGGCGGGGCGGACGGTCTCCGTGTTCCCGTTTGCGGGGCCGCGCTGTACCGTCTCTTACCAGGGCTTGGAATATCCGCTC
>CALWIP010000022.1 GCA_944380775.1 uncultured Clostridia bacterium | reverse complement strand
TTCGTTATCGTATTCGGTATTGTTCGCGTCGAATTCAATCTCATACTCCAGGCGGCCGTCGTCGTTGTGGCGCTCGGTGTGGTCTACGGTGTTCTCGCTTTCGCTCAGGTTCGCGTGGGCCAGCGCCGCAGCCTTGGCGGCCGCTTCGCCGATGTCGCCGGAGGCGCTGGAATTGCCCGTGCTCCCGCCGGAGGCCGGGCGGTTCTGCTCGGCGCCGGATTTCACGACTTCGCCGGTGGCGGCGTCGATTTCATAATCGTATTCGGTGCTGCCAACATCAAACTCGACTTCGTACACCATACGGCCGCCGTCAAAATCCATTTCGGTCCAGGAGCGGTCCACCTCCGCGGCGGAGACGCCCGCATGGGCGTAAGCCGCCTGCGCCGCCGCGCCGGCGGCGATGTAGGACTCCGCGTTCGCGTGGCCGGTGGAGATGGCGGATTCCATCTGCACGCCCTTCGACTCCGCCAGCAGGTTCAGGTCGTTGATCGGCAGGGCCGCCAGCTCCGCAAAGGACAGCGTGGCGTCCTGGTCCACCAGCTGCTGGACGAACGCCGCTTTGCCCAGCGAGATGCCGTATTCTTCCGCCAGCGCGCGCAGGCTGCTTTCTTGCCCGGCGGCGAGCGTCTGGCTGACGATGGCGCCCTCCAGCGCGTTCTGGGAAAGGATATCGCCGACCTCCTGCGCCAGGCGGCGCTGGAGATCCTCGCCCTTTTGGGCGTCGTCGTTTTCGACGGTGATGAGCACGGAATTGGTGTCATTGTCCAGGAAGCCGTTTTTCAGCATGGAGCCGATGACCGCGTTGACGGCGACCTCTAAATCGACGTTGCGCAGGTCCATGCCGCCGAGGATGGTCTCCGCGTCGGGGTTCAGCGCTTCCGCCGAGAGGACCTTCTCCGAGCGGTTGGTTTTCAATTCAATGCTGGGGTTGACGTCGATGCCGATGACGGAATCCACGCGGAACAACGTCTGGTAGGCGAGCGTCCCGCTCACGACAAGCACCAGCGCAGCGGCCGCCGCGGCGATAGACGCGGCCCAGCGGCGCGTTTTGTTCTTTTGGTCCGGGGTTTTGCCCGCAAGGGGCGCCGCCAGAGCGGCGGGTTCTTGGTTTTGTCCGGCGGGAATCTGTTCCGCCTGGGTTTTCTCGACCCGTTCAATCGGGAAACGGAAACGCAACATCTTCTCTCCCTCACATTCCTGGAGGATCTCGGCGAGGCGGTCCGGCGCGGTGCGGCGGACGGCTTGTTCGAGACGGTCTTCTATGGGATCTCGTTTCACAGCCTGTCATCCTCCTTTATTTTGGTTTTGCATTTGCGCAGCGCGCGGTGGTATTTGGAAAGGACGGTCGCGAGCGGGAGGCCTAAAAGCTCTGCAATCTCCCGGTGCTTGAGGCCCGAGGAGGCGTGCAGCATGAGGATCTGCCGCTCTTCGTCCGAGAGGACGCCCAGCACCTGCCGCAGGAACATGCGGTCTTCGCGGGTTTGCAGCGCGCCGTCCTCCGCTTCCAGGTCCCAGCGTTCTTCCACGGGCGTGGGGTCCGTGCGGCCCCGGCCGCGCAGTTTCATCAGCGAGAGGTTCCGCGCAATCGCGAGGATCCACGCCATCGGCGCGCCCTTGCCCTGGTAGGCCGCAGCGGCGGCGTACACTTGCAGGAAGGTCTCCTGCATCACGTCCTCCGCGCAGTGCCGGTCCTTGACAATCGAGAGAGAAAACCCGTACACCGCGGCGCTTGCCCGGCGGTACAGCTCCGCCAACGCTTCCCGGTTACCCGCGGCAACCTCCCAAAGCAGCGCCGCGGTAGGTTCCGGCGGCTTTTTCTCTTCCCCGCCCGTTTTGATAGACGTCATACAAAACAACACGTTGGGTCTCTCCCGTTCATAAGAATGATGCATGGGCCGCGCATTTTATTGCGCATGCCCGGAAAAAATTTTTGAAGGGGTTGCGTTTCCATCCCTTATTGTAGCACGGCCCGGAGGGTTTGACAATCCGCCGCGGCGCGCGGGGATGCGGTTTTTCATATATTTTTCGCCGATCTTTCATAAAAAAGAAGAAGAGATTTCACACTATTTTCATATCCTTCCAGCATAATAAAGGCAATCGATGAGGCCGGGGATCCGGCCGGGAAAGGAATGAGAGTTTATGTTGTTTACGCCGAACGAAAACGATCGGGATCAAAATACGAGGGAATGGGAAGGCCAAGCGAACCAAGCAAACCAAATCAATCAAGCCAACCAAACCAATCAAACGAATCAAGCCAACCAGGCGAACCCGGCGGGCCAGCCGTACCAGGGCTACCGGGCCGGGCAGAACGAACAGCCCGGGCAAGGGTACCAGGGGTACTCTTACACGGCGGGCGGATGGCAGCAGCCGCACCCGGCGTACTGGCAGGGCAGCAGCTACCATTCCGGCCCGGCGCAGCAGCCCGGGGCTGGCGCGCCGCAGCAGCCGCAAAAGCCGAAGAAGCGCGGCCGCGCGGGGAAAATCGCCCTTTCGGCGGTGTGCGGCGTACTGGCCTGCTGCGTCATTTCCGCGGGCAGCATCGCGGGGTTTGTGGGCCTGGTGAACAGCGGGAAGATCCAGCTCTCGGTGAGCGGGGGCCAGCCGGCGTTCACCATTGCGCAGGTGCAGGACGGCGGCGCCTCGGAGGTGACGGTGGACGGTTCGCTGACGCTCGAGGAGATTGCCGAAAAAGTGACGCCGTCAGTGGTGTGCGTGCAGAACTACCAGGTACCGAGCCAGCTGGGGTTCCAGGGCACGGCGGCGGGCGACAGTTATGTGTCGCCGGCGGGCGAAGGCTCCGGCATCATCATGAGCGAGGACGGGTATATCATCACGAACGCGCATGTCGTGGAGGGCGCGACCTCGCTGGCCATTGTCACGGCGGACGGCCTGCGCTACGAGGCGGAGCTGGTGGGCAGCGATGAGCTGACGGACCTGGCGCTGCTGAAGGTGGACGCCGAAGGCCTGGCCCCGGCGGAATTCGGCGACTCCGATTCGCTCTCCGTGCTGGACCAGGTTGTCGCCATCGGCAACCCGGGCGGCATGGAGTTCAACTCCAGCGCGACGGTGGGGTACGTCTCCGCGCTAAACCGCGAAGTATATGACGAAGAGACCGGGACCTCGATGAAATATATCCAGACGGACGCGGCCATCAACCCGGGCAATTCGGGCGGCGCGCTGGTGAACCAATACGGCCAGGTGGTCGGCATCAATTCTGCGAAGATCGTCGACACCTCCTACGAAGGCATCGGGTTCGCCATCCCGATTAACACGGCGCAGCCGGTCATCAGCGATCTGAAAGCGTACGGCTACGTGACCAACCGGCCGATGCTGGGCGTTTCCGGGCAGTTTGTCGACGCGCTGGTTTCCCGCTTCTACGGTTTGCCGGTGGGCATGTATATCGACTCTGTGACCAATGATTCCATCACGGCGGCCGGCGTGCAGAGCGGCGACGTCATCACCGAAATCGACGGGCAGGATGTCACTAGCGCGAATACCATCTCCGCCGCCGTCCGGCAGAAATCCGTCGGGGACACGGTCGAGCTCACCATCGTCCGTCCTTCCACCGGCGCAACCTTCACCGCCACCGTCACCCTCGTCGAATCTTCCTCTTAATTCGCGCATTGCGGCCTCCGCAGCCGGCCTCACCGCAGTGCAAAACGGTCCCTGCTCCGCCCGCGAAAAGTCCTTGTAGTCCAACACACATGGCCCGGGGCGGCCCGAGAAAGCGCACAGATGGACCCCGCCCCGCGGGAGAACGGTTCTTCCCGCGGCCGCGAAAGGCTGCGGGCCGCGGAAAACAAAGGGAAAGCCCGGCATTGGGAGCGTTCCACGCAAGCCAATGCCGGGCTGTTTTGATGGACGAGGGGGACGGTTACAAAAGGAAGAAGGAGGCGCTGCACGGGGGAAGGACCGCCCGGCCCCCACAGAAGGAAGCGGCCCCGTGGTAGGAGTAGATCTCCTCGCCGGGCTGGACGCCGGGCAGCGGGCAGGAGGCCTCTTTTCCAGAGGGGTTGAGCAGCACAAGGACGCTCTCCGTTTCGCCGGTGCGGCGGTAAACCAGCGGGTAGGCGTGGTCTTCCGCGTAGAGGAATTCGACGCGCGCGTTGCTCTGCAAGGCCTCGTGCGCCATGCGCACCGCGATGAGCCGCTTGACCTCGTGGTAAAGGGAGGTTTCGTCCGCCGTCTGGCTTTCGACGGTCGGGCGGTCCGGGGACGGGTCCACCGGCAGATAGAGGTCCTCCGGCTTCGCGCTCGAGAACCCCGCGTTCAGCGTGGAATCCCACTGCATCGGCGTGCGGGAACCCGTGCGCTCAAACCCGCCCTCCTTCGAGGGGAGGTCCCCCAGGTAGCGCATGCCGAGTTCTTCGCCGTAGTACAGGAACGGCGCGCCCGGCATCGAGAGCAAAAACGCGAACGCCAGCTTGCATTCCTCGTCGTCCAGCGTCTCCTGGATGCGGTGCATGTCGTGGTTGCCCGAAGGGATGCAGATGAGGCCCTTGCCGTCCGTCTTGTTGTAGCTTTCGAGATATTTCTCGACAAACGCCTTGACGTCGCCGGTCCCCTTGCGGGAGAAATACGGGTTTTCGCGGAACAGCGAGAGGTACCGGGACGGGCCGAAATGCAGCAGGAAATCCATGTGGAACCCGCCCGCCAGCGATTTATCCGGCTCGCCCCATTCCGAAATCATCGCCGCCTCGGGGAATTCCTTGTCGAGGAACGCGCGGAATTCGCGCCACAGCGCCACGGTCGCCTGGCCGTCGGCGTCCGCCTTCACCAGGGACCCCGCCATGTCTACGCGGAAGCCGTCGCAGCCCATCGCCAGCCAGAAACGCATCACGTCCTTCATCGCCTCTACCGTGCCGCGCGGGCCGGGCGCGTCCACCGGCTGCTGCCACGACTCCGTCACCTGGGCAAAGCCGTAGTTCAGCGCCGGCTGCGTGGAATAATAATTCACCGCGCAAGAGCCGTTGCGGTCCGAAATGCCGCGCAGGCAGCCGTTGATGTTCCGGCAGCCCTCAAACCCTTTCCAGATGTCGTCCGTCCAGACGTAGCGGTCCGTGTAGGCGTTGCGCTCCGCCTTCATCGATTCCTGGAACCACGGGTGCCGGAACGACGTGTGTCCCGGGACCAGGTCCAAAATGACGTGCATGCCGCGCGCGTGCGCCGCCGCGAAGAGTTCCTTGAGGTCCTCGTTCGTGCCGTAGCGCGGCGCCACCTTGCAGTAATCCGACACGTCGTAGCCCGCGTCAAAAAACGGCGAGTCAAAGCACGGGTTCAGCCAAATCGCATTGCAGCCCAGGCCTTGCACATAGCCGAGCTTCCGCGTAATGCCCGGGATATCGCCAATCCCGTCCCCGTTGGTGTCGAAAAAGCTCTGCGGGTAGATCTCGTAAAAAACAGCGTTGTCCAGCCATGCCGGCATTTTTCATTCCCCCTGTTTTTGCTCTGGGCCGCCTTGCGTTTTGCCGCGCGCCCGCGTATAATCTTATTAATGGTATCGTATCAAGATTTTTACGGGGAATCTAGCAGTTATTCCGGTATTTTATGGTACAATTTCGCGATTTCCCCGCCGCGGGAAGGAGGTTTCCCTATGAACGCGCCGTCCCTGCGCGAACGCCGCCGGCACGGTTCGCCGGAATATCCGGTGGAGATTGACGTCACCTGCGAAAAAATGCGGCAGAAATCCGTGCCGTACCACTGGCACAACGAGCTCGAGTGGGTGCTGGTGGAGCGCGGCGCGCTCTCGCTCACCATTGGCGCAGAGCGCTACGACGGCCGCCCCGGCGACGTGTTCCTCATCCGCTCGGGCGCGCTGCACGAGATGCACGTCCCGCCCGGCGGCGCGCGCTATTTTGCGGTGCTGTTCCCGCCGGAGCTGCTGGCCTCCGCGCCCGGCGACGCGCTGCAATTGCGCTACTTTGGGCCGTTGGCGGCGGGCCGCCTGCGCTTTCCCACGCGGCTGCCGGCCGGCGGGGAGGCCGCCGCCGCGCTGTCCGCCGCGCTGCGCCGCGTGTATGCGCTGCATTTCTGCGGGGCGGGCGGGCGGTTGCTCGGCGTCAAGGCGGCGCTGTTGCAGGCTTTCTACGACCTGGACCGCCTCGGCCTGCTCAGCCCGGCGGAACCTGCGGACCCCGGTTCCCCGGCGGAGCTGCGCGCCGGGCGGCAGCGCGAAGTGCTCGCCTATTTGGAGGCGCATTACGCGGAGCCGCTCTCGCTGGAGGAATTGGCCGCGCGGTTCCATTTCTCGCCGAAATATTTCAGCGCTTATTTCCGCGCGAATTTCGGCCAGACGCTCACGCAGTACCGCAACGCGCTGCGCGTGGAGCAGGCCGCGCTGCTGCTGCTCGCCACCGACGGGAAGATCCTCGATATTGCGCTGCGCACCGGGTTTGACAACGTGGGGTATTTTATCCGCCTGTTCCGCCGGATCATGGGCGTTTCGCCGTCGCAGTACCGCAGCCGGATGCGTCCCGCGCCGCGCAGCGGGGAAAATTTGCCCCACGGGCGGGAAAGCCCTTCCCTTCCGCCGGGAAAACCGGTATAATAAAGATAATTCATCCCGCAAGCCCTGGATTTTCGGGCAAAAAGTGGGAAAACAAAGGGGAGGGGATTTTGTGTACTGGACTTGCGGACAAATCAAACAAAACGCGCGCGCCGCGCTGGCGGGGCGGTTCTGGGTGTCGTTTGGCGTGGTGTTCCTGGCAAACCTGCTGTTGGACCTTCCCGCCGTGCTTTTCCCGGACCCGGACCTTTACGCGCCGCGCTGGGACCCCGCCGTGCAGGCGATGGTTTCCCCGCTGGCGCCGTGGCAGACGGCGGGCTATGGCTTTTCGCTTTTGCCGCGGATCCTGGCGGGCCTTTTCCTCGTAATGCCGATGCAGGTGGGCCTTTGCCGTTATTTTGTGTGGAACCGCTTCGGCAACACGCAGCCGGAGCTGGTGTTTTCTACGTTCCGCCGCGGCGGGCGCTACGGGAACTGCGTTTTCGTGCAGTTTGTGTCGAACCTGTTCATCGTCCTCTGGTCGTTCCTGCTCATCATCCCGGGGTTGATCAAGGCGCTGCAATACGCGTTCGTCCCGTTTTTGCTCAGCGATAACCCTGGCCTGGACGGTTCCCGCGCGCGGGAGGTCTGCCGCGCGATGACCTACGGGTGCAAAGGGCGCATCTTCCTTCTCTACCTCTCCTTCATCGGCTGGTATTTCCTGGCGGCCATCCCGGCGGCGGGCCTGGATTTTATTTCGCCGCTCCTGAGCGGCCTGGCGCAGATGCTGGGGAATTTCCTCGTGGCGGTCTATCTCAACGCGGCGCTGGCGGAGCTCTACGTTTCCTTACGGGATCAAGCGATTGCGGCGGGAATGATCCTGCCGCAGGAGCTGAATCTGGCATAAATTCAAATGGTTCATCACAGCGAAAGGAGCAAACAATATGGCAGTCGTTACGTTAACAAAAGAAAATTTCGAGGCGGAAGTCCTGCAGGCCGGCAAACCGGTGCTGGTGGATTTCTGGGCGGCGTGGTGCGGCCCGTGCCGCATGGTCTCCCCGATTGTGGATGAGATTGCGGAAGAGCACGCGGAGATCAAGGTCGGCAAAGTGAACGTCGACGAACAGCAGGAGCTTGCGGCGCGGTACCAGGTGATGAGCATCCCGACGCTGATGGTGTTCAAGGACGGGAAGATCACCGCGACGGCGGTAGGCGCGCGCGGCAAGGACGCCATTCTGAGCATGGTGTAATTTCCCTCCGGGGAGGGATTCACACAAAAAGCGGATCAAAGAAAGGGGAACCATCATGAAACAGCATCGCTTTTTTGTATGTAAGCACTGCGGGAACCTGGTTGGCATGGTGAACGACGCGGGCGTGCCGCTGGTGTGCTGCGGGGAAAAGATGGCCGAGCTTGTGCCGAACACGACGGACGCCGCCGGGGAAAAGCACGTTCCGGTGGTTTCGGTGGACGGCCGCTTCGTGACCGTGAAGGTCGGCAGCGTCGCGCATCCCATGACCGAAGAGCATTCCATCCAGTGGGTCTATCTGCAAACCAACCAGGGCGGCCAGCGGAAGGCCCTCGCCCCAGGCCAGGCCCCCGAGGTCCAGTTTGCCCTCACCGACGGCGACGAGGCCGTCAAGGCCTTCGCCTACTGCAACCTCCACGGCCTCTGGTCCAACTAATTTTTACGCCGCGCCTTCGGCCTCCGGCCTTCCCGCGCAGGGAAACGGTACCGGTTGCGCCCGCGGCCAAACGGATTGTGGAACACGAGGGCCGGGAGTCCGCTCCTATAGAGGGCGGGCCGTTCCCCCGGCCTCCGGCCTTCCCGCGCAGGAAAACAAAAAAGGGCATGCTCCCAAGCAAATGGGGGCATGTCCCTTTCTTTCTGTTACTTTCTCGCACCGGACGCCCCGGCCATGTGTGTTCCACTACCGGGGCTTTTCGCGGGCGATGCGAGAACCGTTCTGCACTGCGGTGAGGCGGCCTTCGGCCGCCGCAATGCGCGGCCCGCCCTCCGCAGGAGCGGACGCTTCGGCCATGTGTGTTCCGCTACCGGGGCTTTTCGCGGGCGATGCGAGAACCGTTCTGCACTGCGATGAGGCGGCCTTCGGCCGCCGCAATGCGCGGCCCACCCTCCGCAGGAGCGGCACAAAAATTTATTTGGTGGATTCGTAGACGGCGACCGCGCAGGCGACGGTAGCGCCGACCATCGGGTTGTTGCCCATGCCCATGAGGCCCATCATTTCGACGTGCGCCGGGACAGAGGAAGAGCCCGCAAACTGCGCGTCGCCGTGCATGCGGCCCATCGAGTCGGTCAAGCCGTAAGACGCGGGGCCCGCGGCCATGTTGTCCGGGTGCAGGGTACGGCCCGTGCCGCCGCCGGACGCCACGGAGAAATACTTCTTGCCGTTCTCAATGGCCCATTTCTTGTAAGTGCCGGCCACCAGGTGCTGGAAGCGGGTCGGGTTGGTCGAGTTGCCCGTGATGGACACATCGACGCCCTCATGCCGCATGATCGCGACGCCCTCGAGCACGTCGTTCGCGCCATAGCACTTGACCTTCGCGCGCTCGCCGTCGGAGAACGGGCGCTCTTCAACAATTTTCAGCTCGCCGGTGAAGAAGTCGTACTCGGTCTTGACGTAAGTGAACCCGTTGATGCGGGAGATGATATACGCCGCATCCTTGCCCAGGCCGTTGAGGATGATGCGCAGCGGCTCCTTGCGCGCGCGGTTCGCCGTGCGGGCAATGCCGATGGCGCCTTCCGCGGCGGCAAAGGACTCGTGGCCCGCCAGGAACGCGAAGCACTTGGTCTCGTCGCGCAGCAGCATCGCGCCCTGGTTGCCGTGGCCCAGGCCCACGTTGCGCTGTTCCGCAACGGAACCCGGCACGCAGAACGCCTCCAGGCCAATGCCAATCGCTTCGGCGGCCTCGGCGGCGGAGGCGGCGCCCTTCTTCAGCGCAACCGCGCAGCCCAGCGTGTACGCCCAGCTCGCGTTTTCAAAGGCGATGGGCTGCACGCCCTTTACAATCTTATCCGGGTCAAAGCCCTTGCTCAGGCAAAGCTCCCTGGCCTCTTCAAGGCTGGCCAGGCCGTACGCGGCAAGGCACTTCTCAATTTTGGCCATCCTTCTCTCTTTGCCTTCAAACATGACGTCGTTAGCCATCTGGTTTAGTCCTCCTTCAATGCTTTCATCAGGTGTCTTGCCGGATTATTCCTCGCGCGGGTCGATATACTTGGCCGCGCCGTCGTAGCGGCCGTACTGGCCAATGTTCTTCTCGAACGCTTCCTTCGGGTCCACGCCGTGGCGGATATCCTCGAGCATCTTGCCCAGCTTTACGAACTTGTACCCGATGACCTCGCCGTTCTCGTCCAGCGCCATCGAGAGGACATAGCCCTCGGCCATCTCCATGTAGCGCACGCCCTTGAGCTTGGTGCTGAACATGGTGCCCACCTGCGAGCGCAGGCCCTTGCCCAGGTCTTCCAGGCTCGCGCCAACCGGCAGGCCGCCCTCGGAGAACGCCGTCTGGCTGCGGCCGTAGGCCAGCTGCTTGAAGATCTCGCGCATGGCCACGTTGATGGCGTCGCACACCAGGTCCGTGTTCAGGCACTCCAGCAGCGTCTTGCCCGGCAGGATCTCCGCGGCCATCGCGGCGGAGTGCGTCATGCCCGAGCAGCCCAGCGTTTCCACCAGCGCCTCCTGCACAATGCCTTCCTTCACGTTCAGGGTCAGCTTGCACGCGCCCTGCTGCGGCGCGCACCAGCCCACGCCGTGCGACAGGCCGGAAATGTCCTTAATCTCATAGGACTGGATCCATTTGCCCTCCTCCGGGATGGGCGCGGGACCGTGGTGCGGCCCCTTGGTGACAGTGCACATCTTTTCCACTTCAGCGGAATAATTCATATCGGTACTCCTTTCGGTTTTGGAATCCAGGGTCTTCCCATATATATCCTTATTATAAGCAATTCCCGGGATTTAAGCAAGCAAAATCCGGAAAATTTGTCGCGAAGGAGCGCCCGGCATTCCGCCCCGCGGCCGGAAGCGCCGCGCTCCCCTGGAAATCGACGGAAATCCGCAAATAATTCCCGGAATCCCCTTGACGCCATTCATATTTGGGTGATATAATCTTCATAAATCGTTCAAATTTATTTTGGGCGCGGCCCGCAGGGGCCGAATCATCTTGTTAGCTTGGGTTTTTCCTTAACAAAACGCTCCGGTTTTCGTCCCTGAAAACCGGAGCGTTTTTGCGTTTTTATGCCTGTTCCAGCGGCTGGGTGAGCAGCAGCACGCCGAACGGCTCCACCGCCTGGCCCTCCTGCGGGACCTTGCCGGTAAAGAAATCCGCGCCGCAGCGTGTGAGCGACGCCGGCAGGGCGGCAGCTTCCTTCGTCAGGTTGATGACGAACGTGAAGCGCTCGGTCTTGCTCTCGCGCACCGCCACTTCAAGCGGCGTCTCCTCGGGGATGAGCCGTTCCACCCCGGCCGCGCGGCAGGCTTCGCCCATCACGCGGCGCAGGCCGTCCGGGTCCAGCTGCGTGCCAACGTAGTACACACGGCCCTGGCCAAAGGCGTTCTGCGTCACGGCCGGGGTCCCGGCGTAGAAGTCGCCGGTGTAGGCGCCGAGGCACTCCGCCGTCTCCAGGTGGATGATGTCGCAGAGCATGCCGCAGCCGGATTCCGTGCCGTCTGCAAAGCGCACGCCGTTCTTCTGCTCGGGCGCAAGCGCGTCGATCTCTTCCACCCAAACGCCGGCCAGCGCGCGCAGCGGGCCCGGGTAGCCGCCCAGGTAGACGTTGTCGCTTTCGCCGGCAATGCCGCTCATGAACGTGGTGACAAGCACGCCGCCGTCCCGCACAAAAGCCTCCAGCTTTTCTTTCAGGCCGGGCTTCACCAGGTAGAGCGCCGGCGCGGCGATGAGCCGGTAGCCGGAGAGGTCCGCGTCTACCGAGATCAGGTCCACCGGCGTGTGGGTGTCGTAGAACGTGCGGTAATACTGATGGATCTGGTCGACGTATTTCAGGTCGCGGCTCGGCCCGCTCGTGTACTCGAGCGCCCAGTAATTGTCCCAATCAAAGAAAATGGCGGCTTTTGCCGGGTTCCCCGCGCCGATGAGGCGGTCCCCCAGCGCGTGCAGCTCGTGCCCGAGCTGCGCTACCTCGCGGTAGACGCGCGCGTCGCTGCGGCCTGCGTGCTCGATGACCGCGCCGTGGAATTTCTCGCACCCGCCAACAGAGCGCCGCAGCTGGAAGAACAGGATGGCGTCGCCGCCGTGCGCCACCGTCTGGTAGCTCTGGGCGCGCATCTGGCCCGGCCGTTTGAGCGAGTTGTACGGCTGCCAGTTCTGCTGGCTCGGGGTCTGCTCCATCAGCAGGAAGGAGCGGCCCTTCAGCCCGCGCATGAGGTCGTTGCGCATGGCGACATAGCTCCACGGCGTGTTGTAGGCCGGGTAGCTGTCCCACGAGATGATGTCCATCTCTTTGGCCCAGCGGAAGTAGTCCAGGCCCTTGTATGTACTCATCAGGTTGGTGGTGATGGGCGTGTCGGGGTCAAACTGCCGGATGGCGTCGCGTTCCGCGCAGTAATTCGCGAGCAGGCTGTCCGACATAAAGCGGCGGTAGTCCAGCGAAAGGCCCGCGAACGCCGTGTCGTCGCCGCCCATGTTGTCGCCCAGCTCGTCCGGCGGGACAATCTCGTCCCAGTCGTAGACGGTGTGGCCCCAGAACTCGAGGTTCCAGGCGCGGTTGAGGTCTTCAATGGTGTGGTAGCGCTCCCGCAGCCACACGCGGAACGCCTTGGCGCAATTTTCGCAGAAGCATTCGCCGCCGTACTCGTTGTTGATGTGCCAGCAGATGACGTTCGGGTTCGCGCCGTAGCGCTCGGCGAGCTTGCCCGCCAGGCGCGCGGAATACTTCTGGTACACGGGGCTGTGCGGGCAGGCGTTGTGCCGCTGGCCAAAGCGGTGGCGGCGGCCCTGCTCGTCCACGCGGCCTACCTCGGGGTAGCGCCGGAACATCCACGCGGGCAGCGCCGCCGTGGACGTGGCGAGGATGATCTTGATCCCCGCGGCAGAGAGCTTTTCGATGATGGCGTCGAGCTCGCTGAAATCATACACGTTCTCGGCGGGCTGCAATTTGGCCCACGAGAACACGTTGACGGTCGCTTCGTTGATCCCGGCGTCCAGGAACATCTTGATGTCCTGGTCCCAGACCTCGCGCGGCCACTGGTTGGGGTTGTAGTCGCCCCCGTAGAGCATCATGGGGAAATGGACTTCCATTGGCGAATCCTCCTGTGACGAATAATTTTTTGATGATTTGGTCCTTTATTTTATGATTCCACAAATCCTGAATGGTTTCTTTTCCGCCCGTTTGGTCCCCGGCGGGTTACGCGGCGCCCGCCTGGCGCAGCACCCAGTAGACCACGCCGTAGAGCACGCTGGCGGCGGCGCCGTAGGCGATGACCGGCCCGGCGATGCTGAACACCTTGGCGCCCACGCCGAGTACGAAGCCCTCGGCGCGGAATTCCATGGCGGGCGAGGCGACGGAATTGGCAAACCCGGTGACTGGAACGAGCGTCCCGGCCCCGGCCACGCGCGCAATGCGGTCGTAGACGCGCAGCGCCGTGAGCAGCGCCGAGAGCGCAATGAGCGTGACGGTAACGGCCGTGCGCGCCTGTTCCGGCGGCAGGCCGGCCCAGCCGTAAAGCGCGAGCAAACCCTGCGCCCCGGCGCAGATGCCGCCGCCCACCAAGAACGCTGCGGCGCAATTTTTCAGGCACGGGCTCGGCGGGGAAGCGCGCTCGGCCATTTTGGCGTATTCCTGCGGGGTCAACTCTTTCATACAAATCCCTCCCGGACGGTTTCGGTTAGGATTCCCCGCCGCGCCCGGGATCATGCGTCCCCCGGGAAAACCGGTTGACATCCGGCCCCCGCGCACGGTAAAATAAAAGAAAGGCCCCGTGTTTGGGCAGGCGGGCGCTTCCGCAAAAAACGCCCAATCTGAGGAATATTTTAACACGGCGGAGCCGCCCGGCGCAAGGGAAAAACGCAAAAAAGCGGGCGCCGGCCGCCGCTGATGGGAGGAAACGGCATGGGAATGACGATGACGCAGAAGATCCTGGCTGCGCACGCAGGCCTTCCGCGCGTAGAGGCGGGCCAGCTCATTGAGGCAAAGCTCGACCTGGTGCTCGGCAACGATATCACGAGCCCGGTGGCCATCCGCGCAATGGAGGAATGCGGCGCGCAAACGGTCTTCGACCGGGACCGCATTGCGTTGGTGCTCGACCATTTTACGCCGAACAAGGACATCAAGGCGGCGGAGCAATGCCGCGTGGTGCGCGATTTTGCGCGCAAGCACCGCATCACCCATTTTTACGACGTGGGGCGCATGGGCATTGAGCACGCGCTGCTGCCGGAGCAAGGGCTTGTCGGGCCGGGGGACTGCGTCATCGGGGCGGATTCCCACACCTGCACCTACGGCGCGCTCGGCGCGTTCTCTACGGGCGTGGGGTCCACGGACATGGCGGCGGGCATGATCTCCGGCAAGGCGTGGTTCAAAGTCCCGGCGGCCATCCGCGTGGCGCTGCGCGGGACGCTGCCGCCCTGGGTGAGCGGCAAAGACGTGATCTTGCATTTGATCGGGACGATTGGCGTAGACGGCGCGCTGTACCAATCGTTGGAATTCACCGGCGAAGGGGTCGCCGCGCTCTCGATGGACGACCGGCTCTGCATTGCGAACATGGCGATTGAAGCGGGGGCGAAAAACGGGATTTTCCCGGTGGACGAGGTCACGCGGGACTACTGCCGCGGGCGGTTCCTGCGCGAGTCGGTGGAGTTTTCGGCAGACCCGGACGCGGAATACACCCGCACGGTGGAGATTGACCTTTCGGCGCTGCGGCCGGTGGTGGCGTTCCCGCATCTGCCGGGGAACACGCGCACCATCGACGAAGTAGGGGACGTCCCGGTGGACCAATGCGTCATTGGTTCCTGCACGAACGGGCGCATGGGGGACCTGCGTGCGGCGGCGGCCGTCCTCAAGGGGCGCAAGGTTGCGCCGGGCGTGCGGTGCATCATCCTGCCGGGCACGCAGGACATCTACTTACAAGCGCTGCGCGAGGGCCTGGCGGAAATTTTCGTCACGGCGGGCGCGGTATTCTCCACGCCGACCTGCGGGCCGTGCCTGGGCGGGCACATGGGCGTCCTGGGCAAGGGCGAACGCGCCGTTTCGACGACAAACCGCAATTTCGTCGGGCGCATGGGGCATGTGGAGTCCGAAGTTTATCTGGCCAGCCCGGCGGTAGCGGCGGCCAGCGCAGTTACAGGCCGGATTACCGATCCGGCGACGCTGGAGTAAGGAGGCTCGCGCGATGAAAGCACACGGAAAAGCGCATTGCTATGGCGACAACATTGACACGGACGTCATCATCCCGGCGCGGTATTTGAACACGGTTTCGCACGAGGAATTGGCGGCCCACTGCATGGAAGACCTTGACAAAGAATTCCTCCGCCGGGTCAAGCCCGGCGACGTGATGGTCGGGCAGAAGAATTTTGGCTGCGGGTCCTCGCGGGAGCACGCGCCCATCGCGATTAAGGCGTGCGGGATTTCCTGCGTGATTGCGGCGACGTTCGCGCGGATCTTCTACCGCAACGCGATTAATATCGGCCTGCCGATCCTCGAATGCCCCGAGGCCGCCGCGGCCATTTCCAACGGCGACGAGGTCGAGGTCGATTTCGACACCGGCGTCATCCGGGACCTCACCACCGGCGCGGTGTTCCAGGCCCAGCCGTTCCCGCCGTTCATCCAAAATATCATCCAAAAAGGCGGCCTCATCCCTTCTCTTTTTTAACTCGCGCCTTTTTTACGTCGCGCCTTCGGCCTCCTAGCGTCGGCCTTCCCGCGGTGTAAAACGGTTCCTGTTCTACCCGCGAAAAGACCCTGAAGTCCAACACACGGCCCGGGTGTCCGCGCCTGCGGCGGGCGGGCCGCGCATCGCGGCCTCCTGATGTCGGCCTCACCCCGGCGCGGAACAGATGTTATTGCGCCCGCGAAAAGACCCTGAAGTCCAACACACGGCCCGGGTGTCCGGTGCGAGAGAACGCGGAGGAGGAAAGGGCCATGGCTCCCCGTGAGCATAGAAAACGCCCAGTATTGAGCAAAGCGCTGAATACTGGGCGTTTTCTTTATACAAAAAGCCGGGCCTGGAACGCAAATTGCGTCCAGGCCCGGCCTGGTGGAGATGAGGAGAATCGAACTCCTGTCCGAAAGCCGCTTGCCAAGGCTTTCTACGGGTGTAGCCGGTTGATTCAGATTCCCGCCTCAGGACGCCAACTGGCAGGCTTCCTGCGGCGGTAGCCTTTGCGTCATGACAGGGGTAAAGGCGTCGCCCTGTTCACGTTCACCGCTCAATGACGCCTACCCCCGGGCCGCGGTCCTCCCAGGGGAGACGAGCAGCCTAATTAGGCCGCGTACGCCATCCTATAGTTATAGTTAGCGCGAGTGTTTTGAGTGTTGTCGTTTGTTTTGACAGTGCAGGTTTTTGAGCGGCCCTGCCCCGCTACCCGCTTACCGAGGTTCACAACCCCCGTCGAAACCTTTACATCCCCTTATTTTTGTTTTTCGGTAGGCCTGCGGTTATTCGCGGCTGCGTTCCTTCATCGCGCGCTGAATGTCCCGCTTGGCCGCGCGCGCGGCCAGGTCCTGGCGCTTGTCGTACAGCTTTTTGCCGCGGCAGAGGCCCACCTGCACCTTGACGCGGGACCCCTTCCAGTACAGCGAAAGCGGGATCAGCGCGTAGCCCTGCTGCTTCACCAGGCCGTACAGCCGCATAATCTCCCGCTTGTGCAGCAAGAGCCGCCGCACCCGCAGCGGGTCCCGGTTGAACAGGTTGCCCTGCTCATAGGGGCTGATGTGCATGCCGTTGACGAACATTTCGCCGCCGTCCACCGCGCACCAGGCGTCTTTCAGGTTGACCCGGCCCTGCCGCACCGACTTGACCTCCGTGCCGCAGAGCTCGATGCCCGCCTCGACGCTCTCTTCTACAAAGTAGTCGTGGTATGCCTTTTTATTCTGTGCGATCGTCTTCAAAGATTCGCCCATTTGCCCCTCCGCTCCTTTGTAGAAAAATAGCATAGCATATTTTTCGGGAAAAGTCAATCATTATGTAAACCGATGATCCGGCAGGATCCGACGGAATCCGGGGGAAATCACAATTCGCTGCGCCCTTCAATGGACCGCGTCAACGTGACTTCATCCGCATATTCCAGGTCCCCGCCCACGGGGATGCCGTAGGCCAGGCGCGTGACCTTCACGCCGAGCGGCTTGATGAGGCGCGAGAGGTACATGGCGGTCGCCTCGCCTTCGACGGTCGGGTTCGTCGCCATGATGACCTCTTTGACGCCCGGCTCCTGCAGGCGGGCCAGCAGCTCTTTGATGTGCAGCTGGTCCGGCCCAATGCCGCTGAGCGGCGAGATTGCGCCGTGCAGCACGTGGTAGGTTGCGTGGAATTCGTTGGTGCGCTCAAGCGCCATCACGTCGCGCGGGTCCTCCACCACGCAGATGACAGAACGGTCCCGCCCCGGGCTGCGGCAGATGGGGCAGAGCTCTTGGTCCGTCAGGTTGCAGCAAACCTTACAGTACCGGATTTTTTCCCGCGCGTCTTTTACCGCCTGGGCAAACGCCAGGGCGTCCTCCTTTGGCAGGCCCAGCAGGTGGTAGGCCAGCCGCTGGGCGGTCTTGTGGCCGATGCCCGGCAGGCGCTCAAACTGCTCCACCAGGCGCTCCAGCGGCGCTACAGAGTAATCTGCCATTGCGCAGGGTTAAAACAGGCCGGGGACGTTCAGCCCGCCGGAGATTTTTTCCATCGTCTGCGATTTGTCGGCGGCCGCCGCGCGCAGCGCCTCGTTTACCGCTGCGAGAATGAGGTCGCCGAGCATCTCCACATCCTCCGGGTCTACAACCTCCGGGCTGATCGCAATCGACTTGACCTCCATCTTGCCGGTCACGGACACCCGCACGGCGCTGCCGCCCGCAGTGGCTTCATATTCCTTCTGTTCGAGCTCGGCGGTCGCCTGGTCCATGCTCTCCTGCAATTTCTGCGCCTGGCGCGCCAGCTGCTGCAAATTCGCCGCGCCGCCTCCGCCAAACCCCTGGGGTAATCTCGCTTTCATCAAACCATCCTCCGTTTATTTTCGTATGACGGGAATCCCCGCGTCTTCCGCGCGGCCGGCCAATTCCTCCAAGGGGTCTGCCGGCTGCGCCGTTTCCTGCTTTTTGTAAGGCCCGAGCTTGTACACGCGCCCCGTCACCTGCCGGATGGCGTCGCGCATCCGGTCGCGCTGGGCGGGCCGCCGCAGAAGCTCAAACGCCATGTCCTTCGCGTCGATGAGCACATAGTCCCCGCTCACATAGGCTGTGGAGCCGGTGAACGCCATCGCCGTGGAGGGCGAAAGCGCGCGCATTTCCTGCAACACCTCCGGCCATTCCTCCAGCCGGCGGGCGCCCTCCCGCAGCGCGTCCTGCGTGGGGGCAGGGGCTTTTTCCGGCGCAGCCGGGGGTTCCGGCGAGGGAACGGCCTGCGGGGGCGGCTCCTCCGCCTGGGGAACAGGGCTGGCTTCCGGCGCCGCAGGGGCCGCCTGCGCCGGAGCTTCCGGCTGGGGCCGCGCCGGGGCGCCATGCTCCAGAGCCGAAACGCGCCGCGCCAATGCGGAGAGGGAGAGGTCCAGCTCCGGCGCGCACAAGCGGAGAAGCGCCATTTCCATCTCGGTGCGGCGGTCGCCGCCGCGGTACATCCGCTCGAGCGCCTCCTGCATCGCGTCGAGGCAGTGCAGGATCTCCGGCAGCGGCATGCTGTGCGCATCCGCCTGCATGCGGGCGAACTCCCCGTCCGTCACGGCCACGAGCGGCCGCGCGTCCTTCATCGTCCGGATGAGCATCAACGCGCGGTAATGGGCGGTCAGTTCCTCGCACAGCCGGGCCATATCCTTCGAATCGCGGTACAGCGCCGCGACGGTTTCCAGCGCGCGGGAGGAATCCCCCTCGTGCGCCGCCTCGGCCAGCGCGAAAAGGTGGTCCCGCCCGGCGAGGCCCGCCGTCTGCTCCACCGTCTCCACCGTGACCGCGCCGCGGCCCATGCACTGGTCCAGCAGAGAGAGCGCGACGCGCATGCCGCCGTCCGCCAGGCGGGCGATGAGCAGCGCAGCCTGCGGGTCCAGCGGGACGCCCTCTTGCCCGGCGACGTAGAGCAGCCGGTTTTGGATGTCCTCCGGCGCAATGCGGCGGAAGTCGAAACGCTGGCAGCGCGATAAGATGGTCGCGGGCAGCTTGTGCACCTCCGTAGTGGCGAGGATGAAGATGACGTGGGCGGGCGGCTCCTCCAGCGTTTTGAGCAGCGCGTTGAACGCGCCGGGGGAGAGCATGTGCACCTCGTCAATGATATACACGCGGTAGCGCGCGGCGGCGGGGGTGAAATTCGCCTCCTCGCGCAGCGTGCGGATGTTCTCGACGCCGTTGTTGCTCGCGGCGTCGATCTCGACCACGTCGAGCACCGCGCCGGAGTCAAGGCCGCGGCAGATTTCGCACTCCCCGCACGGGTCCCCGTCGCAGGGGGAGAGGCAGTTCACCGCCTTCGCCAGGATTTTAGCGCAGGTGGTCTTGCCCGTGCCGCGCGAGCCCGTGAACAGGTACGCGTGCGCAATGCGGCCGGTGCGCAGTTCCTGGCGGAGGGTCTCCGTCACCTGCGGCTGGCCGGCGACGTCGGCAAAGCGGCGCGGCCGCCATTTGCGGTAAAGGACCTGATACACGGCGTTCCCCTCCTTTCCGGTGCGTTTCCCCGTCCCCGGGGAAAGCAAAAGCAAGACAGGGCCGTTCCCGGCGCCGTGCCGCGAGAGATACGGAGGAACAGACCGCCTGCATCGCGCAGGGACATCCGCTGAATGCTGCTCGGTTCCCCGCCTGACATGGTTCACGGCGCCCCGCCGCGCAGAGCCCGCCCTCCGTACCTCTCACGGCACGCCTTCTGCCTTGCTTTCAACTTGCCGTATTATTATAAACGATTCCGCCGCAAAACGCAACACTTCCCGCTCATTTTTCGCGCAAAAGGGGCGCGGCCGCCCGGCGGGGGAGAGGGGGAACCCTTCCCGCAAGGCCGGGCGGCCGCAGAATGTTTCAAAAATGGGGACCTTTTCGCAAACCGGGAACGGTTACAGGAGGATCTCGCCGTCGATGGTGCCGGAAAGGCCCGCCGCGTTGGCTTCGTCGGTGTCGATGTGCATGGCCGCGGCATATTTGGGGCTCACGCGGACAATGACGTCGCCAAACACCAGGCCGCGGCCGTTGTCGCCCACCTTGACGGCGACAATCTGCTTATCCTCGACGCCGGCTTTCTCCGCATCCTCCGGGGTAAAGTGGATGTGGCGCTGCGCGGCGATGACGCCGTGGTCAATCTCCACCTCGCCGGCAGGCCCAATCAGCTTGCAGCCGGGGGTGCCTTCCAGGCAGCCGGATTCCCGGATGGGCGGGTTCAGCCCGAGCTTGCGGGCGTCGGTAAGCGCGACCTCCACCTGGGTCTCCGGGCGGACCGGGCCGAGAATGGACATTTTCAGCGATCCCTTCGGGCCGACGACTTCGACCTTGTCGTTGGTGGCAAACTGGCCCGGCTGGGACAGCGCTTTCTTGAAGCTGAGCTCATAGCCCTTGCCGAACAGGGTCTCCAGGTCCTGCTGCGAGACATGCAGGTGGCGCGCAGAGGTTTCTACCATGATTTTCATGTTACTCCAACTCCTTTGAACCGTCCCGCCGCGGCGGGAGGCGTCCATATTTGAGGGTGCCGTGCCTGCGCCGGGCGCGCTGCCGTCCGGCGCGGCGTTTCTACTTCCATTGTACCGCATTTTTTCTGAAAATTCAACCCGGAAGCCGCCCTGCAGGGCGGCCCCGCCAGCGCGCCGGGCCGTTTTCCGGGCGGGGGCTTACTGCGCCTTGGTTTCGGCCTCTTCCACCGCGCGGCGGGCAAAGGCGGCGGTCTCCATCGCGCCGAGGTCCCCCTGCTTGCGGTCGCGGACGGAGACCTTGCCTTCTTCCTGCTCCTTGTCGCCGACCACGAGCATATACGGGATCTTCTGCAGCTGCGCCTCGCGGATCTTGTAGCCGATCTTCTCGCTGCGCAGGTCCGTCTCCACGCGCAGGCCGGCGCTTTCCAGCTCCTCCTGCACCTTTTGGGCATATTCGTGGTGGCGCTCGCTGATGGGGAGGACCTTGACCTGCACCGGCGCGAGCCAAAGCGGGAACGCGCCCGCGTAATGCTCGATGAGGATGCCGATGAAGCGCTCGATGCTGCCGAACACGACGCGGTGGATCATGATGGGCGTGTGCTTCGCGCCGTCCGCGCCGGTGTATTCGAGCTCAAAACGCTCCGGCAGCTGGAAGTCGAGCTGGATGGTGCCGCACTGCCAGGTGCGCCCGAGGCAGTCGGTGAGGTGGAAGTCCAGCTTCGGGCCGTAGAACGCGCCGTCGCCCTCGTTGACCTCGTAGTCGTAGCCGAGCTCGGTGATGGCGTCGCGCAGGGCGTTGGTGGCGGCCTCCCAGTCGGCCAGCTCGCCCATGTGGTCTTCCGGCATGGTGGAGAGCTCAATGTGGTAGGTGAAGCCGAACGTGCGGTAGACCTTGTCGATGAGGCCCACCACGCCCTTGATCTCGTCCTTAATCTGTTCGCGCGTCATGAAGATGTGCGCGTCGTCCTGCGTGAAGCAGCGCACGCGCATCAGGCCGTGCAGCGCGCCGGAGAGCTCATGGCGGTGTACCACGCCGAGCTCGCCCATGCGCAGCGGGAGGTCCTTGTAAGAGCGCAGCTTGGTCTTGTAAACCAGCAGGCCGCCCGGGCAGTTCATCGGCTTAATGGCGTAATCCTCTTCGTCGATGACCGTGGTGTACATATTCTTTTTATAGTGATCCCAGTGGCCGCTGCGCTCCCAGAGCGCGCGGTTGAGGATCATCGGCGTGGAGATTTCCTGGTATCCCGCCTCGCGGTGCAGCTGGCGCCAATAATCGATGAGCAGGTTTTTGAGGATCATGCCCTTGGGCAGGAAGAACGGGAAGCCCGGGCCTTCCTCCATCAGCGTAAAGAGCTCGAGGTCGCGGCCCAGCTTGCGGTGGTCGCGCTTTTTGGCCTCTTCGAGCATGGTGAGGTAGGCGTCGAGATCCGCCTTTTTGGGGAAGGAGACGCCGTACACGCGCTGGAGCATCTTGTTGTTCGCATCGGCGCGCCAGTAGGCGCCCGTGCAGTTCGTCAGCTTCAGCGCCTTGACGCAGCCGGTGCTCATCAGGTGCGGCCCGGCGCACAGGTCTGTGAATTCGCCCTGCTTGTAGAAAGAGATCTTCTCGCCCTTGCCCGCGTGCTCCTCAATGAGCTCCACTTTGTAGTCCTGGCCGTCTTCCGCCATGAGGGCGCGCGCGTCCGCCGGGTCAAGCTCAAAGCGCTCGAGCGGCAGGTTCTCTTTGCAGATGGCGCGCATCTCGTTCTCAATTTTCTCCAGGTCCTCCGGCGTCAGCGTGCGCGGCAGGTCGAAGTCGTAGTAAAACCCGTTTTCCACCGCCGGGCCGATGGCGAATTTCGCGCCGGGGAACAGGCGCTTGACCGCCTGCGCCATGATGTGCGAAGTGGTGTGCCAGTAGGCGTGCTTGCCGTCCGGCTGGTCGAAGGTGAGGATTTCCAGCGCGCAGTCGCGCGTGACGGGCGTGCGCAGGTCCACCGTCTCGCCGTCGAGCCGGCCGGCGCAGGCCGCCTTGTACAAGCCCGCCCCAATGGACTGCGCAATCTCCGCCACCGTGACGCCGGCTTCATACTGGCGCACGTCGCCCTTGAGTGTTACATTTACCATTGCCATGTTTTTCACGCTCCCTGATGTGTTCCGTGTGGTGTTTGCCTACCGGGGCGGAAAATAAAAAAGCCCTGCCCCCACGCATGGGGCAGGACAAAAGATCCCGCGGTTCCACCCAGCTTCAACGGGGCAGGGCCCCGTCCTCATTGCGGCGGATAACGGCGCCGGCCGGCCGGCCTTCGCGTTCCGCTCGGCCGCAGCTCCAAGGCGGTACCCTCGCGCCCTGGCCGCGCGCACTTCCAGCCTGCGATGCGCGCTCTCTGCCGCCCGGGTTCCCGCGGGGCTTCCTCTTCTACGCTTTTCTTCTTGCTGCTATGGTACCACCTTGCGCGCCGCTTGTCAACCCGGCGGGAAGCTTTTCCGGAAAGCGGAACGAATCCCCGGAATTTCCTTGACAGCGGGGCGGTTATCGTACTAAAATAAAACAGAAGGCGCCTTCGGGAGCGCCGGTGGGAATGACGCGCCCACCTCCCGACCGGCCCGCCGGGCGGGAACGCAGATTCTATCCTAATGATTGTTTGTTTGAGATTTTGGAAACGGTTATGGAAGGAGGTGCTGTCCAGGTATGAACGACATTCCCCTGTGGCTTTGCATTGTCATTGCGCTGCTTGCGGCGGCCGTCTGCGGCGCGGCTGCGTTTTTAGCGGGCGTTTCTCATAGAAAGAAGATTGCGGAAGGGACCATCGGCTCCGCCGAACAGGAGGCGAAGCGGATTGTCGGCGACGCGATCAAGACCGCGGAGGCAAAGAAAAAGGAAGCCGTACTGGAGGGCAAGGATGAAATCCACCGCCTGCGCACCGAGTCCGAGCGCGAGATCAACGAGCGCCGGAAGGAAGTGCAGCGGCAGGAGCGGCGCATCCAGCAGAAGGAAGAGACCCTCGACAAAAAGCTGGAGAGCCTGGAAGCAAAGGAAGAGGTCATCGCCAACAAAAACCGCAAGGCGGACGAACGCCTGGCGGAAGCGGAGAAGGTCAAAAAGAGCCAGTTTGAAATGCTCGAGCGCATTTCCGGCTTTACGGTAGAGCAGGCAAAGGAATACATGCTCACCAACCTGGAAAACGAGCTTTCACATGAGAAAGCCGTGAAGATTATGGAATATGAGCAGCAGATGCGCGAGGACGCGGAGAAGAGCGCGCGGGAGATTATCTCGCTGGCCATCCAGCGCTGCGCGGCGGACCATGTGGCGGAGGCGACCATCTCGGTGGTGCCGCTGCCGAACGACGAGATGAAAGGCCGCATCATCGGCCGCGAGGGGCGCAATATCCGCGCCATTGAGACGCTCACCGGCGTCGACCTCATCATCGACGACACGCCCGAGGCCATCACGCTCTCCAGCTTTGAGCCGGTGCGCCGCGAGGTGGCCCGCATCGCCCTCGAGCGGCTCATCGCCGACGGGCGCATCCACCCGGCCCGCATTGAAGAGACGGTGGAGAAGGCCCGCCGCGAGGTGGACGCCACCATCAAGCAGGAGGGCGAGCGCGCGGTCATCGAGGCCGGCGTCAACGGCGTCCATCCGGAACTGGTCAAGCTGCTGGGGCGGCTGCGTTACCGCACCAGCTACGGGCAGAACGTGCTCAACCACTCGCTGGAGGTGGCCTACCTCTCGGGCATCATGGCTTCCGAGCTGGGCCTCGACCCAACGGTGGCGCGCCGCGCCGGCCTGCTGCATGACATCGGCAAATCCCTCGACCACGAGATGGAAGGCTCCCATGTGGACATCGGCGTCGACGTGGCCCGCAAATACAAGGAGAACGAAGCGGTGGTGCACGCCATCCAGGCGCACCACGGCGACGTAGAACCCAAGACCATCATCGCGTGCATTGT
>CALWIP010000021.1 GCA_944380775.1 uncultured Clostridia bacterium | reverse complement strand
TGGAAGGCTCCCATGTGGACATCGGCGTCGACGTGGCCCGCAAATACAAGGAGAACGAAGCGGTGGTGCACGCCATCCAGGCGCACCACGGCGACGTAGAACCCAAGACCATCATCGCGTGCATTGTTCAGGCGGCGGACGCCATCTCGGCGGCGCGCCCCGGCGCGCGCAGGGAGAACCTCGAGAACTACATCAAGCGTCTGGAAAAGCTCGAGGAAGTCGCGTCTTCGTTCGAGGGCGTCGAGCACTGCTACGCCATTCAGGCGGGCCGCGAGGTGCGCATCATGGTCAAGCCGGACGTCATCACCGACGACAAGATGGTGCTGCTGGCGCGCGATATTTGCCGGAAGATCGAGAGCGACCTGGAATACCCGGGGCAGATCAAGGTCAACATTATCCGCGAGAGCCGCGCAATCGAATACGCGCGCTGACAAACGAGAGAAGCAAAAGGAGAGCAGGGGCGTCCCCGCTCTCCTTTTTTGCGCGTTTTTAAGAGGAGGGTTCCGGGAGCAGGCCGGCCCGCCCTTTTTTGGCCCTGTTTTAAGGGGCGGCGGTGTTTTCCGGCAGGCCGAAGTCGGCGCGGCGCAGCACGCCGACGGCGTAGAGCTGGTAGCTGTTCAAAATGGCGAGCGCTGTGCGCGGTTCTTCGTAGGGCAGGCCGAAGAGCTCGCTGATGCGGTTGAGCCGGTAGACCAGCGTGTTGCGGTGGACGCAGAGGATGCGCGCGGCCGCTTCCTTGTCGTGCAGCGTCAGGCTGTACACCTGCAAGGTGCGGAAATATTCCGTCTGGTTGCGCTGGTCGTATTCATGCAGCTGCCGGAGCGCCGGGTGCAGCAGCATGCCGCAGCCCGCGCCCATCACCGCCGCTTCAAAGATCGGCGCGGGGAAGACGTCGTCGAAAAATTCGCAGCCCCCACGCGCCAGCCGCGCCGTGGTATAGGCCTGGAAGAAATAGCCGCGCAGCTCAGAAAGGTCGGCGAACAGGCGGGAGACCCCGCTGGCCGTGTGGGCGGGGGAGAGGTACTCCGCCATGCGGCGGAACAGGTTCTGCTCGCGCGGGGCGTGCCCGCCGCCGTTCAGCGAGCCGAAGAGCGTGACAATGCAGTCCCGGTAAATGGCGCTGGCCGCCGCCGGGTAAATGCCGGAGACGCGCGAAATGGCCATCGATGCGAACGCGCGCTGCGACGCCGTGCCGCCCACCGGCGTGGCCATCACGGCGAACGGTCCGCGCAGCGCCCCGGAAAGGCTGCGCAGCGCCAGCGACTTTACCTGCGGCGCGGCGTCCTCGTCCAACAGGTCGTGCAGCGAGGAAGAAAGCGTCGGCGCTTCGCCGCGCGCCTTGGGCGAAAGCAGCATCCCCAGCGCGTCCACAAACACCTGCACGCACCGCAGGTCCTCCTCTTCCAGCGGGTTCTGGAACAGGAACACCGCGGCGTGGCCCAGAATGCGCCCTTCGGCGCACACCTCGGCAAAAATGCGCGGGCAGTCGGCCGCCGGGCCGTCTTTAGAGTAGAACGGCGGGTAAGTGTGGCCGTCGCGGTTCAGGTAGGTCTGCTGGTAGTCCTGGATGGTTTCCACCGGCAGCACTTTCTCCGTGTACAGCGTGTCCCAGATGGCCTGCCCGATGGGCCGCGGCGGGTATTGGCAGATCAATTTGTAGTTTTGGTCCGTCAGCAGCACCGGGAGGCCGAAAAAGACGGAGGCAGCCTCCACCAGGTCCGCCACGCTGCCCGGCAGCAACGCACGGAAAAAGACGCGGTACGCCTCGCTTTCCCGCAGGCCGGTGTTGCGTTCCCAGCGGTTTGTCATTTTAAACAAATCCTCCTTCCCGCTTTTCAAAATTCTACATGTTTTTTGGAAAAATCTTGTGTTACCATAAATCTGTAGTGATATTGCAGGAACATCTCCTGTAAATATTATAACAAACTGTTGATTTTGTTCAAGCTGTTTCACCAAAAAAGCGGAAATGGGAAGGATGGTCGAGATTATGCATTTCGAAAACACATTTACCCCGTATAAGCTTGGGAATTTACAGATCAAAAACCGTTTGATCGTCCCGGCGATGGATTCAGGCGTATTTGACATGAACGGCCTGGTGCAGCAGGCGACGCTGGATTACTACGGCGCGCGTGCGGCAGGCGGCTTCGGCCTGATTATTATTGAAATTGCGTCTGTCGAGCGCCGCGGCGTCGGCATGCCGTGCGAGCCGAACGTTTGGAACGACGACGGCGCGGAGGGCCTGAAGAAGCTGGCCAATTTCATCAAGAACCGCGGCGCGCACGTCATTGTGCAGCTGCACCACGCCGGCCGTGAAACGGTTGCGGCGATGGCCGGCGAGCAGATTGCGGCGCCGTCGAGCGTGCCGTGCCCGACCAACCGCGAGACCCCGCACGAGTTTACCACCCAGGAAGTGTACGACCTCATCCAGCACTATGTCGACGCGGCGGTGCGCTGCAAGAACGCGGGCTTCGACGGCGTCGAGATCCACGCGGCGCACGGCTACATGGGCGGCCAGTTCCTCTCGCCGCGCTCGAACAAGCGTGTAGACGAGTTCGGCGGCGGCATGGAAGGCCGCGCCTATTTCATGAAGCTGGTTGTCGAGGGCATCAAGGCGGCCTGCGGCAGCGACTTCGTCGTGACGGCCCGCATCTCCTCGAAGGAAAACCGCATCGGCGGCCTGGAGATAGAAGAGAGCGTCGTCTTCGCGCAGATGCTGGAAGATTACGGCTACGACGCGCTGCACATCTCCGCCGGTACATATGAGACCTGGCAGACCATCGTCCCGCCGTCGAGCTGGCAGTCCGGCTGGAACCTCCCGGCGGCCCGCCGCATCAAGGAGGCCGTGGACATCCCGGTGTTCTCCGTCGGCCTGTTCCACGACCCGTACACCATCGAGACCGCCATTAAGCGCGGCGACTGCGACGCGGTGTCGCTCGGCCGCCAGTCCATCTGCGACCCGGATTTCCCGAACAAGATGAACGCCGGCGTGCTTGAAGACATCATCCCGTGCCTGGGCTGCACGCAGCGCTGCATGGAATTCAACTACCCGGAAAACCTCATGCCCGGCGACTGGGGCGTGGGCTGCATGCTGAACCCCGAGTCGAGCCACCGCGCCGACCGCATGCTCACCCCGACCGAAAACCCGAAGAACGTCGTCGTGGTCGGCGCCGGCCCGGCGGGCCTGGTAGCGGCTTACATGGCGGCCGGCCGCGGCCACAAGGTGACGCTGCTGGAAAAGAACAGCGCGAACCGTGTCGGCGGCCAGTTCCTCATTGCGGCGTACCCGCCGTTCAAGCAGGGACTCACCCGCGCCATCCGTTACCAGCTGCACATGTGCAAGAAGAACGGCGTCGACCTGCGGTTTGACACCGAAGCGACGCCGGAGCTCATCCGCAGCCTTGCGCCAGACGTGCTCATCATGGCCACCGGCGCGAAGCCCGTCATCCCGAACATCCCGGGCATCGGCGCCACCGGCGTGGTGCAGGCGAACGACGTGCTGCTCGGCGACCCGGTGCTCAAGTCCAGCGTGCTGATCATCGGCGGCGGCGAAGTCGGCGTCGAGACGGCGGAATATGCGACCGACTACTGCACGAAGGTCTCCATTGTCGAAATGCTCCCGGCGCTCGCGGAGAAGCTCTACCTCACCGTGCGCAACGACCTGATGGACCGCCTGAAGAAGGAAGAGGTCGACGTCCATGTGAACACGAAGGTCCTCGAGTTCATCCCGGGCGGCGTCGTGGCGGAATGCAACGGCGAAAAGGTCACCCTGGACGGCTACGACCATGTCGTGCTGGCGCTCGGCTCAAAGCCCTATGTGCCGTTTGACGCGGAAGGCCTTGCGCCCGAAGTGTACACGGTCGGCGACGCCGTGAAGGCGCGCGACGCCAAGTGGGCCATCTACGAGGCGTACCGCGTGGCGCAGAAGATCTAAACCCGCGCCCCGGCGGGAGGATCCGGAAGGGGAGGCAAAGAGGGATCCCCCAATAGATCCCCGAACGAACCAACAAGGAAAGGAACCGCGCCGCGCGGCTCATGACGGAACCCCCCGCGCGGCAGCGCCCTTTCCATCGCTTGAAAAGGAGAGTGCGACCCATGATTGATGTAGCGGAGATCCTGCAAAAATATGTCGCCGGCCTGAATTCCGGGAATGCGGAGCAGGTTGCCGCGCTGTTTGCGGAAGAATGCTCGTTTGTCGACGGCGGCGCGCGCCCGTGGAAATTCCCGGATGTCGTCGCTTCCGGCCGCGAGGGCGTGAAAAAGGCGTTTGAAGGCGTGTTCGCCACCTACACCGTCAAGGCGAATATCGTCCGCCAGAACCCGAATTCGATGGAATACGACGTCGACTTAGCCGAGCTGCACATCCCGTGCATCGGTGCGGCGACGGTCGATGAAAACGGCCTGATTACGGAATACATTGTGCGCCCGCGCTGAGTGCGGACCGCCTTGGGGAGTTTTACGGAGGGACCCGCGCGCCGGGCCCCTCCTCTTTTTTGGCGCAAAAAACGCCGGGTCGCCCCGGCGGGAATGTTTTAAGGGACGTCCGGCGCGCCCCAGAGCGGCAGCGACGCCCCGCGCGCCGCGGCGTCCCAGTCCGCTGCGAGGGCCAGCAGCAAATGGCGCGTCTCCTCGTCCAGGCTGTCCCGGGCGCGCAGCGCTTCCCGCAAGCGGTGCGGGCAGGCCGGGTCCCAGGGCGGCGCGGGAGCGGTTTCCCGCAGCAGTTCGCCGAGCGCCGCGGCAAAGCGGGCGCGGCTGTCCGGCGCGCCGCTCAGCAGCCAGGAGCGCAGCGGGCGGTCCAGGAATTGCCCCTGCGCCCGCGCGCCGGGCATGCAGCGGATGCCGCCGGGGCCGGCCTCCCAGGCGTAGGCGTCGTGCCGGCCGGGGTCCCGGCAGCGGGCGATGCGCGCTTCGGCGCCGAAGAGCAGGAAGAGCTCCAGCACGGAGGTCTGCGGGAGGTACCGGCTGCATTTGGCCGCGAACGCAGGGTCCGGCGCGGGGACCTCCGGGCCGGAGCGCGAAAGCATGCCCGAGGCGTCGAACGAGACGGCTTCCGCAAAGCGGGCGCGCAGTTTATTCCAGCACTGCGCCGCCGCCAGCTCCGCCAGGTCTCCTCCCAAGCCGTAGCCCGTGGAGCGGACCCGCCCGCCGAACAGCGCGGCGGCCTTTTCCAGGTAGGCGGCAGACCAGTGGGCGGCGTGCGCCAGCGCCGCAGGCCCCAAGAGCAGCGCGGCGCGCCAGCGGTTCTGGCGGCAGCCCGGGCCGCCGAACACCGCTGTGACAGAACCGTCCCCCGCCAACAGCGTGACGGCGGCAAACGGCGCGCCGTCAGGGGCGGACTCGTAGCCGGAGAGCAACACGCCGGAGAACCGCTCGCTCGTGGCCATGGCGCGCAGGAGGGCGGCGTCTTCGGGGCAGGCAAACCGCCGGCCGGCGCAGGACTCCCACGCGCGGGCCAGCGGCACGGAGCGCCCCACGCTGCCGTTCCACGCGGGCGTGACGCCTTCCAGCGGGAAGGCCGCCGCGCGGGAGAGCAGCAGCAGGTCCGCGTGGTTGAGGCCGGTTTGAAAAACCGGCAAATCCCCCCGCCAAAACAGATATTCCTCCAACCCGTTCACACCGCATCCCCTCTTTCCGCCGTACTTTTCCGAAAATCCGCGCCGGCCGCGCGGGTTATTCCCGGGCTTTTTTCTGTGCCTGGTAGCCGAAATCCGGGATGCCGTGCCAGCGGTGGCGGAAATAATGCGCCGCGAGCTTCGGCCTGCGGTCCCGCGTGAGCAGGCCTTTTTTGTTGCCGTCCACGCGCCGGAGGCCCTGGATGGTGGCGAAATCGGCGAAATTCCAAATCTGTTCCCCCATGATGAACGGGCATTCGTCCAGCACGCGGTTCATATGCTCATAATATTCCATCTGGTATTCCTCGCTGAACATCGCGGGCGTGGCCAGATGCAGGCCGCTGATGGTGTCGGCGCCGTACTCGGTCATCATCACCGGTTTGCCGAGCGCGGCCCAGTAACGCATCTCGTTGCGGAACGCCTCTTCCGCCGCTTCGAGCTCGCCGCCCAAAATGTACCAGCCGTAGTAACGGTTCAGGCAGACGACGTCCATTTCCGGCGTAACGGGGTCGCGCGTGTAGTTGTTCTGCACGCAGACGAGCGTCACCGGGCGGTTTTGCGGGTCGCAGGCGTGCGTGAGTTCGTAGAGCGGGTGGAAATATTCCGCCGCAGATTCCGCGAAGAGCTCGGTGTCCGGCTCGTTCGCGATGGACCACATGACCACGCAGGGATGGTTTTTATCGCGCGCAATCAGGTCCCGGATGACCTCGCGGTGGTGCTCCGCCGTGCGGATGGACTGGTAGGTGTTCACATCGCTCGCGCCGAACATGTCAAAATTCACGCCGACGGCGGGGACTTCGTCGATGACGACGACGCCTTCGCGGTCGCAGAGGTCGTAAATCTCTTCCGCGTAGGGATAGTGGCTGGTGCGGAACGAATTCGCGCCAAACCAGTGGATGAGCGAGAGGTCTTTGACGTTGAGGCAATTGTCCAGGCCGCGCCCGCGGAACGGGGAATCTTCGTGCTTGCCGAACCCTTTGAAATAGAACGGCTTGCCGTTGAGAAGGAATTCCGTGCCGCGCACTTCGATGGTGCGCACGCCGAAATCTTGGTCGTATTCGTCCTCGCCGAACGTCACGTGCGCGGTGTAAAGGTACGGGTGGCCGGGCTCCCAGAGCTGCGCCTGCGGGATGGAAAGCACGCCCTTTGCGCCGCGGGCGGCGGCCACCTCGTTGCCGTCGC
Organism: uncultured Clostridia bacterium; assembly: GCA_944380775.1. GTDB lineage: Bacteria > Bacillota > Clostridia > Oscillospirales > Acutalibacteraceae > CALWKP01. Next base: position 45,800 of record CALWIP010000021.1, on the reverse strand, counting down.
GGTCCCGCACGGAAACAGCGGGTTCCCCCTCGCCGCAGGTTTCCACCTCGTAGGAAACCAGGCCCGTTGCGCCGTCGAGCGACGGCACAAGCGTGAGGTCCGAGATGTACTGCGCGGGCGTGGTGTAAAGCCGCACCGGCCGGTGGATGCCGGCATAGTTGAAGAAGTCGAAATTCGGCGCGTTGCGCGGCTTGCGCTGCACCGCCGCTACGCTCGGGATGTCCGGGTCGCTGCTGCCGAACATGCCGCTTCCCGTTTCGCAGCCGACCGGCAGTGTGCTGAAATCAATGCGGTTGTCCACCGCGACAGTGAGCAGGTTTGCGCCCGCCCGGGCGCGGCCCGTGAGCTCTGCTTCAAACGGCAGGAAGCCGCCCTTGTGCGCAGCGACGAGCGCGCCGTTCCAGTAGACGCGCGCGGTGTGCGTCACCGAGCCGAACCGCAGCACCAGGCGGCTGCCCAGCAGCGCGCGCGGCACCGAAACCTCCCGCTGGTAGTAGGCCCAGCCGTAGTGGTCGCGCAGCGCGGCGGATTCCTTTTGCTCGTTGTAGGAGGCGGGGACCGCCATCGTCATCGGGTCCGGCAGCGGCGCGCCTGCCAGCGATTCCTCCAGTTCCGTGCCGCCCAGGCGGAAATCCCACACGCCGCAGAGGTCGATGAGCGCGCGGGAGCTGTTCATTTTGGGGTAAAGCATGAATTTGCATCTCCTGTTCCTATGGATTTCCGGCCGCCGGGAAAGCGTCCCCGCCGCCGGGATGGCTTCCGTTGTTTTCCTATTATAGCATGCGCGGGAAGGGAATTCCCCTCCTGGTGAAAAATCCACACATTTTTTATGGCCCAGACGGCTTGGCCCGGCTTTTTGCTTGCCCGTCCGGGAAAAAACTGGTATAATAAAAAACAGGACCAGGGAAGAGGAAAAGAAGGGCCCGCAGCGCATGAGGCGCAGGCGGACCCCCGGGCCATGCGCGTTGGAGAACAGGGCGTTTTCGCGGGCGCAAGCAGCGGCGTTTTGCTGCGCGGCGAGGCCGGCTTTGGAGGCCGCAATGCGCGGCGTAAAAAAGGAGGAAGACGGATGAGGACGGTCAGTTTGGGGAGAACGGGGATCACCGTGCCGAAAAACGGGTTCGGCGCGCTCCCCGTGCAGCGGGTCTCGATGGAGGAAGCGGTGTTTTTGCTGCGCAAGGCATATGAGAACGGGATCCGTTTTTTCGATACCGCGCGCAGCTATACGGACAGCGAGGAAAAGCTCGGGGAAGCGCTCTCCGGCGTGCGGGATCAGATTGTCCTGGCGACCAAAACGCCCGCGAAAGACGCCGCCGGCTTCTGGAAGGACCTGGAAACCAGCCTGCGCCTGCTCCGCACGGAATATGTCGATCTTTACCAGTTCCATAATCCCGCGTTCTGCCCGAAACCCGGCGACGGCACCGGGCTGTACGAGGCCATGCAGGAGGCCGTCGCGCAGGGCAAGGTCCGGCACATCGGCATCACCAACCACCGGCTCTCCGTTGCGCGCGAAGCGGTGGAATCCGGGCTGTATGAGACGCTGCAATTCCCGTTTAGCTACCTTGCCGGGGAACAGGAACGCGCGCTCGTCGGGCTTTGTAAGGAAAAGAACGTCGGGTTTTTGGCCATGAAAGGCCTCTCCGGCGGCCTGATTACGCGGTCCGACGCCGCTTATGCGTTTTTGGCGCAGTTTGACAACGTGCTGCCGCTCTGGGGCGTGCAGCGGGAACGCGAATTGGACGAATTCCTCTCCTACCAGGAAGAGGAACCCCAGCTCAACGAGGACCTTTGGGCGTTGATCCAAAAGGACCGCGAGGAACTCTCCGGCGAATTCTGCCGCGGCTGCGGCTATTGTCTGCCCTGCCCCGCGGGGATCGATATCCCCACCTGCGCGCGGATGTCGCTGCTGCTGCGGCGTTCCCCCGCGGCGCAGTACCTGACGCCGGAAGGCCAGGCGCAGATGGCGCGCATCGACGCCTGCGTCGGCTGCAACCATTGCAAGGACCACTGCCCCTACGGGCTGGATACGCCCGCGCTGCTGCGCCGGAATTATGAGGATTACCGGACATTTTTGTGATCCGGTAGAAAGGAAGGAACCGTATGCAGGAATCCGGGGAAAATTATCTCGAGACCATCTTGATCCTGCGGCAAAGGCAGGGCTATGTCCGCTCCGTCGACGTGGCGAACGAGCTCGGCTACACCAAGGCCAGCGTCAGCCGCGCAATGAGCATCCTGCGGGAGACCGGCTATGTCGCCGTTGAACAGAGCGGGAACCTGCTGCTCACCGAAAAAGGCCGGGAAAAGGCGGAGGCCATCTATGAGCGCCACCGGCTCATCTCCCGGTTTTTGCAGCAGACGCTCGGCCTCGGGGAGGAACCCGCCACGCGCGACGCGTGCCGGATTGAGCACATCATCAGCCAGGAGACGTTCGACCGCATCAAGGCGTACGTCCAGGACCATGGATAAGCGTTTGGCCGCCCTCCAGAAGGAGAGCGGCCAAACGGCGTTCTGGCGGCGTTATGCGATTTCAATGACGTTGACGGAATGCGGTTCCAGCACGAGCGCTTCGCCCGCGCGGCAAACCCCCTCCGCAGACTTGCGCACGGAAATTTCCGTGCGCCCCACGTCGTTGTAGGAATCCTTCGACGGGCCGTTGACCGTGAAAACGGTGAACGCCCTGCCCGCGGAGGCGGGGTCCAAAAGGATCTCCTGCGGCTGGTCCGCGTGCTTGTTCACCGCCGCAAGGGCAATGCCCTCCCGGTTGGACCACCCCGTCGCCAGCAGGTCGAGCGCCTCCACCTCCGCCAGATCTCCGTCTTTGCGGCGCACCTGCCAGCGCGGGGCCTCCCCCTCGGCCCAAAGGTCGACCACCGTGTCGCCCAAATGATGGACATAGAGGTCAAACACCTGGTAGGTGCTGCGCAGCACGACGCCGCCCTCCCAGCTGTAAATGCAGCCGCGCGTGTTGAGCACCGGCGCAAAATTCGCCATTTTGACAAGGTCGCAGTTGCGGTGCATCTCGTTGAGGAAACACGCGCTGAAAACCGCGTCCGCCATGGTGTAGGTGCTGTTGCGGTCGTTGAGGTCCCGCGGGGCGAGGTAGCTTTCCTTCTCTACGCCCAGCTCCTGCGAATGCACCTTCGGGTGGTGCCAGCTGCGCAGGTTCCACTCGTCAAACGCAATGCGGATACGCCTCTCCAGGCCCAGCGCTTTGAGAATCCCCCGCACGCGGTCCACCTGGCTCCCCAAGTTGGCGGTGAACGCCATGCAGGCCTCGTAATCCGCCGGGTTGTCCTGTTCGGTGAGCGCGTCCCAGTACTGGTGCAGCGAAATCCAGTCCAAGCGGCTGCCGCAGAGCTGCAGCAGGCGGAACATCCAGTCCAGGTCCGGAACCGCCGCGGCGGAAAGCTCGACCGTCGGGTCCACATGTTTCATCATCTTGGCCGCTTCCAGCACGAGGCGTCCCCATTCCTCCGCGGTCTTCGCGCCAATCTCCCAGGGACCGTAATTTTCATTGCCAATGCTCCAATATTTAACCCGGTGCGGCGCGGGGAAGCCGTTTGCGATGCGCGCTTTCGCATATTGGCCTTCGTTTTCGAGGTTGCAGTATTCCAGCCAGTCGCTCATCTCTTCCGCGGCGCCGGTGCCCGCGTTGGTGCAGATGTACGGTTCGCAGCCCAGCTTGCGGCACAGGCGGATGTATTCGTCCGTGCCGAAGGTGTTCGGGTCCTCCACGCGCCAGGCCTTGTCGAACGCCGGCTTGCGCACGGGGCCGACCGCGTCCTTCCAGTGGTAGGAAGAGACAAAGCAGCCGCCCGGCCAGCGCAGCACCGGCACGCCAATGCGCCGCATCGCCTCGAGGACGTCCGTGCGCAGGCCGTCTGCGTCTGAGAGCGGGTTGCCCGGGTCGTAGACGCCGCCGTAGATCTGCCGGTGGAAATGTTCGATGAATTGCCCGTAGAGCATGGGGTCCCGCTTCCCCAGCTCGCGCTTGCGGTTCACATGCAGGGTCAACATCATGACGCCTCCTTCTCTTTTCTGAGGGGATCCCTCCGCCCTTCATCTTAGCGGAAAGCGCGGGCGTGGTCAAGTGGGTAGAAGCAAGAGTAAACCACAGAAAAATTCCCGTCCCGCGCCGGTTGCACAGCGCAGGGCGGGAATTTTCTTGCGTAGCAAACGAGGGGTCAGGCGGTCGCTTTTTCCAGCGGGGAAACGTCCAGGCCTTTGCAGGTCTCGAGGTACCCTTTCAGCTGGAGCAGGATCTCGCGCACGCCGCCCTCGGAATTGCTCTCGACGTTCAGCGGCATAATCGGGTCGTGCACGCTCAGGCGCAGCAGGAACCAGCCGTCGCCCTGGCCTTTGCCGAACGAGACGCGGATGCCCTCGTAGTTGTCCGGCGCAATCTGCCAGCCGTGCGCCTTGGCGTACTCCTCCAGGCCGGCGATGGCCGCGTTGCCGCAGGCGCGGAAGTCCTCCTCCAGGATGGGCATGCGCAGCTCAAGCGCTTCCTTCGGCTCCTGCAGGCTTTCCAGCAGGTTTTCCAGCGTCTTGCCCTCTTTGCGCAGCACCGCCGCCTTGATGATAATCTTCGTGACGAGGTACGCGCCGTCGTCGAGGAAATAATTCTCCCGCAGCGCCGCGTGGCCGGAGGTCTCAATGGCCAGCGGGCAGTTGACGCCCTCCTTGTTTAGACGGACTGCCTCGTTGATGACGTTGCGGTAACCGCGCTTGAAGCGGTGGTGCTTGCCGTGCAGCGTCTGCTCGATGTACGTTTTCAAACCGTCGGAGGTGATGGAATCCGTCACGACGGTGCCGCCGCCGTTGCCCTCGAGCGCGATGGCCGCCGCCAGGGCCACCAGGCGGTTGCGGTTGATCTCCTCGCCGCGCGCGTCCACCGCGCCGCCGCGGTCGACGTCCGTGTCGAAGATGACGCCCAGGTCCGCCTTGGCGTCGACGGTCGCCGCGCAGACCGAGCGCATGGCTTCTTCGTTCTCCGGGTTCGGGATATGGTTCGGGAAATGGCCGTCCGGCTCGAGGAACTGGCTGCCGGAGACATCCGCGCCCAGCGGGGCCAGCACGTCGCTCGCGTAGAAGCCGCCTGCGCCGTTGCCCGCGTCCACGACGATGTGGAAGCCCTTGAGCGGGTGCTCGTAATCCTCCGCGTTGACGCCCTTCTGGATCATCTCGCGCAGGTGCGCGCAGTAGCGCGCCATGTAGTCCACGGGCTGCACGCTGCCGCCCGGCGCGTCCGCGGGGCGCTCGCCCGCCTGCGCGTGCTCCAGGATGGCGGCGATGTCGCCGGAATCCAGGCCGCCGTCCTGCGTAAAGAATTTCAGGCCGTTGCGGTTGAACGGATGGTGGCTCGCGGTAATCTGGACCGCGCCGTCGCAGGGGAGGTCCAGCGTCGCCATGAACATCGACGGGGTGGAGGCCAGGCCGCAGTCGTAGACGGTAACGCCGCCCGCCACGAGCGACCGGCTGACCGCTGCGCTGATGCGCGCGGCGGAAATGCGGGAATCATGCCCCACGGCAATCTTCAGCGAGGCCGGTTCCTTGCCGAGCCGCGCCGCCAGCCAGAGCGCGAAGCCTGCGGCCATCTTTTCAATGGCTTCGTCCGTCAGGTTGACCTCCTGCCCGGGCACGCCCTCGCTCGCTACGCCGCGGATGTCGGTGCCGCTTTTGAACTGCGCCCATTCTTTCGTCAGCATATAAATCCTCTCCTTTTCCGTTTTCCGGTCGTTATCCCTATTATAATCTTTTCGGGAAGATTTGTAAATTTGAACAGTGAAAATTCCGCGTAATTTTTTTATTTCCGCGCATACTAAAACGGAAGAAGAAGGAACGGGGGCGGTCCGTTTGGATTGGGTGATCGACGCGCAGGGGCTGCGCAAAATCTACCGCATGGGCGGCGCGGAGGTGCGCGCGCTCGACGGCGTGGACCTGCAAGTGGCGCGCGGGGAATTTGTGGCCATTGTGGGGCGCTCCGGCTCGGGGAAATCGACGCTGATGAACGTGCTCGGCTGCCTGGACACGCCGGACGCGGGCAGCTACGCGCTCAACGGGCGCGCGGTGGCCGGCCTGCGGGAAAAAGAACTCGCCGCGGTGCGCAGCCGGGAGATCGGTTTTGTATTCCAGAGCTTTTGCCTCATCCCCACACTGGACGCGCTGGAGAACGTGGAGCTGCCGCTGCGCTACCTCGGCGTGCCGCGCCGGGAACGCCGGGCCTGCGCCGAAGAAGCCCTCGAACGCGTGGGCCTTGCCGCGCGGCTGCGCCACCGCCCGGCCCAGATGTCCGGCGGGCAGCAGCAGCGGGTGGCCATCGCCCGCGCCATCGCGGCGCGCCCGCCGCTCCTTTTGGCGGACGAGCCGACCGGCAACCTGGATTCCGAGTCCGGTGCGGCGGTTATGGCGCTGCTGCGCAGCCTGCACAGGGAGGGCAAAACCCTTTTGCTCATCACGCACGACCCGGCGGCCGCCTCCTGCGCCGGGCGGGCGGTCTCCCTGTGCGACGGCCGGGCCAGCCCCGCGCCGCCGCGCCCTGTTTTGAGCTGTCCCGTACAAAAAAAGCCAGGAGAAACCGGGAATCTTTGGCGGCAGGCCCCCGGCGCGCCGTGTTGACAACCTCCCGGAACATGATATAATGGAAACAGTAGGCATACCGGGTTGCCTACCGTTGATTTTGCCTCGTAAGAACGAAAGGGGGAATCTGACATGACCCATTCCGTCATGCAGCTGCACGACATCCCTGTGCCTGAGTTTTTGGAATTGCTGGAAAGCTGTAAGGGCAATGTGTACCTGGTAACGCCGGAGGGCGACCACCTCAACCTGAAGAGCAAGCTCTGCCAGCTCGTCGGCCTGACGAAGCTGATCGAGGGCGGGAAGATTGCGGAAGCGTTCATTGTTTGTGAAGACCCGGAGGATGAATCCCGCTTGTTCCGCTTTAACCTGTTCAAAGAAGAACAGTAACATCCGGCTCCCTGTTTTTTCAGATAGGGCATAGGGGACATAAGGTCTGTCCTTTCCCAAAGGACGGCCTTTCTTTTTTGGCGGCGCGCCGTTTCCGTTTTTGGAAGCGGCGCGCCGCTTTTTGCCGCCCGCGCTTCGGCACAAACAGGCAGGAAACAACGGCGTGTTGTGACAAGGCTTGTCCGTCCCATCCTGTATCATAAAAGAGGGCCGGAGCGGCCCGGATGGAAAAAGAAAAGGAGCGGTGATGATATGGCGGGCGGAAAAGGGCGGGCGCTGGACCGGCGGGCGTCCATCTGGGAATTTTTGGCGTCTACGGCGGTGCGCAAACTCCTCTGGCAGGCGGCCGCCTGCGCGGCGGGATTCGCAGGCGCGCACGGGACGGCGTTCGGCGGGTACGCGCCGTTTGGCGTGGCGGCGGTGGCAGCGGCGCCAAAAGGGTATTTGTGGGCGGCGCTGGCCGGCGCAGCGCTGGGCTACCTGACTTCGGCGGCGCAGGCGCCGGTTCGTTACCTCGCTTCCGTCCTGGCGGCCGCGGCCATCCGCTGGACGCTGGGCGACCTCGTCAAGGTGCAGCGGCACCCGTTTTATGCGCCGCTGGTCACGTTTTTCCCGCTCTTCGGTACGGGCATGGCGCTCGCCTGGGTCAACGGCACGCCGGCGGGCGGCGTGGCGCTCTATGTGGCGGAGTCGCTGCTTGGCGCGGGCTGCGCCTATTTCTTCAGCCGGGCGGCGGCGATTTTGCCGCGGGGGAAGGATTTGCGCGCGCTGGCGTACCCCGAGCTGGTGAGCCTGGCCATGACGGGCGGCGTGCTCGCGCTCGCGCTCTCCGGCGTAGAGGCGTGGGGCGTCTCGCTGGGGCGCGTGCTGGCGGTGGTAGCCGTTTTGCTCGCGGCGCGCTACGGCGGCGTGGCGGGCGGCGCCATTGCGGGCGTCGCCGCGGGGGCCATGCTCGGCCTCTCTTCGGCGGGGCTGCGGGCGCTCTCCGGCGCTTATGCGCTTGGCGGCCTGATGGCGGGGCTCTTTTCCCCGGCAGGGAAGCTGGCGTCTGCGGTGGCGTTCGTGTTCGCCAACGCGGCGGCGTCGCTGCAGGTAGGCATGCAGGCGCAGGCCGTCTCCGGCCTTGCTGAGGTGGCGGCCGCCACGCTGCTCTACTTCGTGGCGCCGTTCCCCAGCGGCGGGCGCGTGAGCGGGCTGTTCAGCCGCGCGCCGGAGGCGCTGCACGGCGCGAACCTGCGCCGCAGCGCCATCATGAAATTGGATTTCGCCGCCAAAGCGCTCGGCAGCATCTCCGACTCCGTCGAAGAGGTCTCCCGGCGGCTCGACCGCCTCTGCGCGCCGGATCTCAACGGCGTGTATGAGCGCGCGCGCAGCGAAACCTGCGGCGGCTGCGGCCTGCGGCTTTACTGCTGGGAGCGCAATTACGGCGAGAGTATGGACGCGCTCAACCAACTCTCCGCGCCGCTGCGGGCGCGCGGCGGGGCGGCGCGCAGCGACCTGCCGGAGCCGTTTGCCGGGCGCTGCGGCCGCGTAGACCAGCTTTTGGAGGCGGTCAACCGGCATTACCAGGAATTCACGATGCGCGCCGCTGCGGACCGCCGCGTGGCCCAGGTGCGGGCGGTCGCGGCGGAGCAATTCGCCACAATGGCCGAGATGCTCGGCGATATGGCGCGCGAAATGGAACTCTTTGAGCGCTTTGACAACGCGGCGGCGCAGGCGGTCGGGCAGGTCCTGCGGGAGGCGGGCGTGCTGCCCATCGACGTGAGCTGCCGGGTGGACCGCTTTGGCCGCATGTCGGTGGAAGTGGAGGCGGCGCAGGCCGAGCGCGGGCGGCTCGACCGCGCTGCGCTGGCAAAACGCATCTCGCAGGCGTGCGGGCGGCGCTTTGACGCGCCCTGCGTGGGGGACGTGGGAGGCAACTGCCGCCTGCAAATGAGCGAGCGCCCCGTCTACCACGCAGCGGCGGGCACGGCGCAGCATGTGTGCGGCAACGCGCAGCTCTGCGGCGACAGCTGCGAGCTTTTCCAAGACGGGAATGGCCGGCAGATCGCGCTGATCAGCGACGGCATGGGCGTGGGCGGGCGCGCGGCCGTGGACGGCGCCATGGCGGCGGGCATCGCCTCCAAGCTGATCCGCGCGGGGATCAGCTTCCACTGCGCGCTGGAAATCGTCAATTCGGCGCTGCTGGTCAAATCGGGGGACGAATCCCTCGCCACGGTCGACCTTGCGGCGGTGGATCTCTTCAGCGGAAAAGTGGAGATCTACAAGGCGGGCGCGCCCGCGAGCATGGCGCGCCGCGGCGGAAAGGCGGAGCGGGTGGACGCGCCGTCGCTGCCGCTTGGCATCCTGCACGACGTCACCGCCGCCTGCGCGGAGGTCACGCTGGGGGACGGGGACCTGCTGGCGCTGTACTCCGACGGCGTGACGGCCTGCGGGGAGGACTGGCTTGCCCCGCTGCTGGAGGGCTGGGACGGCACGCCGCAGGCCCTTGCCGAGGAGATTGTCGCGCAGGCGGTCGCCCGCCGGGACGACGGCCGCGACGACGACGTGACCGCGGTGGTGTTGCAGCTTTCGCAGGGCGCGGCGGTGTGAACGGTCCCGGCGGGATGCCAAGTCCTTTGAGAAGAGGAAACATCCCTGCCGGACGCAGGCGGCTTGGAAGGAAGCTGCCTCCAAAAGGGAATCCCAAAGGTTGCAAAAAAGAAGGAGGTCTGCTATACTAAACGTAACAAAGCGACAGAAGGTGCCCGGCGGCCGAAGGCTGGCCGGGAGAATAGGGAAGCAGGTGAAATGCCTGCGCGGGACCGCCGCCGTAATGGGGGAGTCCCGGCTCCGTGAAACGCCACTGTGCGCAGCCGCGCATGGGAAGGCCGGGGCCGGGATGACGATGCCAGAGCCGGAAGACCTGCCTTTTGTTTGTATCCTGCCAGCCGCCGGAGGACCACGCCGGCTGGGCAGAGCCCGCGCGGCGGACGGACTAAACGTCCGCGCGGTAAAACTGTGGTGCGCCGTGTTTTGGCTGCGCTTTGTTTTTGCGGGCTTTTTTGCTTTTTTTGAGCGAAGAAGCCTGTTTTTTTTGCGGCGCCATCCGGTCCAAAAGAGAAAGGAAAGAGGAAGAATATGAAAAAAACAAAGCGAACCTTGGCCATGCTGGCGGCGCTCTGCCTGCTTACGGCGTGCGGCGCTCCGGAGGGAACCCCGGCAAGCGCGCCCAGTGGTTCCCAAACGGGGCAGGAGGCCTCGGCCGCCGGGGAATATGAACCGGTGACCATTTCGAATTATGATGCTGCGGGGAATGAAGTAAAATTCACCTATGAAGCGGCGCCCAAACGTGTGGTGGCCGTGTACCAGGGCTCTGTGGAGAGCATGATCGCCCTCGGGCTGGAGGACCGCGTCATTGCCTCCTATGGACTGGACAACGAGGTTAAGGAGGAGTGGAAAGAGGGATTCGAAAAGATGAATTACCGGGAGGATGTTTTTGCGCCGGACCGGGAGACCGTCACGCTGCTCGAACCGGATTTGATCCTCTCCTGGGGCTCTCTGTTCAGCGAAAAGAACCTCGGGGACGTGGCGGAATGGAATGAAAAGGGCGTGGCGACGTATTTGAACAGCAATACCTGCGGCGGCGGGCGCCCGCGCACGCTGGAAAACGAATACACAGATCTTTTGAACCTCGGGAAAATCTTCGGCGTAGAAGACCGCGCGCAGGCGCTGGTGGACGGCATGCGGGAAGATGTGGCGAAGGCTCTCGCGGCCGCCAGAGGGCAGGAGCCGGTGCGCGCCGCTATCCTGGAACCGTTGGGCGGAAGCATTTCCAACTACGGCGCGGATTCCCTCGCGGGGGATATGGCCGTCCAGCTGGGGGCGGAATTGGTTAAGCCCGAGGGGAACGAGATGGGCAAGGAAGAGCTGGTGTCCTGCGACCCGGACGTCATCTTCGTGGTCTATATGGCGTATTCCGGCGAGGACCCGGAAACCGTCGTCGCGGACCAGCTGGACGCCTTCCGGGAAGACCCGGCGTTTGCGAGCCTTTCCGCCGTGCGGAACGGGAGGCTCGTCCCAGTGATGCTGGGCGACGTCTACGCCGCTGGGCCCCGCGCCGCGGACGGCATCCGCGCCATAGCCCGGGGCCTTTACCCAGGCCTGGCGCTGTGAGGGCGGCGCGTTTGCCGCGGGCGGGGCGGAACGGCGGCTTGCTGCGTGGGCGCACAGCGTTCTCTGTGGCGGTGGCGGCGTTGCTTGCCGCCCTTCCCGCGTCGCTGCTGGCGGCGGTCTCCTTTGGTACCAACCCGCTCCCGCTGGGGGATGTTTACGCCGTCATCCAATGGGAATTGGCAAACCGCCTGCTTGGCTGGACCATCCCGGCGGAATGGGCGCCCGGCGCCGCCCTGCACGACGTGGTTTGGCTCATCCGCCTGCCGCGTTTGGTGCTGGCCGCCGCCGTGGGGGCCTGTCTCTCGCTCTGTGGCGCAGCCATGCAGGCCGTGGTGAAGAACCCGCTGGCGGATCCCTACATCCTCGGGGTCTCCGCCGGAGCAAACCTCGGCGTCACGTTGGCCGTGCTGCTTGGCGTGGGTGCGGCGGCAGGGGGGAATTTCGTGGGGATGGCCGGGTTCTTCGGCGCGCTCGGTGCTTCCTTTGCCGTCATTTCCCTGGCCAACGTGGGTGGGCGCGCCAATTCCGTCAAGCTGCTGCTGGCAGGTTCGGCGCTCTCCGCCGTTTGCGGCGCATGTTCCAATTTCCTCCTCTACCTGCGCAACGCGGATCACGCGGCCGCTGAGGTGATGCGCTGGACTATGGGGAGTCTCGGCGCGGCAAATTGGGAAAATAACGGCGTTATGCTGCTTGCGGCGCTGGGCGGGACCGCCTTTTTCCTCACCCAGAGCCGGACCATGAACCTGATGCTTTTGGGGGAGGAAACCGCCGTTACGCTAGGCACGGACCTGCGCCGGTACCGTACCGCCTACCTGGCGGCCAGTTCGTTGCTGGTGGGCCTGGCGGTCTATTCCGCGGGCATCATCGGTTTTGTGGGGTTGGTCGTCCCCCACATGGCGCGCCTTCTCTTCGGCACGGACCACCGGCGGCTCATCCCAGTGTCGGTGCTGGCGGGGGCGCTGTTTCTCCTTTGGGCAGATGTGCTCTGCCGCACGGTGCTGCCCGGCAATGAGCTGCCCATCGGGGTGCTCACGTCACTGCTGGGCGCGCCCGCATTCCTCTATTTGATGGCGCGCCGCCGCTATGGATTCGGGGGTGGGGACTGATGGAGATTACCGCAAAAGGGTTGGAAGTTTCCCTGGGCGGCGCATCCATCCTCAAGGGGGCGGGCCTGCGTGTGCCCGCCGGGCAGACCGTGGGCGTCATCGGCCCGAACGGCAGCGGGAAATCGACTCTGCTGCGCTGCATCTACCGCGCGCTGAAGCCTTCCGGCGGCGCAGTGTTTCTGGACGGCCGCCCCATCGAGTGGGATTCCGTGCGGCAGTCGGCGCAAAAAATGGCCGTGGTTGCGCAGCATAACGCTTACTCCTTTTCCTTTACCGTGCGGGAGATCGTCCTCATGGGACGCAGCCCGCACAAACGCGCGCTCGAGCGCGATGGCCCGGAGGATTACCGAATCGTTGCCGAAAGCCTGGCGGCGGTGGGCCTGGAGGGTTTTGAAAACCGGCAGTTTTCTACGCTCTCCGGAGGGGAACAGCAGCGCGCCGTCCTCGCGCGGGCGCTGGCGCAGCAAACCCCTTGCCTCATCCTCGACGAGCCGACCAACCATTTGGACATCCAATACCAACTGCAAATGATGGAGCTCGTGCGCGGCCTAGGCCGCACCGTGCTCGCCGCCGTGCACGACCTGAACATCGCCGCGCTGTATTGTGATGCGCTGGTTGCCCTCAAGGATGGGGAAGTGGTGGGGAGCGGCCCGCCGCGCAGCCTTTTGACGCCCGGATTCCTCCGCAGCGTCTACGGGGTGGAAGCGAAGGTGGTCACAGACGGGGACGGCTTTCTGCGCATCCTGTACCAACCGGGGGCTCTGCGCGCAAAAAAATCCGGCGCGCCATAAAAAGGGATCGCTGGACGTGGTTGCGCAGCGAATGCTGCGGACCGCAAAAATCCCCCCTCGAAAGAAGGAATCCGCTTCTTTCAAGGGGGATTTTCTGCTGGCGCGCTATTAAAAAAGCTTTTTCACCATGCGTCCCGGGGAAAGGGGCGGGGTCACGCCGCCAGACAGTCCTGCAGGAACCCGAGCATTGCGCTGTGCAGGATCTCCCGCTCCGGTTCGGTAAAATGGTGGCCCGCGCCTTCGATGCGGACCAGCTCTGCGGAATCGTAGGCTTCGAGCGCGCGTTCCGAATAAGAAATCGGGACGGTGGCGTCCTCTGTGCCGTGGAGGAGAAGCACGTCCCCATGAAACGCCGCAATTTCCTCATACACATCGAGGGTGAAGAGGTCATGGTAATAACGCCGGCCGACGGGGACGCCGAAGAGCTCCGCCGTCTCCGGGATCATGCCGTCCGGGTAAGCGCTGTGCGCCATGTCCGGCAGAGAAAACGCCGGGCACACCAGCACGGCGGCGCATACGTCCGATGCGCGCCGCGCCGCGAGCAACGCCGCCACCAGGCCGCCCTGGCTCTCGCCGAGCACAAAAATGTGCTGCCGGTCCACGGCGGGGCAGGCCAAAACGGCGTCGAGGACGGCCTCCATGTCGTCCGCCTCCGTCAGCGCGGACATCTCCAGCGGGTCCCCCTCGCTCTCGGGACCGCCGCCGCAGAAGTCGAACAGCACGCTCGCAAAGCCGGACGCCGCCAGCGCCTGGGCGTAGGGGAGCATGGCGTTGTAGTTCCCGCCAAAGCCGTGGGCCAGCAGGACCGTGGGGAACGCAGAGCTTTCGCCGTCCGGCACGCAGAGGTAGGCGGAAATTTCCAGGCCGTCCCGGCTGGCGCCGAGCCGGTAAACGGCGACGCCTTCCCCGCGGGACACAACGGGCGGCATCTCCGCCTCCGCTGCGGAAGAAGACGGCTCCTGCGGCAGGGAAGTTGCCTCTTCCGAGGCGGAGGCGGACGGCTCCAGCGCCGTCACGCCCCAGACGCCGGCCTGCCCGGGCGCGCCGCAGCCCGCCAGCAGGCAGAAGGCCAGCAGGAGGGCCAAAAGGCCCGCCGGGATGGTGTTCCGCTTCACGCCGGATCCCCCTTTTTTCACAGGCCGCCGGGCCTTATTCTTCCGGCTCGTCGACCAGGTATTCAAGTTCCTTGACATATTCGGTCTGCCGGGCGTTCGGGTGGCTCGCGCGGGAGGCGTAGAGCTTGACGAGCGCCTGGGATTTCTGCACCGGCTGGATGGTCCCGGCGCCCGCGACGCAGCCGCCCGGGCAGGCCATGCCCTCCAGCAGGTAGCCGGGGTATTTCCCGGCCTTGGCCATCGCCATCAGCTTGCGGCAGTCCCGCAGGCCTTCCGCGTGGGCGGTGGGGACTTCCCGCTCCGGCTGGATGTCGTGGATGGCGTCCACCACGGCCTTCGCCACGCCGCCGGACACCGCGAACCCGCGCCCGGCGGCGGAGGAATCGTTGACGCCGCCGGGGCGGTCCTCAATCGTATCCAGGTCGATGCCGCGCGCGGCGAAAATCCCCGCCATTTCTTCAAATGTGAGGACGAAATCGACCTCGCTGCGCACGCTTTCGTCCATCGCCTCGAGCTTTTTAGCCGAGCACGGGCCGATGAACACGACCTTTGCGCCCGGGCGCGTGCGCTTGATGAGCCGCGCGGTCAGCGTCATCGGCGTCAGCGCCATCGAGACGCAGTGCGCATAGTCCGGGAACGTCTTTTTCGCCATCACGGCCCAGGACGTGCAGCACGAGGTCGCCATGAACGGCAGGCGGTCCGGCACGTTCTCAAGGAAATCCTCCGCCTCCTGCACGGCGCAGAGGTCCGCGCCGACGGCAACCTCAAACACGCCTGCAAAGCCGAGCTTTTTCACGGCGGCGCGCAGCTTGCCGGAGGAGACCTTCGCGCCGAACTGCCCGACGAACGCCGGGGCGATGGCGGCGTACACGCGCGCGCCGGACTGGATTTCGCGGATCACTTGGAAGAGCTGGGATTTGTCCGCGATGGCGCCGAACGGGCAGTTGACCAGGCACATGCCGCACGAGACGCATTTGCCGTAATCGATATCGGCTTTGCCGAGGGCGTCTGAATGGATGGCGTCCATGCCGCAGGCGGCGGCGCAGGGGCGCTCTTGCACAATGATGGCGTGGTAGCTGCACGCGCCGGCGCAGCGGCCGCACTGGATGCATTTTTTCGGGTCGATGCGCGCGCGGCCGATGGTGCGGTCGAGGCGCACCGCGTCGCGCGGGCAGACCTCCACGCACGGGTGCGCCAGGCAGCCCATGCAGCCGTCCGTCACGAGCACGCGTTTTTCCGGGCAAGCGTTGCACGCGAATTTAATCACGTTGATAAGCGGCGGCGTGTAATAGGTCTCCGGCTGGTCCGCGGCCTCCACGCCGTCCGACACCGGGGCCTGCGTGCCCGCCCCGCGGCAGGGCAGGCCCATCGCCAGGCGGAGGCGCTCGCCGACGATGGCGCGCTCCAGGAACACGTCGTTGCGGAAATTCGCCACGTCGCCCGGGATGATCCGGTAGGGGATTTTTTCAATCTGCCGGTCGACCGGCTGGTCCGTCTCGTACGCCATGCGGGCGACTTCCGTAAATACGCGGTGGCGGATTTCCTGGATTCTTGTTTCAATCCCTCTCATGTTGGCCTCCTTACAGTCCGGCCGCGGGCGGCTTGCGGCAGGTTGATTCTTCATTCGGTATTTTCAGTTTAATACGCCCCGCCCGCTTTGTCAACGGCCCGGCGGGGGAGCCTTGCGGAACCGGGGGGATTGTGCTAGAATAAACCGTGTTATCATTTCCCCCGGGGCCCCGGGGACAGCAGGGAGGGCTTCCCATCAAACAAGAGGAACAAGCCGGCCGGACCGCTCCGGCGGCAGAGGAACCGGGCGCGCCCGCGGCCCGGGAAAAAGCGAAAGCGCGGCCGGGCCGCGCCGCCCTGCGCCGCAGGGCGAGCGTCGGCGTTGCGGCGGCGTGCGCGGTCATCACGTTCGGCGTGGCGGCGTGGCTGCTGTGGTCCAACACGGTGCCGCTCTCCGGGCAGGAGATCCGCGTCTTCGCGCTGCGGGAACAGGACGCGCAGACCGTCGGCGAGACGCTGGAAGCGCTGGGCGGCAGCGTGACGGAGGAAACCGTCTCCGCCGGGGACGCCGCCCAGCGCCTGCAGGAGGCGCGGGCGGCCGGCGAACCCGCCGTGCTGGTGGCGGGCGAGCTGCCGGAGGGCGCGTCCACGGCCGGATGCGAGGCGCTCGACCCGTCCAATTGGCGGGAGACGCTCTACTGCGCGAACCTTTCAGAGGACGAATGCGGGAAAATCCTCGAGGAATTGGAGACCCGCACGGCCGCCACGCATGTGGAGCGCGTCAACTGCGAGCTGCGCCTGTTTGACAACACCGTCTACCACGGCAGCTACAGCGGCTACCGTGTCAACGGCGAGCCGCAGGGCTACGGCCGCTTTGAAGAGGCCGAGGGCGAGTTCTTCTACGCGGGCAGCTGGGAAAACGGCAAGGCCAGCGGCTACGGCGTGGTGGAAAAGGAGACCGGCGAGCGCTATGAGGGCGGCTTTTTGAACGGCCTGCGCGAGGGCGAAGGCGTGTTCACCTGGGCGAACGGCGACTGCTACGAGGGTTCCTTTTCGGAGGACCTGTTCAGCGGCAAAGGGGTTTACACCTGGGCGGACGGCAGCCGCTACACCGGGGATTTTCTCGAAGGGAAATTCGAGGGCCAGGGCGTGCAGGAATGGGCCGACGGCAAGCGCTACGAGGGCGGGTTCTCGAATGACCGCCGCGAGGGCTACGGCGTTTACACCTGGACGAACGGCGACGTCTACGAGGGCGAATTCCACAACGGCAACCCGGACGGCCAGGGCGTCATGACCTACGCGGACGGCACGGTGCAGTCCGGCGCCTGGGAAAACGGGCGCTTCCTCGGGGAAGATGCGCCCGCGGCGGAGGAAAACCCGTGAGCGCCGCGCAAGACGGGGGCGCGCCGGCGGGCCTGGAGGAGTATTTCCGTTCCTGCCCCAAGGCCGCCGTCGCCTTTTCAGGCGGCGCCGATTCCGCGTATGTATTATATGCTGTAAAACAGTATGCCCAGGAAGGCAAGGCGTATTATGTGCAGTCGGAATTCCAGCCGCGCTTTGAGCGGGAAGATGCCGAACGGCTCGCCGCCGGGCTCGGCGTTCCGCTGGAAATTTTACCGCTGCCGCTGCTCTGCCGCGCGGAGATCCGGGGGAACCCGGCAGACCGCTGTTATTTTTGCAAGAAAGCGATTTTTACGGCGGTCGCGCAGGCCGCGCGGCGCGACGGGTTCCCCGTGCTGCTGGACGGCACCAACGCCTCCGACAGCGCAGGGGACCGTCCCGGTATGCGCGCGCTGCGGGAGCTGGCGGTGCGCTCGCCGCTGCGGGAATGCGGTCTGACAAAGGCCCGGGTGCGGGAGCTTTCCCGCGAGGCGGGCCTTTTTACCTGGGACAAGCCCGCCTACGCCTGCCTTGCGACGCGAATCCCCACGGGGGAGGAGATCACCGAAGAAAAGCTGGCGGCGGTGGAGCAGGCGGAGGATTTCCTCTCCGGATTAGGGTTTGCCGGTTTCCGCGTGCGCACGCGGCAAGGCGAGGCCCGGCTGGAGCTGCGGCGGGAGCAGTGGCCGCTTTTGTGGGAGCGCCGCGGGGAAGTCCTCGCCGCGCTGAAACCGCTGTTTTCCAGCGTCTCGCTGGATTTGGAGGGAAGGCCATGAACGGGGAACTACAGGAGATCTTAGAGGCGGTGCGCAGCGGCGCGATGCCGGTGGAAGAGGCCGCGCTGAAGCTGCGCGTCAAGCCGTTTGAGGATATCGGCTACGCCAAGGTGGACACCCACCGCGCGCTGCGGCAAGGCGCCGCCGAAGTGATCTACGGCGCGGGAAAAACGCCGGAACAGATTGCCGGCATCGCGCAGGCGATGCGGGAAAACTGCCAGAAGACCATCCTCATCACCCGGCTGAGCGCCGAGGCCGCGCAGGCCGTGCGGCAGTCGCAGCCGTTGGAATATTTTGCGCAGGCGCGCTGCGGCGTCATCGGCCCGTTCCCCGAGCCGGGCGGCCTCGGGACGGTGGTCGTCGCCACCGGCGGCACCAGCGACATCCCTGTGGCGGAAGAGGCCGCGCTCACGGCGCAGGCGCTCGGCAGCCGCGTGCAGCGCCTGTACGACGTCGGCGTCGCCGGCCTGCACCGCACGCTCTCCCACTTGGAAGACCTCATGCGCGCGAGCGTGGTCGTCGCCGTCGCCGGCATGGAGGGCGCGCTTGCCAGCGTGCTCGGCGGCCTGGTGGACTGCCCGGTCATCGCGGTGCCCACCAGCGTGGGCTACGGCGCGTCGTTCCAGGGCCTGGCGGCGCTGCTCTCCATGCTCAATTCCTGCGCGAGCGGCGTTTCCGTCGTCAACATCGACAATGGATTCGGCGCGGGGTTCCTCGCCAACCGCATCAACCATATGGGAACCAGAAAGGAAGAATAACATGCGCACCCTTTATTTGGACTGTGGGATGGGCGCCGCCGGGGACATGCTGGCGGCGTCCCTTTTGGAACTGCTGCCGGACCCGGACGCTTTTGTGGCGGAACTCAACGCGCTGGGGATCCCCGGCGTAACCTACCAAAGGGAGGCCTCCGTCAAGTGCGGCATCACCGGCACGCGCCTCTCGGTTTCCGTTTACGGGGAGGAAGAGGGCGCGGAGGATTTGCATGAACATCCGCACGAACACCCCCACGAACATTCTCATGAGCATGTTCACGGGCATTTCCACGAACATCTTCATGACCATTCCCACGAGGAGGATCACGGGCATTCCCATGAACATTCCCACGAGCATTCGCACGAGCACGCGCATGCGCACCATGCGCATCACGGCCACCATCACAGCGGGATGCAGGAGATCGAACGCCTGGTGCGGGAACGCCTGCGCCTGCCGGATGCGGTGAAAGAGCACGTCCTCGCGGTGTACGGCCTCATCGCCGCGGCAGAGAGCCACGCGCACGGCGTGCCGGTGGACGAGGTGCATTTCCACGAGGTGGGCACGCTGGACGCCGTCGCCGACGTGGCGGCGGTCTGCCTGCTGCTCGACCGCCTCGCCCCTGAACAGATCCTCGCGTCGCCGGTGCATGTGGGCAGCGGGCAGGTCCGCTGCGCGCACGGCGTTTTGCCGGTGCCCGCCCCGGCCACCGCGCACATCCTGCGCGGCGCGCCCATCTACGGCGGGGAGATCCGCGGGGAGCTCTGCACGCCGACGGGCGCGGCGCTGCTCAAGAACTTTGTCACGTCCTTCGGGCCGATGCCGCCGCTGTGCGTGGAACAGATTGGCTACGGCATGGGCAAAAAGGATTTTCCCGCCGCCAACTGCGTGCGCGCGCTGCTGGGGGAGACCGCGCCGCAGGCTTCCGTGGTGACGGAGCTCTGCTGCAACCTGGACGACATGACCGGCGAGGCGCTCGGCTTCGCGATGGACGCGCTGTTCCGCGCGGGCGCGCTGGAGGTGTACACGCTGCCCGCCGGCATGAAGAAATCCCGGCCCGGGGTGGTGCTCTGCGTCATGTGCCGCGAGGAGGACCGCAGCAAAATGCTCGGTTTGCTCTTCCGCCACACCAGCACGCTCGGCGTGCGGGAGAGCCGCCCGCAGCGCTACACGCTGCGCCGCTCCGTAGAGACGGTGCAGACCCCTTACGGGCCGGTGCGCAAAAAGAAGGCGGAGGGCTTCGGCGTGTCGCGCGCCAAATACGAGTATGAAGACCTTGCGCGCATTGCGGCGGAGCGCGGCGTTTCGCTGCGCGAGGCCGCCGAAGCGCTGCCGCGCGCCTGAAAACGCGGGCGCAACGCCGCGCGCTTTTTTAGTTGCAACGGGAAAGAAAACGCGGTATAATGAGGGCAGCGGCCCGCTTCCCCTGCGCGGGCGCAGACTTTGCGAGAAAGGAAGAACATGGGGATGGGAGTAACAAAGGAAACTGTGAAGCATGAGGCGCTTCAATACGGCAAGGTGATCATAGGCGGCGCGATCTTTGCCGCGGGCGTCAACCTGTTCATCGTCCCGCTGTCTCTGTACAGCTGCGGCGTCGTCGGTATCGCGCAGATCATCCGCACCATCCTGGTGGAATATGCGGGTCTTTCCTCCAGCGTGGACATCGCCGGTTTTATCAGCCTGCTGATCAACGCGCCGCTCTTCATCATGGCGTACCGGACCATTTCCCGCACGTTTTTTATCAAGACGGCGCTCAACGTGCTGGCGCAGACCGTCACGTTCACCCTGGTGCCAATCCCCGGCACGCCGGTCATCGACGATATGCTCACGTCCTGCATCATCGGCGGCCTGATTTCCGGCTACGGCATCGGCATGGCGCTGCGCGCCTCCGGCTGCGGCGGCGGTTTGGATATCCTCGGCGTCTACTTGACGAAAAAAGGCACGGATATCTCCGTCGGGAAGATTAACCTCATTGTCAACGCGGTCGTGTATGCCATTTGCGCGTTCCTCTTCGATATCCCCACCGCGATTTATTCCATCATCTACATGGCGTGCTTCTCTTTGGTGATGGATAAGATCCATTATCAGAACATCAATATGACCGCGATGATCTTCACGAAAAACAGCCAGATCCAGCAGGAGATCTTAAAGCAGCTGGGCCGCGGCGTCACCTACTGGACCGGCGCGGGCGCCTACACGCAGAAGGAAACCCACGTGCTGGTGACGGTCATCAACAAGTACGAAGAGAGCCACGTCAAACGGATTGTGGAAGAGCTTGACCCGAACGCGTTCGTCATCTTCAATGAAGGCGTCGCCGTCGAGGGCAATTTTGAAAGGCGCCTGTGACCGGACGGCCCGCGCAAGGAGGTGAAGCGGATGGAAGGCTTGGAAGAGCTGAAAAAAGTACTGGAGGACCCGAAAACGCCGGAGCAGAATAAAATCGGCTGGGCGGCGTTTGTCGAAGGCCCCGTGACCAATTTCTTTACCGAACACCAGCTGGAAAAGCTGACGCTGGAGGACGGCAAGGGGAATAAGGCGAAATTGGCGAAGACCAAGGACAACGGCATCAAGATTGAATATACGTCGACGATGCTGCTGTAAAACAGGAGAGGAAACGCCCCGCCCACCCGGAAAACGGATGGCGCGGGGCGTTTTTGCGGGCGCGCTTCCCGGCGCGGCGGCCGGCGCTCTTGCATGACGGCGCGTTCTGCGTTATAATCAACACAGCAAAGCCGCACGCGCGGCGAAAGGATCCCCCGGGGAGGTGGCCGGCCTGAAAACGATTCAAACCATCTGGCGGCGCCTGGCGCTGCTCGCGGCGGCAGCGGCGCTTTTGCTGCTGACCGGCTGCTCGGGCGCGGGCCTGGGCTTTGACCCGCAGACGCTGATGAGCCCGCCGCGCCCCACCGGCGAAAAGGAGAACATCCACGCCGTGCTGGAGCAGGAGGCCGGCGGCGGCTACACGCTAAAATACCCGCAGCGCGGGCAGTACCGTTCCGCCATCATTATGAACGAGGAAGAGGGCGCTTCCCCGCTGGAGGCCGTGGCGCTCTACCAGTCGAACCAGGCGGAAAACGCCGGCATCACCATCTTGTTCATTGGCCGCGAGGGCGGCGAATGGAAGAGCATCGGCTCGTTTACCAATGCGGCGACGCTGGTCGACCAGGTGCAGCTCGGCGACGTGAACGGCGACGGCATACAGGACGTCGTGGTCGGCTGGGGCGGCGCGACCAATACGTCGAACGAGATCTGCGTCTATTCGCTGCGCGGCAGCGCAATGGAGGAAATCCGCCTGGAGCGCTCCTACAGCGAAATGCTGGTCGCGGACCTCAACAGCGACGGCAGCGACGAGATTTTCACCGCCTCTGTCACCACGGCGGAGCAGACCGCCTTGGCCACGCTCTTCCGCGTGCGGGACGGCGCGGTGGAAACCCTCGGCGCGGCGAACCTCGACGCCGAGGTGACCGGTTACCTTTCGCTCACGGCGGGCTTGGTGAACGAACACCAGTACGGCGTGCTGCTCGACGGCGTCAAGAGCGCGGGGACCATCTCCGCCTATGTGACGGAGCTGCTCTACTGGAACGGCGTGGACCGCCGCCTCGACGCGCCGTTTTACGACACTGCCACCGGCACCGCAAATTATATGCGCCGCTATGTGCCGGTGGTCAGCCGCGACGTGAACGGCGACGGGATTGTCGAAACGCCGGTGCTCACGCTGCTGCCGGGCAACACGGAGGCCACCTCGGAGGAGACCGCCTACCTGGTGAACTGGTACCGCTATGAAAACCTGGAGAACACGATGGAGCGCGTGATGGGCATGGTGCTCAATTCCCGCGAGGGCTACTCGTTCGCCGTGCCGGACATGTGGCGCGAGCAGGTGACCGTGCGCACCGACTACCAGGCCCGCACCATGACCTTTTACGAGTGGCTGCCGGGCGGCGAGGGCCAGCCTGGCGCGCTGGGCGCGGCGCTGCTGCGCATCCGCGTCTTCCAGCGGGAGGAATGGGACGCGCGCCCGGCGGACGGCGAGGCGTTCACCGAGCTTGCGCGCAAGGACCAGCTGGTGTACGCGGCGTCGCTGCCGCAGCCCGGGCACGCGCTCTCGCTGCGCATGGAAGACGCAATGGACAGCTTTGCGCTGTTGGAATAAGCCGGGCGCGTCCCGGGAGAAGGAGGCACCCACATGAAAAAAATCTTGGTCGCGGAGGATGAACAGGCCATCCGCGAGTTTGTCGTCATCAACCTCAAGCGCGCGGGGTACGACCCCTATGAGGCCGCCAATGGGGAAGAGGCGCTCGCCATCTATGAGAAAGAAAACGGCGCGTTCGACGTCGCCATCCTCGACATCATGATGCCCGGCGCGTACGACGGCCTGGCGGTCTGCCGCGAGCTGCGCAAGCGCAGCGGGACCATCGGCATCATCATGCTGACCGCCCGCACGCAGGAGATGGACAAGGTCAACGGCCTGATGATGGGCGCGGACGACTATGTCACCAAGCCGTTCAGCCCCAGCGAGCTCGTGGCGCGCGTGGACGCCGTCTACCGCCGCGTGGCGCTGGCGGAAATGCGCGAGGAAAACCATTTCAAAGAGGAGATCCGCTCCGGGGAATTCTCGCTGAACCTGCGCAACCACACGTTGATGAAAAAGGGGCGCCCCATCGAATTGACGCAGGTGGAATTCCAGATTATGGAATTCTTCTTCTCAAACCCGGGCGTCGCGCTCGACCGCACGGACATCCTGCGGCATGTGTGGGGCGAGGCGTATTACGGCGAGGAAAAAATCGTAGACGTCAACATCCGCCGCCTGCGCATGAAGGTGGAGGACGAGCCGAGCAGCCCGAAGCATATTGTCACCGTGTGGGGCCTCGGCTACAAGTGGGAGGCAGAGGGCTGAGCCCGCGCGGGCGCGCCCGGGGAATGGCGAAGGGAGGGGAAGCGGCATGTTCCAGCCGGTGCACGGCATCACCAAGCGGTGGCTGCTCAACAGCCTCGGCATCATCCTGCTGATCCTCGTCACGCTCATCGTGGCGTTTTCATTCGCGGTGCAGAGCTATGTCTACAATATGATCCAGTCGACCATCAACGGGCGCGCGGGCGAATTGACCAACGTCTTTTCCGGCTACCGCAATTCCACGGCGCAGGATTTCGTCAACGCCGCGCGCGGCTACGTGGAAAACGCCTCCGGCAAAGAGCTGATGGAGATGATGGTCATCGATTCCGCCGGGAACGTGGTGGTGACCTCTACAGGCTTCCCGCCGGACAGCTCCCAGCCCATGCCGGATTACCGGCAGGCGCTCTCCAGCGCGGACGGCACCGGCGCCTGGACCGGGAAGCTCACCTCCGGCGAAAAGGTCACGGCCGTCACGCGCGTCATCCGCGGGCGCTCTGGCTTGCCGCTCGGCGCGGTGCGCTACGTGGTCTCGCTGGAAAAGGCGGACCGCCAGGTCGGCGTCGTTGTCGGCGCGTTCAGCGGCGCGGGCGCGCTCATCGTGCTGTTCATCGTCGTCTCCAGCTTTTATTTCATCCGGTCCATCGTCACGCCGATCCGCGAAATCGGCGTCATCGCCAAGCGCATTGCCCAGGGCGATTTCGACGCCCGCATCGCGCCGGTGAACCACGACGAGATTGGCCAGCTGTGCGAAACCATCAACGAAATGGCCGTGGAGCTCGGCGCGGCGGAAAAAATGAAGAATGACTTCATCTCGTCGATTTCCCACGAATTGCGCACGCCGCTCACCGCCATCAAGGGCTGGGCGGAGACGATGCAGGAGCTCGGCGCGGGGGACCCGGACACCTTCCACAAGGGGATGGGCGTCATCATCCGCGAGTCGGAGCGGCTCTCCGGCATTGTGGAGGAGCTGCTGGATTTCTCCCGCATGCAGAGCGGCCGCATGACCCTGACGATGGACCGCATCGACATCCTCGCGGAGCTCGGCGAGGCCGTCTATCTCTTTACGGACCGCGCCGCCGCGGAGGGGAAATACCTGCTCTACGAAGAGCCGGCCATGCTCTCGCCGGTGCTCGGCGACATCAACCGCCTGCGCCAGGTGTTCATCAATGTGATTGACAACGCGCTGAAATACACGTCGGAGGGCGGCACCGTGCGCGTCTCCGCCAGCGAGGAAAACGGCCTCATCCATGTCGTCATCAGCGACAACGGCTGCGGCATCCCCGCCGAGCACCTGCCGCATGTCAAAAAGAAATTTTACAAGGCGAACCAGACCGTGCGCGGCTCCGGCATCGGCTTGGCGCTCGCCGATGAGATTATGACGCTGCACAACGGCCGCCTGGACGTGGAGAGCCAGGAGGGCGTGGGCACCGCCGTCACCATCACCATCCCCGCGCTGGAAAAACGGCTGGAGCGGCTCAACCCGCCGGCCGGGCGCGCAGACACAGAAAGGAACCCGTAACAACCATGCCAAGAGAAAAGACCAAGATGATTACCTCCATCGGCGGGCAGGCGCTCATCGAAGGCATTATGATGAGGGGGCCGAAGCAGACCTCCGTTTCCGTCCGCCTGCCGGATGGAACCATCGAGACGTCGGTGCAGGCCACCCGCATGCTCAAGGACCGTTACCCCGTGCTCCGCCTGCCCATCCTGCGCGGCGTCGCCGGCCTGGTGGACTCGCTCTCAACCGGCTACCGCGCGCTGAACGACTCCGCCGAAAAAGCCGGCGCGGACGAGGGGGAGCCCTCCCGCTTTGACCGCTGGATGGAGAGGGTCTTCGGCGACAAGCTGACCAACGCCGCCGTCGTGGTGGGCGGCGTGCTCGGCGTGGCGCTGGCCGTAGCGCTGTTTTTCCTCTTGCCCACCTGGGCGTTCAACCTGGTGCAAAGGGCGGTTGGCCCGGCGCTGGCCCCGTGGCGCGCCGTCTGCGAGGGCGTGCTGCGCGCCGCTATTTTTGTCGGCTACATGCTGCTCTGCTCGCTGCTGCCGGACATGCGCCGGCTGTTCCAGTACCACGGCGCGGAGCACAAGACGATCTTCTGCTACGAGAACGAGCAGGCGCTCACCGTGGAGAATGTGCGGAAACACCGGCGGTTTCACCCGCGCTGCGGCACCAGCTTTTTTATTTTGATGATCCTCCTCGGCATCATCGTGGGCTTTTTCATCCCGTTTGAAAACCCGTTCCTGCGCACGGCGGCCAAGCTGCTGTGTATCCCGCTCGTCGTCGGCGTCGGCTACGAGCTCATCCGCCTCTGCGGCCGCTACGACAACCTGGCGACGCGCATCATCGCCGCGCCCGGCATGTGGATGCAGCGCATTACGACCAAGGAGCCGGACGACGGCATGATCGAGGTGGCCATCGAGGCGCTCCAGGCCGTCATCCCGGAAAACGGGGAGGACCGCGTAGGATGACGTACACGGAGTGCTACCGCCGCGCGAGGGACACGCTGCGCCGCGCCGGGGTGGAATCCCCCGCCTTCGACGCCATGTGCCTGTTTGAAAAGGCCTTTGGCCTGGACCGCGCGGGCCTCGCCGTGCACGGCCCCCAGGAGGCCCCGCCCGCGGGCGCGCAGGCGCTGGAGGCCTGGGCCGCCCGGCGCGCCGCGCACGAGCCGCTGCAATACCTGCTGGGCGAATGGGAATTTTACGGCCGCCGCTTCGCCGTCGGCGAGGGCGTGCTCATCCCGCGCCCGGAGACGGAGCTGCTCGTCGACGCCGCCAAAGAGGCGCTGGGCGGGCGCCTGCCCCCCGGCGGCTGCCTTTTGGACCTCTGCGCCGGCACGGGCGCGGTGGGCATTTCGCTGGCCGCGCTTTTCCCGCAGGCGCGGGTGCTCTGCCTAGAGCGCTACCCGGGCGCGCTGCGTTACCTGCGGGAAAACCTGCGCCGCGCCGGACTTGCAAATGCGTCGGCGGTCGAGGGCGACGCGTTCGCCCCGCCGCAGGACCTCCCGCCGCTTTGCGCGCTCGTCTCGAACCCGCCCTACGTCCGTCGCGGAGAGCTGCCGCGCCTGCAAGAGGAGGTGCGGCGCGAGCCCGCTACCGCGCTGGACGGCGGCGAGGACGGCCTTGCGTTCTACCGCGCCATCGCCTCGCTCTGGATGCCGCGCCTTTTGCCCGGCGGCGTGCTCGCGGTGGAGACCGGCGAGGACCAGGCCGCGCAGGTGGCGGCGCTGTTTGCAGCGCATGGCCTTTGCGGCGCGCAGGTGCGGGAGGACGCCGCCGGCCTGCCGCGCGTGGTGTGCGGGCGGATGCCGGAGGAACCGCCGGGGACGGGCAAAAATTCCTAACGGTAAAAAACAAATGTTCGAAAACTTCCCCCCGCCGGTTGCGTTCCGCGCGGGATTCCTGTATAATAGGGGAAAGAAGACCCCGCTTTGCGGGGAAGATTCAACCGGAGGGATGTAACGGATGGCGTTGGATAAGACGAAGGCGCTGGACACTGCGCTGGCGCAGATTGAAAAGCAGTTTGGCAAAGGCGCGGTGATGCGCCTGGGCCAGAACGAGGCGATGCAGGTCGAGGCAATCCCGACCGGCTCTCTCTCGCTGGATTTAGCGCTCGGCATCGGCGGCCTGCCACGCGGGCGCATCGTGGAAATCTATGGGCCGGAATCCTCCGGTAAGACGACGCTGGCGCTGCACTGCATCGCGGAGGGGCAGAAGGGCGGCGGCTACGCGGCGTTCATCGACGTGGAGCACGCGCTGGACCCCGTGTACGCCCGCGCGCTCGGCGTGGACGTGGACTCGCTGCTTGTTTCCCAGCCGGACACCGGCGAGCAGGCGCTGGAAATTACCGAGGCGCTGGTGCGCTCCGGGGCCATCGACGTCATTGTCGTGGACTCGGTGGCGGCGCTTGTGCCGCGCGCCGAGATCGAAGGCGAAATGGGCGACTCGCACGTGGGTTTGCAGGCCCGGCTGATGAGCCAGGCGCTGCGCAAGCTGGCCGGCGCCATTTCAAAGTCGAACTGCGTGGCCATTTTCATCAACCAGCTGCGCGAAAAGGTCGGCGTCATGTACGGCAGCCCGGAGGTGACCCCCGGTGGGCGCGCGCTGAAATTTTACGCCTCCGTGCGCATCGATATCCGCAAGATCGAGACGCTGAAAAACGGCTCGGAGATTGTGGGCTCCCGCACGCGCGCCAAAGTGGTGAAAAATAAGATCGCGCCGCCGTTCCGCGAAGCGGAATTCGACATCATGTACGGCCGCGGCATCTCGCGCGAAGGCGAGTTGCTGGATATCGCGGTTAAGCTGGACGTCATCCAGAAGAGCGGCGCGTGGTTCTCTTACGGCGGCTCGCGCCTCGGCCAGGGCCGCGACAACGTGAAGGAATTCCTGCGCGGAAACCCCGAAATTTCGCAGGAGGTCGAGGCAAAGGTGAAGGAGAACATCGGCGCGCTGTTCGCGAAGAAGCCTGTTTCCCCGAACGCCTCGCCTGCAAAGCCCGTGGAGCTTCCGGCAGACGCCCTGCCGGCTGTGGAAAAGGCGCCGGAGAAAGGCCGCGGCTCGAAGGCGAATATCGACATCGCCGTCGACGACTGAGATGTACGTTACAGAGATCCGGCCGCGGAGAAAGCAGCTCTGCGCGCTGTATCTGGACGGCGAATACGCGGCGGCGGTGGACGCCGCCACGCTGGCGGAAGCCGGCTGGCGCGTGGGCAGCGAGGTCGGCGAGGAAGAGCTGCGCGCGCTGCTGGAAGCGTCGAAGGCGCGGCGCGCGCGGGAAAAAGCGCTCTCCCTTTTGGAGGTCCGCAGCCACACCAAGCGGGAGCTGGTGGAAAAGCTGCGCCGCAGCGTAGGCGGCGAGGCCGCGCAGGCCGCGGCGGACCGCATGGAGGAGCTCGGCCTGCTGGACGACAGGGAGACCGCCCGCCGCTGGGCGGAGGCGTTCCTGGGCCGCAAGGGCTACGCGCCCCGGCGCGCGGCGTTTGAATTGGAACGCAAGGGCATCGACGGCGAGACGGCCGCCCAGCTGGTGGAAGAATTGGCCGGGGACCCGGAGGAGACGCTGCTGCGGGTGCTGCAAAAGAAATACGGCCGCGTGCTCGGCGAGGAAGCCGGCAGGCGGCGCGCCGCGGCCGCCATGCAGCGGCTCGGCTACTCCTATGAACAGATCCGCCGGGCCCTGCGCCGGGCCGCGCCGGAAATAACGGACGAGGATGAGGAATACAATGGCATATAGTGTTGGAATGGTGAACCTGGGCTGCCCGAAAAACCAGGTAGACGGCGAGATCATCATGGCGTCGCTGCGGGACGCCGGGTTCGAACTCAAGGACGACGCCGCGCTCGCGGACGTGGCGCTGGTAAACACCTGCGGCTTCATCCAGGACGCCAAGCAGGAGTCCATCGACGAAATCCTCGAGCTGGCAAAACTCAAGCAGGAGGGACGCATCCGCGCCATCGTTGTGACGGGCTGCCTGGCGGAGCGCTACCGCGACGAGGTGCTCAAGGAGCTGCCGGAGGTGGACGCAGTGGTTGGCATCGGCGGCAACGGGGACCTCGCGCAAACCGTCGCCCGCGTGCTGCAAGGCGAGCGCTGCGGCCTGTTCCCGCCCAAGGAGGCGCTGCCGCTCTGCGGCGGCCGCGTGCTCACCACGCCGAGCTATTTTGCCTACCTCAAGATCGCCGAGGGCTGCGACAACCGCTGCTCCTACTGCGCCATCCCGGGCATCCGTGGGAAATACCGCAGCCGCCCGTTGCAGAGCATCCTCGAAGAGGCAAAGGAACTGGTGGACGGCGGCGCGAAGGAACTGATCCTCGTGGCGCAGGACACCACCCGCTACGGGATTGACCTGTACCAGAAATTGATGCTGCCGGAGCTGCTGCGGAAACTCTCCGCGCTCGACGGCCTGCGCTGGATCCGGCTTTTGTACTGCTACCCCGACACGCTCACGGACGAATTGCTCGACACCATCGCCGCAGAGCCGAAGGTTGTCAAATACATCGACCTGCCGTTGCAGCATTGCAACGAGCGCATCCTCGGCGCGATGAACCGGCGCGGCCCCCGCGGCAAGCAGGCGCTGCTCGCGCTGATCCGCCGCGTGCGGGAGCGCGTGCCCGGCGTCGTGCTGCGCACCACGCTCATCGCCGGGTTCCCGGGCGAGACGGAGGAGGAATTCACCGAGCTGGCCGAGTTCGTCAAGGAGGCGCGCTTCGAGCGCCTGGGCTGCTTCGCCTATTCGCAGGAAGAGGACACCCCGGCCGCGTCGCTGCCGGGCCAGCTCGACGGGGAAGTCAAGCGCCGCCGCGCGGAGATCATCATGGAACAGCAGTTCCCTGTGATGGAGGAGTACGAAGAGCGCCAGGTCGGGAAAACCCTGCAAGTGCTCACCGAGGGCTTCGACCGCTACGCCGAGTGCTTCTTTGGCCGCAGCAGCGCAGACGCGCCCGAAATCGACGGCAAGGTGTTTTTTACCACCAAGGGCAGCAAACCGCATTACGGGAAATTTGTAAAAGTACGGATTCAGGAGGCGATGGAGGGCGACCTCATTGGGGAGGCCGTCGGCTGAAAGGAGGCGCCAAAGGTGAACCTTCCGAATAAATTGACGGTGTTCCGCATGGTGCTGGTGCCGTTTTTTGTGGCAGCTCTCATCGTGCCGCAGTCCCCGCACCGCTACCTGGCGGCGTTCCTGCTCTTCGCGGCGGCGTCCTACACGGACCATCTCGACGGCAAGATTGCGCGCCGGGACGGCCTGGTGACAAATTTCGGGAAGTTTATGGACCCGCTCGCAGATAAAATCCTCGTCATCTCCGCGCTGGTGTGCTTTTTGCAGCTCGGCTGGACGAACGTCTGGTTTGTGCTGCTGGTGGTCGCGCGGGAATTCCTCGTCACGTCGCTCCGCCTTGTGGCGGCGGATTCCGGCGTGGTGGTGGCTGCGAACCGCTGGGGCAAGGCCAAAACCGTGAGCCAGATTGCCGCGGTGCTGGCCGTGCTGCTGATGCAGTACCTCTGCGCCGTGCTGGCCCCGGGCAACGGGGAAACGCTGGCGGGTTGCCATTTGGCGGGCGAAGTCCTCATCGGCGTGAGCGTGGCGCTCACCGTCGTCTCCGGGGCGGTCTATCTCCAGCAGAATTGGGGCCTGTTCCGCGCCTCGCGCTGAAACCCCCTTTACGCGCGGGGGAAAATGTGCTATCCTAGGGGAAGAAAAAAGCGGCCGCCTGCGCGGCGGGCCGCGCAACAGAACTGTGCGAAGACCGGGAGGAGTACCCGGCCCCAGCCGCAGCAGAGAGGGCGCGCCGCCGGCTGAAAGCGCGCCCGGCGGCAAGGCCCGGGGAATGCGCCCGCGAGCACGCGGGGGGAAACGGTTTTGGGAGTATCCCCGCGCGGCAGGCCCCGTTACCGGCCGTTTGAGTGAAAAAACGAAGTGGAACCGCGGCCTGGCCGCCTTCGTCCCGTGGGGGAGGAGGGCGGCTTTTTTGGCCGCATAAGGAGAACGGAATGTGGAACAACCTAAAAGAAGAGCTGGATTCCATCCGGGAGCGGGACCCGGCGGCGCGGTCGCGCTGGGAGGTGTATTTCCTCTACTCGGGCTACCGCGCGGTGCGCGCCTACCGCAAAGCGCATTGGCTGCACTGCCACGGCTGGAAATTCCTCGCGCGCTGGGTTTCCCAGCGGGCGCGGCGTAAAACCGGCGTGGAAATCCACCCCGGCGCGAAGATCGGCAAGGGCCTGTTCATCGACCACGGAATGGGCGTGGTCATCGGCGAAACGGCGGAGATTGGCGACCACTGCACGCTCTACCAGGGCGTCACGCTCGGCGGCACCGGAAAAGAGCACGGCAAGCGCCACCCCACGCTGGGCGACAACGTCATGGTCGGCGCGGGCGCGAAGATTTTGGGCCCGTTCCGCGTGGGGGACAACGCCCGCGTGGCGGCGGGCGCCGTGGTGCTCGACGCCGTGCCGGACAACGCCACGGCCGTGGGCGTCCCGGCGCGCGTGGTGCGCGTCAACGGCAAGCGCCCCGGCGAGCTGGACCAGGTGCACATGGGGGACCCGGTTTCCCGCGACCTGTGCCGCCTGAGCTTCGAAGTCGAGCGCCTCAAGCAGCACGAAAAGCAAGGGGCGCGGGGGCGGGAAGGCGCCCCCGTGGAAGATTGATTTTGCTCCGCCATGCGGCGGAAGGATATAGGAGGATCTATGGAACTGTATAACACGCTGACCAGGCAAAAGGAAACGTTCGTCCCGCTGACGCAGGGCGAGGCAAAAATCTACGCGTGCGGCCCCACGGTGTATAACTACATCCACATTGGCAACGCGCGGCCCATCTGCGTCTTCGACGTGCTGCGCCGGTACCTCGAGTACCGCGGCATGAAGGTGACGTTCGTGCAGAATTTCACCGACATCGACGACAAGATCATCCGCAAAGCGAATGAAGAGGGGACCGATTACCTCACCGTTTCGCAGCGCTACATCGCCGAATACCAGACCGACGCCGAGGGCCTCAACGTCCGCCCGGCGACGTTCCACCCGCTGGCGACGGAGAACATCAACGAGATCATCGAGATGGTCGGTTCGCTCATCGAAAAGGGTTACGCCTACCCGGCGGAAAACGGCGACGTCTATTTCCGCACAAACCGCTTCCCCGGCTACGGCAAGCTCTCCCACCAGCCGCTGGACGACCTGCGCGCAGGCGCGCGCATCAGCGTGGGCGAGGAAAAAGAGGACGCGATGGACTTCGCCGTGTGGAAGGCCGCCAAGCCCGGCGAGCCGAGCTGGCACGCGCCCTGGAGCGACGGCCGCCCCGGCTGGCACATCGAGTGCTCCGCCATGGCGCGGCGTTACCTGGGCGAGACCATCGACATCCACTGCGGCGGGCAGGACCTCATTTTCCCGCACCATGAAAACGAGATTGCGCAGAGCGAATGCTGCAACGGCGCGCCGTTCGCGCGCTACTGGATGCACAACGGCTACATCAACGTGGACAACCACAAGATGAGCAAATCCCTGAACAATTTCTTCACTGTGCGCGACGTCGCGGAGCAGTACGGCTACGAGCCGATCCGCTACCTGATGGTGTCGTCGCATTACCGCAGCCCTATCAATTACAGCGTCGAGGTCATCGAATCCTGCAAGGCGGCGCTCGAGCGCCTGTACAACTGCCGCGACAACCTCGAGTTCCTGCACAGCCACGCCCCCGCCGGCGAAAAGCCCGGCGAGGAGGAGATCCGCCGCCGGCTGGACGGCTACCGCAGCCGTTTCATCGACGAGATGGAGGACGACCTGAACACCGCCGGCGCAACCGCGGTGCTGTTTGAGCTGGCGCGGGAGATCAACACCAGCCTGACCGCGGCCGCCGCGCCGTCGAAGGAACTCTGCGCCTTTGCGCTGGACCTCTACGCCGAGCTTGCCGGCGTGCTCGGCCTGCTCTACGGCCGCCGCGCCGCTTCGCTGGACAGCGAGGTGGAGGAATTGATCCGCCAGCGGCAGGAGGCCCGCAAGCGGAAGGACTGGGCCACCGCGGACCGCATCCGCGACGAGCTCAAGGCGCGGCGCATCGTCCTCGAAGATACGCCCCAGGGCGTGAAATGGCGCGTGGAAGAATAAGGCGGAAAAGAAAAACGCGCCGGGGGAACCGGCGCGAAAGGGGGCGGGAAAATGGCGAAGGAACCGGGCAAAACCAACGTGATGCGCATTTTGGAGCAGGCGGGCGCCGCGTATACGCCGCATTTTTACGCCCACGGGAAAGAGGCTGTGGACGGCGTCACCGTGGCGCAGTCGCTCGGCCTGCCGGTGGAGCGGGTGTTCAAAACGCTGGTCACGCGCGGCGCGCCGGGCGAATTTTACGTCTTTGTCGTGCCGGTGGCCAAGGAGCTGGACCTCAAGGCGGCGGCGCGCGCCGTGGGCGCGAAATCCGTGGAGATGATCCATGTGGCGGAGATCAACAAGGTAACGGGCTACGTGCGCGGGGGCTGCTCGCCGCTTGGCATGAAGAAGCATTACCCCACCGTGGCGGACGCCTCCTGCCTTGGGCAGCCCTCCATGCTCGTGAGCGCCGGGAAAATCGGCGCGCAAGTGGAGCTCGCGCCCGCGGACCTGCTCCGCCTGGCAGGCGCCAAAACGGCGGAAATTGCGGTTTGACTCATTTTTTGCGCCGGATCTGGAATTTTTCAATCCATCCCTTGCGGTATTTCAGCGAGAGATAGCCGATCACCGTGGTGCTCAGCGCGCCGAGCGAATCGACAATCAAATCCTTCATCGTGTCCATC
The DNA here is from genome assembly GCA_944380775.1 of uncultured Clostridia bacterium. Taxonomy (GTDB): domain Bacteria; phylum Bacillota; class Clostridia; order Oscillospirales; family Acutalibacteraceae; genus CALWKP01. Next base: position 12,104 of record CALWIP010000021.1, on the reverse strand, counting down.
AGCGCGGCGCGGCCGGCGAGCGGCGTGCCGTCTTCCAACATGAATTTCTGCATGTTCAAGCCGAGCAGGCCGTCAAACGAGAACTCGTAAACCTCCCACAGCACGCCGAGCGAGAGCGCAAAGCAGAACGCGAACACCGCCACGAACGACGGGCTCAGGTTGACCGGCACGCGCTCCGCGTTGTTGAGCAGCGCCACCACCGAAAAGCCGAGCGCGCCGAGCATCGCGCCGGAGAAGCAGTGCAGAATGACGTCCCAGTGCGGCACGTTGTAGTAAAAGCTGCGCACCTCGCCGAGGTAGATGGCGCAGTAGAGAAACAGCACGTACAACAGGTACACGCCGGAGGGGATGACAATGCGCAGGCGCTTGGTGAGCAGGCCGGGCAGCAGCATGGCCGCAATGCCCAGCGTGCATTGCAGCAGCATGAGCACATAGTCGCCCTGGCTGCGGGCAGAGCCGTCCTCTTCGGGAGGGAAGGCGATGCGCAGGATCAAAAAGAAGACGGAAAAAACCAGGCTGAGAAAGACGAACCAAGAGAAGATGCGGCCCAGCGGCAGCTTGCGGGCGGTCTGTTTCATGGCGGACTCCTTTCAAAAAAAGATGCGCCGGGCGGGAACCCCCCGCCCGGTGTTTTTATTGTAGCATAGACCGCGCGGGAAATCCATGCGCGGGATGAAAAATTTTTCCGCGCCGCGCGCCCTCCCTTGCGCCGCGCCCGCCGCCGTAGTATGATAAATGCAAAGAAAAACGGGCGGCGGCCGCCGCCCGGGAAAAGGGGAGATCCGCATGAAAAAGACCGGGAAAAGGCTGGCCGCGTTCTGCGCTGCGTTTACCATGCTCGCAGCAGGTTCCGGCCAGGCGTTTGCAGCGGCCCCCGCCGCGCTGGAGACGGAGGCGCTGGCTGCAGCGGCCCTTTCGGCGTTGTACGGCGGGGCGGAGAGCGTGCAGTACGCCGTCTGGCAGGATGGGGAGATCTTACTCAGCGGCGCGCACGACGCCGGGCAGTACCAAAACCGCCGCCCGCTGACGGAGGAGACGCTCTACGGCGTCGGCTCGGTGAGCAAAATGTACACGACCGCCGCGGTGATGACGCTGGTGGAGCGCGGCGTGGTGGACCTCGACGCGCCGGTCACGCGGTATGTATACGGGTTCCAAATGGCGGACGAGCGCTACCGGGATATCACCGTGCGCATGCTGCTCAACCACTCCGCCGGGTTCCTCGGCATGACGCTCAACGACGCCGTGCTGTTCGGCGACCCGGACGAAGAGGCCTCGATGGACGGCCTGCTCGAGCGGCTCTCACGCCAGCGGCTGCAAGCGGACCCCGGCGCGTACAGCGTGTATTCAAACGACGGGTTTTCGCTCGCGCAGCTGCTGGTGGAACGCGTCTCAGGCATGCCGTTTGAGGAGTTCGTGCGGATGGAGATTACGGGCCCGCTCGGCTTAGACGACACCTTTACGCCGCAGGACCTGGAGGAGGCCGGCCGCCTGGCGGACACTTACGCCGCGGGGAACGGCGAGCCGCTGCCGCAGGAATCGTTCCAGATGGTCGGCGCGGGCGGCATGTACGCCACCGCGGAGGATCTCGCCGCGTTCGGCGGCGCATTCTGCGGCACGGAACTGCTCAGCTGGGAATCCCTCGAAGAGATGGCCGGGCCGGAGTACGCGCGCGGCATGTGGCCGGACCAAACGGGCGGGGACCAGTTGGCTTACGGCCTCGGCTGGGACAGCGTCGCGCTCTACCCGTTTGAGGAGAACGGCGTGCAGGCGCTCGCCAAGGGCGGCGACACCATCGTCTATCACGCCGGGCTGGTCGTCCTGCCGGAATACGGCCTTTCCGCGGCGGTGCTTACCTCCGGCGGGAACAGCGGCTATAACCAGGCCGCGGCAGCCCGCATGCTGGCGGGCGTCCTCGCGGCGCAAGGCGTGGCGGTGGAATACCCGCAGGCGCTGCCCGAGGCGGAACCCGCCCCGCTGCCGGAGTCTTACGACGCGTTCGACGGCTATTACGGCGCGTCCAACCAGCTGCTCTACCTCGACGCGGACCCCGCTTCCGGCACGCTGCGCGTCACCCCGTTTGGCTCCAGCGCGGCTACCGTGCTGCGGTATTACAGCGACGGCAGCTTCCGCTATGAGGGGCAGCCGCTGCTCTGCCGCCTTGTGCAGGAGGAAAACGGCCAAGCGTATTTCTACCAGAAAACCTACACGGAAATCCCCGGGCTCGGCGTGGTGGCGGGCGGCGCGTACGCCGCGGAGCGCCTGCCGGAACACGCCGTGAGCAGCGAGGTGCAGGCCGCTTGGAACGCCCGCAGCGGGAAAATCTACCTGCTGGTGAATGAAAAATACAGCTCCGCGTTTTACCAGGGCACGAATTTCCTCGCCGCGCTGAGCACGGCGGGCGGGCCGGAGGGGTATCTCGCCAATTTGCAGATGGCAGGCCCCGGAACGCTGCTCTCCTGCCTGCAAATCCCCGGCACGGGCAGCCGCGATTCCTATGACATCCATATGGAAGTGCGCGACGGCGTCGAATACCTCTGGATGAACGATTTCTGCTACCGCGACGCGGGGAGCATCGAGCTGCTCCAGGCGTCGGGCGCGGCGTCGTACAACATCCCGCTCGGCGGGGACCCGGCGCGGTGGTTCGCGGCGGCCGGCCTGGGCGGCAAAACCCTCACGGTAGACATCACCGGCCCGGGCGCGTTCTACGTTTACGACGCGGCCACGCTGCAAATGGTGGGCAGTTCCTGGCTCTACGGGGACCGCTCCGTCGTCCTGCCGGAAAACGCGCTGGTCTTGTTCGCCGGCGGGTGCAGCACGCTGTTCCGCACGGAGGTCTCCGGCTGAATGCGCGGGAAATTACCAAATCCGGCAAGTTCCTGCTAGCATCCGCCGGGCGGGGGGCGCATAATAGGGGAAAAAAGTAGCCGGGCGGCTCCGCCGCCCGCAGAGCGGAGGGATTTCGATGGAATCAATGAAACAATGGCTCGGGGGGTTGCTGGCGGCGCGCGTCAAAAAGCCGCTGCCCATCCTCTCGTTCCCGTCGGCGCAGCTTTTGGGGATCACGGTGCGTGAGCTCATCCAAGACCCCGCCGCCCAGGCGGAGGGCATGGCCTGCGTCGCCGCGCGGGTAGACGCCGCCGCAGCGGTGAGCCTGATGGACCTTTCCCTCGAGGCGGAGTGCTTCGGCGCGCCGGTGCGCGTTTCAGACGGCGAAGTCCCCACGGTGGTGGGCCGGGTGGTGGAAGACGAGGCTTCTGCGCGCGCGCTGCGCGTGCCGGAGGTGGGCGGCGGGCGCACCGGCCTGGCCATCAGCGCCGTCCGCCTCGCGGCGCGGCGCATCCAGGACCGGCCGGTCTTCGCCGGCATCATCGGCCCGTTTTCGCTGGCGGGCCGCCTGATGGACGTGACCGAAATCCTGGTCGCCTGCTACGAGGACCCGGACGCCGTGCGCCTGGTGCTGGAAAAGGCGACGCAGTTCCTCTGCGCCTATGCCGCGGCGTTCAAGGCGGCGGGCGCGCACGGCGTGCTGCTCGCCGAGCCGCTGGCAGGCCTGCTCTCGCCCGCGCTGGCGGAGGAATTCTCCGCGCCCTACTGCAAGCGCATTGTAGACGCCGTGCAGGACGGCTCTTTCCTCGTGCTCTACCACAACTGCGGGGACCAGGCGCTGCGCATGCTGGACTCCATCCTCTCCACCGGCGCGGCGGCGTACCATTTCGGCAACGCGGTCGACATGGCGCAGGTCATGGCGCAAATGCCCGCAGGGACCGTTGCAATGGGCAACCTGGACCCCGCCGGGCAGTTCCGGAACGGCACGCCGGAATCCGTCCGCGAGGCGACGCTTGAGCTGATGCGGGCTTGCGGGAAATATCCGAATTTCGTCCCGTCCTCCGGCTGCGACATCCCGCCCCTGGCGGATTGGGCGAATATCGACGCCTTTTTCGCCGCCGTCCAAGAGTATTACAGATCCCTTTGACGCTGACCAACTCGATGATCCCAAAAGAATGAAACGGCCCGGTCCCGCAGGTTCCTTCCCTGCTGGGGCCGGGCCGTTTTGCATCCTTATCTGGCGGTCAATAGAGGATCCCGCCGTATTTCGCGCACATTTGCTCCATCACCTCGCGCGGAATCCCGCAGGCGCTGTCTACAATCAAGCGGCCCTGGAAATACCGCAGCGCGGCGTCGAGGATGGTCGGGTTTTCCGCCTGCACGGCGAGCGGCAGGCGCGACATCGGCGCGAATTCCTGAAGGATGGCGACGTCGTCCATGCTGCTCAGCTTGACCAGCGCGGCGTTGACCTGCTCGTCGTCGAGGTCGATGAAATCCTCCCCCAGGCCGATGGAGCATTCCATCGGCTCGCTGAAGCGGATGTCGTCGCCGAGGAAAAACGCCTCGCGCTCAATGGCGGCGGCAAAGTTGTCGGCGTCCTCGTAAGCGGCGGCCGCACCGCGGTACCACGGCAAAAAGAGGTCCAGCTCGCGGCGCAGCGCGGCGATGTGCTCCGGCCCCGCGCCCGTGCTGCCGCCCACCAGGCTCGCCCCGGCGCAGAGCAGATCGTGCACGCCGCGCGCAAACGCCCCGGGTGAGAGCAGCGTGCCGTCCGCGCGGCGTGCGGCCGGCTTGACCAACACCGGGACGGACGCGTGCGGGATCAATTCCTGCAACAGCGGCAGCATTTCCTCCGGCGTGAGCGGCGCGTCCATCCCGACGGCGTCCGCGCCCATCGCCTGTAGGGTGATGGCGGCGGGCAGCAGGCCGCAGCCGCCCGCAGTGCGGCCTTCGCCGTCTACCGAGAGGCTCGCCAGCACCGGCAGGTCCTCCGTGCGGGCGGCCAGCACCGCCGCGCGCAGGTCCGCGAGGGACGTCTGGCCGGAGAGCAGCAGGAAATCTGCGCCGGCCGCGCAAAGCGCGCGCACCTGGCGGCGGTAGCCGTCGTAGAGGCTGTCAAAATCGGCCTCGCCCGCAGGCGGGACCAGAAGCCCGCTCGGCCCGAGCCGCCCGCCCACCGGGACGCCGCCCTGTTTACGGCAGATCTCGACCAACCGGCGGTTGATCTCTTCCAGCCGGTCCTCCAGGCCGGACGCGCGCAGCTGGAACACGCCCGCCGTGGCCGTCGGCGCGCAGAGCGCCTGCGCCCCGGCCGCGAGATGCCCGCGCTGCAACGCCTCCAGCGCCGCCGGGTGTTCGCAGAGCCACGCGGGCACGCGGGCGCCGTCCGGGATTTCCAGCACGGAAGACGCCGCGCCGTCGAGCAGGAACGGCAGGGATATGGGAAAACGCATCAGGGGTACCTCCGGTTTGTTACATCGACTCCGGCACCGTGATTTTGAACATCGTGAGCACGTTGCGGATGACGGTGGCCGCAGCCAGGCAGAGTTCCAGGCGCGCGGCGGCCAGCGGTTCCTCTTCGCCCTTGACGCGGCACGCGGTGTAGAATTTGTGGAAAAGCGTGGCCAGCGTAATGACGTAGCGCGTAATGCGCGCCGGGTCGTAGTCTTTCGCCGCGCCGACAATCTCGCCGGTGTAGGCGGAGAGGTGGCGGATCAGTTCCATCTCCTCCGGCGCGCGCAGCAGCATAAGCTCCTCCTCCGTGCAGGCACGCGGCTGCACGCCTTCGGTGGCCAGCGCCTTGAGGATGCTGCAAATGCGCGCGTGCGCATACTGGACGTAATACACCGGGTTCTGCGCGTCCTGGCGGACGGCGAGGCCGAGGTCAAAGTCCATCTGCGAGCCGGATTCGCGCATGTTGAAGAGGAAGCGAGCGGCGTCTACCGGCACCTCGTCGAGCAGGTCCGCCAGCTGGATGGCCTTGCCGGTGCGCTTGCTCATGCGCACGGGTTCGCCGTCCTGCAAAAGGCGCACAAGCTGCATGAGCACGATGTCCAGCTTGTTCCCGTCGAGGCCGACGGCGTCCATGGCGTTTTTCATGCGCGCCACATGGCCGTGGTGGTCCGCGCCCCAGACGTCGATGCAGCGGTCGAAGCCGCGCTGGAACTTATTGCGGTGGTAGGCGATGTCTGCGGCGAAATAGGTCGGGTTCCCGTTCTGGCGCACCAGCACCTCGTCTTTTTCCGCGCCGAAATCGGTCGCGCGGTACCAAAGCGCGCCCTCTTTTTCGTAGGTCAGGCCCTTGTCCTTCAAAATCTGCACCGTCTCGGCGACTTCGCCGTCTTCGTGCAGCGTGCTCTCGAGGAACCAGCGGTCGTAGGTGATGCGGTACTTTTCGAGGTCCGCCTTCATTTTCGCAATATTGCGCGGCAGCGCGAACGCCACCAGGGCGCGGCGGCGCTCTTCGGCGGGCGCTTCCACATAGCGCGCGCCCGCTTCGGCGGAAAATTCCGCCGCCCGCTCGCGGATATCGTCGCCGCGGTAGCCGTCCTCCGGGAATTCGACGGCGTCCTCGCCGAGGTGCAGCTGCAAGTAGCGCGCCTCGAGCGACGCGGCGAATTTCTCAATCTGGTTCCCCGCGTCGTTGACGTAAAATTCGCGCCACACGTCGTACCCGGCGGCGTCCAGCACGGCGGCCAGGCAGTCGCCGAGCGCGCCGCCGCGCGCGTTGCCCATGTGCATGGGGCCGGTGGGGTTGGCGGAGACAAATTCCACCATGACGCGCTTGCCGCGGCCGTACCCGCTGCGGCCGTAGTCCGCGCCGCGTTCGCGGATTTCGCGCAGCACGCCGGCGTAAAAGCGCGGGCTGTAGAAGAAGTTCAAAAAGCCCGGCCCGGCAATCTCAAAGCGGTCAAAGCAGGTCCCGTCCAGCGAGAGCTGCGCGCTGAGCGCCTCGGCAATTTTCCTCGGCGCCATGCGGAACGCCTTGGCGGAGACCAGCGCGGCGTTGGCGGCCCAGTCGCCGTGGGCGCGGTCCGCCGGCACCTCCAGCGTAAAGGCGGGCATCGGCTCGGCGGGCAGGCTCCCCGCGGCTACGGCGCGCCCGGCCGCTTCTAAAATGGCGGCGCGCAGTTCTTCAGTTGCCTGTTGTACCAGTTTCGACATCGTTTTGTTCTGCCTCCTTGACCGTGATCTGAATTTGATTGAGGCTGGATAAATCTGCGTTGATATCCAGCGTATAAACGACCTCCAATTCGCCGCCGGCGTCGCCGAGCGTGGAGCGGATGCTGCTGGTGAAGACCCCGACCATCAGGTCCCCGTAGCCGGTGCTGTACTGGCACAGGTGGCGGCGGCCTTTTTCCAAGATGAGGCGGGTGCGCCCCGCGCCGCCGCGCATCAGCGTGACGCAGCGGTCCGCCTCCACCTTGAGCACCGTGGTCTGCGCCAGCTGGGCTTCGGCGTCGTACTCCTGGTAGGAGATGTACCGGCAGCCGGCGCGTTCCCGGTAGGAGCCCAGCGTCTTGAGCCGGATCTCCCCGGCTTCGCCGCCGTAATCCTGCCGGCCGACGATGGAGATCAGATAATTTTCTTCCATAGATCTTTGAAATCCTTTCTATTCGGCGGGGAACCGGTCGATGTCGACATATTCGACGTCGAGGGCGGCGGCGCCCCCCAGGTAGATCCCGGCTACCGAAGAAAAATCCTCAATGTGGTCGCTGACAAAAAAGCGGCAGGTCCCCCGGTGGCCCGGCGCGTGCAGCAGGCCGAGCCCGCCGAGCAGGCGCGCGGCGTAGCGGGCCGTTTCCCGCCCGCTGTCAATGAGCGTGACGCCCGGCCCGGCGGCGCGGCCGATGGCCTCGCGGATGACGGGGTAATGCGTGCAGCCGAGGATGAGCGTGTCGATGCCCGCGCGGCGCAGCGGCGAAAGGTAGCGCTCGGCGGCCAACGCGGTAATTTCGTCCCCGCCAAGGCAGCCGCTCTCCACCAGCGGGACAAAGAGCGGGCAGCTCTGCTCAAACACCTGCACGCCGGGCGAAAGGCGCTCCAGCTCGCGGCGGTAGGAGCCGCTGCGGATGGTGGCGGCCGTGCCGATGACGCCGACGCGGCGGTTGCGCGTGGCGGCGAGCGCGGCCTCCACGGTGGGGCGCAGCACCACGGCGAACGGCATGCCCTGCTCTTCCAGCACATGGGCCGCGACGGAGCTCACCGTGCCGCACGCGGCGATGAGCATCTTGACCCCGCGCGAGCGCAGGAACGCGACATCCTGGCGGGTATATTTGACGATGGTCGCACGGCTGCGGGAGCCGTAAGGCACGCGACCGGTGTCGCCGAAATAGACGATGTCCTCGCCGGGCATCTGCGCGCGCAGCTCTTTCACAGCGGTGAGGCCGCCGACGCCGGAGTCGAAAACGCCGATGGCGCGGTCATCCATGTTCCGGACCCCTTTCCTCCAGCGCCAGGCGGATCAGGCGGTCGATGAGCTCCGGCAGCGGCAGGCCGGCGGCTTCCCAAAGCTTGGGGTACATGCTGATGGCCGTGAAGCCCGGCAGCGTGTTCAGCTCGTTGAGCAGCACCGCGCCGTCGCTCCGGCGCACGAAGAAATCCACGCGCGCAAGGCCCGTGCAGCCGAGCATCCGGTAGGCGCGCAGCGCCGTTTTGCGGATGGTCTCGGCCGTCTCCTCGGGGATGCGCGCGGGGAGGTAGAGCTGCGCCTCGCCGTTGACATATTTGTCGTCATAATCGTAGAATTCGGCGGCCGCGCCAATCTCGCCGGCGCCGGAGGCCTGCGGTTCCGCGTTGCCGAGCACCGCGCACTCCACTTCCTGGCCGGTGATGGCCTCTTCAATGACGATCTTGCTGTCCTCGTGGGCGGCCTTTTCTACGGCGGCGTCAAGGTCCTCTTCGCGCAGGACCTTGCTCACGCCCACCGAGGAACCGGCGTTGGCGGGCTTGACAAAAACGGGGTAGCCGAGCCGCGCGGCGACCTTGACCTTGATCTTCGCCGCGCCGGTCTTGTAGTTGCGGGCAAAAAACCACAGGTAATGCGCCTGGGGGATGCCGGCGGTCTCCAGCAGGGAATTGGCGATGGCCTTATCCATGCAGAGGACGGAGGCGGCGGCGGAGCAGCCGACGCACGGCACGCCGCTGAGCTGGAACAACCCCTGCGGCGCGCCGTCTTCGCCGTTTTTGCCGTGCAGCGCGGGGAAGACCACGTCCACGGGGATCTCCCGCAGGCGGCCGTCTTCCAGCACGAGCAGGCCGGGGAATTCCCGGCTGGGGGAGAAAAACGCGGGGCGGCAGCCGGGGTCCGATTCCCAGGAGCCGTCCGGGATTTTGGCGGGGTCCCCCGTGTAAAGGCGCCACACGCCGGATTTGGTGATGCCGACCATCACCGCGTCGTAGCGGTCACGGGGCAGATTGGTCAGAATGGTATACGCGGAACGGCGGGAGACCTCGTGCTCGGAGGACTGCCCGCCGAACAGGACGGCGACGGTCATATGAGACATGGTGAAAACCTCCATCTACTGTGCGCCGGATGCGCTGTTTTGCATCCGCCTGCGCGCAAGCGCCCGTTCCGGCGCCGGGTCTTTTTTGTTAGAATATTCGCATGCCGGTTTTTTTATCCTGCCATCCCTGCGGCGGGCGGCGCTGCAAAGCGGCCCTGCCTGCGCGCAGGCTTTCCCTGTCATTCTACCACAATCCCTTTCCCGCTGCAAGCCGCCGCCCCCGCGCGGCGCGCTGTTTTTGCCTAAAAACGCAAAAAAACAGGGCGCTTCCCGAAGGAACGCGTCCTGTTTTGCGCGGGGCCTGCCGTTACGCGCCGTGGCAGCCGCCTTCGTGGCATCCGCCCTCATGGCAGTGGCCTTCGCCGTGCTCGTGACTGTGGTGGGCGCAAAGGTAGTCCGGCTGGAACGAGAGCGTGCCCGCCAGCAGCGCCAGCACCTGGCTATCCGCATTGCCGGAGACGCCAGGGTACAGCTCGATGCCCGCCTGCGCAAGCGCCGTGCGCGCGCCGCCGCCGATGCCGCCGCAGAGGAGCGTGTCGACGCCGTGCGCCTGCAAAAAGCCCGCCAGCGCGCCGTGGCCGCTGCCCTGGGTGTCTACGACCTCGGAGGACGTGACCTTGCCGTCTTCCACCGTGTAAAATTTGAACTGGGCCGTGTGGCCAAAGTGCTGGAACACTTGGCCGTCTTCATAAGTGACTGCAATTTTCATGCGTGAAACCTCCTTCAAATGGGAGCGCCGGGGGCAGGCGCGGCGGCAGACATGGTAATCCCCGCCGCGGATGGCAAGCCCGCACCCGTTGACCAGCATGCCGGCGAGCTTTTTCCGCGCGGAGGCGTACGCCGCGGTGACGGTGGGGCGCGAGACCTGCATCTGCGCCGCGCATTCCTCCTGCGTCAGGCCGAACCAGTCGAGCAGCCGGATGCACTCGTATTCCTCCACCGTCATGAGGATTTCCGCGTCCCCGCCGGGCCCCGCGGGGCCAAACCGGTCGATTGCCGGCAGGCCGCACACGCGGCGGCATTTTCTCGGCCTCGGCATCGCGCCATGCCCCCTTCTCCGTTTCTTCGGGAGTATCATAGCATAGTTTTTGACATATGTCAATAATAAAAAGATTTTTCAGGGATCCCTTTGCCATCCGCCCGGTTTTCCTGTACAATAAAAAGGAGAAACGGCCGGGGAACCGGTCAGGATTCCAATGAAACCGCGCGGATGCGGGGATTTGCCACGCGCCGCGCAGCGAAAAAACCGGGGGGCCAATATGGAACAGAAAACAGAAGCGCCACGCTGCCCGCTGTACCGCAAATGCGGCGGCTGCCAGCTGCAAAATATGGATTACCCGCGCCAGCTCGCCTGGAAGCAGCGGCAGGTGGAGCGCCTGCTGGGCGAGTTTGCGCAGCCGGAGCCGGTCATCGGCATGGAGCGCCCGTACCACTACCGCAACAAGGTGCAGGCGGCCTTCGGCACGGACCGCTCCGGCCGGGTGATTTCAGGGGTATACCAGGCGAGCACGCACCGCATTGTGCCGGTGGAGAGCTGCCTCACGGAAGACCGCACGGCGGACGAGATCATCGGCACGGTGCGCGGCCTGCTGCGCAGTTTCCGCATCGAGCCGTACGACGAGCGCACCGGGCGCGGCCTGCTGCGGCATGTGCTGGTCAAGCGCGGGTTTGCCACCGGCCAGGTCATGGTGGCGCTGGTTACCGCTTCGCCGGTCTTCCCGGCTAAGCGGCGCTTTGTGCAGGCGTTGCGGGAGCGCCACCCGGAAATTGTCACCGTGGTGCAGAACGTGAACGGGCGCTTCACCAGCATGGTGCTCGGCGACGCGGAGCAGGTGCTCTACGGCCCCGGCGTCATTGAAGACGTGCTGTGCGGCTGCGTGTTCCGAATTTCCGCGCGCTCGTTTTACCAGATCAACCCGGTGCAGACCGAGGTCCTCTACGGCAAGGCGATGGAATTTGCGGGCCTCACCGGGAGGGAAACGGTCATCGACGCCTACTGCGGCATCGGCACCATCGGGCTGGTGGCCGCCAAGCGCGCTAAGCAGGTGCTCGGCGTCGAGTGCAACCGCGACGCCGTCCGCGACGCGGTGGCCAACGCAAAGCGCAACGGCGCAAAGAACATCCGCTTTTTGTGCGCCGACGCGGGCGAATTCCTCGCGGAAATGGCGGCGGAGCAGGAGCGCGCCGACGTGGTTTTCCTCGACCCTCCGCGCGCGGGCAGCAGCGTGGAATTCCTCACGGCCCTTGCGCAGATGGCGCCGCCCCGCGCGGTGTACATCTCCTGCAACCCGGAAACCCAGCGCCGCGACCTGCGCTTCCTCACCGGGCGCGGCTACCGCGTGGAGAAAATCCAGCCGGTGGACATGTTCCCCCACACACAGCACATTGAAACCGTCGCCCTCCTCGTCAAAACCGGAGGCGCGGCGGGATGACGGGCGCCGGCGGGAATCCTCCGCACGAGATTGACACTGTGTCAATTTCATGCTATAGTTATGAATAGTGGCGCGGCGTCAGAATTGCGCCGCGGGGAAGCGGAATAAAAATCCTGTCAGGAAAAAGGAGGAAGATCCATGAAAGCGAAGGTCTATTTCACGCGTGAAATCACGCCGGAGTCCGTTGTGCGGCTGTACCGCGCGCTGGGCGTTACGCTGCCCGGCAAGGTGGCCGTCAAGGTGCATTCCGGGGAGAAGGGCAACCAGAATTTCCTGCACCCGGAGTTTTGGAAGCCGGTGGTTGAGGAAGTCAACGGCACGGTGGTGGAGTGCAACACCG
>CALWIP010000020.1 GCA_944380775.1 uncultured Clostridia bacterium | reverse complement strand
GGGGCTGCATAGAGAAATATGAACTTATAATTTGGTCGGTTTTGCGTAAAACGGCGCTGTATCAGGCTCTAGCGGTGTTTGTGGAGAAGTATGAAGATATGGAATCCGGCGTCTGAATGCCGATTCCTAGTTTCATCGGTTTCTCTCCCTCTCCTGTTTCTCGGTTTCTTCCATTGTATCACGTCCCCCCCCTCCTTGCACAACTTTTTTTGCGCCGCGCGCCTGCGGCGGGCGGGTCGCGCCTTCGGCCTCCTGACGTCGGCCTTCCCGCGCAGCAAAACGGTTCTGTTTCCGCCCGCGAAAAGTCCCGGCACTGCAACACGCTTCCCGGGTGTCCGGTGCGAGAAAACCGGAAGGAGGAAAGGGCACCGCCCCACGGGAGCCGCGCCTGCGGCGGGCGAGGGTTTTTGGAATCGCTCCCGCCAAAATATACGGGGAGTGATTTGCCCGCGGGGATCCCGGCTTGGAAAAGAAAATACGAACGGTAAAAAAGCAGGTTGACATAAAGGGGTTTTCCCCTGGGCGGGGGAAAGGACGGGCCTGCGCGGCGCATGGGTTTTTCACATTTTCCACAGGGTTTTCCACAGCGCGGACGAGGTTTTCACCAGGGATTATGTCAAGTTGCGGCCGAATACGCCAGGTATACCGCCGGAAAAAGCAGATCCGCGGCGGGGAAACGGGCTGTATAAATTTTCCGCAGCATGACAAAACTAACGGCAGGTCCCGCCGCGCCCGCGTGCGCGGGGCGGGTTTGGGAAAAATCCCGGGAAACGGCGGAAGAAAAAAGGAGGCGGCGAGATGATCCGAGGGATCAGCCGGCAGGTGATTGAAGTCAAGGAAACGGGCAGCGCGTACTATGAGCGCGCGTTTTTGGTGCTGCGGCCGGAATATGCCAGCGCGGAACGCGCGCTGCTGGAACGGGAAGCGCGGCGGCTGCTGCGCAAAATGGACGCGCCCGCAGGGATGAAACGCCTTGCCGGGCGCTGGAAATGGACTGCGCGCGCCGGCGCGGCGGCGGCGCTGCTCTCCGGCGCGGCCGCCGCTTTCGCGTGGCTTCACTAGCGCCCGCCGCAGGCGCGGCTCCCGTGGGGCGGGGGTGTTTTCAGCTGAGAGGTTTCTCGCACCGGACACAAAACCCTCGTGTTCCACTGCCGGGGCTTTTCGCGGGCGGTACAAAAACCGTTCTGCGCAAAAGTGAGGCGGCCTCCGGCCGCCGCGATGCGCGACGTAAAAAAAGAAAGTTGCCTTTCTAAGAAAATGTGATAGAATAAGAAGAAAGAAGAAACCTGGAAAAGGAAGGCTAAAAAGGACGAGAAATCCCGGAAGGATGTTAACGGATATGCAGAAGAAAAGACCGAACCCGCGCCTCTCTGGCAAAGAAGAGCGCGAGGCGAACCTCCGCAGCGAAGCGATGGCCGCGAGCCGCGCCGGGGAAGACCGCATTGCGGGGCGCAACGCCGTGATGGAAGCCCTGCGCGCCGGCCGCCCCATCGAATGCCTGTACATCACCGAAGGGGAGCGCTTCGGGGTCCTCCGCGCCCTTGCGGCGCAAGCCCGCGAAGCCGGCATCCCGGTAAAAGAGGTGTCCCGCGTCAAGCTGGACGCCATGTGCGGCTACACCGTGCACCAGGGCGTCGTCGCGGTGACCGCCGCGCACGCCTACTGCGAGGTGGAAGATATTTTCCGCCGCGCCCAAGACAAAGGCGAACCGCCGTTTTTGCTTATTGCAGACGGCATTGAGGACCCGCACAACCTCGGGGCCATCCTGCGCACCGCAGACTGCTGCGGCGCGCACGGCGTCGTTGTCCCGCGCCGCCGCGCGGTGGGCCTCACCTCTACCGTGGCGCGGTCCTCCGCCGGGGCCATTGAATATGTCCCCGTGGCGCGCGTCGCCAATATCCCCGCGTTCCTCGAAGAACTCAAAAGCCTCGGCGTCTGGGTCTACGCCGCCGACATGGACGGCGAAAGCTGGGCCTCCGCGGACCTCACCGGCCCGCTCGCGCTGGTCTTCGGCGCGGAAGGCTCCGGCGTCAGCCGCCTCGTGCGCGAACGCGCCGACGGCATCCTCTCGCTGCCGCTGTTCGGGCACATCGACTCGCTCAACGTCTCCGTCGCCTGCGGCGTCCTCTGCTACGAGGCCGCCCGCCAGCGCCACGGCATCCCCGCGCGGTAACATAAACAGGCCCTCCGGGCCGGAAAGGATAGGCCCCTCCCATGGAACAAGAGAAAAAATCCCCCGCGCCGGTCCCTTCCGTCGACGAGATCCTCGCCGAGACCCGCGCGCGCTTTGGCGGGAAATCCTACGCCGAACTCATCGGCGAACCCGAACAGGACGTCCGCAAATCCCCCGCGGCCCCCGCGCCGGAATGTTCCCCCGCGGCTCCCGCGCCGGAAATCCCCGCCCCCGCCCCGGCCCCGCGGCCCGAATCCCCCGCCCCGCCGGTGAAAACCGCCGCGCCGGACGCGCCGGATGCGCAAACCCCTGAAACCCGCCCGGAACCCGCGCCGGAGGATCCGGATCCCCAGGATGCGGCCCGCCCGGAAGAGGGTCCTGAAGGAAACCAGGAGCCGGAATGGGACGGCCCGGTGTACGATATCCCGGAAGGCGCGGAGGAATGGGACGAACGCCCCTCCCGCCGGGCGCGCCGCCAGGCGAAAAAAGAGGAGAAGGCGCGCGCCCGCCAGGCGAAAAAAGAAGAAAAAGCGCGCCGCAAGCGCGAACGCGCCGGGGGCTTCCAGGCGGAGGACGACATCTACTACGGCTTGCAGCTGAAAAATGTCGACGAATACCGCCGCAGCATGGACGAGGAACCCGGCGCCCCGCTGGGAGGGCCGTCGCCGTCGTTCGCGTACTTATTCGACGGCACGCGCGAGGAAGAAGTCGACGAGGAGATTGCCGGGCGCTTCTCGCACACGCCGGCGAAAAAACATGCGCCGGACGCCGCGCGGGAAAACGTGGTTCCCTTCACGCCGCGCGCCGCGCAGCCGCCCGCGCAGCAGGCCGGTGAAACGGTGGAATTCCGCGTGCCGGACCCCGCCGCCCCGGAGGATCCCGCGGCCCGCGCGCTGCGGGACCGCGCCGCCCGCCTGGTAGACGAAAGCCTGCGCGCGCCGCGCGCGCAGGCGGAGCCCCCCGCGCCGCAGCAGCAGTGGGAGGATATCTCTTCCACCAGCGAGGGCGCGCCGCGCCAGGGCCTCGAGAGCGTTTTGCACGAGGACACCGCGCCCCCGGCGGCGCAAACCCCGCCGGACGCGGAGGCCGCAGGGCCGGATTTGACAGAGGCCGGGCAGGAACCCCCGGCCGGACAGGAGGCGGCCCCGGAGGAGCCTTTGCCGGAGCCCGCGCAGGGGGCGGAAGAAGCGTTCCCGGATGAACCGCTGCCGCCGGAGGAAGAGAAAAAGGCGATCCGCGCGCTGATGGACGCGGTCCCGCCGTACCGCGGGCCGTCTGCGGTGCATGTGCTGGAGGTGGCGGGCGCGGCGGCCGCGCTGGAACACGAGGCCAAGCCCTACGCCGCGGAAGGCGTGCTCCCGCGCAAGGACCGCCCCGCGCAAGACCCGGAGCCGCACGGGTTCCAGATTTTGGGCGAAGATGAAGAGGAAAACGACCCGGAGGACGAAATCCCGGAGGACGAGGGCGAAATCGACGATTACCGCGCCCCGGAGGACGCGCCGTCCGTCCAGCGGGACCTCAGCGCCACAAACCACAAGCTCACGGTGCGGCTGCTGGCCACCGGCGGCATGACGCTGCTGCTGCTCTTCACGGGGTTGATCTGCGAGCGCGGCGAATGGCTGCCGGTTGTGAACCAGTATGAATTCGACCCGCTCGCGTACCAGATCATCTGCCTGTGCTGCCTGCTCTGCGCCATGCTGTTCAGCCTGCCGACGCTGGCGAACGGCCTGCGGGGCCTGTTCCGCCTGCACGCCAACTCCGACAGCGGCGCGGCGGTGGCGGCGGCGGCGGTGCTGGCGCAGAGCGTGGCGCTGCTGTTCCAGCCGGAACTGGTGGCGACGTCGCAGGCGCAGCAATATGCGGCGCTGGCGGCGGGCGCGCTGTTCCTCAACACGGCGGGCAAGTGCAGCATTGCGCGCCGCACGGCGCAGAATTTCCGCACCCTGCTCTCGCCGGAGCCGAAGAGCGCGGTGCAGGTGCTGGACGACCACAACACCGCGCTGCAGATGGCGAAGGGCTGCGTAGAAGGCGCGCCGGTCATCGCGTACCAGCGGCGGGCGAATTTCTTCCGCCGGTTTTTGCGGTACTCCAACCAGGCGGACCCCTCCGAGCGGGCGTCGCAGGCGGTTGCGCCCGTAGGGTTTTTGCTTTCGCTGCTGCTGTGCGCGGCGGTGCTGTTCCTCACGCGGGACGCGTTTGCGGCGCTGACGGCGCTGGCGGCGGGCGCGTGCGTTTCGGCGCCGGTGTACAACCTGCTGGCGGTGAACCTGCGGGTGGCGCGGCTGTGCAAGCTGGCGCGCCGCTGCGGCGCGATGCTGGCGGGCTACCCGGCGGTGGAAAAATACAGCGAGGTCAACGCGGTGCTGCTGGACGCGAAAGACCTGTTCCCGAAAGGGACGGTGGTGTTAAACGGGATTAAGACCTTCGGCAACGAACACATTGACGACGCGATTTTAGACGCGACGGCGCTGATGTGCGCGGCGGGCGGCCCGCTGAGCGATTTATTCGACCAGATTGTCAAGAGCCGGAAGGACCAGCTGCCGCGCGCGAGCCAAATTACCTATGAAGACGGGCGCGGGGTTTCCGGCTGGGTGAACGGCCGGCGGTTATTGGTCGGCAACCGCGAGCTGCTGCGCGCGCACGGCATTGAGCCGCCCTCGCGGGACTACGAGCAAAAATACCTGCTCGGCGGCCGGCAGATTGCGTACCTGGCCTCGGGCGGCGAATTGGTCGCGCTGTTCCTGGTGTCGTACCATTCCGACAAACGGCGCACGCTCGAGTTGCAGCGCGTCGAGAGCCACGGCATCAGCCTGCTGGTTGCAACCTGCGACCCGAACATCACCCCGCAGTTCCTGGCGGATTGTTTCCGCATTGACGCGCGGTCCGTGCGCGTCCTGCCGGACCGCCAGGGCAGCGCGTACCGCCGCATGGTGAAGGAACCCGCGCCCACGGCGGACGCGCTGTTCGTCACAAAGGGCCGCGCCACCGCCATGCTGCGGCTGCTCTCGGCGTGCGTGCGCCTGCGCGGGCGCGTGCCGCTCGCGGTGGGGCTCCAGGTTGCGGCGGCGGCCCTCGGGTTCGCGCTCGTCGCGTTCTTCTCCTGCTGCTCCGGCTTCGGCCAGCTCAGCACCACCGCGCTGTTCCTCTACGAGCTGTTCTGGTCGCTGATTTTGTTCTTTTAAAGGTGTTTTCTGAAGGCAACATAAAAATGACGCCTGGTATTTAGCTGGTTGCTAAATACCAGGCGTTGTTCTTTCCTTCTGCGGGTTTTCCCGCGCCGGGCGCTCTGGCCATGTGTGTCCGACAACCGGCTGGGCCGCGGGCGCTGCAAGAACCGTTTTTCTGCGCGGTGAGGCCGGCGCCGGGAGGCCGCGATGCGCTGGGCAAAATTATGGCGTCGGGGTGGCGTTCCAGATGTCGCGGGCGTAGTCGCGGATGGCGCGGTCCGCGGCGAAGCGGCCGGCGTTCGCGATGTTCATGAGGCCCATGCGGTTCCAGAGGCGCTGGTCCGCGTAGAGTTCGACGGCACGGCGCTGGGCCTTGGCGTAGGAATCGAAATCCGCGAGGACCATGTACGGGTCTGTGCGCGTGAGGGAGTTGAAGATGTTCGAGAACGAAACCCCCTGGAACCCGCGGTTCATCTCGTCGAGCGCGCGGCGGATGACCGGGTTGTTGTCGTAGAAGACCCGCGGGTGGTACCCGTTGCGCTTGAGGCTGTTCACTTCCGCCGTGTTCATGCCGAAGATGATAATATTCTCGTCGCCGGCCGCCTCGTGGATTTCCACGTTCGCGCCGTCCAGCGTGCCGAGCGTCACCGCGCCGTTGATCATGAATTTCATGTTGCTCGTGCCGGAGGCTTCCGTCCCCGCGAGCGAAATCTGTTCGCTGATCTCCGACGCCGGGATCAACAGCTCCGCCAGCGTCACGCGGTAATCTTCCAGGTAAACGACTTTTAATTTATCGTTGACGCGCGGGTCTTCGTTGATGGTCTTGCCCAGGTCATAGATGAACCGGATCATCTCTTTCGCGAAATAATACCCCGGGGCCGCCTTCGCGCCGAACAGGAACGTGTGCGGCGTGAAATTGGCGTTCGGGTTGTCCCGCAGCCACTGGTACAGCGCGAGGATGTGCAGCGCGTTCAGGTGCTGCCGCTTGTATTCGTGCGCGCGCTTGACCTGCGCGTCGAAGATCGAATCCGGGTCTACCGTGACGCCGTTTTCTTTCTTGATATATTCCGCCAGGCGGAGCTTGTTCGCACGCTTGATCGCCGCCAGGCGGTCCAGCACGGACGCGTCGCCGCAGAACGCCTCGAGCTTCTTGAGCTCGTCTGCGTCGTGGATGAACCCGTCGCCGATGAGTTCTGTGATGAGGGCGGCCAGCTTCGGGTTCGATTGGTTCAGCCAGCGGCGGTGCGCAATGCCGTTCGTCACGTTGTGGAATTTCTCCGGCATGACCGTGTAGAAGTCGTGGAACACCGTGTCCTTGAGGATCTCCGAGTGCAGCTGCGACACGCCGTTCACCGAGTGGCTGCCCACGACCGCCAGGTTCGCCATCTTGACATACCCGTCGTTCAGCGGGGCCATGCGCCCAACCTTGTAGCCGTCGACCCCGCGCGCGTGCATCTCCGCGCAGAACCGCCGGTTGATCTCTTCAATAATCTGGTAAATGCGCGGCAGGCGCAGCTTGAACAGGTCGGTGCCCCAGCATTCCAGCGCCTCCGCCATAACGGTGTGGTTCGTGTACGCCACCGTGCGCGTCACAATGCTCCACGCCTCGTCCCAGCCGTAGCCGCATTCGTCCAGCATGACGCGCATGAGCTCCGCAATGGCCAGCACCGGGTGCGTGTCGTTGAGGTGGATGGCCGCCAGCTCCGGCAGGTTGTCCAGCCGGCTGTGCTTGAACAGGTGCCGCCGGATGATGTCCTGCACCGTGGCCGAAACCAGGAAATACTGCTGCATCAGCCGCAGGCTCTTGCCTTCGACGTGGTTGTCTTCCGGGTAGAGCACCTTCGTGATGACCTCCGCCATGGCGTTCTGCTCCACCGCGCGCATGTAGTCGCCGCTGTTGAACAGGCCCATGTCGAAGTCGGCGCTCGTCGCCTTCCAGATGCGCAGGCAGCTCACGCCGCGCCCGTCTTGGCCGGAAACGTACAGGTCGTACGGCATGGCGATGACCTTCGTGTAGTCTTTGTGGCGCACCACGTGGTACTGGTTGTACCAGCTCTCTTCCACATGGCCGTCAAAATGCACCTCCACCGAACGGTCCGGCGCGGGCTGGAGCCATACTTCGCCGCCCGGCAGCCAGAAGTCCGGCAGCTCCGTCTGCCAGCCGTCTACCAGCTTCTGGCGGAAAATGCCGTACTCATACCGCAGCGAATACCCCATCGCCGGGTAGCCCTGCGAGGCCAGGCCGTCTAAAAAGCACGCCGCCAGGCGGCCTAAGCCGCCGTTGCCCAGGCCGGCGTCCGGCTCTTTTTCATACAGCGCGTCCAGCTTGACGCCCATGCCGTCCAGCGCCTCGCGGAAATCTTCTTCAATGCCGAGGTTGCACAGGTTGTTTTTCAGCGAACGGCCCAGCAGGAATTCCATGCAGAGGTAGTACACCATCTTCGTGTTCGTTTCCTCTGCGTGCGCCTTGAACTCGGCGCGCCCCTTCATCAGCATCTCGCGCACAATGAGCGCGACGGCCTTGTAATATTGGTCGTCGTTGGCGTTCTCCAGGGTGACGCCGAAATTGTGGCTCAGCTTCTCCTCAATCTGCTGCTGGATCTTCTTGACCGGCTGCTTGTAATTCATCCAATTCTCCTTCCTACGGCGGGGCTCCCCCCGCCTGCGGGTAGTGGTTTCTTCACGATCCCTCATGATTTGTTATTTCTTATTATACCTGTTTCCCGGCCGTTTTTCAATCGGAAATTCGGAGGGAAGCGCAGCGGGAAGATTGTGCAAAGTATCTAAAAATCCGGGGATCCGAGCGCGGTAAACGGGCGCAAATCTGCGGGGAACCTGGCGCAGGAAGCGGGCAAATCTTTGGCTGTTTTCAACAAAATGCAAAATCCGCGCCCGCGGCGCTGGCCCCCGCCCCGCAGGGCGCGAAAAAAAGGGGAAAATCCCTTCCCAAACCGGGGGGAATCCATTATAATAAGGGTAAGAGCGGCCGGGGGGCCGCGGATTTTGCAGCCGGGCCGGGGAGGCCCGGGGATCAAACGGAAGGCGGTGGAGTGCATGGGGAAAAACAGGGTGCGCCTGACGATTGCGGGCATCGACCTCGCGGTGGCGTCAGACGATACCGAGAGCTACATCCGCTCCGTGGGCGCGGAGGTGGAGAAGGCCGTGCGGGAGGTGACGGAGAAGAACCCGCGCGCCTCGATGACGCTGGCCGCGCTGGCGGCGGCGCTGCGCTTTTGCGACGAAGGCCACCGCGCGGCGGCTGCCGCCGACAACCTGCGCTCGCAGATTAAGGATTATTTGGAAGACGCGTCCCGCGCCCGGGCCGAGGCGGAAACGGCCCGGCGGGAGGCGGAACGCCTGAGAAAAGAGCTGAAAGCGCTGCGCGAAAAGGCCAAGGCCGCCGAAGAGCGCGCCGGGGAGGCCCGCGCCGAAGAGGCCCGCCTCGCGGACCTGGCGCTGCAAAAGGCCGAGGAAGCCCGCCTTGCCGCCGAAGAGGAGGCCAGCCGGAAGATGGAAGAGGTGCAGCGCCAGCTGGAGGAAGAGCGCCGCAAGGCGGACGCCGCCTGCCAAAAAGCGGAGGAAGAAGCGAGGAAGCGCGCCGAAGAAGCCCGCCGCCGCGCGCAGGACCCGCCCGCGCCCGTGAAGCGCGAGGGCCAGGGCGCTTATGAGCGGCCGTGCCAGGCGCCGTCCCAGGCGGGCGGCCTCTCGGAAGAGGACGGCTTCATGAGCTTCTTCGCAAAAGAATGAGCGCGCAGGGCGCGCGCCCCGAGGTGCTGGCCCCGGCCGGCTCGCCGGAGGCGCTGGAAGCCGCCGCCCGCGGCGGCGCGGACGCGGCGTACCTCGGCGCGGGGCAGTTCAGCGCGCGGGCGCACGCGCGGAATTTTTCGCGGGAAGAGCTGCGGGACGCCGTGCGGTTCTGCCACGCGCGCGGCATGAAGGCCTACCTGGCGCTGAACACCCTGCTTTCGGACCGCGAGCTGCCGCAGGCGCTGGAATGGGCGGCGTTCGCGGCCTCGCTGCCCGTGGACGGGGTCATTGTGCAGGACTGGGGCCTCGCCCGGGCGCTGGCGCGGCGCGCGCCGGGCCTGCGGCGCAACGCCTCGACCCAGTGCTCGGCCCACACCCCGGCGGCGGTGCGCGCGCTGCGGGACATGGGTTTTGCGCGCGTGGTGCTCGCGCGGGAGCTTTCGAAAGAAGAAATGGAAGAGATTGCGGCGCAGGCGCCGGGCGTGGAGCTGGAGTGCTTTGTGCACGGCGCGCTGTGCATGTGCGTTTCGGGGCAGTGCTATTTCAGCGCGATGCTCGGCTCGCGCAGCGGCAACCGCGGGCAGTGCGCGCAGCCGTGCCGCCTGCCGTTTTCCGCGCCCGGCGGAACCGGGCGGGATCTGAGCTTAAAAGACCTCTCGCTGCTGCCGCGCGCGGCGGAATTGCGCGGGTGCGGCGTGCAGAGCTGGAAAATTGAGGGGCGGATGAAGCGCCCGGAATATGTCGCGGCGGCGGCGCGCGCCTACCGGCTTGCCTCGGAGGGGAAGGACGTGCCGCCGGCGCTTTCGCGCGCGCTGGCGGCGGTGTTCTCGCGCGAGGGGTTCACCTCCGGCTATTTTGACGGCCGGCGCGGCCGCGCGATGTTCGGCGCGCGCTCCAAAGAAGACGCGGAGCACACCGCGGAGGCGCTCGCCTACCTGCGGGAGCTGACCCGGCAGGAGCCGCCGCGCGCCGCGGTGGATTTCTCGCTCACGGTGCGCGCCGGGGAGCCCTGCCGCCTGCTGGCCTGCGACGGCGAACGCGCGGCGGAGGCCCGCGGCCCCGTGCCGGAGCCGGCCCGCGCCCGCCCGCTGGACGCGGCGCGCTGCCGCGCGCAGCTGGAAAAGACCGGCGGGACGTTCTACGCCGCGCGGGAGGTTTCCTGCGAGGTGGAAGAGGGCCTCTCGCTGCCGGTTTCGGCGCTCAACGCGCTGCGCCGGGAAGCGCTCGGCGCGCTCACGCGCCTGCGCGAGGAACGTCCGCCCGTGCCGTTTGACGCCGCGCCGGAGCCGCCCGCGCCGCCGCACCGCGCGGGGCCGCTCACGCTGCGGGCGCGCTTCCCAGACGCTGCGCGCGTGCCGGAAAACGCGGGCCTGTGCGCATGGGTGTACCTGCCCGCCACGCGGCCGGACGCCGAATTTTCCGCGCTGCTGGCGCGGGGCCTGCGCGTGGCGGCGGAGCTGCCGCGCGGCCTTTTCGGCCGGGAAGCCTGGGCGAAGGGGCGCCTGCGCGCGCTGCGGGCGCTGGGCGTGGAGGCGTGCCGCGCCGGCACGCTGGACGGCGCGGCCATTGTAAAGGAATGCGGGGCGGAGCTGCACGGCGGGTTCTCGATGAACCTGTTCAACACCGGCGCGCTGCTCTGGGCGGAGGAATTCGGCTTTGCAAGCGCGGAGCTTTCGCCCGAGCTCACGCTCGCGCAGGCGGCGGCGCTCGGCGGCGCGCTGCCGCGCGGGGCGTTCGCCTACGGCCGCCTGCCGCTCATGCTCACGCGCAACTGCCCGGCGGCCAACGGCCCCGGCGGCTGCCGCGGGTGCGAAACCCCGCCGGAGCTCACCGACCGGCTGGGCGTGCGGTTCCCCATCGTGTGCGGCGGCGGGTGCAGCGAGACGCTCAACTCCGCGCCGGTCTATTTGGCGGACCGTCTTGGCAGTTTGCAGGGCGTAGACTTCGCGCTGCTGTATTTTTCTGTGGAAAACTCTGTGGAAACGGGGGAAATCCT
Source organism: uncultured Clostridia bacterium (assembly GCA_944380775.1). GTDB lineage: Bacteria > Bacillota > Clostridia > Oscillospirales > Acutalibacteraceae > CALWKP01. The sequence goes on along the minus strand of CALWIP010000020.1, from coordinate 7,808 downwards.
CGCGCGGTACGCGGGGGGCGGCTGCCCGGAAAAGCCGCCGTTCGCCTATACGCGGGGCCTTTCGGCACGGGGTGTGAAATAAATTCCACCATTCCACAAGGGGACGGTGGAAAACGCCCGGGCCCGGGCCCGGGCGCGGGCGGCCCGCCCGCGGGGCCAAAAGAAACTGAGAAGCGAAGGAGAAATGGGACATGGAAACATTGCGTTGGAAGCGGCTGCGGCCGCAGGCCGAAGCGCCGCGGCGGGCCACGCCGGGGGCGGCGGGCCTGGACCTTTGCGCCTGCCTGGACGCGCCGCTCACGCTGGCGCCCGGCCAGCTCGCGCTGGCGCCCACGGGCGTGGCGGTGGAAATCCCCGAGGGGATGGTGGGCCTGCTGTTCGGCCGCAGCGGCCTCGGCGTCAAGCACGGGGTCTGCCTTTCCAACGGGGTGGGCGTCATCGACGCCGACTACCGCGGGGAGATCTGCGCGGGCCTGTGCAACGTGGGAAGCGCGCCGTATGAGATCCAGCCGGGCGAGCGCGTTGCGCAGCTGGTGCTGCTGCCCATTGCCGCCCCGCAGCCGGAAGAAGCGCAAGAGCTGACCGAAACGGCGCGCGGCGCGGGCGGCTTCGGCTCCACCGGGCGCTGAAAGGGGGCGGTCTTGTGGCGGTAAAACGCAGCCTTTTGCGCACGCTGCTGCTCATCGTGCTGCTCATGCTGGCCATTGTGCTCGGCATGCTCATCGGCCGGGTGACGGCCAACGTCCCGTTCCTTTCGTGGCTCGGGGTGTCGGCGTCGTTCGGGTTCCCGGCCATCCCCATCGACCTCGCGGTCGTGACGTTCACCTTCGGCATGATGATCGACATCAACGTCGCGCAGGCCCTCTTATTATTGGCGGCCATTTTGATTTACAGCGCGGTGCACATCCGCGAATAGCCGTTTGTAAATTTTTCCTCCGCGCGGATTTTTCAGTTGAGAAACCGCCCGGGAGCGGTTATAATAAAAAACAAGAACGGCGCGCAGGCGCTTTTTTGACGGAAGGAAAGGGAACGCTATGTTTTCAAAGGATATTGGGATTGACCTTGGCACCGCGAACACGCTGGTGTTCATGAAGGGCAAGGGGATTGTCATGCGCGAGCCGTCTGTGGTGGCGGTGGACGTGCGCAGCGACACCGTGCTCGCCGTGGGCGCGCAGGCCAAGGAGATGATTGGCCGCACGCCCGGCTCCATTGTGGCGGTGCGCCCGCTGAAGGACGGCGTCATTGCGGATTTTGACATCACCGCGACCATGCTCAAGCATTTCATCCGCAAGGCGGTGAAGTCGCGCGCGTTTGCGCGCCCGCACATTGTGGTGTGCATCCCCTCCGGCGTGACGGAGGTGGAGCGCCGCGCCGTGGAAGACGCCGCGCGCCAGGCCGGCGCGAGCAGCGTGGAGCTCATTGAAGAGCCGATGGCCGCGGCCATTGGCGCGGGCCTGCCCGTGGGAGAGCCGACCGGCAGCATGGTGGTGGACATCGGCGGCGGCACGGCCGAGGTGGCCGTCATCTCGCTGGGGGATATTGTCACGTCGGTGTCGGTGCGCGTGGCGGGCGACAAGTTCGACGAGGCGATCATCTCGTATGTGAAAAAGAAATATAATCTGCTGATTGGCGAACGCACGGCGGAGGAGATTAAAATCTCGATTGGCTCGGCGTTCCCGATGGAAGAGAGCGAAAACGCCAGCGTGGAGATTAAGGGCCGCAACCTGGTGGACGGCCTGCCGAAGAACGTGCGCATCAGCGCCGAAGAGGTGCGCGAGGCGCTGGCGGACCCGCTGGAGACCATTGTGGAGGCGGTGAAGAGCACGCTGGAGAAGACCCCGCCGGAGCTGGCCGCGGACATCATTGACCACGGCATCATGCTCACGGGCGGCGGCGCGCTGCTCAAGGGCATCGACCGGCTCATTGCGCAGGAGACCAGCATGCCGGTGCATGTGGCGGAGAGCCCGCTCGACTGCGTGGTGGAGGGCACCGGCAAACGCCTGGAACTGACCATGCCCGCCGAGTATTATAAGGCGCGGAGGAAATAACCGCCTGCCAAAGGGAGGTGCGCCTTGAAAAATTTATTCCAGAGCAAGAGCTTCAAGGTGCTGCTGGGCGCGGGGTTTGTGCTGCTGGGCCTTTTGCTGCTCACGGCGTCGTCCGGCGGCGGGGCGCTCAGCGACGCGCTCGGCGTGGTGACCGGCTCCATGCAGAAGGTGACGACCGTCGTCGCGAACAACGCCGCCGTGCTGGCCGGGGACGTCACCGCGTCGGTGGACGAGCTGCAGGCCGAAAACGCCGCGCTGCGCCGCCAGATTGACGAGCTGAACGCGCAGCTGGTCGACTACTACCAGGTGAAGCTGGAAAACGAGCAGTACCGCTCGGTGCTCGAATTAAAAGACGACAACCCGGATTTCCAATTTGTCTCGGCCGCCGTCATCGGCCGGGACCCGAACGAGCTGTTCGGCGGGTTTTATATTGAACAAGGCTCGAACGCGGGCATTTCGGTCAACGACCCCGTCATCACGAACAGCGGCGTCGTGGGCTGGGTGTCCAGCGTGACGTCGTCGTACAGCCGCGTGACGACGGTGCTTTCGCCCGACACGAGCATTGCCGCCGTGAACAAGGTCACGCGCGAGAGCGGCGCCGTCAGCAGCGACCTGCTCTCTGCCGAAGCGGGCACGGTGACGCTGCGCTACCTCAGCGCCGGGACGGAGACCCAGCCCGGCGACATCATCGTCACGAGCGGCCTGGGCGGCATCTACCCGAAGGACCTGCCCATTGGGCGGGTGGTTTCGGTCGGCCCGGAGGAATACGACGTCTCTTACAGCGCGGTGGTGGAGCCGTTCGCCGACGTGGCCACGGTGCGCGACGTGTTCGTCATCACGGACTTTGAGGGCCAGGGCGACGTGCTCGCGGACCTGACCGGCCCCGCGGACGCGGAGGCGGAGCCGTGAGCGCCGCGCAGTGCAAGCTGCTGCGCTGCTTTGCCTACTCGGTAGAGCTGCTGGCCGTGTTCGTCGTGCAGCAGACCCCGGGCCTTTTGCCCGAGGTCTACGGCGCGCGGCCCACGCTGGTGGTGCCGCTGGCGCTCTCTATCGCCATGTTTGAGCAAGAGGGGGTTTCGCTCGGCTTCGGCCTGGCGGGCGGCCTGCTCATCGACTTCGGCCTCGGCCATGCGCTGGGCTTCCACGCGCTGCTGCTCGGCACGGCGTGCTATTTCCTCAGCCTGCTGGCCGCGAACTATTTCAAGAACAACCTGCTCACGGCGCTGCTCACGTCGCTGGCGGCGACGCCCGTGCTGTTTGCGCTGCAATGGGTGTTCTACTACCTGTTGTTCGGGTACGGGCACGCGGGGCTGGCGCTGGTGCGGGAATATTTGCCGCGCGCGGCGTACACATTTGCGTTCACGCCGCTGTTTTATTATTTTAACAGAGCCTTTGCCGTGTTGATCCGGCCGGAAGAAGACGGGTCAACATGATGGAATCATTTTGACCGAGGGTTTTCCCCGAGCCTTTGCCGTATTAATCCGGCCGGAAGAAGACGGGTCAAAATGATGGAACCATTTTGACCGAGGGGTTTCCCCGAGCCTTTGCCGTATTAACCCGGCCGGAGGAAGACGGGTCAAAATGATGGAATCATTTTGACCGAGGGTTTTCCCCGGGCCTTTGCCGTATTAATCCGGCTGGAAGAAGACGGGTCAAAATGAGGGAATGACGTTTTACGAGGCGCTGTGCGGGAGGAAACCCGGAGAAAGAGAAGGAGGTTCCCGGATGCCGCGTTGGGAAGGCTTTGCGCGCTACGCCGCCTGCATTGCGCTGGTGGCCGCTGCGTTTAGCGTGTTCACCGTCCGGCTGGTGGATTGGCAGATCCTACAGGGCGAGGAATATTTGGAGCAGGCGGACAACACCAACACCGCCATTGTCAAAATGGAAGCAGCGCGCGGCGAGATCCTCGACGTGAACGGCGAGCCGCTGGCCGTGAACCGCACCGTTTACCGCATTGTCTTCGACCGCGCCTACATGACGGAGGAAACGCAGAACGACACCATCCTGCGCCTGGTGAAGCTGCTCGACGAACGCGGCGAGGAATGGGAGGACGTCCTGCCCATTGAGGTGACGCCCGCGGGCCTGTACCAGTTCATCGAGGGGCGCGAGGACGACGCGGACGCGCTCAAGGCGAACGAGCAGATCCGCCTGAACCCGTATTCCTCCGCGAACGAGTGCATGCGCGCCATGGTCGAGCTCTACGGCGTCGAGGGCTATTCGCCCGAAGAGACGCGCGACATCGTCTCGGTGCGCTACAACATGATGCTGCTCGGGTTCTCCGTTTCGAACCCGTACCCGTTCGCCACGGGCGTTTCCGCCGGCACCGTCGGCATTGTGAGCGAGAATAAACAGAACCTGCCCGGCGCGGCGGTGGAGATTACCACCGAGCGGGAATACCCGAACGGCGACGTCGCGCCGCATATTGTCGGGACCATCGGCCTGATTTCCCAAGAAGAATACAACGCAGAAAAAGAGGCCGGGAACACCGCTTCGGCGGACAACCTCTCCGGCTATGCGTACACCGATTACATTGGCAAAAGCGGCATTGAGAGCGCGCTCGAAGACGTGCTGCGCGGCGAGAACGGCGCCAAGGCCGTCGAGACGACGCGGTCCGGGTCGCTGGCCTCCACCACCGTGACGGACCCGCCCGTGGCGGGCAACACCGTCTACCTCAGCATTGACAGCCGCTTGCAGCGCGCCGTGCAGGCGTCGCTGGCGGAAAACGTGCAGGCCACGCGCGAAAACGGCGAAGCCGAGGCCGCCCGCGAAGGCACCAGCGGCCACGGCGAAGACTGCACCGTCGGCGCGGCCGTGGTGCTGGACGTCGACACCTTCCAGGTGCTGGCGGCGGCGACCTACCCGTCTTACGACCTGAACCTCTACATGAACGACGACGATTACCGCCGCGAGCTGCTGACGGACGAAACCAACCCGCTTTACAACAACGCGTTCCTCGGCTCGTTCATGCCGGGCTCGTGCTTTAAGCCGGTGGTGGCCTGCGCCGCGCTGGAAGAGGGGATTATCACGCCGGAGTGGGAGTACTACTGCAACCACCGCTACACCTACTGGGACGACTACCAGCCGACCTGCATGGGCTACCACGGGGACCTGGACGTGATGGGCGCGCTGCAAAAGTCGTGCAACCTCTTCTTCTTTGACGCCGGGCGGCGGCTCGGCATTGACAGCATGGTGCTCTACGCGCAGCGCTTCGGCTTCGGCCAGCGCACCGGCCTCGAGGTGAGCGAAGGCGTGGGCCTGCTCTCGAGCCCCGAAGAGCGCGAGGCCCGCGGCGGCGTGTGGCAGGGCGGCGACGTGGTGCAGGCGGCCATCGGCCAGGCGGACGACGCCTCGACGCCCATCCAGCTGGCGGCGTATGCGGCCACGCTGGCGAACGGCGGCGTGCGGCTGGAGACCAGCGTGGTGGACAAGATTACAAACTACAACCGCGACGAAGTCGTGGAGGAACACACGCCGCAGGTGGCGGCGGAGACCGGCGTCTCGCAGGAAAACCTGGACGTGGTGCTGCGCGGCATGCGCGCGGTGTGCCAGACCGGCGGCACCGCCGCGGCGACGTTTGGCAATTACCCGGTGGCGGTGGCGGGCAAAACCGGCACGGCGCAGGTGCCGCCGCACTCCGACAACGTGGTGTTCATCGGCTTTGCGCCGTATGAGGACCCGGAAATCGCCGTGGCCGTCGTGCTGCAATACGGCGCGACGAGCCGGTATTCCAACGCGGTGGCGAAGGATATTTTCGACGCCTATTTTGAATTGTATCCCGCCGGGACGGCGGCGGAAGAAGGGTCCTCCGAATAAGGGGACCCTTTTTTACCGGTCCAAACCGGATCTTCCTTGATGATTTTTCCTGGAAACGCCAAGATGCGTGAAGTCCGGGGCGGGCGTCCCTCGTATGAATCAATAGAACGGAAGGGAGGGGACGCGCGCGATGACCAACGCCGAATTTACGGAATTTGTCGAGCGGTACCAGCGCTACGTGTTCACCATCTGCTTCCAGCTGGTGCGGGACCGCGGCGAGGCGCAGAACCTCGCGCAGGAGGCGTTCCTTTCCGCGTACCGGCACATTGATTCCTGCGCGCCGGAGCATTACCGGCCGTGGCTTGCGCGCATTGCGGCAAACAAGGCGAAGGACGCGCTCAAAAGCGCGTACCACCGCCGCGTGCAGGCCCCCGGCGACGAGGAGATGGACCGCCTCCCCGCCGGGAAAACGCCCGAGGAACTTTTTGATTCGCAAGAGGCGGCGCAGGCCGCCCGGCGGGAGATCCTCGCGCTGCGCGAGCCGTACCACGAGGTGGCGCGGATGTATTTCCTCGAAGAACGCAGCGTAGATGAGATTGCCGCGGCGCTCGGCCGGCCGAAAAAAACCGTGCAGACGCAGATTTACCGCGCGCGCATCCAGCTGCGCGAACGCTTACAGGAGGTGGAACCATGACGTATTTCCGCCCGGACGGGCATTTAGACGAGGCCGCGTTCCCCGCGCTGGAACACGGCGAGGCGGACAGCCTTGCGCGCCTGGAAGCTGCGGAACACCTTTCGTTCTGCGACGCGTGCATCGACCGCTACGCCGCCTACCTGGAGGGCGCGGAGCTGCTCTGCCCCGAAGAACCGCTGCCGCTGCCCGTGGCGCGGGAGGCCCGCCGCCGCGCCCGCCGCGAAGAAGCCCGCCGCGCGCTGCGCGTGGGCGTGGCCGCCTGCCTGGCGCTGGGCATCTGGTTCGGCGCGTTCCAGGCCGTGCCGGTGCTGGAAGGGCGGCCCGGGCAGGCCGTTTCGGTGCAGGATTTTTCCCGCCGCACCGGCGAATGGGCGCAGAAGATCTCCGACTCGATTGGCGCGTTCTTTACTGAAATTTCCCTAAAGGAGGCCATTTCCAAATGAAACGTAAAAATGGGTTTCTCACCTTCCTTTGCGCGTGCTGCTTCGGCGCGGGGCAGATGTACCTCGGCATGATGAAGCGCGGGGTCTCCATTATGCTGGCGGCCTGCCTGATCTTCGCCGTGGGCGGCGTGCTCGGCATCTCTATTTTGCTGGTGTTGCTGCCGGTCGTGTGGTTCTTCGCGTTTTTCGACACGTTCAACCTGCGCGCCATGGGCGTGGACGCCATGCCCCCGCAGGAGCGCGCCGCCCTGGACCGCTGGCTGCTGCCCGGCGGCGCGGACCTGCCCGCGCTGCGCGCCGTGCTGCGCCGCCGCCATGTGCTGGTGGGCGCGCTGTGCATCCTGGCCGGGGCGTATTACCTGTTTGAAAACGTCGTGCTCTATCTGTTCCACTGGGTCTTCAATTTCCCGGCGATTTCGATAGCGCTAGGCCGCATCCCGGCGCTGGCAGGCGGCGCGCTGGTCGTCGCGCTCGGGGTCTATCTGGTCGTGGGCGGGCGTCCGCGCCGCGGCGGGGATTGCGGCTCCGGCGGCGATTATATTGAATACGGCGGCCAGGAAGGCCGCGCGCCGGGCGCTGCCGAAACAAGCCCCTCGCAGACCGCGCGAGAGAAAGAAGACGCTCCCATGGAAACGCCCTAAAGGACCTCCGCGAAGCGGGATAAAAGTTTCGTCAACCTTTTCAAAGGTTGCGGGGTTCCAGGGGCAGCGCCCCTGGGCGCGCTCCGCAGAGCGCGAAACCCTTAAGCGTAGAAAAAAGCGCAGGAGGGGACAGCGCGAGCCGGTCCCCCCGGGACCGGGCGCGCTGCGGGGGACCCACGCGCCGGGAGGGGTCCCCCGGGCGGGGGGATTTGACATGGTTCCTGCGCAT
>CALWIP010000019.1 GCA_944380775.1 uncultured Clostridia bacterium | reverse complement strand
AAAAGCCAATCCCTCCGGCCTCCGGGGGGATTCCTGCGGCTTTCTCAATTTTGAAATAGAAAAAGGCCGCTGCGGCGGCCTTTTTGCATGGATGCGCTGCGTGGGCTAACCGCGCGGAAGGGGAGATGCGCAGCACGTTCTACGCGGGGTAACCCGCCGGGACCCCCGTTCTTCCCCAAAAGCCAATCCCCCCGGCCTCCGGGGGGGATTTCCCCTGCGGCTTTCTCAATTTTGAAATAGAAAAAGGCCGCTGCGGCGGCCTTTTTGCATGACGCGAGGGTTATTCGGAATCCAATTTGAGCACGCTCATGAACGCCTCCTGCGGCACCTCGACGGAGCCGAGCTGGCGCATGCGCTTTTTGCCTTCCTTCTGCTTTTCCAGCAGCTTCTTCTTGCGGGTGATGTCGCCGCCGTAGCATTTCGCGAGCACGTCCTTGCGCAGGGCCTTCACAGTCGCCCGCGCGATGATGCGCCCGCCGATGCACGCCTGGATCGGCACCTCGAACAGCTGCCGCGGGATTTTCTCCGCGAGCTTTTCCACCATCTTGCGCGCGCGGGGGTACGCCTTGTCCGCGTGGATGATGAACGAGAGCGCGTCCACCGCCTCGCCGTTGAGCAGGATGTCCAGCTTGACGAGGTTCGATTTCTCATACCCGCGCAGCTCGTAGTCAAACGACGCGTAGCCGCGCGTGCGGCTCTTGAGCGTGTCGAAAAAGTCGTAGATAATCTCGTTGAGCGGCAGCTCATAGTGGATATCCACGCGCCCGGCGTCGAGGTATTTCATGTCGTGGAACGTGCCGCGGCGCTCCTGGCACAGCTCCATAATATTGCCGACATATTCGCTTGGCGCGTAGATGTGCGCCTCGGCGATAGGCTCCTCGGCCGAGGAGATCTGACCCGGGTCCGGGTAATTCGTCGGGTTGTCGATGAGCAGCACCTCGCCGCCCGACTTGGTAATGCGGTAGACCACGCTCGGCGCGGTGGTCACGAGGTCGAGGTTATATTCGCGCTCGAGCCGCTCCTGGATGACCTCCAGGTGCAAAAGGCCCAAAAACCCGCAGCGGAAGCCGAAGCCCAGCGCCGCCGACGTCTCCGGGTCAAAGCTGAGCGCCGCGTCGTTGAGCTGCAATTTCTCCAGCGCGTCGCGCAGGTCCGGGTATTTTGCGCCGTCCGCAGGGTAAATGCCGCAGAACACCATCGGCTGCACGGGGCGGTAGCCGGGCAGCGGCTCGGCCGCCGGGTTTTCCGCCAGCGTGACGGTGTCGCCCACGCGGGCTTCCCGCACCGCTTTGATGGACGCCGCCAGGTAGCCGACTTCGCCCGCGCCCAGGCCGGCGCACGGCTCCAGCGAGGTGGCGCGCATGTGGCCGGTCTCCACCACGGTAAATTCGCCGCCGCCCGCCATCATGCGGATGACGTCGCCGGGCTTGACGGCGCCGTCTTTGATGCGCACATAGACGATGACGCCCTTGTACGGGTCGTAGAACGAGTCGAAGATGAGCGCCTTGAGCGGCGCGGCGGGATCCCCCTGCGGGGGCGGCACGTTCGCGACGATATCTTCCATCACCGCGCCGATGTTGACGCCCGCCTTCGCGGAGATGAGCGGCGCGTCTTCCGCCGGGATGCCGATGACGTCTTCAATCTCGCGGCGCACGCGCTCCGGGTCCGCCGACGGCAGGTCGATTTTGTTGACAACCGGCAAAATCTCCAGCCCCGCGTCGGCCGCAAGGTAGGTGTTCGCCAGCGTCTGCGCCTCAATGCCCTGCGAGGCGTCCACCACCAGCACCGCGCCCTCGCAGGCGGCCAGCGAGCGGGAGACCTCGTAGTGGAAGTCGACGTGGCCGGGCGTGTCGATGAGGTTGAAGATATAGTCCTGGCCGTCCTGCGCGCGGTAGACGAGCGTCACGGCGTGCGCCTTGATGGTGATGCCGCGCTCGCGCTCGAGGTCCATGCCGTCGAGGATCTGGTCCTCCATGTCGCGCAGGGCGACGGCCTGCGTCTGTTCGAGGATGCGGTCCGCGAGCGTGCTTTTGCCGTGGTCAATGTGCGCAATGATGCAAAAATTGCGGATTTTTTCGCGTGGTATCATGGTTTTTTCTTTCCTCCCTTATTCCTCCGCGAAAGCGTAGCAGTCGCGGCCCTGCTGCTTGGCGCGGTAGAGCGCGGCGTCGGCGCGGCGGTAAAGCTCCTCTACGGAGGAAGCGCCGCCTACCGTTGCCACCCCAATGCTGGCGGTGACGCGCAGCTTCCCGCAGGGGATGGCGTGCACCATGCCCAGCAAATGGGAGAGGCGCGACTCCAGCTCCCCGCGCTCCAGGCCGCTGACAAAGGCGACAAATTCGTCGCCGCCCAGCCGGCCGAGCGCGCCGCCGCCGGCGAAAAGCTCGCGCAGGTCGCGCGCAATGGCGGCCAGGACCTGGTCCCCTTTCGGGTGGCCGTATTGGTCGTTAATGCGTTTGAAAAGATCCACGTCCAAGATAAAGAAATAACAGCCCTCGCAGGCCTCGTCGCCGCCGCCGAGCAGGCCCCCGCACACCGAGAAGAAATTCCGGCGGTTCAGCAGGCTGGTGAGCGGGTCGATGGACGCTTCATAATATTGATAAGAGTGGTAGCGGCGGTTGAAGATTAAAAAGACGATGACTAAGAACGAGAGAGAGATGAGGCCCAGCAGGAACTGGATCTGCAAATGGACGAGGTCCTCGGAGGCTTCCTCCGAGAGCGTCACGCCGCCGAGCTCGACCACATAGGCCATCCGCTGGATGAAGTAGCCCGCCACGGCCAGCGCGAAACAGAGCACCCCCACCACCAAAAAGGCGAGCGAAACGCGGTGGTATTTCTGCCGCTCGATCATTTCGCCGCCCTTTTGCAGGCGGGAGAAAAAGCGCAGCGCCTTTTTGGAGTAGAGGCCCGCGTAGCAGAGCGGGATGAGGACCGCCGAGCCGAGCATGGAGACGAGGTTGTCTGCGGTGAAAAACCCGCCGAAGGTGTTCTGCACGCCGCCGAACGAGGGGAAGAACGCCTGCATGACGGCGTAGACGCAGAACGAGTGCAAAAACTTGCCGAACGCCGCGCAGGCGGCGAAGAGCGGCAGCCGCGCCCGCTGCGGCGCCAGGGCTGCAAGCCGGAACATCCACCCCGCGAGGAAGCCGAACAGCATCCGTGCGCCGATGGAAAGCAGGATGCTGCCGAGCGGGTCCCCGCTGTAGGAGGGGGAGAAGATGTGGTCCCCGGCCGAAACATAGGAAGCCCCGGCCTTCCACATGCTGGCAAGGCCAAAGGCCAGCGCCACGGCGGTGGAGTCCAGCGGGCCGAGCAGGCACGCCGCCGCCAGCACCGGGAGGTAGGCGAAGGTGATGGAGATCGGCTCGACATGCAGGTAGCCGAGGAACGAGAACGACACCAAAAATTCCAACGCGATGAAGCTGGCCAGCAGGTACCAGCGTGCGTCGCCCAATTTCTTCATCATGAAGATGAACTCCTTTCCCATCCCCAAATCAAGGCGGCATGAGGGGCGTATTTCCTGCTACAATTATAGCAGGAAACGCACCTGCCTGCAAGGTTCCTGCCCGGCTTCCGGAGGGGATTTCGCGAAAGGCCTGCATAAGATGTAAAAAATGCTTGCTTTCCTGTGAATAATATGTTAATATTGATTAGCAGTGAGATGATAGCGGCCGGTTGGGGATAACTTTTCTCCACTTTGCCCAAGGAAAGGGGCGAAGGAAAGGGGTTTCAGTCTCACTAAAATCTTTTTACCAGTGGGAAGAAGCGCTTCTTCCCGTTGCGGCCACCGGCCGCAACGATCCCCACCGCTAGCGGGAGGGGGGCGGGCGCTTCCCCTATTTTGTGGTCTGTCGCATCCCTGGGGATGTTCTGAAAAATCTAGACAAAAGGAGTTGGTTTTGTGGAAGCAGTAACGAAGAAGCCGCAAGGGTCCAAGAAGCGTGTTCACTCCATCCAGTGGCGTGACAACGTGGAAGGGTACCTGTTTACGGCGCCTGCGATTATCGGGTTGTTCGTGTTTATCCTCATCCCGATCGTCGCGTCAATCGCATTGAGCTTCACGAAATGGGACCTCATCACCAACATCGAGTGGATCGGCCTCCAGAACTATCAGGAGCTGTTCACGGATGAGATCTTCATTACGGCGCTCATCAACACGCTCAAGTGGGTGGTTTTGTACATCCCGCTCGGCCTGACGCTCTCGTTTGTCCTGGCCCTGGCGATGGACATGCCCGTCAAAGGCATCGGGGTGTTCCGCACCATCTTCTACCTGCCGTACGTCAGCCCGATCCTGGTGGTCGCGCTGCTGTTCACCTGGATGTACAACACCGATTTCGGCATCATCAACTACATGCTCAACGAGATCGGCCTGCCGTCTGTGCCGTGGCTGTCCGACGGCAACCTCGCCATCTTCTCCATCTGCATCATGTCCGTGTGGAAGGGCGCCGGCTACAACATGCTCATCTTCCTCGCGGCGCTGCAGGGCATCCCCACCTCGCTGTATGAAGCGGCGGACCTCGACGGCATCACCGCCTTCCAGAAGGTCATCTACATCAAGATCCCGCTGATTACCCCGTCCCTTTATTATGTTATGATCATGGCGGTCATCAACGCCTTCCAGGTCTTCAACGAGATCTACATCATGACGAGCGGCGGCCCGGGCTACTCGACCTACACCATGTCCTACTACCTGTGGTCGAACGCGTTCTCTTACAACCGTTTCGGTTACGCGTGCTCCATGGCCATCATCATGTTCATCATCATCCTGGCGGTCTCCTTGTTCCAGACGCAGTTCCTGGGCAAGAAGGTCCAGTACGATATGTAAGGGAGGAAGCGGGCAATGAGAAAAACCAAAAGAAGCATCGCCGTCTCTTACATCATCCTGGTTGTGATGTCGGTCCTCGACGTCGCGCCGTTCTTGTGGATGGTCCTCTCGTCCTTTAAGAGCCAACAGGAGCTCTTCGCCTTCCCGCCGACCATCTGGCCGTCGGAGTGGCACCCGGAAAACTATGTCAACGCCTGGAACTCCGGCAGCATTTCGTTTGGCGGCATGTTCCTCAACACGATGAAGATCGTCATCCCGTCCGTCATCGGCAACGTGCTCATCTCGTCCCTGGCGGCCTATTCCTTCGCCCGCATCAACTTCAAGGGGCGCGACAAGCTGTTCGGCCTGTTCCTCGCCTCCATGATGGTCCCGGGCGCGGTCACGATGATCCCGTCGTTCATCATGTTCCGTACGTTCGGCTGGTACAACACGTTCCTGCCGCTCATCGTCCCGAACCTGTTCGGCAGCGCGTTCGCCATTTTCCTGCTGCGCCAGTTCTTCATGACCATCCCCGGCGAGCTGGAAGAAGCCGCCCGCATCGACGGCTGCGGCCGCCTGCGCATCTGGGCGCAGCTCTTCCTGCCGCTCTCCAAGCCGATCATCGCGACCCTGACGGTCTTCACCTTCCAGGGCAACTACAACGACCTGATGGGTCCCCTGATCTATTTGAGCGATTCCTCCAAGTTCACCGTTCAGCTCGGTCTGGCGACGTTCCGCGGCATGTTCTCCACGCGCTATGACCTGCTGATGGCCGGTTCGGTCTTCTGCCTGATTCCGATCCTGGTTATTTATGTGTTTGCCCAGAAGTATTTCGTGAGCGGCATTGTAATGACCGGGTTGAAGGGATAACCTGTAAGGTCCTAAGGTCCAAGGTCCCACATAAAGGAGGCAAGAAAAATGAAAAAGGCACTTTCCCTACTTCTGGCTGCCGTCATGTGCTGTTCGCTGTTTGCTGCGTGCAGCAACGGCGAAACCGCCAGCGAGCCTGAAGCGCCTGCCAGCTCTGCTGCCGAAGAGTCCACCGGCGGCGAAGAGAGCGCCGGCGGCGAAGAAGGCGGCTCCACCGGCGAGGTAGACCCGGAGAGCATTACCGGCAACATCATCTATGCGTTCTGGGGCGACGAGAACGAACGCCAGCAGAAGGAAGAATACTGCGCGTCGTTCACCGATTTCTACCCGAACGCGACGGTCGAGTTCATGCACATCCCCAGCGACTACTACCTCAAGCTGCAAACGCTGGCGGCTGCGGGCGACCTGCCGGATACCTTCGGCGTCACCTCGCAGAACATTGCGCGCA
>CALWIP010000018.1 GCA_944380775.1 uncultured Clostridia bacterium | reverse complement strand
CAGAGCAAGTCGAAAAAAGAGTACGCGTACACCATCTTGGACGTGACGGGCAACACCGACGAGGCCAGCCTCAAAGCGCTGGAAGCCCAGCCCTATTTAATCCGGCTGCGGCTCCTGCAAGCGGAATAACCCGCCCGCCGCAAGCGCGTCGATCCTTTAACTCTAGCGCCACTTTCCCAAAACACACATTCCAGGGGCGGGGATTTTTCCCCGCCTTTTTTACGCCGCGCGCCTGCGGCGTGCCCGCCGCGCCTTCGGCCTGGCGGCCTTCCCGCGCGGGGGCAAGCCTGTTTTCCCACTTCCGGCGGGCGGAAAGTTTTTCTTTTCTATTCCCGCAAGTTGTGGTACAATAATCCCAGTTATGCAGGAGCGCCGCCCCGCCCCTTCGCGCCGTGCCCAACGGAACCGGGCTTCGCCCCCTGTTGGGCCGGAGGCCGGAACGGCGGATGAAAAAGCCCCCAAAAGGCGGGGCCGTGTCCAGCAGCCTGTTTTCTCGGGCAGGACACCCGGGCCGCGTGTGTTGCACGCAGGGACTTTTCGCGGGCGCAACGGGAACCGTTCCGCGCCGGGGTGAGGCCGACGGCAGGAGGCCGCGATGTGCGGCGTAAAAAAGGAGAAACAACCGATGAAGAGAGTGTTTGGGGTGGACCCGGGCTATGCGATTGTGGGATATGGCGCGGTCGAGAGCGACGGCGTGCGCTGCCGCCCGCTCGAATACGGGGCGATTGTCACGAAAGCGGGCCTGCCGTTCCCGGACCGCCTGGAGATCATCTACCGGAACCTCTCAGCGCTGCTGGAAAAGTGGAAACCCGACGCCTTGTCGGTGGAAAAATTGTATTATTATTCGAACCAGACGACGGTCATCTACGTCGCGGAAGCCCGGGGGGTCATCCTGCTGGCGGCGCGGCAGGCCGGCGTCCCCGTGTTTGAATATACCCCGCCGCAGGTCAAAATGGCCGTCACCGGCTACGGCCGCGCGAAAAAGCCCCAGGTGCAGGAGATGACCCGCCACCTCCTCTGCCTCAAGGAGATCCCGAAACCGGACGACACCGCCGACGCGCTCGCCCTGGCCGTGTGCCACTGCCAGGCCGCCGGTTCCGCCCTGCGCCGCAGCCTGTTGCACCAAGGAGGTTGACCCCATGCTCTACAGCGTAAAAGGAAAACTCGTCCACCTCGAACCAGGCCTCGCCGTGGTCGAGTGCGGCGGCGTCGGCTTCCAGTGCGCCGTCTCGCTCCAAACCCAGCGCAGCCTGCCGCAGGTGGGCGGCTCCGTGTCGCTTTACACCTACCTGCACGTCAAAGAAGACGCGCTCGACCTCTACGGCTTCGCTTCGCCCGCCGAACGCGCCTGCTTCCGCATGCTCACCGCCGTCAGCGGCGTCGGACCCAAGGTCGCGCTCGCCATCCTCTCGGAACTCGCGCCCGAACAGGTCGCCATGGCCGTCGCTTCCGGCGACAGCCGCACCCTCTCCCGCGCGAGCGGCGTCGGCCCGAAGCTCGCCCAGCGCATCGCGCTCGAACTCAAAGACAAAGTCAAAAAAATGGGCGTCTCCGGCGGCGACACCTTTGCCCAGGCCGGCGCGGTCTCCGCTTCCAGCAACGCGCAGAACGCCGTCAGCGCCCTCGCCGTGCTCGGCTACGCCCCCGCGGACGCCGCCGCCGTCGTCGCCCGGTTCGACAGCGCCCTCCCCGTCGAGGAACTCATCCGGCTTTCCCTCAAGGAAATGGCCGCGTCTCTGAAATGACCGCGCCGGACGGGGGCCGTTTTTATCCATTGGTTGATATCTAAAGGGATGAGATTTTTATTGATAGATGGACCGGATCAATTTTGAACCGGATCCCCGCATAGAAAGGGGGCGGCGCGATGGATTGGGACGCCCGCGAAAATGATTTAGACCTGGAAAACCGCATTGTCGAGCCGGAGTATTCGCCGGAAGACGCCGAGGTGGAAAACCCGCTGCGCCCCCGCGCGCTGGCGGAATATATCGGCCAGGAAAAGGCAAAACAGAACCTGACGGTGTTCATTGAGGCTGCGCGGCAGCGCCGCGAGCCGCTGGACCATGTGCTGCTCTACGGCCCGCCCGGCCTGGGAAAAACCACGTTGGCGGGCATCATCGCCAACGAGCTGGGCGTCAATTTGCGCATCACCTCCGGCCCGGCCATCGAAAAGCCCGGCGACCTCGCCGCGCTGCTGACCAACCTCAACCCCGGCGACGTGCTGTTCATCGACGAGGTGCACCGCCTCTCCCGCGCGGTGGAGGAAATCCTCTACCCCGCCATGGAAGATTTCGCCATCGACATCGTCACCGGCAAAGGGCAAATGGCCGCTTCCTACCACCTGCCGCTGCCGAAATTCACGCTCGTGGGCGCGACGACGCGCGCCGGGCAGCTTTCGGCGCCGCTGCGCGACCGGTTCGGCGTCATCCTCCGGCTGGAACTCTATTCCGCGGAAGAACTTTCCCGCATTGTCACGCGCAGCGCGAATATTTTGGGCATCGCCATCGAGCCGGACGGCGCGCTCGAGATTGCCGCGCGCTCCCGCGGGACGCCGCGCGTGGCCAACCGCATGCTGCGACGCGTGCGCGACTTCGCCCAGGTGATGAGCGACGGCGTCATCACGCAGGGGACCGCCCGCACCGCGCTCGACCGGCTCGAGATCGACGCGCTCGGCCTCGACGCCAACGACCGCCGCATGCTCTCTGCGATGATCCGCTTCTACGGCGGCGGGCCCGTCGGCCTGGAAACGCTCGCCGCCGCCATCGGCGAGGAAGCTGTCACCATTGAGGACGTCTACGAGCCGTACCTCATGCAAATCGGGTTCCTCAGCCGCACCCCGCGCGGGCGCTGCGCCACCGCCGCCGCTTACCGGCATCTTGGTTTAACCCCGCCGGGCGCGGAAAACCCGCAGCAGAGCCTGTTTTCCGGCGGCGCATAACCCCTGCGGGCGCGGATCTTTTCGCTCGTGATTGGGCGGGCTGCGAATTCATTTTTTAGAAATCATTCAAAAAATAAGAGATGATCTGGGACGAGAGGAAGGTCTGATATGGGAAGATTGTTTGGGACAGACGGCGTGCGCGGCGTCGCGAACCAGGAATTGACGTGCGAGCTGGCGATGAAGATCGGCCGGGCGGCCGCGCAGGTGCTCACAGACGGCAACCACCGCCACCCGCGCATTTTAATCGGCAAGGACACGCGCCTTTCCTCCGACATGCTGGAAGACGCGCTCTCGGCGGGCCTTTGCTCGGTGGGCGCGAACGTCGTCAAGCTCGGCGTCGTGCCGACGCCGGCGGTGGCGTTCCTGGTGGGGAAATATAAGGCGGACGCGGGCGTGATGATCTCGGCGTCGCACAACCCGTATGAATTCAACGGGATCAAGATTTTCAGCGGGGACGGCTACAAGCTGCCGGACGCGCTGGAAGAGCAGGTGGAGTCGCTGGTGCTGGACGAGGCGGACGCGCCGCAGGCCCCGACGGGCGGCGGCGTGGGCAGCGTCACGTTTGCGGAAAACGCCGTGAAAGATTACATTGACCACGTCAAGAGCACGGTGCCGTTTGCGCTCACGGGGATGCGCATAGGCCTGGACTGCGCCAACGGGTCTGCGTCGCGCACGGCGGAGCGGCTGTTCACAGAGCTGGGCGCGGAGTGCCACATGCTGGCGGACCGCCCGAACGGCGTGAACATCAACGACGGCTGCGGTTCCACGCACATGGAGGCGCTGCAGGCGTTCGTCAAGGAAAACGGGCTCGACCTCGGCCTTGCGTTTGACGGCGACGCGGACCGCTGCCTGGCGGTGGACGAAAACGGGAACCTGGTAGACGGCGATTTCATGATGGCGATCTGCGCGCTGGATTTGAAATCGCGCGGGAAGCTCGCGCGCGGCGCCGTTGTCGGCACCATCATGACGAATTTGGGGTTCCAGCGGTTCTGCGCCGAAAACGGCGTGAAATTCGAGGCGACGAAGGTCGGCGACCGCTATGTCCTCGAAGAAATGCTGCTGGAAGAATATAATTTCGGCGGGGAGCAGTCGGGGCATATTATTTTCCTGGATTTCGCCACCACGGGCGACGGGCAGCTGACCGGCGCGCAGCTTTGCAGCATCCTGCGGCGGCGCGGCGCGCGCCTTTCGAGCCTCGCCACGCTGATGGAACGCTACCCGCAGGTGATGGTGAACGTCACCGTCAGCGCGGAAGGCAAGCTGCGCTTCTACACGGACGCTGGGGTCAAGGCCGCGGTGGAGCAGGCCAAGGAAACGCTCGGCCGCCGCGGGCGCGTGGTGGTGCGGCCCTCTGGCACGGAACCGCTGCTGCGCGTGATGGTCGAGGGCGAAAGCCTGGAGGAAATCCAGGCCCTCGCCGACGGCGTCGCCGCCGTCATCCGAGACCGCCTCTGCTGAGCGCCAGGCTAAAGCCTGGACCACTGCCGCGCGGAAAGTGTTACCGAAACAAGACCCTCGCAGCCGCGCGAGAGAAAGGGGACGCTCCCGTGGGGCGGACACACAGGAAATGTGTTGCACAACCGGGACTTTTCGCGGGCAGGGCGGGACCCGTTTTTCTGCGCGGGAAGGCCGCAGGCCGAAGGCGCGGCGTGCCCACCGCAGGTGCGGGGTCGTTGTTAGCAGGCGGTTTTCTCGCACCGGACACCTGGGAAGCGTGTTGCACAACGGCCGTGACGCGGGCAGAAACCGAACCGTTCTACGCCGGGGTAAGGCCGACGTCAGGAGGCCGCGATGCGCGACGTAAAAAAAGGAGAAGTATGCGGATTTCACAATGGATAGATTATGAGCTGCTCGACGCTTCCGGCGGGGAGCGGCTGGAACGCTGGGGCGAGGTCCTTTTGATCCGGCCGGACCCGCAGATTATTTGGAATACGCCGAAAGAAGGGCCTTGGCGCGAGGCGAACGCGCGGTATGTGCGCTCGCGCACCGGCGGCGGCCACTGGGAACAGTGGCGCGAGACGCCCGGCGTGTGGCGCGTACGCTACGGGGAGCTGGCGTTCCGCCTCAAGCCGATGGGCTTTAAGCACACCGGCCTTTTCCCCGAGCAGGCCGTCAATTGGGACTTCGCCATGTCGAAAATCCGCGCGGCGGGCCGCCCTGTGCGCGTGCTGAACCTCTTCGGGTACACCGGCGCGGCGTCGCTCGCGTGCGCGCTGGCCGGGGCGCAGGTCTGCCACGTGGACGCCTCGAAAGGCATGGTCGCCTGGGCCAAGGAAAACGCCGAAGCCAGCGGCCTGCGGGAAAAACCCGTGCGCTGGCTCGTGGACGACTGCGGGAAATTCGTACAGCGCGAGCTGCGCCGCGGCAATTTTTACGACGCGGTGATTATGGACCCGCCGTCCTACGGGCGCGGGCCGGGCGGCGAGGTGTGGAAACTCGAAGAGCAGCTCTACGCGCTGGTGGAACAATGCGCCGCGCTGCTCTCGCCGCAGCCGCTGTTCTTTTTGCTCAATTCGTACACCACCGGCCTCTCCCCCGCCGTAATGGAATACCTGCTGGGCGCGCTCGTGCAGAAACGCTTCGGCGGGCGCATCTGGTCCGGGGAGATCGGCCTGCCGGTGCGGTCGAGCGGCCTGACGCTGCCGTGCGGCAGCACCGCTGTTTGGGAGGAATGACGCATGCGCAAGGTGAAACTCAAACTGAAAAAACCGCGCTACGGCGTCGGCATGGCGGGCGGCATGGCCTGCGTCATCACGGGCCTGTTCCTCGGCATCCCGCAGTTCGGCGGGGCCGGCGTCGTGTTCACGCTGCTGGCCGCCGTGGCCACGGTCTTCCTCGGGAAAGAGGGCTTCCTCGTCCTGCGGGAATTCAACCTCGACGACGAAAAGCTCCGCGGCCGCCTGCGCCGCCGCAGCCCCGAGCAAAAGCTCGCCACGCTGCAAAAGCTGTATGAGCAGAAGCTCATTTCGAAAAAACAGTTCGAGGAAAAATCCAGGAAACTGCAACAGCCGGGCCCCGGCGGCCCCGGGACGGAGGGATGACCCGCATGCGGAAACGAACGGCGGCCGCGCTGCTTTGCGCGGCGGGGGCGGCGGCGCTCGGCGCTTCGTGCGTGCCGCGCACCGTGCGCTATGACGTTTGGGCGGATTTGCCCGCGGCGTTCGACGGCCTGCGCATCGCGCACCTCTCAGACCTGCACGGCCGGCGCTTCGGCAAAGACGGCCGCTTCTTGGTGGAAGCTGTGCGCCGCGCGCGCCCGGACCTCGCCGTCTTCACGGGGGACCTGGAAGAACTCCCCCCGGAAGAAGACCCCCGGGCCTACCGCCTGCTGCACGCGCTCGCGGCGGAGCTGACGGTGCTCTACGTCCCCGGCAACCACGAGCAGCGCCAAACCCCCGCGCGCTACGCCCGCATTTTAGAGGCCGTGCGCCGCGCCGGGGCCGTCTGCCTGTGCAACGAGCGCTACACGCTGCGCCGGGCCGGCGCTTCGCTCCCGTTCTACGGGCTGGAACTCCCGCTGCGCTACTACCACGCGCAGTACGACGCCGAAAGCCGCGCGTCGTATTTTTCCGCCTCGCGGCTGGCCGCGGTCTTCCCGCCGCCGCAGGGCTTTTGCGTGCTCTTGGCGCACGACCCGCTGTTCTTCCCCGCTTACGCGCGCTGGGGCGCGGGCCTCGTGCTCGCGGGGCACATGCACGGCGGGGCCGTGGCGCTGGCGGGCGCGCAGGGCGGCCTGCTCTCTCCGGAACGCGAATTTTTCCCCCGCTTCAGCGGCGGGCGCTACCGCCTCGGCCGCGCCCAGATGGTCGTCAGCCGCGGCCTCGGCGGCAAACCGGCCCTGCGCTTCGGCCTGCCGCCGGAACTGCCCGTCATCACGCTGCGAAAGGAGCCTTCCCATGGATCACCTGCAAACCATTGACCTGCATTTTTCCTACGCGCCGGGCGAAGGCGAAGCCCCGCGCGAGGTGCTCTGCGGCGTGACGCTCCAAGTGAAAAAAGGCGAATTCGTCGCGCTGCTCGGGCACAACGGCTCGGGGAAATCCACCATGGCCAAGCAGTTCAACGCCATGCTGCTGCCCAGCGGCGGCAAGGTGTACGCCGCCGGGATGGATACCGCCGACGAATCGCTCAAATATGAAATCCGCCGCCGCGTCGGCCTCGTGCTACAAAACCCGGACAACCAGCTCGTCGCCAGCGTCGTCGAGGAAGACGTCGCCTTCGGGCCGGAAAACCTCGGCGTGCCGCCGGAGGAAATCCGCCGCCGGGTCGACGCCGCGCTGCGCGCCGTCGGCATGCAGGACCACGCGCTCGACGCGCCGTACAAGCTCTCCGGCGGGCAGAAACAGCGCGTGGCCATCGCCGGCATTTTGGCTATGGAGCCGGAGTGCATCGTGCTCGACGAGCCGACCGCCATGCTCGACCCGCGCGGCCGCGAAGAGGTCCTCGACGCCGTGCTGCGCCTCAACCGCGAACGCGGCATCACCGTGGTGCTCATTACCCATTACATGGACGAGGCCGTGCGCGCCGGGCGCGTGGTGGTCATGGACAACGGCCGCGTGCTGCTGGACGGCCCGCCGCGCGAGGTGTTCTCGCAAGTGGAGCTTTTGAAAAAGCACGCGCTGGACGTGCCGCAGGCCACCGAGCTCGCCTACCGCCTCAAGGCGATGGGCTGCGCGCTGCCGGACGGGATTTTAGATGAAGACGAATGCGCCGCCGCGCTGGAACTCTTGTTGGGGGGCTGAACGATGCCGGCGATTTTGGAAACCAAAGGCCTGACATATGAATACGGCCACGGCACCTCCATGAGCAAGGTGGCCGTGGACCACGTGGACCTGAGCGTGCGCCAGGGCGAATTAATCGGCATCATCGGGCACACGGGCTCGGGGAAATCGACGCTCATCCAGCAGCTCAACGGGCTGCTGCGCCCCACCGCCGGGCAGGTGCTGCTCGAAGGGCGCGACATCTGGGCCGAGCCGAAAAAAATCCGCGAGGTTCGCTTCCGCGTGGGCATGGTGTTCCAGTACCCGGAGTACCAGCTCTTCGAGGAGACCGTGCGCGCCGACATCGCGTTCGGGCCGCGGAACATGGGCCTCTCCGGCGGGGAGGTGGAGGACCGCGTGCGCCGCGCCGCGGAATTCGCCGGCCTGCGCCCCGAGCTGTTGGACCGCTCGCCGTTTGAGCTCTCCGGCGGGGAGAAGCGCCGCGCCGCCATCGCCGGCGTCATCGCAATGGACCCCGACGTGCTCGTGCTCGACGAGCCCGCCGCCGGCCTGGACCCGCACGGCCGCGACGTGCTGCTTTCGCAGATCCAGAGCTACCACCGTCTGCGCCAGAACACGGTGCTGCTGGTGTCGCACAGCATGGAGGACATTGCCCGCGTGGCGGGCCGCGTGCTGGTCATGGACCACGGGCGCGCCGCGTTCTTCGACCGCACCGCCAAAGTGTTCGCCCACGGCGAGGAACTGGAGCGGATGGGCCTGCGCGTGCCGCAGGTGACGAAGATTATGGACCGGCTGCGGCGCGGCGGCTACCCGGTTGCGCCGGGCGTGCTCACGCTGGAGGACGCCATCCGCCAGCTGGCGCCGGTGCTGCGGGAAAGGGGGCTGCTGCATGTTCAGTAACATCACGCTGGGGCAATATATCCCCGGGCGCTCGCCGCTGCACCGCATGGACCCGCGCTTCAAGCTCGGCCTCACCGTGGCGGGCATTGTGCTCGTGTTTGTTGCGAATAATTTCGCCAGCCTGGCCGTCTCGGCCGCGCTGGTGCTCACGGCCGCCGGCATCTCCGGCATTTCGCTGCGGCAGTACCTCAAAAGCCTCAAGGGCATCCTTGTGCTCATCCTCTTTACGGCCGCGCTCAACCTCTTTTACGGCAGCGGCGAACCCCTCTGGCAGTGGGGCTTTTTGCGCATCACCACCGGCGGCGTCTCCAACGCCGTGTTCATCGCCGCGCGCATCGTCTGCCTCATCCTGCTCAGCGCGGCGCTCACCTACACCACCTCGCCTACCCAGCTCACCGACGCGCTCGAGCGCGCAATGAAGCCGCTGGGGGTCTTCCACATCCGCGTGCATGAAATCGCGATGATCATGACCATTGCGCTGCGCTTTGTGCCGACGCTGCTCGAAGAAACGGACAAGATCATGAGCGCGCAGAAGGCGCGCGGCGCGGACCTCGAGAGCGGCGGCGTCTTCCAGCGCATCCGCGCGCTCATCCCCATTTTAATCCCGCTCTTCGTCTCGGCGTTCCGCCGGGCGTACGACCTCGCCACAGCGATGGAATGCCGCTGCTACCGCGGCGGCGAGGGCCGCACCAAGATGAAGGTGCTGCGCGCGGCGCGCGGCGACTACCTGGCGCTGCTGGCCGCCGCCGGCTTTGCCGCCGCGGTGGCCCTGTGCAATATTTTCCTGCCGTTCCTGCGTTGAGCGGGGAAAGGAACCTCCCATGCGCAACCTGTTATTTTTCATCCGCTACGACGGCCGCCGCTACCACGGCTGGCAGGTGCAGCAGAACGCGCTCGCCGTGCAGGCCGTGTTCCAAGAGGCGCTGCGGCGCGTGCTCGGCGCCGCGCCGGAGATCAAGGGGTGCAGCCGCACCGATTCCGGCGTGCATGCGCTGGAATACGCCGTCAGCATGAAGACCGAAAGCGGCATCCCGTGCGAACGGCTGCTGCGGGCGCTGAACCACTTCCTGCCCGGCGACATCGCCGTCACCTCCTGCCGGGAGGCGCCGCTCTCGTTCCACGCGCGGTATTCGTGCGCGGGGAAGGAATACCTCTACCAGATTTGGAACCATCCGGTGCGCGACCCGTTCCGCGAGGGCCTGGCGCTGCACTACTGGTACCCGCTCGACGAGGCGGTCCTCAACCGCGCCGCGCAGGATTTCCTCGGCGCGCACGACTTTACGTCGTTCTGCACGCTGGACGGCCGCGCCCCGGGCGATTTTGTCCGCACCGTGACGCGCGCGGAGGTCTTCCGCGAGGGGGACCTCGTGACGTTCGCCGTCGCCGCCGACGGGTTTTTGTACAACATGGTCCGGATTATGGTAGGGACGCTGCTGCGCATTGCGCAGGGGAAATTCCCGCCGGACGCGATCCCCGGAATTTTGGCGGCGCGGGACCGCGGCCGCGCCGGGCCGACCGCGCCGGCCTGCGGGCTGTACCTGCACCGCGTGTTTTATCCGCCCTTCGGCGGGGAGGGCCCCGCCGCGCAGGCCCCCGGGAGGTGAGACCATGCTGCGATTTTTCCCCCACGGCAAGCGCTTTGCCGAAGAAGAAATGGACGAGGACGGCACCCTGGAGCGGGAGGGCAACCCCCACGCGCGCCCGCCCCGCCCGCGCCGCCGCGCCCCGCGCATCCCGCGCTGGGCCTACCGCGCCGCGCTGGCGCTGCTGCTGTGCATTTTGGGCATGCTGCTCTGGTTCAACCGGGAAAACCTCGCCCCGCAGAACGTGGTGGACTGGGTGCAGTCGCTGGTGGTGGGCATCGGCGTGGGCGACGGTTACCCCGTTGCCGTGGCCGGCAGCGCCGTGAGCACGGGGAATTTCCAGAGCGCGGGGGGCGACCTCGTCTACGTCAGCGACACGCGCATCCTGGCGCTGAACTCCACCGCGCACGAGATCGTCAGCCGCCAGCACAGCTACGGCTCGCCCGTGCTGCGCACGGCCGGGAACCGCATGCTGGTGTTTGACCTGGGCGGCCGCGGCTGGCGCGTGGAAACCCAGACCCGCCTCCTCTCTTCCGGCGAAAACGAGACGGACCTGCTCGCCGGGGACATCGCCGCAAACGGGCGCTGGGCGCTCGTCTCGGAGGAGGAGGGCTACGCCGGCCAGCTGCGCGTCTACCAGCCGGACGGCACGGAGCTCTACCATTTTTCGTTCGCAGATTTCTATATCACGAGCGTGGCGCTCAACCGGGACGGCACGCGCGCGGTGGCGTGCGGCGTCTCCGCGCAGGAGGGCGCGCTGCTCTCGGCGGCGTACCTCTTCGATTTCTCGCAGCCGGACCCGGTGGCGCGCGAGCTCTACGAGGGCACGGTGCTGCTGCGCGCGTTTTACAACGAGGACGGCACGGTGTTCCTGGTGGGCGAAACGATGGCCGGCCTGCTGCGCGAGGACGGCTCCGGCCGCGTGGACGTCCCCTACGGGGCGCGGCAGCTCGCCGACTTCGACGCTTCCGGCGGCCGCCTGGCGCTCGGCTTCGCGCCGTTTGAGGGCGCGGGCTCCGGCAGCGTGTCGGTGCTCGACTCCACCGGCGCGCTGGTGCGGGACCTCTCGTTCCAGGACCCGGTGGATTCCGTCTCGCTTTCCGGCGATGTGGTGGGCGTGCTCTCCGGCGGGGCGGTGTCCGCCTGGGCGGTGACCACCGGGCAGGCCTACGGCTCGTTTGGCGCCGGGAACGACGCGCGCGCCGCGGTGCTGGCCAACGAGGGCGGCGCCTATGTCCTCGGCATCAATGAAATCCGCGCGGGGACCTTCTCCTGAGGTTTGCGCCGCGCGGGAAAGTCTGCTACAATGGAGGGGGGATCCCCTTTGGGTTGGCTCCCCCTGTTTTTAACCGGATCCGGCCGGGATTTCAGGCCGGGTGATTCCGGAAGGGATTTTTGCAGTCCCTTCCCTTTGGAGGGATGGTATGGGCTTGCTTGCCGACGCGCTTTTGGTGCTGATCCTCCTGGCCTGCACGGGCTGGGGCCTCAAAAAAGGCGTGGTCAAGTCGCTTTTCAGCTTTCTCGGCTTTGCCGCCGCGGCGCTGCTTTCCGCGGCGCTCAGCGGCGTGCTCGCCGCGTGGATTTACGACGCGTTTTTGCGTGAAGTCTTTCTTGAGCGGGTGTCGTCTGTTTTAACAGAGGCCGCGCCCACGGCGGCCGCGCAGGCCGCCGCCCTGCTGGAAGAGCTGCCGGCCTTCGCGTCGAACGCGCTGCAAAACCAGGGCGTCGAGGCGCTGGAGGCGGCGCTGCAACACTCCGCGCAGGAGGCCGCCCCGCTGGTGGCGGCGGCGCTGGCCACGCCGGTGGTCAACCTGCTGCGCGTGCTGCTCACGGCCGTGCTGTTCGCGGCGCTGCTGGTCGCGGTGCGCGCGGCGGTGCGCATGCTCGTCTCGGTGTGCCGCCTGCCGGGCCTGCGGCAGGCCAACGCGCTGCTGGGCGGCGTGTTCGGCTTTTTGAGCGGGGCCGTGTTTGCGGCGCTGCTGGCGGCCGCGGCAAGCTGGGCGGCGCCGCTGCTCCCGCCGGAGGCCGCCGCAGCCGTGCAGGAGGCGCTCGGCGGCTCGCTGCTGCTGGGGGCGTTTTCCGGCTGGCTGGCCGCTTCGCTTGGCGCGGCTTGACCCTGCGGCTTGCGTGGCGGGGGTGCAAAAAGAAAAAGAGGGGGATCCCGGATGAACAAGAACATCAATATCCCGAACGGCCTTTCGGCGCTGCGGCTGCTGCTGATCCCGGCGTTCGCGTGGCTGTTTCTCACGGGGCGGGTCATCGGGGCCGTGGCGGTGCTGGTGCTCAGCGGCTTGAGCGACCTCTTCGACGGGCTCATCGCCCGGCGCCTCGGCCAGATTACGGACCTGGGCAAAATGCTCGACCCGCTGGCGGACAAGCTCACGCAGGGCGTGGTGGCGTGCTGCCTCGCGTACACGCACCCGGTGCTCTGGCCCATCCTCATCCTGTTCATCGTCAAGGAGTGCTCCATGCTGGCGGGCGGCATGTTCCTGCTCAAAAAAGGCAAGCGCCCGTGCGCGGCCCGCTGGTACGGCAAGGTGGCCACGACGCTGTTCTACTTCACGTTCATCTATCTCGTCGCGTCGGAGTGGTGGGGCTTTGCAAACCCCGCCGTTACGCT
Organism: uncultured Clostridia bacterium; assembly: GCA_944380775.1. Lineage (GTDB taxonomy): Bacteria > Bacillota > Clostridia > Oscillospirales > Acutalibacteraceae > CALWKP01. The sequence goes on along the minus strand of CALWIP010000018.1, from coordinate 39,939 downwards.
CACGATGCTGCTCGTCACCGCCGCGGTGATGCTCTATGCCTGGGCGCGGTATTTCCTCGTCTTCCTCCGCATCCTGCGCGGGGAAGAAAAGACCCCTTGACAAAATGGGGAGAAAAGAGAAATAATAGAGTGGAAAAGACCGGCCCCTTTTTGGGGCGGCGGGAGGGAATCGCCCTCCCGCGGGACGGCTTCCCGGACGGGCCCTGCCGCGCGCGTTTGCGCCCCGGCAGGTTTTCCGTGTTTCCGGGGGCCGGCGGCTTCCCCCTAAATCCCGCCGCGGGGGAAGGCCGGGCCGCTGCGGCAGCGGAGAAATGAAACGACCCCTATGATGATGTGTTCCAGATGCCATAAACGCCCGGCCGTGGTATTCGTCGCCACGGGCCAGGACAGTTCCCCCACCGGCCTGTGCCTGAAGTGCGCCAAAGAGGTGGGGATTAAACCGGTAAGCGACCTGATGGACCAGATGGGAATCAGCGACGAACAGATGGAAGAAGTGGAGTCCAGGCTCAGCGCGCTGATCAACCCGGACGGCGGCGAAGACGGCGAGGACAGCGAAGACGGGTTTACGCCCGGCGGCGCGGCGACCTTCCCGTTTTTGCAGAACCTCTTCCAGCAGCAGCAGCCCCGCCCGGAGGACGGCCGCCCGCAGGAAGAGCCGCCGCGCGGCAAGCGCGAGAACCGCCGCCCCAAGCGCCGCTTCCTCGACGCGTACTGTACCAACCTCACCGGCCGCGCCCGCGCCGGGGAGATTGACCGCATTGTCGGGCGCGAGCGGGAAATCTCCCGCGTGGTGCAAATCCTCTCGCGGCGCACCAAGAACAACCCGTGCCTCATCGGCGAGCCGGGCGTGGGCAAGACCGCCGTGGCCGAGGGCCTGGCGCTGAAGATTGCCCACGGGGACGTGCCGGCGCGGCTGCGAAAAAAAGAAGTGCAGCTGCTGGACCTCACCGCGCTCGTCGCGGGCACGCAGTTCCGCGGGCAGTTTGAGAGCCGCATCAAGGGCCTCATCGACGAGGTGAAAGAGGACGGCAACATCCTCCTGTTCATCGACGAGGTGCACAACCTGGTGGGCGCGGGCGACGCCGAGGGCTCGATGAACGCCGCGAATATCCTCAAGCCGGCGCTCTCGCGCGGGGAAATCCAGGTCATCGGCGCGACGACCTTCGCCGAATACCGGAAATATATTGAAAAAGACGCGGCGCTCGAGCGGCGCTTCCAGCCGGTCACGGTGGCGGAGCCGTCCGTCGCGGAGACGGTGGAAATCCTCGAGGGCGTGAAGGAATATTACGAGCAATACCACCGGGTGCGCATGCCGGAGGAGATGGCGCGGCGCGCGGCGGTGCTCTCAGAGCGGTATATTACGGACCGCTACCTGCCGGACAAGGCCATCGACCTTTTGGACGAGGCGTGCGCGTGCGCGGCGCTGCGCAACCGCGACATGGCGGAATATGACAACGCGATGGCCGGCCTGGACGAGCTGCGCCGCGAGGAGGAAAGCCTGACGGCCGAAGGCGCGGAGCCGGACTACGAAAAACTGGCGCAGCTGCGCACCGGGGCCGCCCAGCTGGAAGAGCGGGCGAAGCAGCTGGCCCCGGCGGCGCTCGGCGCGGAGGTGACGGAGGCGGACCTCGCGCACGTCATCGAGCTGTGGACGGGCATCCCGGCGAGCCGCGTGCAAGAGAGCGAGCTGAAAAAGCTCGCCGGCTTAGAGCAAAAGCTCAACGAAAAGGTGCTCGGCCAGCGGGAGGCGGCCGCGGCGGTGGCGGCGGCTATCCGGCGCAGCCGGGTGCAGATCAGCCCGCGCCGCCGGCCGGCGTCGTTCATCTTTGTCGGCCCCACCGGCGTGGGCAAAACGGAGCTGGTGAAAGTGCTCTCGCAAGAGCTCTTCGACACGCCGGAGACGCTCATCCGGCTCGACATGTCAGAATTCATGGAGAAGCACTCCGTCTCGCGCATCATCGGTTCGCCGCCGGGCTACGTCGGCTACGACGAGGCCGGCCAGGTGACGGAAAAGGTGCGCCGCCGGCCATATTCGGTGCTGCTGTTCGACGAGATTGAAAAAGCGCACCCGGACGTGATGAACATCCTGCTGCAAATCCTCGACGAGGGGCGCGTCACAGACGCGCACGGCCGCACGGTGAATTTTGAAAACACGGTGCTGGTCATGACGAGCAACGCGGGCAGCGAGCGCCGGGAGGGCGCGCTCGGCTTCGGCCGCACCGAGCAGGAGGCGAGCCGCGAGAAGGCGCTCAAGGCGCTCTCGGAGTTCCTGCGCCCGGAATTTTTGAGCCGCGTGGACGAAGTGGTGGTCTTCCGGCCGCTCTCGCAGGAGGACTTCGCCGGGATTGCGTCGCTGATGCTGGACGAATATGTCGCCGGCCTGAAAGAGCGCGGCATCACGCTGCGCTACGACGGCGCCGCGGCGCGCTGGCTGGCGCAAAAGGCCTTTGGCGGTAAGAGCGGCGCGCGCGACCTGCGCAACACCATCCGCCGCGAGGTGGAGGACCGCATCGCCTCGGCGCTCATCGACCGCTGCGGCGAAACCGTGACGGCGATTTCCGTCACCGCCGCCGGGCCGGAGGGCATCCGGCTCGACATCCTCTAACAGGGCAGAAAAAACCCGCCCCCGGCTTGCCGGGAGCGGGTTTTTTGCGTTCTTGAGGGGCCTTTACGCCGTTTCAATGGCGCTGGCGGTCTGGAGGTTCAGGGATTCGACGGCCATTTCGCGCATTTTATATTTGAGGATCTTCCCCGCCGCGTTCATCGGGAATTCCTGGACAAACGCGACGTAGCGCGGGGTCTTGTGCTTCGCCATGTGGTCGCGCACATAGGCCTTCAGCTCGTCCTCCGTCATCGTCTCGCCCTCTTTGAGGATGACGCACGCCATAATCTCCTCGCCGTAGTCCGCGTCCGGCACGCCGATGACCTGCACGTCCTTCACCTTCGGGTGGTGGTAGATGAAATCCTCAATCTCCTTCGGGTAAATGTTCTCGCCGCCGCGGATAATCATATCCTTGATGCGCCCGGTAATCTTGAAATTGCCGTCCGGCAGGCGGCGCGCGAGGTCCCCGGTGTGGAGCCAGCCGTTCTCGTCGATGGCCGCGGCCGTCGCCGCCGGCATCTTATAGTAGCCCTTCATGATGTTGTACCCGCGGGCGACGAATTCGCCGTCCACGTTGTCCGGCAGGTCCTCGCCCGTCTCCGGCGAGACAATCTTGCACTCCACGCCGGGCAGGTTGCGGCCCACCGTGTTGACGCGCACGTCCATCGGGTCGTCGGCGCGGCTCTGCGTGCAGCCGGGAGAGGCTTCCGTCTGGCCGTAGACGATGGTAATCTCCTTCATGTTCATCTTTTCGACGACGTCCTGCATCACCTTCACGGGGCAGGGGCTGCCCGCCATGATGCCGGTGCGCATGTACCGGAAATCCGTCTTTTCAAAATCCGGGTGCTCCAGCATGGCGATGAACATGGTCGGCACGCCGTGGAAGCAGGTGATTTTCTCTTTATTGATGCATTCGAGCGAGAGGCGCGGCGAGAACGCCGGGATGGGCGACATGGTGACGCCGTGCGTCATGCAGGCGGTCATGGCGAGGACCATGCCGAAGCAGTGGAACATCGGGACATGGATCATCATGCGGTCCGCGGTGGAGAGGTCCATGCAGTCGCCGATGTTCTTGCCGTTGTTCACAACGTTATAATGCGTGAGCATGACGCCTTTCGGGAACCCAGTGGTGCCGGAGGTGTACTGGATGTTGCACACGTCGTGCCGGTTGACCATCGCCATGCGCTGGTAGACGCGCTCCACCGGGACGCTCTCGCCCTTTTGCAGGGCCTGTTCCCACGTCAGGCAGCCGGGCATGGAGAACCCAACCGTGACGACGTTGCGCAAAAACGGCAGCTTCTGCGCGTGCAGCGGCTCACCGGGCGCGAGGGTTTCCAGCTCCGGGCAGAGCTGGCGGATAATTTCCGCGTAGGGCGAATCCTTAAACCCTTCAATCATGACGAGCGTGTGCGTGTCAGACTGGCGGAGCAGGTACTCGGCCTCATGGATTTTATACGCGGTGTTGACGGTGACGAGGATGGCGCCGATTTTGACGGTGGACCAGAACGTCAGGTACCACTGCGGGACGTTTGTGGCCCAGATGGCGACCTTGTCGCCCTTTTTCACGCCCATGGCGAGCAGCGCGCGGGCGAAGGCGTCCACGTCGTCGCGGAACTGGGAATAGGTGCGCGAATAATCGAGCGTGGTAAAGCGGAAGGCGGGCTGGTCCGGGAATTCCTCGGCCATGCGGTCGAGCACCTGCGGGAAAGTCAGGTCGATGAGGGTATCCTTCTCCCAGATATAATGGCCGGTGCCGGCCTTGTTTTCAAACAGGACGCTGCGCGTGACGCCGCGGCCGGTGTAGCGCTCCATGTAATGGACGAACTGCGGGAAGACGATGCCGGCGTCGCTGAGGTCTCCCGCCCAGCGCTTGACCCATTCCAGCGAGATGTAGCCGTCGTAGCAGACGGAGCGCAGCGCCTGCATCATGGCGTCGATGGGCAGGTCGCCCTCGCCCATCATGCGGTATTCGGGCTTGCCGCCGCGCATGACGGAATCCTTGACATGCACATAGCGGATGTACGCGCCGAGGTTCTGCACGGTCTGTTCGGGCGACTCGCCGAAATAGCGGTACGGGTGATGCATGTCCCACAGGGCGGCGACGGCGTCGCTGGAAACCCGTTCCAGCAGGGAAGCAAGGCGCTTGGTGTCCGCGTAGACGCCGTTGGTCTCTACCAGCAGGGTGACGCCGGCGCGCTCGGCCAGCGGGGCCAGCTCGCGCAGCTGCGCCAGGACGGCCTGGTCGTCGACCTCGCATTCCGGCGCGGGGGAAAGGTCCGCGAGGATGCGGACAAACGGCGCGCCGGTGCGTTCCGCCAGGGAGATGTATTGGCGGATCTCTTCGCGGTTGGCTTCGGCGTTCGCGGCGTCGCGCAGGCAGCAGTTCGAAGAAAAGCACGGGATCTCCAGGTGCAGCGCGCGCAGCTTCTTCAGCGTCTCCGGCAGCGCCGCGCCGGTGAACGGCGGCGCTTTCACCGCGAAGATCTCGTTGCCGAGCCCGCGGATCTCGATGCCGTCAAACCCGGTGTCTTTCGCCATCGTGTAGATCTCCTGCCACGAGTAGTCCGGGCAGGCCAGCGTGGAAAATGCAATCTTCATATCCAGAATGTTCCTCCCTCCAAGGCTCGCGCCTTGAAATGATTTCATAATCCAATTATCATCCGTATTATATCACACCGCCCCCTCCCCGTCAATTTTTACGTCTTTTGCGCCGCGCGCCCAGGGGCGCTGCCCCTGGACCCCGCAACCTTCGAAAAGGTTGACGAAACTTTTTTTGCCGCTTCGCGGTGCTTCTTAAAAAATTACGCCTGGTATTTAACTCTTCGCTAAATACCAGGCGTTTCATTTTGTGCCACTCCACGGGAGCGTGTCATTTCTCTCGCGCGGCTGCGAGGGTCTTGTTTCGGTAACACTTTCCGCGCGGCGGTGGTCCAGGCTTTAGCCTGGCGCGGCGCAAAATTAAAGAATATCGACGTTTTCGCCGCGGAGGATCTTGTTCATGTTGCGGACGGCGCACATTTTGCCGCACATGGTGCAGGTATCCTCGTTTTCGGGCTTGGACTCGGCGCGGTAGCGGCGGGCCTTTTCGGGGTCAATGGCGAGTTCGAACTGGCGTTCCCAGTCGAGTTCGCGGCGGGCCTCGCTCATCTGGTAATCCCAGTCGGCGGCGCCGGGCAGGCCCTTGGCCACGTCGGCGGCGTGCGCGGCGATCTTCGAGGCGATGATGCCCTCTTTCACGTCTTCCAGCGTGGGCAGGCGCAGGTGCTCCGCCGGGGTGACGTAGCACAGGAACGACGCGCCGTAGGTGGCCGCAATGGCCCCGCCGATGGCCGCCGTAATGTGGTCGTAGCCCGGGGCGACGTCCGTCACCAGCGGCCCGAGCACATAGAACGGCGCGCCCTGGCACACCGACTGCTCAATCTCCATGTTCGCGCGGATCTGGTTGAGCGGCATGTGCCCCGGCCCCTCAATCATCACCTGCACGTCTTTTTCCCAGGCGCGGCGCGTCAGCTCGCCGAGCGTGACCAGCTCTTCAATCTGCGAAATGTCGCCCGCGTCCGCCAGGGACCCCGGCCGGCACGCGTCGCCGAGGCTCAGCGTCACGTCGTATTCGCGGCAGATGTCCAAAATCTCGTCAAAGCGCTCGTAGAACGGGTTCTCGTTGCCCGTGAGCATCATCCACGCGAAGATGATGGAGCCGCCGCGCGAGACGATGTTCGTGTGCCGCTTGCACGCCTTGAACCGGTCCGCCGTGCGGTTGTTGATGCCGCAGTGCAGCGTCATGAAGTCCACGCCGTCTTCCGCGTGCATGCGCACAATGTCAATCCATTCGTCGGACGTAATCTTCTTGAGCGCCTTGTGGTAGTACACGACGGCGTCGTAAATCGGCACCGTGCCGAGCACCGCCGGGCATTCCGCCGTCAGCTTGCGGCGGAAGACCTTCGTGTCGCCAAACGAGCTGAGGTCCATAATGGCCTCCGCGCCCATGTTGACCGCGCTCATCACCTTCTCCATCTCCACGTTGTAATCCATGCAGTCGCGCGAGGTGCCGAGGTTTACGTTGATCTTCGTGCGCAGCGCGCGCCCAATGCCGTGCGGCTTGAGGCAGCGGTGGTTGCGGTTCGCCGGGATGCACACCTGCCCCTTCGCCACCAGCTCGCGCAGCGTCTCCTCCGCGATGTGTTCCTCGGCGGCGACCGCCGCCATTTCCTTGGTAATGATGCCCTGCCGGGCCGCGTCCATCTGTGTTGTGTATGCCATTTCCCAGGCGCTCCTTTCGCCGCGCAAAGCAAGACGCCGCGCCGAGAACCCCCGGCGCGGCGCAATTCCGCTTTGTTGTTCCCTACGCCGGCATTATCCGTACAGGTTCTTCGGGTTTAGCGCTCGCGCGCAATCTCAGCCGTCCAGCTCCCCGCTCTTTTCAGTTTTCCCCCGCTGCGCGGGCCTTTGTTTATGATAGTTATAGCATACCCGCCGCGCTTTGTCAATCCGGCCAGCGCCGGAACGCGTACCGCAGCACCGCGCGCAGCCGCTGCCGCGCCTTCTTCAGGTGCTTTGAAACCGTCGGCTCCCCCACGCCCAGCAGTTCCGCCGTCTCCCGCATCGTCAGGCCCCGGTAGTAGTAGCACTCCAGGCACTCCCGCTGCCGCGCCGTGAGCGCCTCGCCCACCGCCTCCCGCAGCGCCCGTTTGAGCCGCCGCAGCTCTTCGCCGTTTTCTTCGCCCGGCCCGCTCTCTGCCGCCGGCATTTGCAGCATCGCGTCCAGGCTCCACACCCGGCTCATTGCGCCCTCCGCCCGTACCGCCGCAGGTAGTCCCCCGTGTGGCGGCATTCCAGGTACATCGAGTACAACACCGTCATCCGGTACGCCAGTTCGCGGTCCTGCTCCAGCTCCTCCGCCCGCAGCGCCGCCCGCAGCGCGTCCACCTTCGCCTTGATCTGCGCCGCTTCGTCCAGATATTCCTGCCCCCATGCTTCAAAATCCATTGCGTCGCTCCTTTTACAAATCACACATTTTGTGTATCCTTAAAATCCGGAAAAAAGATCCAGGCCTCCCGCCTGGAATCTCTTCCGTTCTGCCCCGCCGGGATTTCCGGCGATTCCCCTTTCTACTCTTTTATTTTAGCGGAATATTTTGGAAAAATCAAGAGGATTCCAAACATTTGTTCGAAAAATTTTTGAGCGTTCCCTCTTGCATCACCACATAACGTGTGGTAAGATAGAGACAGAACGATTGGATGAGGAGGCGGCCGGCATGAACGGGAGGATCCGCGAGCTGCGGCGCGAGCGCGGCTTGACGCAGGCGGCGCTGGCGCAGCGGCTGGGCATCTCGCCGAGCGCGGTGGGGATGTACGAGCAGGGGCGGCGCGAGCCGGACCACGAGGTGTTGCGGAAGATGGCGGCGGTGTTCGGGTGCAGCATCGACTACCTGGTCGGGCGGACGGACGGGCAGGAGGTCGGGCAGATGATCGACCGGTTTGCGCAGGTGCTGCAGGACTGCGACGGCCTGCTCTTCCACGGGAAGCCCGTCTCCGACGGGGACCGCGAGAAGATTGCGAACGCCATCCGGGTGGCGGCGGCGGTGGCCGCGCCGAAGGAGGAGCCATGACCCGGCGGGCGGAACGCGCCGCCCGCGCGCTGCTGGACCGCTACGGGGAGCTTTCGCCGGAGCGCTACTGTGAAAAGCTCGGCATCCCCGTGGTGGAGGCAGACCTGCCGGACGGCGTGGAAGGGTTTTTCCTGCGGCGCGGCGGGCGGGTCATTGTGCTGCAAAGCGGCCTTGCGCCGGAGCGGCGGGGCTATGTGTGCGCGCACGAGCTCGGCCACGCGCTGCTGCACGAGGACCTCAACGTGGTGTTCCTGGAGAAGGCCACGCTCTTCCCTGCCGGGAAATGGGAAGAGGAGGCGGACCTCTTCGCCGCCACGCTGCTGCTCGACGCGCGCCTGGAGGCCTGGCGGCGGGATTACCAGCCCCTCACCGTGGAGCAGGCGGCCGCGCTCTCCGGCCTGCCGGAACGCGCCATCCGGCTGCTGCTGGAGAGCTGAGCGGCCCGGGCCTTCAGAAAAAACGATCCCCCGCGGCAGGAGCGCCCTGCTGCGGGGGATTTTCCATGGGGCGTTGGTTTTGCGCGGTTACCCGACGATCAATTTCCCTTCCGGGAGGATGGCCCCGGCGGATTTGCTGCCGCGCCGCATGATGAGCGCGAGCGCGAGCGACACCGGGCCGACGCGGCCGACAAACATGGTCAGCGCCACGACAAATTCGGGGATGGGGTCCAGGATGGGCGTCACGTTCGCCGTCAGGCCGACCGTGCCGAACGCGGACACCGCCTCAAACAGCGCGTCCACGCCGCTGACCGGCGTGTTGTTCACGGTGAGGATGACGCCCGTGGTGACGAGCACCACCGCGAACGAGAGCACCGCAATCGCGAGCGAACGGGAAACCGTCGCCTGGTCGATGCGGCGGCGGCGCATGACGGTATCCTCGCGGCCGGACATCACGCTGTACACCGCAGAGACCAGCACCGCAAACGTGGTGGTCTTGATGCCGCCGCCCGTCGAGGCCGGCGACGCGCCGATGAACATCAGCGCAACGGTGAAGAGCTTGGTGAAGTCGTGTTCCCCTGCAATGTTAATCGAGGCATAGCCCGCCGTGCGCGCGCTGGCCGACTGGAAGAACGAGGCGTTGAGCCGCTCCAGGAACGGCATGCCGGCCATCGTGTTGTTGTACTCGGCGACGAAAAAGCCTACGGTGCCCACCACGAGCAGCGCCGTCGTGGTGATGAGGACCATCTGCGAGTGGAAATTCAAGTGGAACGGGGTCTGCTTGTGGAAGCGCGTGTAGATCTGGCTGTAATAGATATCGCTGATGACCGTAAAGCCGAGGCCGCCCACAATGATGAGCAGCGCAATGGTGACGCAGACCAGGCCGTCGCCGCTGTAGAGCATCAGGCTGCCGTTTTCGAGTTCAAACCCGAGGATGTCGAACCCGGCGTTGCAAAACGCGGACACCGCGCAGAACACCGAGATCCACACGCCGTGCGCGCCGAATTTCGGGACGAAGCGCAACATCAGGAGCAACGCCCCAATCCCCTCGCACACAAACGTGAACCGCAGGATCATCTTGATCAGGCTGCCGATATCCAGCGTATTGCCGCTGACATTTTCGCGCGCGAGCAGCAAATTGCGCAGGCCGATCTTCTTGTGCAGCAGCAGGTTAAAGCCCGTGGTGAACGTGATAATCCCCAGGCCGCCCACCTGGATGAGCATTAGGATGACCGCTTGGCCGAAGGCGTTCCAATGCGTCCAGGTGTCGAAGACCACGAGGCCCGTCACACAGGTGGCGGAGGTGGCCGTGAAGAACGCGTCGAGCACGTGGGTGGCTTTGCCGTCGCGCGCCGAAAGGGGCAGCGTGAGCAGCAGCGTCCCCACCAGGATGACGAGGAAAAAACTCGCGACAATAAGACGCACCGGCGCAACCTCGCGCCAGCGCCGGAAGATGGCCTTGACCGAACGTGACATAATTCCCTCCGATTCGATTCCTTACCGCAGGATCACTTGCGCCCCAGGGCGAACATGCGGGTTGCGGCGCCGGTGCGCTCCAGCGCGGCGGCGAGCGGGAGGCCGAGCGCCGCGCACACCACGAGCTCGCCCGCGCCGACGCTCAGCGCCGTGGGCAGGAACGCCGCCCAGGCCGCGCTGCCGGCGTCCAGCACGCCGAGCCAGGCGGTTTCCAAGCCGACAATGACGGCGTTGCACAGCACCGGGAAGCACAGCGGGAGCACAGGCAGGCCCGCGAGACGCACGCGCCGCGTGAGGTACGAGAGCGCCGCCGCCAGCAGCGTAGCCGCCGTGCCGAACACCCAGTCCACCGGGCCGAGCGGGCTCGCCAGGTTCGAGAGGAAGCAGCCCAGCGCCAGGCCGGGGATGGCCGCCGGCGTAAACACCGGCAGCACGGTGAGCGCTTCCGAGAACCGGAACTGCACCGCGCCGTAGGCGAGGTTCGCCGCCGCAGCCGCGTAGGTGAGCACCGCGTAAATCGCGGCGATCATCCCGGCCTGCACCAAAAAGTGCAGCCTGCGATTTTGTTCAGTTTTCATTTTTGTTTTCCTCCGTAGTTTTCTTTTAAGTCAGGATGTTGCGACTGACTGCGCCCCTTTCCCATGCCTGGGCGCACCGATTAGCATACTATATTCCCCTCAAAAATGCAACTCCTTTTTTACGCCGCGCACCGCGGCTTAAAAATGAGGGTCTGGCAACACCTCGACGGTGGCGATGGAGCCGTCCCGGTCGAGGGAGGCCACCCGCAGCGCCACGCCGTCAAACGCGGCGGAAGCGCCGGGCGCGGCCTCCGTGCCGCGGATGTCGAGCGCGCTTTGCAGCACGGCGCCGACGGTGCTCTCCCGCGAAGGGGCCGGGATGCGCACCATCGTCAGCAGGTTCACCGCGCTGACGCGGCGGTTCGCGGGGAAAACGTAGCGCTCTTCGCCGTCAAACGAGCGGATGAACAGGAATTTCCGGATGGCGAACACCCCGGCAATGGCCAGGATGCCGGCCAGCGTCTCATACGTGGAGGTGTGCTCGACGATGAGCTGCCGCGCAATGGCGTAGAGCAGCACCTCAATGGCCGCGCCCGGCGTGTGCTTGACGAGCATCTTGATGAACTCAATGCCAATGACCAGGCCCAGCGCGTGCGCCAGGAACCCGTCAAACGCCTCCGGCCGCAGCGGCGCGCCGTTGTGCAGGCCCAGCTCCAGCAGCAGGCCCGCGCCCGCCACGACGACGCCCGCCAGCACCACCGCCGACGCCGCCAGCTCCAGGCCGCGCGCAAGCGCCGTAATCCATTTTTCCGGCCCGTGTTTCATGGGGGAACCTCCTTCCAGGGGGATGGGGATCGATGGGATCCGTTGTTTTTTGGGGGACCGCCCCGGCGGGTTTTGGGAAACCCGGTGGGGAAATCCGCAAAGAAAATTCGTGGGAAGGAAAACCCGTGAGAGAAAAAGCGCCCGGTATCCGGCGGGAGCCAAATACCGGGCGGAAAGCCAAAACTGTTTTGCAGAAGGCTTGCCCAAACGGGAGGGTTACTCTTCCAGCTTGAGGGACGCGACCGCGGCGCGCTCGGCGGCGAGGCCCGCCTGGTAGCGCTGCATGAATTTCTCGAAACCGGCCTGGTCCGCCGGGTCCGGGTTGGCGCTTTCGCCCTTGCTGCCCGCGAAGACCTTGTTTTCCAGGTAGGCCTGCAGCGTTTCGCCGGGTTCTTTGCGCACCAGGTACGCAGCCAGCAGCGCAATGCCCCAGGGGCCGCCCTCGCCGGCCGTTTCCATCACGGAGACGGGCGTGCCCATGGCCGCGGCCATCAGCTTCTGGCCGACGCCCTTGGCCTTGAAGAACCCGCCGTGGCCGAGCAGCATGTCAAGCTGCACATGTTCCTTCTGGAACAGGATGTCCATGCCGATTTTCAGCGTGGCCATCGCGGCGTAGAGATGGGAGCGCGCAAAGTTCGCGAACGTGAATTTCGCGTCCGGCAGGCGCGCGAAGAGCGGGCGGCCTTCCTCCAGGCCGGTAATCGGCTCGCCGGAGAAGTAGTTGCAGGCCATGAGGCCGCCGCAGTCGGCGTCGCCCTTGAGCGCGGTGAAGAACATGGCGTCGAGCACCTGCGGCAGGCGGTATTCCACGCCCATCGCCGCGGCGAATTCCTTGAAGATGCCCGCCCAGGCGTCGATGTCGGAGCTGCAGTTGTTGCAGTGCACCATGGCGGTGGGCTTGCCCTCCGGCGTGGTGACCATGTCAATCTCGGTGTACACCGCAGAGAGCGGGCGCTCGAGCACGGCCATCGCAAAAATGGAGGTGCCGGCAGAGACGTTGCCGCGGCGTTCCGCGACGCTGTTGGTGGCGGTCATACCGGTGCCGGCGTCGCCCTCCGGCGGGCAGAGCGGCACGCCCGCTTCCAGCGTGCCGGTGGGGTCGAGCAGCTTGGCGCCCTCTTCGGTGAGGGACCCGGCGTCGTCGCCCGCAACCAGCACCTCGGGCAGGATGTCCCGCAGCTTCCACGGGTAGCCCTTCGGCGCGACAAGCGCATCAAACTGGTCCGCCATCTTGGCGTCGTACTGGTTGACGGCGCTGTCGATGGGGAACATGCCGGAGGCGTCGCCCACGCCGAGCACCTTGCGGCCCGTGAGCTTCCAGTGGACGTAGCCCGCCAGCGTGGTGAGGAAGGCGATTTGCGGCACATGCGCCTCGCCGTTCAAAATAGCCTGGTACAGGTGCGCAATGCTCCAGCGCTGCGGGATGTTGAACTGGAACAGCCCGGTCAGCCCGGCGGCGGCCTGTTCGGTCATGGTGTTGCGCCAGGTGCGGAATTCCGCAAGCTGGTTCCCCTGCGCGTCAAACGGCAGGTAGCCGTGCATCATTGCGGAGAAGCCCATCGCGCCCACCTTGCGCAGCGTGACGCCGTACTTCGCCTGCACGTCCTGGGCGAGCTTGCGGTAGCAGTCCTGAATGCCGGCCCAAACGTCCTCCATGCGGTAGGTCCACACGCCGTTTTCCAGGCGGTTTTCCCAGTCGTGGCTGCCGGAGGCAACCGGCTGATGGCCGGCGTCCACCAACACCGCTTTGATGCGCGTCGAGCCGAGCTCGATGCCCAGCGCGGTGCGCCCCTCTTCCAAATCCTTGCGAATCATTTCCAAATCCATATGACAGCTCCTTTCCCCCTCGCGCGGCCCCTTCCGGGGGTGCCGCCGGGCGGCGGTTTTCTTTCTTCTCTGTTATCATAGCACGGCGGCGGACTGCCGCGCAAGGGGGAAGGCGCATTTTTCCGGCAAATCGATCGAAAATCCTGCCGGGGCGCGCGGATTTTTTATATTCTGTCATAGAACATGAATAAATTGTGAAAAAACCGGAAAGAAATTTGAAAAAATTTTGGCGCGTCTTGACAAACGCGCGCCCCGCGCGTATAATAAACACAGGGTTACAGGATGAACAAACGACGTTCGCGCGATATATTTGAATCAGCGCCATGCGAAAGCATCCTATTTCATCAAATAGGCAGGACTGTACACTCAACGGCCGGGATCACCTCCCGGCCGTTTTTCATCGCGGGCCTGCCGGCTGCAAAGGAGGACATCCCTAATGAAACACGGCAAAGCGGCGCTCGCGCTGCTGCTGGCGGGCTGCTGCGCGCTGGCGGCGGGCTGCTCGGCGCGGCGCGCGGTGAGCGCGGAAGAATTTACGGCGGCGGCCGAAGACGCGGGGTTCACGGTGACGCAGGAGGCGGAAGGCCCGTCCGTCATGCTGGAAAAAGACGGCGCAACCATCACGTTCGTGGAATGCGGCTCGTCTTCGGCGGCGAACCAGGTGTATTCCGGCCAGCGGGAGACGCTGCAAAGCACGGCGGAGAGCGGCGGCGGCACGCCCCGCACGCTGGATTCCGACACCTACCGGCATTATTTCGTCACGGTGGGCGATTTCTACTACGCGCTGGTGCAGAACGGCGGCACCGTCTGTTTTGTGGAAGCGGCCGCCACGGACCAGGAAACGGTGGAAAGCCTGCTGCGCGAGGTTGGGTACCTTTCCTAACGCCGCCGCGAGGATCCCCAAAATAGGCCGGCAAAATCCCCCTCCAAAGAAGCGGACGCGGCTTCTCCGGAGGGGGATTTTTTATGCGCCGGCGCGGGGCCGGTTGGTTCCATCTTGTTTTTACGCCTTAAAAGAAGAGAACAGGGAAATGGTCTCCTCTTTCCGGGCGGCGTGGGAATTCTCGCGGTCTTCGGACGCGGAATCGGTGTAGAACATCAGGAAGCGGCCGCTGCCGGAGACGTAGGCTTCGACCTCCACGCCGAGGATGGTCAGCTTGCCGTCCTGTTTGGCGGCGGCGAGGGCCGCGTTGGCGGTCTCGTCCAGGTGTTCGAGGTCAAATTCATACAATTCGACGCTCACGTTGTCGGTGCCGTTGAAGCCGTAGACATATTTTTTCCCGGCCGTTGCGCCGAGGAACGCGCTTTCCATTTCGGTCACGGCGGCGTCCTCCGCGAGGCAGCCTTTCGCCGTCAGGTACGCGGCGAGGCCGTCCAGGGTTTCGTCGTAGCCGTCGTCCGTCACCTGGGCCTGCTGTTCCTGCTGGGCCTGCTGTTCCTGCTGGGCCTGGGCCTGTTCTTCCGTCACGAGCTGCCCGCCTTCCTGGCCGACGACGTTCCCGGCGCCGCAGCCCGCCGCCGTCAGCGCCAGCAGCGCCGCAGCCAAAATAACCGTCCATTTTTTCATCCGTCTGTTCCTCGCTTCTCGCGCATCGCGCGTTTTTTTATCTGGTTTCCCCCCCCTGCCTACCCGGGGATTCTTCTATTATAGCGGATTCCCTTCCAAACCGCAACACCTGCGGCAGGCCGCCGCCGCAGGCGCTCCCGGGGGGCGGTGCTGTTGTTAGCAGGCAGTTTTCTCGCACAGGACACCCGGGCCATGTGTGTTGCGCAACCGGGACTTTTCGCGGGCGCAACGGGAACCGTTCTGCTGTGCGGGAAGGCCGCCAGGCCGAAGGCGCGGCGCGCCCGCCGCAGGCGCGAGGTAAAAAATTAAAATTCGATTCCGGCGCGGGCGCAGACGCCTTTTTCATAGGGGTGCTTGCCGTTTTTCATGATGGTGACGTAATCGGCGGCGGCGAGCAGGGCGGGGTCCGGCGCGTGGCCGGTGACGACCACTTCCAGCCCACGCGGGCGCGACCCCAGCAGGCGCAGCAGGCGTTCCTTGGGGAAAAAGCCCTTGCGCGCGGCGTCGAGCGCCTCGTCGAGCACCAGGAGCGCCGCGTCCTGCGCGAGGGCGAAGGCTGTTTCCAGCGTTTGCGCCCAGAAGGCGGCGGCTTCGGCGCGTTCCTCCGGCGTCATGCGGGCGGTGAACTTCACATGCTCCGGCACGGGCACGAGCGTGACTTCCGGCAGCCGCGAGAGGATTTCCCGCTCGTGGGACCGCGCGTCCTTCAGAAACTGGGCGAACACCACGCGCCCGCCCGCCCCGGCCATGCGCACGCACAGGCCCACGGCGGCGGTGGTTTTCCCCTTGCCGTCCCCAACGTAGAGGTGGATCATCCCTTGCTGCATGGGTCCCCTTCCTTTCCGCCGCGCGCCTGCGGCGTAAACGGCATCCGGTTTTTGCGGCGGTTCTCCTCCGCCAGCGCGCGGATGCGCTGCTCCGCTTCCTCCAGTTCTTCGCGGAAGGCCCGCGCCGAAATGCGCAGCGCGCCGTGCCCGAGGATGATGAGCTGTTCGAGGTTGTCGGAGGTCGCCACGCGCACGCGGTGGCGGCGGCCGATTTCATACGTCGCTTTTTCAATGTAGGAATCGGCCGTCTCGGCCTCTTTCGTGTAAACGACGTAGATGTTGTGGTACCGCGTCACCTCGCGCACGCCCCGCGGCACGCGGTACGCGTCAAACACGAGGATGACTTCGCATTTTTTGAACCCCTGGTAATTGCTCAGGCGGTCCATCAGGATCTTCCGCGCGGCGTCCACATTCCCGTCCGCGACGGATTTCAGGTCCTCCCACGCAAAAATCAGGTTATACCCGTCCACCAGCAGGTATTCCGGCCCCTCCGGCAGCACGGCGGCGCGCTTGGCGGGCGCGGGCGCTTCTTCGCGGCGCGGGCGGCGGAACGGTTCCGGCCGCTTCGCTTTGCCGTAGGTCATCTCGAACACGGCGCGCAGCTCGTCGTCGCTCACGTCCCGGCGCGCCGGCGCGGCGGGGCGCTCCGGCGGCGCTTCGCCGCCGGGCCCGTCCCAACGCAGGCCGCTGTCCACGTGCATGTAGCGGCCGGCCTCGTCCCATTTGACGGTGTACCCCGCGCCGTGCGAGCAAAAGACCGAATCCGCCGGGTGGGCGAGGTCCCGGTCCGGGTCGTAGCCCATGGCCTCGATGACGCGCGCGGCGTCGTGGCATTCGCGGTATCCCTGCGGCGCGCAGAGGAATTGCCCGCGGCCCTGCGTGTAGGCCGTCACCTCCGTCTGGTAGCCGCGCAGCTCCGACACCGGGCCGCTCCCGCGCAGCAGCGTGAGCTCGCCCTGCGGCTCCGGCGGGGAAAATTCCGCGCCGCGGCGCTGCAGGTCCGCCATCGCGCGGCCGACGTTCCCCGCGGGGACTTCCAGCCGGAACGCGTAGTACGGCTCCAGCAGCACGCTGCGCGCCTTCCGCAGGCCCTGGCGCAGCGCGCGGAACGTCGCCTGGCGGAAATCGCCGCCCTCGGTGTGCTTGACATGCGCGCGCCCCGCCACCAGCGTGATCTTGAGGTCCGTGATGGCCGAGCCGGTGAGCACGCCGGGATGCTCGCATTCTTCCAGGTGGGAGAGGATCAGCCGCTGCCAATTGCGGTCGAGCGCGTCTTCGCTGCACGCGCTGGCCAGCTGGATGCCGGAACCGCGCGGCCCCGGTTCCAGCAGCAGGTGCACTTCGGCGTAATGGCGCAGCGGCTCAAAATGCCCCGCGCCCTCCACGGCGTTGGAGATGGTTTCGCGGTAGACGATGCGCCCCGCGCCGAACGAGACGTCCAGCCCGAAGCGTTCCGCAATGACGCGCTGCAACACCTCGAGCTGGATTTCGCCCATGAGCTGCAAACGGATTTCGCGGGCCTCCGCGTCCCAGGCGATGTGCAGCTGGGGGTCCTCTTCCTCAAGCTCTTCCAGCTTGCGCAGCGCGGCGTGGGCGTCGCAGCCGGGCGGCAGCTCCACGCGGTAGGCGAGCACCGGCTCCAGCGCGGGCGCGGCGGCGGCTTCCAGCGCGCCGAGGCCCATGCCCGGCAGCGTGCGGCTCAGGCCCGTCACAGCGCACACCGTGCCGGCCGGGGCCTCTTGCACGGCGCGGTATTTGTCGCCCGAATACAGGCGGATCTGGTCGATTTTTTCTTCCCAACCCGGTTCCCCGCCGCCGCGCAGCAAATCGCGCACGCGCAGCGCGCCGCCGGTCACTTTCAGGCAGGTCAGGCGCGCGCCCTGCGGGTCCCGCATAATTTTATAAACCCGCGCGGAAAATTCCGGCGGGAACGCCGGCGCGCAGGTGAGGCCGTCCAGCGCGCGCAGCAGCAGGCCGACGCCCTCGCATTTGAGCGCGGAACCGAAAAACACCGGGAACAGCCGCCGCGCGCGGATCATCCCGGCAAGGCGCGCGTCTGAGACGCTGCCCTGCGCGAGGTATTCCGCGAGGGCGTCCTCGTCGTTTTCGGCGACGTCCTCCCAAAAACTGCCGCCCGTGCCGGCGCTGAAGTCGACGCAGCGGTCCGAAAGGACGCGGCGCAGCTCTTCCATGCTCTCGCGCCGGGACGCGCCGGGCAGGTCCATTTTGTTGACAAAGAGGAACACCGGCGCCCGGTAGCGCCGCAGCAGCCGCCAGACGGTGCGCGTGTGGCTCTGCACGCCGCTCACCACCAGCACGGCGTAGTCCAGCACTTGCAGCGTGCGCTCCATCTCGCTGGAAAAATCGGCGTGGCCGGGCGTGTCCAGCAGCGTGACGGACGTGTGCGGCAGCGGCAGCAGCGCCTGCTTGGAAAAGATGGTGATGCCGCGTTCGCGCTCGAGCGCGTTGGTGTCGAGGAACGCGTCGCGGTGGTCCACGCGGCCCAGGCGGCGCAGCGCCCCGGCTTCATAGAGCATCGCCTCCGAGAGCGTGGTCTTTCCGGCGTCCACATGGGCCAGCAGGCCCGCACAGATTCGTTTGATCGGCTTTGTTTCTCCAGCCGGTTGGCCCATGGGAAATCCTCCTTCCATGCGGGCAGATAAAACATACAATCCCGCGCCTGCGGGTATTATACCACACCTGCGGTGGGCACGCCCCCCATACGGGGGACAGGCCGCGCGCGAAGCAGTGTGCAAAAAAGAACCGGCAGCACGCGCGAGAGAAAGGGGTCGCTCCCGTGAAGTTTTTGGCGGCCTTCCTGCGGGTATTATACCACAAAACGGTCCTCCGCGTCGAGTTCCCGCAGAGAAAAGGCCGCCCGGCGTTCAAAGCCGGGCGGCCTGCACAGGGGCGCTGCTGCGGCGTCAGGCCTGCTTTTTGCCGAGAATTTCCATAAATTCCGCGCCGGTGATGGTCTCCTTTTCCAGCAGGTACGCGGCGAGGCGGTCCAGGGCTTCGCGCTGGCCTTCGAGGATGCGGCGGGCCGTGGCGTGCGCCTCCTTGATGGTTTCCACAACCTCGCGGTCCACCTGCGCGGCGGTTTCCGGCGAGCAGGCGAGCGACGCGTCGCCGCCGAGGTACTGGTTCGAGACGGTTTCGAGGGCGGTCATATCGAACGTCCCGCTCATGCCGTAGCGCGTGACCATCGCGCGGCTGAGCTTGGTGGCCTGTTCAATGTCGTTGGAAGCGCCGGAGCTTGCGGAATGGAACACGAGTTCTTCCGCGGCGCGGCCGCCCGTGAGCGTCGCGATTTTCTGGAACAGTTCTTCCTGCGTGAGCAGCACGCGCTCGCCTTCTTCCACCTGCATGGTGTAGCCGAGCGCGCCGGACGTGCGCGGCACGATGGTAATCTTGGCAACGGGGGCGGAATGGCTCTGCATGGCCGCCACGAGCGCGTGGCCGATCTCATGGTAGGCGATGCGTTTCTTTTCGTCCGGGGCGATGACGGCGTTTTTGCGCTGGTAGCCCGCGAGGATGACTTCGACGGATTCTTCGAGGTCTTCCTGGGTTACGGCGTCGCGGCCAAGGCGGACGGCGCGCAGCGCCGCTTCGTTGATGATATTGGCGAGTTCCGCGCCGGAAGCGCCCGCCGTCGCGCGGGCGATGGCGTTGAAGTCGGCGCCGGGTTCCATGCGGACGTCCTTGGCGTGGACGCGCAAGATGGCTTCGCGCCCGGCGAGGTCCGGCAGTTCCACCGGGATGCGGCGGTCAAAGCGGCCGGGGCGCAGCAGGGCTTTGTCGAGGGTTTCGGGGCGGTTGGTGGCGGCGAGGATGACGACGCCTTTGCGGCCGTCGAAGCCGTCCATTTCCGTGAGCAGCTGGTTGAGGGTCTGTTCGCGCTCGTCGTTGCCGCCGAACCCGGCCGCGCCGTCGCGTTTTTTGCCGATGGTGTCGATCTCGTCAATAAACACGATGCAAGGGGCTTTTTCCTCGGCCTGCTTGAACAGGTCCCGAACCTTGGCCGCGCCCATGCCGACGAACATCTCGACGAATTCAGACCCGGAGATGGAGAAAAACGGGACCTTGGCCTCCCCGGCGACGGCTTTGGCGAGCAGCGTTTTGCCCGTGCCGGGAGGGCCGACCAGCAGCGCGCCTTTCGGCATGGTTGCGCCGATGCGCTCATATTTCTTGGGGTCGTGCAGGAAATCGACAATTTCCTTGAGGGCTTCTTTCGCCTCGTCTTCCCCGGCGACGTCGGCGAAGGTTTTGCCGGTCTGCGCGGCGACGTAGACCTTGGCGTTGCTTTTGCCGAACTGCATGGCGTTGCCGCCGCCCATCTTTTTCTGCATCATGCGCGAGAACAAGTACCAAACCCCCGCGAACATGGCGAACGGCAGCGCCCAGGTGAGCAAAAAGCTCAGCAGCGGGGACATCTCCTTTGGCACAACCTGCCCGAACTCCACTTCCGCGTCCAGCAGGCGCTGCACCAGGTTCGGGTCGTTGGGGTTGCCGGTGACGTACACCCGCACCCGTTCCCCGTCGCGCACGGCATAACCGATCTCTTGGTCCTGCAGCTCGACCATCACGACGTCGCCCGCCTCTACGCTGCGGACAAACTGCGTATAGCTCGATTCCTGCGGTTGCATGAGATTCGGGAAAAACAGCGAATTCAGCAGCATCACCACAACGACCGCAATCACGCAATAAACCCAAAACGATTTTTTCGGCGTCCGGTTCCTCTCTAACATCTTTTCCTCCTTTTTTTACGTCGCGCTCCTGCGGAGAGCGCGTCGCGCCTCCGGCCTCCTGGCGTCGGCCTCACTTTTGTATAAAACAATTCTTGTTGCGCCCGCGTCACGGCCCGGTTACAACACACATGGCCCGGGTGTCCGTTCCTGCGGAGAGCGCGTCGCGCCTCCGGCCTACGGCCTTCCCGCGCAGAAAAACGGTCTTCTTTGCGCCCGCGTCACGGCCCCGTTGCAACACACATGGCCCGGGTGTCCGGCGCGAGAGAACGGACAGCGAACAACAACCCAGCTCCACGGGAGCTTCTTCTTTCCCGCACGTCCCTAGGTTCTGGTTTCCTCAAAGCCTGGCGGCGTCAGGCGGCCGAGCAAATCCCTGAGCTGGGCCAAGCCGCGCAGCAGCTCGCGCTGCTCCTGTGCAGGGACCTGCGCCAACATGGGCGCGTAGTGCGCGGAGACGGCGTCCCCGGCGGCGCGCAGCACGTCGCGGCCGCGCGGCGTGAGGGTAATCTCGACGCGGCGTTCGTCCCCGGCGGCGCGCCCGCGCCGGACAAACCCGTCCTGCGCCAGCCGTTTCGCAAGGATAGACGCGTTCGGCGCGGCCATGCCCAGCCGCGCCGCCAGGCTGCACACCGCCGTAGGCTCTGACCGCGCAATCTCCACAAGGGCGCGCGTCTGCAAAAGCGTCAGGCCGTAGGGCTTGTAAAACGGCAGCACCAGCGCGGCGGCCCGCGCCTCAATCTCGTGCAGCTCGTTGAGGATATCCCTCGGCAGGTTGATGGTTTCTCCTTCCATGCTCCGCCCCCTTTGCCCCCGGTTCCCCCGGGAAATCCATTTAAATTATAACAAATTTATTTTATAATGATATTTTACCGGCCCTGCCGCCGCCGGTCAAGGTGACAATTTTGAAAAAATATGGTATAATTTATGAACGCCTGCACCAACGCCGCGCGGCAGGCTGAGCCTGCACCCTCGCCGCGCGCGGGGTGTTACCGAAACAAGGCCCGCGCAGACCGCGCGAGAGAAAGAACCTGCTCCCGTGGGGCGGACACAGAGAAAGCGTGTTGCACAACCGGGACTTTTCGCGGGCGCAACAAGAACCGTTTTTCTGCGCGGGAAGGCCGACGCCAGGAGGCCGCAGGCGCGACGCGCCCTCCGCAGGAGCGGACACCCGGGCCGCGTGTGTTTCACAACCGGTTGGGCCGCGGGCAGAAACAGAACCGTTTTCCTGCGCGGGAAGGCCGACGCCAGGAGGCCGGAGGCGCGGCGTAAAGAAGAAAAAAAGAGGGGAAAATATGAGGTTTGAAGAGTTGGGGATCCGGCCGGAGATTTTGCAGGCCCTGCGGGAGGAGCAGTATGAAAAGCCCTCCCCAATCCAAGAAAAAGCGATCCCGCCGGCGCTGGCCGGGCGGGATGTTCTCGGCTGCGCGCAGACCGGCACGGGGAAAACCGCGGCGTTCGCGGTTCCGGCGCTGCAACGGCTTTCGGGGACCCCGGCGGCGGAACCGGGCCTGCCGCACGCGCTGGTGCTGACGCCCACGCGCGAGCTTGCGCTGCAAATTGCCGAAAGCTTTGCCGCTTACGGCCGCCACCTGCCGCTGCGCTGCACGGCCGTGTTCGGCGGCGTCTCGCAGGCCCCGCAGGTTGAAGCCCTCCGCGCCGGCTGCGACATCCTCGTCGCCACGCCCGGCCGCCTTTGGGACCTTTTCCAACAGAAATTGGTTTCGTTCGGCGGCGTCGGCATCTTCGTCCTCGACGAAGCGGACCGCATGCTCGACATGGGCTTCTGGCCCGACGTCAAACGCCTGCTCGCCGTGCTCCCCCGGGAAAAACAAACCATGCTGTTTTCCGCCACCATGCCAGAGGAAATCCGCAAGCTCGCGTCGTCGCTGCTCACCCGCCCCGTGCGCGCCAGCGCCGCCCCCCAGGCCACGCCCGTCGAGAAGATCGCCCAATGCGTTTATTTTGTGGAAAAGCCGGAGAAAAGCCCCCTGCTCATCCACTTGCTCCGCGACCCCGCCGTCACCTCCGCGCTGGTCTTTACCCGCACCAAACACGGCGCCGACCGCGTCGCGCGGCATCTCTCCCGCGCCGGCATCCCCGCCCTCGCCATCCACGGCGACAAATCCCAGGGAGCCCGCCAGCGCGCCCTCGCTTCGTTTAAATCCCGCGCGCTGCGCGTGCTCGTCGCCACCGATATCGCCGCCCGCGGCCTCGACATCGAGGAACTTTCCCATGTTTTCAATTATGATTTGCCCAATATCCCCGAAACGTATGTCCACCGCATCGGCCGCACCGGACGCGCCGGCCTCAGCGGCGTCGCCGTCTCTTTTTGCGCCGCCGACGAGCGCCCCTACCTCTCCGGCATCGAATCCCTGACCGGCCGCTGCGTCCCCGCGCGCGAAACGCCTCCCCTCGAACCCCTCGCGGCCGCCAACCGCCCGCAGGAAAATCCCGCGAAAAAAAGCCGCGAAAATCCCGGCGAAAATCCCGCGAAACATCCCCACGGGGATCCCGGAAAAAAGAGCCAAGCGCATCCTTCGAACATTTCCCGGAAAAACCCGGCGAAAAAGAATCCGGAGCATCCTGTGGAAAAAGGCCGGGAAAACCCGGTGAAAAAACCCCACGAAAACCATGAGAAAAACCCCGTGAAAAACCTTCCCAGAACCCCCGCGGAAAAGCCGGCAGACATGCCGCGCCGCCGCTCTACGGAGGACGCCATCCGCGCGCAGGCGCCGCAGCCCGCGCCGCCCAAGGCCCCGCCGCAGCGGTTCATCCCGTCGCACGCGGCCAAGCAGCGCCCCAGCGACCAGCCGCTCTCCGGCCGCCGCCTCGAGCCGGTCCTCCACCGCAAGGGCTAGCCGGGGTTGCGGGTTTGCGCTCCTGTTTGTAGTAAAAAAAGCTCCGCCGGGCCTTAACCTGGCGGAGCTTTTGCGTGGGGTGCGTCACAGCGCGCCGAGCAGGGAACATTCGGCGAGCAGCGCCGCGAGGAAAACCGCGTTCCACACGGTGAACCGGAGGAAATAGCGGCCTTTTTCACGCGGGAATTCGCGCGCGATGAATTTGTAGGAGATGAGGCTCGCCATCGACGCGATGAGCGTGCCAAGGCCGCCGAGGTTGCAGCCGACGAGCAGGCCGGGCCAGTCGCTGGTGAAGCCGGAGAGCAACAGCGCCGCCGGGACGTTGCTGATCACCTGGCTCGCGAGGATGGAGACCGGCACGGCGCGGCCCTCCAGCGCCGTAGAAAGCAGGCTGCGGAAGCCCTCCACCGCGCGCAGGTTGCCGATGAACACAAAAAACGCGAAGAACGTCAGCAGCAGCGCGTAGTCCACCGCGCGCAGGACGGCGCGGTCCCGCAGGAGGAAGTACGCGGCCAGCACCGCCGCCACCAGCAGCGGCGGCAGCGCGCCGAACAGCGCCAGCAGGCAGAGCGCAAAGCCCGCGGCCAGCGCCGGCAGCGCGTGCTTTTCCACGTGGGCGGGCGGCAGCGCGTCCACGGCCACGGGCGCGCTGCTCCGCGCGGCGCAGAGCGCGGCCAGGCCCGCGGCGGAAAGCGCCGCGTAGGGCAGCATCAGCAGCACCAGCGCGCCGAACGGCATGCCGGACTGCGCGTAAAGGTACAGGTTCTGCGGGTTGCCCATCGGCGTGAGCATGCTGCCGAGGTTGGCGGCAATGGTTTGCAGCACCACCACCGGCACGGCGAGGCGTTCCTGGCCGGCCATGCGGAGCACCACCAGCGCAAACGGCACAAACGTGAGCAGCGCGACGTCGTTGGTGACCGCCATGCTGAGGAAAAACGGCAGGAACACCAGCGCCGCCACCATGCGCCGCGTCGTAGCGGCGCGCCGCAGCAGGCCGCCGCCCAGCGCGAGGAATACGCCCGCCCGCTGGAAGCCCTTCATCACCGCCATCAGGCTGAACAGCAGCGCAAGGGTGTCCCAGTCCACGGCGCTGAGGGCTTCCGGCCCCGGCGGCGTGAGGAGAAACGACAGCAGCGCCAGCAGCACCGCCGCGCAGAGCACCGTTTCCCCCCGGAGAAATGAAATCGCCTTTTGAATCCGCTGCACAACGCGGACCCCCTTCCCATTCCGAACGTTCTGCGCCTGCGGCGCAAAATGCCCGCGGCGCGTAAGGCGCCGCGGGCAAATCCCCCTTGGGGGAAGGTCAGATGACCGCCAAGAGGATAAAGTTCAGGATGAACAGGCCGGTCGCGACCCAGAGGATCGGGTGGATCTCCTTGGCCTTCTTCTTGCAGATCTTCGTGATGCAATAGAACACGAAGCCGGCGGCGATGCCGTAGGAGATGCTGTAGCAGATGGCCATGAACACGCCCGCGAAGAACGCCGGGACGGCTTCGTCGAAATCGTCCCAGGAGATCTCCTTGAACGCGGAGGTCATCATGATGCCGACGACGACGAGCGCCGGGGCCGTCGCCGCGAACGGGATGGCGCTGACGAACGTGGCGAGGAACGCGCTGATGGCGAAGCAGATGGCCACGACGACGCTGGTCAGGCCGGTGCGGCCGCCCGCGCCGATGCCGGCTGCGCTCTCGACATAGGTCGTGGTGTTAGAGGTGCCGAAGATCGCGCCGATGGAGGTCGCGGTCGCGTCGGCGAAGAGGGCTTTATCCATCTTGGACTTGAAGCCCGGGGCGGAATCCATCGCCTTCTCGTCCTCGTCGCTGAAGATGCCGGTGCGGCGGCCGGTGCCGATGAAGGTGCCGATGGTGTCAAACGTGTCGGAGATGCTGAACGAGAAAATGGTCACGAGGACCAGCGGGACCTTCGAAACGTCGCTGAACAGGGAGCCGAGGCCCTCGCTGGTGAAAATGGCGCCGAAGGTGGTGGGCAGCTGCTGGCACGCCTCCGAGAAGCTGATGGTGTCGGCGGGCGAGGTGACGCCCATCGGGATGCCGAGCAGCGCGGTGACGACGATGCCGATGAGGATGGCGCCCTTGACCTTGCACACCTGCAGGATGATGGTCAGCGCAAGGCCGATGAGGAACAGCAGGAACGCGTTCTGGTTCAGCGTGGCGAGCGCCGGGACGCCGGAGTCAAACGTGATGATGCCGACGTTGAGCAGGCCGATGTACGCGACAAAAATGCCGATGCCGCCGCCAATAGCGTTTTGCAGGCTGCGCGGGATCGCCTTGATGATATACTTGCGCAGCTTGGTCACGGTGATCAAAATATTGATCAGGCCGCAGATGAAGACCATCGACAGCGCCTGCTGCCAGGTAAACCCAAGGCCGAAGCACACCGTGTAGACGAAGAAGGCGTTGAGGCCCATGCCCGGCGCCTGCGCGTACGGGACGTTCGCCACCAGGCCCATGACGAGCGTGCCGATAATCGACGCGATGATGGTCGCGAGGAAGACCGCGCCCCATTCCATGCCGGATTCGCTCAGCAGCGACGGGTTGACCGCGATGATGTACGCCATCGCAAAGAACGTCGTCAGGCCCGCGACGATTTCCCGGCCAACAGTGGTGCCGTTTTCCTTGAGTTTAAAGAAACTCTCCATTCATTCATTCACCCTTCCTAATACCTAAAATCATTTCGTTTTCTTCCGGCCGCTCGCGCGGCCCTACCCCTCTCGCCGGCGGCCGGCCGGGCCTGGCCCGCCCCCAAACGATGTTACCTCCATTGTACCACACCCCTTCCCCTTTGTCCACTTTTTTTGCGCCGCGCATCGCGGCCTTCGGCCGCCGCGGTTCGCGGATTAAAGAACAGGGCCGTACTTTTGGCGGAGGGCGTCGACGGCGCGGGCGAGCTTTTCTTCTTTCTCGGCGGCGCGGGCGCGGCCTGGCTCGAAGAGGGAAAGCTGGGTCCCGGGCGCGTCGGCGGCGCGCACGAGCGAAAGGCCGGTAATGCCGAGCAGCCGCACGGGCGCGGAGAGGTTCCAGTTGGCGCGCAGCAGCTCGACGGCGGCGTCGCGGATGGCGCTGCGCAGGTACGTCGGCGCGACGCCCTTTTGCCGCGTGATCACCCGCAGGGACGGCGACTTGATGGTCAGCTGCACGGCGGTGCACTTGACTTCGGCCCGGCGCAGCCGCGCCGCCACTTGGTCCGCGAGCGCGGAGAGCGCCCGGGTCAGCTCCTCCTCGCCGCACAGGTCGCGCGGGTACGTTACGCTGTTGCCGACGGACTTCACCTCGTCCGCCTCGCCCCAGCGCTTCACCGGCGTTTCGTCCAGGCCGCGCGCGTAGTCGCTCAGCGTGCCGCCCAGCTTGCCCAGCAGCGCAACCAGCCGCTCCCGCGGGAACGCCGCCAAGTCCCCCACGGTGCAGGCGCCCGCCGCGCGCAGCCGTTCCGCCGCGCTGCGCCCCACAAAGAGCATCGCCTCCACCGGCAGCGGGTAGAGAATCTCCGGCGCGTCTTCCCGGCGGATCACCGTCGTCGCGTCCGGTTTTTTGTAGTCGCTGCCCATCTTTGCGAAGACCTTGTTGAAGGAGACCCCCACGGAGATGGTCACGCCGGTCTCGCGCCGCACGCGGCGGCGCAGCTCGTCCGCAATGGCCTTCCCGTCGCCGAAAAGCCCCTGCGAGCCCGTCACGTCCAGCCAGGATTCATCCACCGAAAACGGCTCCACCTGGTCCGTGTATTGCAGGTAGATCTGGTTGATCCGCCCGGAAAATTCGCGGTACCGCTCGTGGTGCGGCGGCACCAGCACCAGGCCCGGGCATTTGCGCTGCGCCATGCCCACCGGCTCCGCCGTCTGGACCCCGGCCGCCTTCGCCAGCTCGTTTTTCGCCAGCACAATCCCGTGGCGGCTCTCCGGGTCGCCGCACACCGCCATCGGCACGCGCGCCAGCTCCGGCCGGAACACCGTCTCCACCGAGGCGTAAAAGCTGTTGCAGTCCGCATGCAGGATCACCCGGTCCATTTCCGGATCCCCCCTTTTTTCACAGGAGCCTTACGGCGCGAGCAGCGCCCGGATCTCCTCCAGGCGGGCCTCCGCCATGCGCCAGCCGTCCTCGTAGGCGCGGCGGATGTTCGAGAGGTCCTTCTCCATGCTGTCCAGCGGGCGGTCCGGGCGCAGCACCACCGCGCGGCCCTCGGCTTCCAGCTGCTCGCAGAAGCGCACCGTCTCGTTGTACGCCTCGTGCCGCGTGAGCAGCACCGGCTCCAGCGCCGGGTACTTCTTGCGCAGCACGCGCGCCGCCAGCCGGTTCTGGCGCGAAAGCCCCTTGCGGTAGCCAGCCGGGCGCGTCAGCAGGATCAGGTTCTTTTCCTGCCCGTCCGCCATCGCCTTGCGGATCGGGATCGGGTCGCGCAGGCCGCCGTCGTAGTACGGCTGCCCGCCCATCTCAATGGCCGGGAAGAGCAGCGGCAGCGCGCAGGTGGCGCGCAGCAGCGTGAAATCCTGGTCCGTCTTCTTGCAGTCCCAATATTCCGCCTCGCCGGTGCGCGCGTTCGTCACGCCCGCCAGCACCGTCTCCGGCGCGGCGTAAAACGTGCGGAAATCAAACGGGACATAGGTTTCCGGGATCTCGCGGTAGATAAAATCCATGCCGAAGAGGCTGCCGCACGTCAGGAAATTGCGCAGGCCGACGTAGCGCTTGTCGTTCCGGTAGCGCAGCAGGATCTCCAAATTGCGGCCCTTCTGCCGCGAGACATAGGAGACGCCGTCGCTGATGCCGGCGGAAACGCCGATGACGTACGGGAAATGGATGTCGTGCGCCAGCAGCGCGTCCATCGCGCCGCAGCTGAAAATGGGGCGGAACGTCCCGCCCTCGAGGATCATACCGGCCATGCGTCAAGCCTCCGTTTGCTTCTGCCGTTCCAATAGGTTGTTGATGAGGGAAAAGATATTCTTGCTCGAATCTGATTTGTCGAACTGCTCGCAGGATTCCCGCATCTTGCGCAGCTCTTCGTGGTCCGCCAGCAGGCGCTCGATCACCGGGCCGCAGTTCCCGCCCTTCGCGAGCTTCACGGCCATCTCGTGCTGCAACAGGAAATTCGCGTTGTCCTCCTCCTGCCCCGGGATGGCGTCGAACACCGCGAGCGGGATGTTGCACGCCAGCGCCTCCGACACGGTGAGGCCGCCCGGTTTGGTGATGATGAGGTCCGAGGCGTGCATGTATTTTTCCACTTCGTCCGTAAAGTAGACCAGCAGCGTCTGCTTCGGGCTGCGCGGCGTCTCCAGCTGGAACGCCTCATATAGCTTCTGGTTCCGCCCCGTGATGACAATCATCTGGAACCGTTCCGGCAGCTGCGTAATCTCGCGGTAGATCTGCATAATGTGGCTCACGCCGAAGCTGCCCGCCATCATCAGCACGGTCGGCAGCGCCGGGTCCAGCGAGAGCGCGCGCAGCAGCGCCTCCTTGTCGTTGCGGCGGAAAAACACCCCCCGCACCGGGATGCCGTAGGGGTAAATCTTCCCGCGCGGCACGCCGAAATATTCCAGCTCCGGCACCATGTCCTCGCTGGAGACGACGTACGCGTCCACCGCCGGGGCAATCCACGAGCGGTGCGGCCCGTAGTCCGTCATAATGCACACCAGCGGCGCGCGCAGCCCGCGCTGCTTGAGGTTCGAAACCATCTCCGTGACGAACGGGTGCGTCGTGAGGATGACGTCCGGCCCGAACTCCGCCAGCACCGGCCAAAGCCGCTGCGCAAACAGGCTGTTGAATTTCGGCACCAGCTGCGAGAGCGCCGTCTCCTCGTTCGTCTTCTGGTACAGTTTCCCAAACACCCGCGGCGTCTTCGTCGCAAGGAAATGGTAGCCGTCGCAGATGGTCTTATCTAAAATGGGGCTGATGCTCTTGAGCGCGTCGATAACCCTGACGTCCACCTCCGGCGCGTTCGCGCGCAGGTATTCCTCCACCGCGTGCGCGGCGCGCAGGTGCCCGCCGCCGGTGGCCGCCGAAAGGATCGCGATCTTCATGGGGAACCCTCCTTCTTTCCTCATAAGCGGGGCGAAGCCCTCTCCCCTTATTATACAGAGGGCGCGGAAAAATCTCAACCGCCAAACGTGCGCGGCGTGGGAAAAAACGGATGGCGGGAGCGGGTTATTTTGCCATTCCGTAAAAATAATAAAGCTGTAACTTTACTTTTCAAGAAAAACAAGATAAAATGAAGGGGATCATCGGGGAGAAAAACCCCGTGAAAAAAGACGGCGGGAAACCGCGAAAATCTTCAACAAATCCTCTTAAAATCAGACCATTTCAAAGCAAAAGGAGTCGTCGATATGGCAAATCAAACGCCGAACCGGCGGGGGGCGCGCACAGCCCGGGGGAAAGTCCCGGCGGGCGTGTGGGTGGCCGTTTGCGCCGCCGCCGCATTGATTGTAGTATGCGTAGGTTTTTTTGCAGGGACGCAGTTTTTCACCCCGGAGCAGGAGCCGGAGAGCTCTGCCGCCGCGCCGGGTTCTTCCGTGCCGGAGGAAGAGCAAACCATCCGGGAGGGGTTCTCGGTAGACGGCGCCGCGCTCGGCGGCATGACGCGGGAAGAGGCCCGCGCCGCGCTGGAGGAGCTGGTGGAAGAGCGCCGCGGCGCGTATGAGGCGTATGTGGCGTACGGCGAAAACACCTGGCAGATCCGGGGGGATTCGCTGGAATTTGATTCTAATATTGAGGAAATCCTCGCCGCCGCGCCGGTGGGCGAGGGCGAAGCCGCCACGGAAGAGCGCGTCTCGCTGGAGGCGGAGCCGGCCGTGGAGAGCCTGCGCGCGGCCGTTGCGGCCATCGCCGCAGAGATCGACTGCGAGGTCCAAGAGCCAACGGTGACCGGGTTTGACGGCGAAACCGGAGAATTCACGCTGGACGAGGGCGCCGACGGCGCCGCCGTGGACCAGGAACAGCTCCTGGCGCTGCTGCTCGACGAGGGCGGGAACGGGGCCACGGTGCAGGCGCCGGTAACCGTGTCCGCGCGCCAGACGAGCGCGGACAGCCTGCGCAGCCATCTCGGCTGCATCGGCGCGTACAGCACGGTTTCGACAAACACGGCGAACGGCAACCACAACATGGCGCTCGCGCTGGCCTCGATGGACGGCGTGGCGCTGCAGCCGGGGGACGTCTTCTCGTTCAACGGCACGACGGGCGACACGACGAACGGCTCGCTCGGCTACCTCCCGGCCACGGCCATTGTGGGAGGGAAAAACGTGCAGGAATACGGCGGCGGCATCTGCCAGGCGTCGACGACGCTCTACGGCGCTGCGCTGCGCGCGAATATGGAGATTGTCGAGCGGTCGAACCACCTGTGGCCGTCGTCCTACTGCCCCATCGGCCAGGATGCGACGGTGAGCTACGGCTCGCTGGATTTCAAATTCCGCAATTCTTCCGATTACCCCGTGTACATCAAAGCCTGGATGTCCGGCAAGACGCTGTATGTCGAACTGTACGGCTACCAGCCGGACAGCTATGACGAAGTGCGCGTCAGCTCGTGGCAGACCGGCACGCTGCCGCAGCCGGACGACACCTACCAGGTGGACGAATCGCTGGCGAAGGACCAAGTGGTGCTGGACCGCGCGGGCAACGCGGGCCGCACGGCCTCGGCGGAGCGCTCGTTCTACCTGGACGGCAAGCTCGTGAAGACCGAGAGCCTGCCGGACAGCCGCTACCGCGCGGTGGCTACGGTTTACCGCGTAGGCCCGGGGACCGACACGAGCCAGATTGTGAACGGCTCCATCCCGAGCGCGGAGCCAAGCCAGCCGGAGCCGAGCCAGCCGGAGCCGAGCCAACCGGAATCCAGCGCGCCGGAGTCCAGCCAGCCGGATGTCCCGGCGGGGACGGGCGCGGAGTCGAGCGCGCCGGAGTCGAGCGCGCCGGAGCAGGGCGGATCTGAGCCGGGCGGCACGGGCGGCGGCGTGACCCCGGAGCCGGCGAGTTCCGCCGCGGAAGGGGATTTCCCCCTTTGGAGCGCCGGATGATGCGATGAACGGCGCGCCTGTTTGAAGAAAATCCCTCCCTTTCCCCGTCTGTTTTTATGCCGCGCATCGCGGCCTGACGGCCTCACCGCGCTGGAAAACGGTTCTGTTTCCGCCCGCGGCCCAACCGGTTGCGCAACACGCGGCCTGGGTGCCCGGTGCGGGAAAACAGCTGGGAGGAAAGGGCGCCGCCCCACGGGAGCGGCCCTTTCCTCATCGCGCGCTCTGCGAGGAACCCCAAGCGGCAACACGCGCGCGGCGGTGCGTCGCCCTTTCCAGCGCCGTGCTTTCTCGGGACGAAAACCCTCGTGTTCCGCAACCAGAACGTTTCGCGGGCGCTACAAGAACCGTTCTGCGCAAATGTGAGGCCGACGTCAGGAGGCCGCAATGCGCGGCCTAAAAAAGGAGAATTTAGATTGGAAAACTTGGAGAAGAAGAAAAGGAAAATCAATGGGAAATTGATTTTTAACCTGTCGATCCTGGTGATCGCGCTGGGCCTCCTGGCGTTTTTCTGTTTTTCAGACGACGGCCTCGTCGACCTTGTCAAGAGCAGCGAAAACGGGTTCCATTGGGGGTTCATGGCGCTCGCCGTGGGCGGGATGCTCGGCGATTTGTTCCTCGACGCATGGCTCATCTACCTGTTCACGCGCGCGTCGTGTAAAGGGTACCCCATGCGCGCCGCCATGAAATCCGGCATGGTCGGGCATTTCTACAGCGCCATCACGCCGTTCCAGAGCGGCGGCCAGCCCATGCAGGTGTATTTAATGGCGCAGCAGGGCGTCGACGCCGGCATCGCCACGTCCGCGCTCGTGCAGAAGTTTTTGGTGTACCAGTCGTGCTTGGTCGTGTACAGCGCCGTCGCGCTGCTTTTCCGGTTCTCGTTCTTTTCCGGCGCGCTCGGCGGCGCCGTCGGCACGCTCTCCATCATCGGGTTCTTAACCCAGGCCGCCGTCATTTTCTTAATCCTGCTGTTCTCGTTCAGCCGCTCCGTGACGGAGAAAGTCCTCACCTGGTTTTGCAGCTTCTTGTTTAAAATCCGCCTGCTGCGGGACTATGAATCCGCGCTCGAAGGCTGGATGACCCAGCTCGATTATTTCCACCAGAGCAACCAGGAACTCTTCCGGCAGAAAAAATTGCTCGCCGTCACCGTCGCGCTCACGTTCGCGCAGCAGACCTCGCTGTTTTTGGTGCCGTATTTCGTCTACCGCGCGTTCTTTTTGCAGGGCGCTTCCGCTGTGGATATGGTCTTCGCCCAGGGCTTTGTCACCATGGTTTCGTCCATGGTCCCGCTGCCCGGCGCGTCCGTCGCCAGCGAAGGCACGTTCTACCTGTTCTTCTCCATCTTCTTCTCGCAGGAAACCATCAAATCCGCCATCCTGGTCTGGCGCACCATTACCTACTATGGCGTCATCTTCCTCACCGCGCCGTTCTCCGGCATCACCCGCCGCATGAAGAAAAACGGCGCGCAGAAGGCGGCCTGATCCCCCGCCCCCCAAAGGAGGTCCTCCGCTTGAGCCGGTATCGCCCGAAAAATTGGAAAAAACACCCCATAGACCCGGCGCACCCGCGCATCAGCCTCATCCTCCCGGTCTATAACGTGGAACGGTTCCTGCCCGCCTGCCTCGATTCGCTGGCGGCCCAGACCTTCCGCGATTTCGAAGCCATCGCCGTCGACGACGGCTCCACGGACCGCTGCGGCGAAATCCTGCAGGAGTACGCGGGGCGCCTGCCGTTTTTGCGCGTCATCCACCAGGAAAACGCCGGCATGTCCGCCGCGCGCAACACCGGCATGCTCGCCGCCCGCGGCGAATACCTCGGATTCGTCGACAGCGACGACACCCTCTCCCCCTATTTCCTCGAGGAACTCTACCGCGCCGCCTATGAAACCGGCGCCGACATTTCCTGCTGCTATTATTATTACCATTTTATCGAAACGGACGTCCTGTACAAATACCCGTTCCGCTGCGAAGGCGTCTTCGACCACGGCGGCGCCATGGAAAAGCTGCTCCGCGACACGCAGATCCAAAACCTCGTGTGGAACAAGCTCTACCGCCGCCGCCTGTTTACCGATTTCGACATCACTTTCCCCACCATGGCCTTTGAGGACATCGCCACCATGAGCCGCGTCTTTGCCCACGCCAACCGCGTCGTCGTGCTCAACAAGGCGCTCTATTACTACACCCAGCGCGGCACCAGCACGCTCGGCTCCATCAACGCGTCCAAAATCAACGACTTCATCCGCGCCACCGTCACCGTGCGCATGAACCTCGAAAGCGCCGGCGCCTTCGAGCAGTACCGCGGCCCGTTCCGCGCCCTCTGCCGCAAAACCGGCTTCTGCTGCGCCTACTATGTCCTGAAAATGCACCTGCGCAAGCGCACCCCCCGCGGCTGCGCCCAGAACCTCCGCAGCGTGTGGGAGGCCGCCTGGTACTACGCCGGCGACGAATTCACCCCCATGCGCCAGCTCTACGGCGAACTGCCCGACGTCGTCTCGACGCCGCAAAAATTAAAAGAATTGAAGTACCGCTGATCTCCGGCGTCCCCGCCCGGGAACGCCGGGGACCGTTTTTTTTATTTTTCGTCCCTTTGCGCCACGCAGGGGAACGGCAGGCCGGGATTTTTTATTTTTATTTTTTCTTATTTACAATATGATGATTTGAGATGGAATGATGATGGTACAATGATACCATAAAAAGATCGTGTTCCGGACCGGACGGGGCGGGACAGAGGAGGCAAATCGCATGAAAGACGGATTTTTCAGGCTGGCTGCGGCGACGCCGGCGGTGCGCCCGGGCGACTGCGCGGGCAACGCGGACCGCATCCTTGCGCTGTTGGAAGAGGCCGCGGCGCGCGGCGCGGGGGCCGTGGTATTCCCGGAGCTCTGCGTCACCGGCTACACCTGCGGCGACCTGTTTTTGACCGTGCCGCTCCAGCGGGCGGCGGAAGAGGCCCTGGGGAAGATCCTGCGCGGCACGGCCGGCCTGCCGCTGGTGGCGGTGGTCGGGTTCCCGCTGGCGCGCGGCGGCGGCGTGTACAACGCCGCGGCGGCGCTGCTCGACGGGAAGATTTTGGGCGTCACCGCCAAGCAGAACCTCCCGAACTACGCGGAGTTTTACGAGGCGCGCCAGTTCGCGCCCTGCCCGGAGCGCGAGGAGATCACGCTCTGCGGGCAGCGCTGCGTGCTCGCGCGCGATTTGCTGTTCTGCTGCGAAACCATGCCGGAGCTCTGCCTCGGCATTGAAATCTGCGAGGACCTTTGGGTGGCGGAGCCGCCGTCGGCCGTCCTGGCGCGCCAGGGCGCGACCGTGTTGCTCAACCCCTCCGCGAGCGACGAGGTGGTCGGCAAAGCGGAGTACCGCCGCGCGCTGGTGAGCGGGCAGTCCGCGCGGCTGCTCGCGGCCTACGCCTACGCCGACGCCGGCGAGGGCGAATCCTCCACGGACCTGGTGTTCAGCGGGCAGAACCTCATCTGTGAAAACGGGGCCGTGCTCGCCGAAGCCGAGCCGTTCACCACCGGCCTGCTCTGCGCCGACGTGGATTTGCAGCGCCTGGTTCAGGAGCGCCGCCGCACCACCACCTGGCGCGGCCTGCCGGGCGGCGAGCGCGTGTGGTTCCGCCTGCCGGCGCGGGAACTGGCGCTCGAGCGGGTGTTCCCGCCCATGCCGTTTGTCCCGGAAGACCGCGGCGGCCTCGCCCGCCGGTGCGAGACCATCCTCGCGCTGCAAGCGAACGGCCTGGCCACGCGCCTGCGCCACACCGGCGTGCGCCGCGCGGTGGTCGGCCTCTCCGGCGGCCTGGATTCCACCCTGGCGCTGCTCGTCACGGTGCGCGCGTTCCATCTGCTGGGCCTCGACCCGGCGGGCGTTACCGCCGTCTCCATGCCGGGCTTCGGCACCACGAGCCGCACGAAAAACAACGCCGCCGGCCTGGCGCGCGAATTGGGCGTTTCTTTCCGCGAAATCCCCATCGGCGAGGCGGTGACGGTGCATTTCCGCGACATCGGCCAGGACCCGGAGCGCCGCGACGTCACCTACGAGAACGCGCAGGCGCGCGAGCGCACCCAGGTGCTCATGGACCTCGCCAACCAGTCGGGCGGCCTCGTCATCGGCACGGGGGACCTCTCGGAGCTGGCGCTCGGCTGGGCGACGTACAACGGCGACCACATGTCGATGTACGGCGTGAACGCGTCGGTGCCGAAGACCCTGGTGCGCCACCTCGTCGCCTACGCGGCGGGCAAAAGTCCCGAGGGCCTCGCGCACATCCTGCGGGATATCCTGGACACGCCCGTCAGCCCTGAATTGCTGCCGCCCGTGGACGGCGTCATTTCGCAGAAGACCGAGGACCTTGTCGGCCCCTATGAGCTGCACGATTACTTCTTATATTACCTCGTCCGCTTCGGCTTCACGCCGGAAAAGGTGCTGCGCATGGCGCTGCGCTCGTTCGAGGGCCGCTACCCGGAGGAAGAAATCCGCAAATGGCTCGGCGTGTTCTGCCGCCGCTTCTTCGCGCAGCAGTTCAAGCGCTCCTGCCTGCCGGACGGCCCGAAGGTGGGCAGCGTGACGCTCTCGCCGCGCGGCGACTGGCGCATGCCCAGCGACGCGAGCCCCGCGGCGTGGACTTTCTGAGCGGGACGTTGTATAATGGAAAAAACGCCCGGCCCGCCGGGCCGTTGTAAGGAGGAGAACGAGATGAAGTGGCTGGAACAATTCGCCGGGGCCGTCGCCGGGGGCGTCGGCTCCCTGATGGAGCGCAACCACCGCGCCGCCCTGCGCAACCGCATCCGCATTGTCATCCGCAATGAGGAACAAAAGCGCGCCCGCGCGTACCTCGCGCTGGGCAAATACTACTACCGGCACTGCGAAACCGCGCCCGAAGGCGCGGAAGAACTGTTCCGCGAGGTCGCCCGCGCGACGGAACGCATTTCCCGCGCCGTCGCCAAGCTCGAGCTGCTCAGCGGCCTTGAGGACGAAGGGGACTTCCAGTGCTTCTCCCGCTGCGCCGGCGACTGCGAGGGCTGCGGCGAGGCCGCCTCCTGCGAGGTGTGCGAGGGCGGGTCCGCCGCTCCGAGCGGGGCCGCCGTGCCGGCGGACGAGGAACCCCCGCGCGCGCCGGAAGAGCCGGACCTGGAGGAAATCAACCCGAGCGCTCTGAACGGCTGCGGCTTTGGGGAGTTCGGGGAAGAAACCCCTTCGGATTCGGAAACCCCGGGCGGTGAACATCTTCCGGCCGCGGAAGAGGCGGGCGCGGCCCGCGGCGGGGCGTGAGCCCGTCCGTTTTGGTGGGCATGAGCGGCGGCGTAGACAGTTCCGCCGCCGCGCTGCTGCTCCAAAGGGAAGGCCTGCGCGTGGTGGGCGTTTATCTGCGGCTCGGCCCGGGGCCTTCCGGGGAGGAAGACGCCCGCCGCGTCGCGCAGGCGCTCGGCATCGAATTCCATGTGCTGGATTTTTCAGATTTGTTCCGCCGCGCGGTAAT
This sequence comes from uncultured Clostridia bacterium, assembly GCA_944380775.1. GTDB lineage: Bacteria > Bacillota > Clostridia > Oscillospirales > Acutalibacteraceae > CALWKP01. Next base: position 3,169 of record CALWIP010000018.1, on the reverse strand, counting down.
GGACCCGTTTTGCCGCGAATATGAGGCGGGGCGCACGCCGAACCCGTGCCTGCTGTGCAACCGCGCGCTGAAATTCGGCGCGATGATGGACGAGGCGGACCGGCTCGGCTGCGAGTGGACGGCCACGGGCCACTATGTGCGCACAGAGTGGGAAGGCGGCTTTTGCTACCTGCGGCGCGCGCCCGGCGGCAAGGACCAGAGCTACGCGCTCTACGCGCTGGAGCAGGACCGCCTGCGCCGCGTGCGCTTCCCGCTGGGCGGCCTGGAAAAAGCCGAAGTGCGCCGCCTGGCGGAGGAGGCCGGCCTGCCCGTCGCCCACAAGCCGGACAGCCAGGACATCTGCTTTGTGCCGGACGGCGACTACGGGGCGTTTTTGCGCGCCTACACCGGCCGCGAGCCGCAGCCGGGGGACATCGTCGGGCCGGACGGGCGGGTGCTCGGGCGGCACCGCGGCCTGCCGTATTACACCGTGGGGCAGCGCAAGGGCCTGGGCCTCGCCGCCGGGGAGCCGCTCTACGTGGTGCGCCTGGACCCGGAGCGCAACCGCGTCGCCGTCGGGCCGGAGGGCAGCCAGTACCGCAGCGCGCTCACCGTGCGGCAAACGGTGTGGAGCGACGGCCGCGCGCCGCAGCGGCCCCGCCGGGTGCTCGCGCAGCTGCGTTACCGGGCGGCGCCGGCGCCGGCGTGGGTTTCCGCCGGGGAAGCGCCCGGCGAATGGCGCGTACAGTTCGACGCGCCGCAGCGGGCCGTCACGCCCGGCCAGGCCGCCGTGTTTTACGAAGGGGAGCGGCTGGTGGGCGGCGGCGTCATAGCAGAAGGAGGGTGAACGGGCATGTCGACCTGTATCAGCAAAGAGGTGAGCTGCCCGCGCTGCGGGGCAACCGCGCGCGCGCCGCTGTGGACGGGCGTTTCTGCGGCCGCCAACCCGGAGCTGCGGCGCATGATTTTGGAAGAGAGCTTGTTTGACTGGACCTGCCCCGCCTGCGGCGGGAAGACCCGGCTTTTGTACCCCATGCTCTACCACGACCGGCCCAAGGGCCTCATGGTGTACTTAGCGCCGGCGGGCGGCGGCGAGGACCTGGACGCCGTGGCCGGGCAGTTCCCGGGGCTGCGCGCCGTGTGCAAACGCCGCGTGGAAACCCCGGCGGAGCTCAAAGAAAAAATCCTGATTTTTGAAGCGGGCCTCGAAGATACGGCGGTGGAGCTGGTCAAGCTCGCGCTGCGCGAGACCCTGGAGAAGAAATATCACTGCCGCATGCGGGAATCCTATTTTATGGCGGCAAGCCAGCGGCTGCGCTACCTGGGCTGCGCGTTCTTCCCGGAGGGCGTGGAAGGCCCCGTGCGGCGCGGCACCAGCCTAGACGCCTACTGGCGCGCGCTGGAGATTTTGCAGGACCTCGGCTACCAGGACGGCCCCGGCTTCGACACGGTGGACGCCCGGCTGGCGGCGCAGCTGCTGGAGGAGTATCAAAGCGCGGGATGAGCGCGGGAAAAAAGCGAAAACAGGGGAGATCAACATGTGTGGAATTTGCGGGTTTACCGGCGAAGTCCTGGACCGGGACGGCGTCGTGCGGCGCATGTGCGACCGCATTACCCACCGCGGGCCGGACAGCAGCGGGCAGTACCTCGGCGACGGCATTGCGATGGGGTTCCGGCGGCTGAGCATCATCGACGTCGGGGATTCGGGCAACCAGCCCATTTACAACGAGGACCGCACGCTGGTCCTCACGTTCAACGGCGAGATTTACAATTACAAGGACCTGCGCGCCGAGTTGCAGGGCCTGGGGCACCGCTTTTCCACCCAGACGGATTCCGAGGTGCTGGTGCACGGCTTTGAGGAATGGCGCGAGGGCCTGCTCAACCGCCTGCGCGGGATGTTCGGCTTCGCCATTTGGAACACGGCGGACCGTTCGCTCTTTTTGGCGCGGGATTTCTTCGGCATCAAGCCGGTGCATTATTCTATGCAGGGCGGGCATTTCCTTTACGCGTCGGAGATCAAGAGCATGCTGGAATTCCCGGGGTTTGAAAAGAAATTCAACCCGCGCGCGCTGGACCGCTACCTCTCGTTCCAATACGCGCCGCCGCCGGAGACGTTTTTTGAGGGCGTGTACTGCCTGCTCCCGGCGCATTACCTCTGGTACCGGGACGGGAAAATCGAGACCCAGCGCTACTGGGAGCCGCGGTTTACGCCGGACGAATCGATGACGGAGGAAGAGGCCGTCGACGCGATTGCGCGCGTCTTTGAGGATTCGGTGAACGCGCACAAGATCAGCGACGTGGAGGTCGGCTGCTTCCTTTCGAGCGGCGTGGATTCGAGCTATGTCTCGACGTATTTTGCCGGGCAGAAGACGTTCACCGTCGGGTTTGATTTCGGCGAGCGGTACAACGAGGTCGATTGGGCGAAGGGCCTTTCGGAGAAAATCGGCGTGGAGCATCATTACCGCATCATCCCGTCGGAAGAATTCTGGGGGGCCATCGGAAAGGTGCAGTACCACATGGACCAGCCGCTGGCGGACCCGTCGTGCATCGCGCTTTATTTCGTCTCAAAGCTGGCGAGCGAGTATGTCAAGGTGGTGCTTTCGGGCGAGGGCGCGGACGAGCTGTTCGGCGGGTACACGGTGTACAACGAGCCGGACGTGTTCCGGCTCTACCACAAGCTGCCGCAGGGCCTGCGCACCTGGCTGCGCCGGCTGGTGCAGCGCGTGCCGCGCAGCTTTAAGGGCCAGGGGTTCATCACGCGCGGCGAGCTGCCGACAAACGAGAGTTTCATCGGCAACGCGAAGATGTTCAGCTACGAGGACAAACGGCGCATTTTGAAGAACCCGTCGCTCGCGGCGCGCCCGCAGGAGATGACCAAGCCGTATTACAGCCGCGTGGCGGACCTCGACGACGTGACGCGGATGCAATACCTCGACATCAATTTATGGATGGTCGGCGACATCCTGCTCAAGGCGGACCGCATGAGCATGGCGAATTCGTTGGAACTGCGCGTGCCGTTCCTGGACAAGGAAGTGTTCCGCGTGGCGGCGCGCATCCCGAAGCGCCTGCGCGTGAACCGCAAAAATACGAAGTACGCCATGCGGCAGGCCGCCCTGCGCCGCCTGCCGGAGGCCACCGCCCAGAAGAAGAAGCTCGGGTTCCCCGTGCCGACGCGCGTCTGGCTCCGCGA